>NZ_RKQJ01000001.1:0-696897 GCF_003814515.1 Salinicoccus roseus
GCCCCACCTGTTCCCATGCCGAACACAGCAGTTAAGCTCTCCAGCGCCGATGGTAGTTGGACTGACGTCCCGTGAGAGTAGGACGCCGCCGGGCAGTATACAATTTAATATTAAATGGAGAATTAGCTCAGCTGGGAGAGCATCTGCCTTACAAGCAGAGGGTCGGCGGTTCGAACCCGTCATTCTCCACCATTTAAATGCCGGTCTAGCTCAATTGGCAGAGCAACTGACTTGTAATCAGTAGGTTGGGGGTTCGATTCCTCTGGCCGGCACCATTTAATCAATATGATGAGCCATTAGCTCAGTTGGTAGAGCATCTGACTTTTAATCAGAGGGTCAGAGGTTCGAATCCTCTATGGCTCACATACGCGGGTGTGGCGGAACTGGCAGACGCACTAGATTTAGGATCTAGCGCCTTCGGGCGTGGGGGTTCGACTCCCTTCACCCGCATTATTTGCGGAAGTAGTTCAGTGGTAGAACACCACCTTGCCAAGGTGGGGGTCGCGGGTTCGAATCCCGTCTTCCGCTCCATTATTTCGCCGGGGTGGCGGAACTGGCAGACGCACAGGACTTAAAATCCTGCGGTAAGTAATTACCGTACCGGTTCGATTCCGGTCCTCGGCACCAGTATAGGAACATATCATAATGCGCCCGTAGCTCAATTGGATAGAGCGTTTGACTACGGATCAAGAGGTTAGGGGTTCGACTCCTCTCGGGCGCGCTTTATTACTTACGGGAAGTAGCTCAGCTTGGTAGAGCACTTGGTTTGGGACCAAGGGGTCGCAGGTTCGAATCCTGTCTTCCCGACTCTTAAGAAAAAAATGGGGGCTTAGCTCAGCTGGGAGAGCGCCTGCTTTGCACGCAGGAGGTCAGCGGTTCGATCCCGCTAGTCTCCACCATTTTACTTAAAACTATATTTTTCATGGCGGTGTAGCTCAGCTGGCTAGAGCGTACGGTTCATACCCGTGAGGTCGGGGGTTCGATCCCCTCCGCCGCCATATTGGACCTTTAGCTCAGTTGGTCAGAGCAAACGGCTCATAACCGTTGGGTCGCAGGTTCGAGTCCTGCAAGGTCCACCATCGTTTTATTTTCATATCATACGGAGGAATACCCAAGTCTGGCTGAAGGGATCGGTCTTGAAAACCGACAGGGGCTTAACGGCCCGCGGGGGTTCGAATCCCTCTTCCTCCGCCATTATTATTATCGCGGGATAGAGCAGTCTGGTAGCTCGTCGGGCTCATAACCCGGAGGTCGGTGGTTCAAATCCACCTCCCGCAATTTATTTTATTTATAAGTGGTCCCGTGGTGTAGCGGTTAACATGCCTGCCTGTCACGCAGGAGATCGCGGGTTCGATTCCCGTCGGGACCGCCATTTAAAATTCAAGTGGTTCAGTAGCTCAGTCGGTAGAGCATGTGATTGAAGCTCACAGTGTCGGCGGTTCGATTCCGTCCTGAACCACCATTTGTGTTGCCGGTCTAGCTCAATTGGCAGAGCAACTGACTTGTAATCAGTAGGTTGGGGGTTCGATTCCTCTGGCCGGCACCATTTTTTGCGGTATCATGGAGGGGTAGCGAAGTGGCTAAACGCGGCGGACTGTAAATCCGCTCCTTCGGGTTCGGCAGTTCGAATCTGCCCCCCTCCATATATAGGGGTATAGTTCAATGGTAGAATAGAGGTCTCCAAAACCTTTGATGTGGGTTCAATTCCTACTACCCCTGCCAATATGGCGGTTGTGGTGAAGTGGTTAACACACCGGATTGTGGTTCCGGCATTCGTGGGTTCGATCCCCATCAGCCGCCCCATTTTATTGGGCTATCGCCAAGCGGTAAGGCAACGGTTTTTGGTACCGTCATGCGCAGGTTCGAATCCTGCTAGCCCAGCTTCAAGGCGCCATAGCCAAGGGGTAAGGCCGAGGACTGCAAATCCTCTATCACCGGTTCAAATCCGGTTGGCGCCTCCATTTTCTTATTCCCATGCGGAAGTAGTTCAGTGTTCAGAACATGCTTCTACCTGAAGCAAGACATAGGTTCAAATCCTATCTTCCGCTTTATAATTTTATTAATACTGGGCCACCGTGGCGGAATTGGCAGACGCGCTGGACTCAAAATCCAGTTCCCATTGCGGGAGTGTCGGTTCGATCCCGACCGGTGGTATAACTTGTTTTCCAAAACAATATAAATGATATGTTTAATAATTGCCCGAAGGCAGTCAGAATGAATCATTTCATCTGGCTGCTTTTTTGCGTCCCAACAATACGAGGAGGAGATAGTACGAGTAACAACGACAAGACCAAGAACGTTGCAGTTCTTGTAAAAGAAATACTGCAGAGGAGATAATACCTTCCTCAACAGCAACCAACAACTAAAGAAGCCCTGCACTTCAATTTTCCTGAAGTGCGGGGCTTCTTTTACTCCCTGTAGATTACCAGGGCAGCGTATGAACTGCCATTGGAGAACTTGATGTCGAGGATCTCCAGCTGATGATTTTCATCGAGGAATGCATTCACTTTCTTTTCGAGACCCTTCTCCGTCATCGCGCTCAGTGTCTTGACTTTCATAATGGGATGCTCCCTTCATTAGTATTTGTCCCCATTATCATCCAAAGTTGACAGAAAAGTCGCTTAATATAGTAGAATGGGATGAAAGTCATAGATAAAGGGGAAAACATGATGGGGACATTCACCAAATATATGAATCTGAAATACAGTAGGGAAGAGAAGGCATTATACTTCATAAGCTGTGAAAGCGGCATGCACCAGCTGTGGAAGTACAATCCGTCAACAGGCAGGAAAATGCAGCTCACCAGGTTCGAACAGAACGTCAAGAACTATTGGCTTGAAGATGGACACATTACAATCGCAGCGGACTACCATGGAAACGAGCGGAACCAGTTCCACATGATGGATGGCGAGGACATCGGGACGCTGATTGAAGATCTCGACTACTTCCACCATTACGGGGAATATGATGATGATCAGAACATATATACCATGGTCCGCAACCACCATGAATCCTCCAATTTTGACCTTTGCCTTGTCCATGCCAAAGGTTCTGTCAGAGTGCTTCGAACTTTTGATGGACCAGTCCATTTCATTTCCGAACTCCCTGGGGACAGACTGCTGCTGTCGAAAGATGTGAATAACATTGATGAAGCGCTGATGATCTATGATATGGATAAGGATGAAATGGAGGATGTACCGTTGACCGAAGCCCGATTCTCCGCCTTCAAGTTCCATGAAGACAGGTGCCTGTGCCTCAGCGACATGCATGATGGATACATGAACGTCCATGAAATCAACGTGGAAGAGGGCAGTCATAGGCGACTCACCGCATTCGAATGGGACGTTGAACATTTCAAAGTATCCGCAGACAAGACGGAAGCAATTCTTTCGTGCAATGAGAATGGACAATCCGTACTCTATCGGATGGATCTTGAAACATCGTCGACCGAGAAACTGGAGGTCATAGACGATGGTGTCGTGCATTCTTTGGCCTACGGAGAAGGGCGTGAGCTGTTCCTGATCCATTCCTCGGTCGACCAGCCGCATCGTATATGCCGCCATTCACTTGAAACCGGTGAGATGGAAACTGTGCTCGGAAACACTGATCAGGCATCGGAAGTTTCGTGGCGCATATCATCCTACCGTTCATTTGACGATCTGGAAGTGCCATATTTCATATATGAGACGGACCAGGAAGGGAAGAAGACCGTCATCCATATACATGGAGGCCCGGAATCGCAGGCCAGACCGGAATTCAATGCGCTCTATTACCAGCTGAACAGAGCAGGTTTCCAGGTCGTTGTGCCGAATATCAGGGGCAGCAAGGGCTATGGTCGCAGCTATCTTAAAGCTGATGACAAGGAGAAGCGCCTGGATGCGATGAAGGATGTCATCGAACTGAGGCGTCATCTGATGGAGGGTGGAATGGCCGAAGACTCCCGAATCTCGGTGATGGGCAGGAGCTATGGCGGGCTGATGACGCTTCTTCTGGTTACCCATCATTCCGAACTTTGGGCCTCTGCAGTGGATATCGTCGGCATCTCGCACCTCAGGACCTTCCTAGATCATACACCGCCATGGAGAAGGGCGCTGCGTGCTGCAGAATATGGCTCGATAGAAGAATCAGGTGCGTTTCTGGACGACATCTCGCCCCTCTCGAGAAGCAAGGATATATCGGTGCCGCTGATGGTCTTCCACAGCCACCACGACGCCCGTGTCCCATACAGCGAATCGGTCCAGATGGTGGAGGCGATGAAGGAGAACGGGCAGTATGTCGGGTTCACGGCATATGAAAACGAGGGGCATACCTACATGCATCAGGAGAACATCGATGACATGAACAGCAAGATACTCGAATTCTTCAACCGGACATTACAGCATCCATAAAAATAAGGCCCTCAACGGGGCCTTATTTCTATTCTTCCAGAAGTTTCTCTGCAAGCGATACGATATATTCAAGCTTCTTCCACTGGGCATCTTCAGTAAGTTCATTGCCGTGGTGTGTAGAGGCGAAACCGCATTGGGGACTCAGGCAGAGCTGATCTTTGGAAACATATTTCGATGCTTCCGCAACGCGTTCCCTTATCACATCTTCATCCTCGAGCTCACCATGCTTTGAGGTGAACAGTCCAAGGACGACCCGCGGGCCTTCTTTAGGAATGTAGGAGAGCGGTTCGAAGTCTCCGGAACGGTCATCGTCATATTCGAGGAAGAATCCGTCAACCTTCTCTTTGGCAAAGAGCACGGGGGCGATTTTGGCGTAGCTGCCCTCGAATGCCCATTTCGACCTGTAATTTCCGCGGCATAAATGTGTGGTGATGACCATGTCCTCAGGTTTCTTTTCAAGTACGCCGTTCAGCACCCTCAGTGCCAGATGGATCAGGGATTCCCTGTCATAGCCGCTGTCATTGAATGGGATCTCCGGCGCATTGAGTCCGGCAATGTATACATCATCGAACTGGAGATAGCGGCACCCTGCATCATAGAACGCCTGTACCGCATCCTGATAGGCCTTGATGACGTCCTTGGCATATGCTTCGACATCGGGATATATATCCTGGTTCCGTATGCCGGCATTGAACATCTGGTTCGGGCTTGGAATCGTCTGTTTAGGTACCGCCCGGTCGCCCACGATCTCCTTGAATTCGATGAAGTCCTTTATATGCGGATGCTCTTTATTGAATGCGATTTTTTCTGTGACACGTACATCATACCGTTCGGTCTCGATGCCGTCGAACTGGAAGCCTGTATCGGGCACATATCCTTCCACGCCGTCCAGGTGTTCAAGGAAATCGGTATGCCAGAAGCGCCTTCTGAATTCGCCGTCGGTGACCGCCTTGAGTCCCACTTCAATCTGCTTGTCGACCACTTTCCTGATCTCTTCGGTCTCGATTTCCCTCAGCTGTTTATAGGAGATCCTGTCCTCCTGATGGTCTTTGCGCGCCCTATGTATGCTGTCGGGCCGCAGCAGGCTCCCCACGTGATCTGCCCTGAATGGTGCTTCGACTGCCGTTTTCGTCATGCTGATCCCTCTTTCCAATAATATTAATATAATAAAATCCCCAATTGTCCGAAGTGGATAAATTGGGGATGATGATCATCCATTCATCTCATCTTCGAGCAGTGCTCCTGGAATTAGCACGGTACCTGGGGTCCGCTGCTGAGGTTTCATCGGGCCAGTCCCTCCACCTCTCTCGATAAGAGTATCAATTATTATATTACATCATACTCTAAAGGATAAAGAATTTTCTGTCAAGTATCCTCCTGAGATCATTATTATATATATTTAATAATTAACTTGCATAAAGTAAGTAAGTGGTGTAAAATATAATTATCTTGAATTAGAGATAATATTATTGGAGGTTTTTAATGATGACAACGTTCGTAACAGATCCAGCCCACTCCGAAGTGGGATTCCAGGTAAAGCACATGATGGTATCAAAGGTGAAGGGGCACTTCGAAGATTTTCATTTTGAAGTGAAAACAAACAATCTCGAAACTTTCGAGGATGCCGAAGTTCATGCAGAAATAGATGTAAACAGCATAAGCACCAAAAATGAAGACCGGGACGCACATTTGAAATCAGAAGATTTCTTCAATGTGGAAAAGAATCCGAAAATCACGTTCAAATCGAGTAATGTCACTAAGTCCGGGGATACTGTATCGGTGACGGGTGAGACGACGATGAACGGCATCACGAAGGAAATGACAATCGACCTCCAGTACAACGGTAAGGGTACAAACCCCTGGGGCCAGGAAGTCCATGGCTTCGAAGCCGAGTTCACAATCAACCGTGAAGCATTCGGACTGACATGGAACCAGCAGCTGGAAACAGGCGGTGTACTGGTGAGCAAGGATGTAAAGGCACAGCTTGAGCTCCAGTTCTCCGAAAAAAGTGAATAGGCATAGAAGATGAAGATATTCCTTTCAGACCGGTCTGGAGCCAACTATTGGCTCCAGACCGTTTTTTCATAGTGAGAAGGTCGATATTGTAATTTACTATATATGCAAGCATTGCTATAATTTATGGGAATACATATATAAAGGAGATGAACTATGCCTTTCCATTATCGTAATATGGCCGCCGTTATCCTGGCCGCCACATTACTGATGCTCGCAGGATGCAGCAGCCCGGCCGAAAAGGCACAGACATCATTGTCAGACATAGAGGAACTGCAGACGTCAGTCATGGAATCATTCACACAGCTGGCTGATTTGGAAAATCGTCTGCAGACGGAATTTGAAGCCGCATTGACTGAAGATGAAAGTTTAAGCACATTATCTGATGGTTCTGCCGAGGTTCATGCAAATATAGAAGAAAGGCGGGAATTATTGGAAAAGCTGTCAGAAAGCAATGAAGAAACCCTCAGCCAGCACGAAGAGATGCTGCAGATCGACAATGATGAAATGCCAGCGGAGGCGTTCAACGGTGTGCTCGGTTCCCTCGACTCCATGACGGAATCACTTGATGCATTCACGGAGTCCTATGGAGCACAACTGGATTCCGAAAAGACATATTTTGAATCGCTGGGTCAGGACGAAGCGGACTATGAAACATTCCAGGATGGAATTGAACGCGTCAATGATGAAATGGAAGGCACCCGGGAAATCCGGAGGGAACTCGACCAGGCGTTCGTGGAACTGGAGGAAGCCCGCAATATGCTGAATGCACAGTTGGAGGAAGAAGCTGATGAATAGAATGAGCGATAGGGAGGCACAAGATGTTTAAACAGGGATTTATAGTGACCGTGCTATGCAGCAGCATGCTATTGGCCGGCTGCCGGGATGGTGGGGAAGCGGACATTGCGGATTCAGCTGAACAGGATGAAATTCAACGGGAACAAACGGTACAGGAGGAACAGGCTCCAGCATCGGATGACGGGATGGAAGAAGCAGAAGCGACACAGAAAGAAGAAGATGCTGAAGCGCCCGATTTCCAATACGAAGTCAACCCGGATACATATGCCATCCAGCCGATTGAAGGCAGCGGTGCAGACCCGCAGGTTGCCCTCCTGACCTATGATGATGCACCGGATGGCCACGCCGTGCAGATAGCAGAAATTCTTGCGGAACATGAGGCCCCTGCGATATTCTTCGTCAACGGGATGTACCTCGAATCGGATGAAGGTCAGGAAGCCCTCCGTAAAATCCATGGGATGGGTTTTGAAATAGGGAACCATACCGAGACGCATGCAAGCCTTCCCGAGCTGTCTGTTGAAGCGCAGCGTGAAGAGATTACAGCTACAAGTGAACGGGTTGAAGCGATTATAGGTGAGCGCCCCCGCTTCTTCCGGGCACCATTCGGGCAGAACACGGAAGCCTCCCGGGAAATCGCAGAGGAGGCCGGAATGAAACTTATGAACTGGACATACGGATATGATTGGGAATCGGAATACCAGGATGCTCCGGCATTGGCGGACATCATGGTCAATACCGAATACCTGAACCACGGAGCAAACCTCCTGATGCATGACCGCGCCTGGACACGGGATGCGTCGGCACAGATAGTGGAGGGCCTCAGGGATAAAGGCTATGCACTTGTCGATCCCGAGACCATTGCTTCCTCAGAGAAGGAGGCCGCACAATGAGACGGAAGATTTTCATCATCGGCCTCATCTATATGGCCGTTGCACTCCTCTTCCCCTCTGGAGCGTCAGCCGAAGAGACGCAGTTCATCAAGCTGAGTGACGCTCCATTGTTGAGCATGCCCGAGGAACTGCCGGACAAGTTCACATACGATGACGGTGTCGACATCGCCTATCCGGACGAAGGCGTCAAAGGCATCTACGTGTCCGGTTATTCAGCCGGTGGGGAAAGGATGGCGGATCTGACGGCACTTTTGGACGAGACGGAACTGAATGCGATGGTCATTGATGTCAAGGAGGACCATGGCAACATGATGATGGACCTCAATTCGGATATGGAAATGGTCCAGAATGCCTCCCTTGACCATATCGACCCTACAGTTCTGATGGAAAAAATGGAGGCGGCCCAGATCTATCCGATCGCGCGGGTCGTCGTATTCAAGGATTCACTGCTTGCCGCAGAACGGCCGGATCTTTCATTTACACATCCTGATGGCACCGTATGGAAGAACGGACGCGGAGAGAGCTTCGTCAATCCATTTTCCAGGGAAGTGTGGGACTACAATGTGGAAGTGGGCAAACAGGCTGCAAAACTCGGATTCAAGGAGATACAGTTCGACTACGTCCGCTTCCCGGAAGGGTTCGAACACCGTGCGGATACACTGGAATATACACGCGGCGGCTATGATGAGGGCGGCCAGGACGGCATCCAGCAGCGTGTCGATGCAGTGACCGATTTCGTCGCCTATGCCAAGGAGGCACTCAGACCATATGATGTGGATGTATCCGTGGATATATTCGGCTATGCTGCCACACAGGAGGAGGCACCCGGCATCGGCCAGAATTTCTCGAGGATATCGGAGAACGTTGACGTCATCTCCTCGATGATCTACCCGAGTCACTGGGGAGACGGCTACTTCGGAGCGGAAAAGCCCGATCTTGACCCTTACCGGGTCATCTCCGGCTATGCCCAGGTGGAGAATGAAGTGCTGGATGCGCTCGAAGACCCGCCGGTCTCGAGGCCATGGCTTCAGGACTTCACGGCTTCATATCTCGGCAGTGGGAACTACAAGCCATATGGGGCGGCTGAAGTGGAGGCGCAGGTACAGGCGCTCTATGATAATGGAATAGAGGAATTTCTGCTGTGGGATGCCTCCAACCGGTATTCACGCGGGGTGGACTATTCCAAGGAATAGTTCCGCTGTTCATTTCAAAACGGGATACGATGCTTTGGCATTGTTCCCGTTTTTTGTGGGACAACCCGGCACCGCAATCATGATATAATAGCCGGTGAATGAACCACTGCAGGTTCCAGCATGAAATTTGAAAAGGAGCATGGATTATGGATCACCACAGCATCATCGAAGAAGCAAAGGCACGGGTATATGAATTCCACGATTCGGACAGTACGGGACATGACTATTGGCATGTCATGCGTGTATATAATAATGCACGGATGCTCCAGGCAGAAGAGGGGGGAGACCGCTTCATAATAGAGGTGGCGGCCCTTTTCCATGACATGATCGACTATAAGCTGACTGATGACGAACATGCACAGATTGATGCCATAAAGGCATTCCTCGAAGCGCGCGGAGTCGGAGCAGATGTGATCGAACGCATCATCCACGCCATGCAGGCGGTCTCCTACAAGGGCGGGAACAATACCGTCGAAGTCGCCACTGTAGAGGATGCGATCGTGCAGGACGCCGACCGCCTTGATGCGCTCGGTGCTGTCGGTATTGCACGCACTTTCATATATGGCGGCAATAAGCGGCATGCACTCTATGACCCGGACCGGGCTGCACGCGAGGAGCTGACGTTCGAACAGTACAGCAGGGAAGATAATACAATGATCAACCATTTCTATGAAAAGCTGCTCAAGCTGAAGGGTCTGATGCATACGGACGCTGCAAAACGGGTGGCGGAAGCGCGCCATCAGTTCATGGAAATGTATCTGGAGCAGTTTTATGAGGAATGGGAAGGCAGGCGGTGACCTGCCGATCAAAGCAATGAAAGGAGGAAGACAAGTGAGAGTAGAACTGACCAAATTCAAGGTGAAGGCAAATAAAAGCCACAAAGTGGATGAATGGATGAAGTATATAGAGGAGAATATGGACGATGCGCTCCTTACGCTCGAGGGCGAGAAGATGTATGTAGAGACGATATTCAGGGAACAGGAAGGCAACCATGAATACCTCTACTGGTACAGTGTGCAGGAGAGTGATATGGAAGATGATGAAGATCTCAAGATCAACCAGCAACTGGTCGATTTCTTTGACGAGTGCATCGATAAGACTTTCCAGCCGCTCGACCTCGATGCATCCGTCGTGATGATGCCGAAGCGCATCAGAAATGCCATGTTCAACAGTGGACAGGAGGATGATTATGAAGAACCGGTTGATTGATCAGCATCCGATCATCGGCCAGATGGCTGCCGGCGAGTCGGTGTTCTGGAAGAATGAATACTATACGGCATTCGAAACGGATGCTCCAGACGCCTTTCTGAAGCGCGAAGACATCATGGAGGCAGACAGGCGGTTGAGCCGTTTTGCACGTTTCATGGAATCTGCCTTTCCGGAGACGAAAGCGCAGGACGGCATCATCGAGTCGCCATTGGTACATGCAGATGGGATGAAGGATTTTCTTGGCGAAAGGTATGGGACGTCCATAGCTGGACCGCTCTACATCAAGGCGGATGACAGTCTTACGGTGTCGGGCTCCGTAAAGGCGCGCGGCGGCATCTATGAAGTGCTGAAGCATGCCGAAGACCTTGCCCTGGAGCACGGGATCATCGACCAGACTCAAGACTATGCACAATTTGATTCAGAGAAGTTCAGGAAGTTCTTTTCGGAATACACCATCGTCTGCGGATCGACCGGGAATCTCGGCCTCTCCATCGGCATCATCGGTGCGGCCCTTGGATTCAAGGTCGTCATCCACATGTCGAGTGATGCGAAGCAGTGGAAGAAGGACATGCTGCGCCACAATGGCGTAAAAGTGGTCGAGCATGAGGACGACTACAGCAGAGCGGTGGAAGAGGGACGGGAAGAAGCCCTGCGGGATGATAAGGGCTATTTTGTCGACGATGAAGATTCAGAACCGCTCTTCCTCGGCTACGCTGTGGCCGCACTGCGTCTTGAAAAGCAGCTTGAGGCACAGGGCATCACTGTGGATGAAGCACATCCGCTCTATGTATATCTCCCATGCGGGGTTGGAAGCGCACCGGGAGGCATCAGCTTCGGCCTGAAGCATGTATTCGGTGATGCGGTCCACCCAGTGTTCGCCGAACCGGTACAGTCCCCATGCATGATGCTTGGAATGATCACGGGGATGCATGATGAAGTATCGGTGCGCGATATCGGCCTCGACAACAGGACCATTGCGGACGGGCTCGCAGTCGGGAGACCTTCAAAGTTTGCAGGGAAGCTTCTCTCAGGCAGCATCCACTCTTTCTATACCGTCCAGGATGCTGAAATGTACACGCTTCTGGCCGAACTGTACGACCGTGAGGGCATGAAGGTCGAGCCGTCTGCAGCAGCTGGCCTGCCAGGTCCTGCCATCCTCCACCAGAATACGGGGCGTCCTGGAATCCGGAACGCCACACATATCGTCTGGAGCACGGGCGGCAGCATGGTGCCTGAAGAGGAATGGCGGAAGGACTACTTGAGGGGCAGCCGCGGCTGATTGTCAAAAAGCGGGGCAGGTAGTATAATATCTAGTTGAATTTGGCTGCGGCCGAAGTTTTGAAAGCAGGTGAAGAGATGGAACGGTCCGAATTCAAAAAGAAAGTGGTCGACTATGCGCATTCGATAGGGATAGATCAGATCGGCTTCACCCATGCGGAACCTTTCACGGAATTCAGGGAGAAGCTCATCGACTATCACAGGAGGGGATATGCTTCCGGTTTCGAGAAGGGGTCGGTGGATGAACGGACGGAGCCCCGCCTCTCGCTCGGCTCGGCAAGGAGCATCATCTCCATTGCGGTCGGGTATCCGAACCGGCTGCCGGATGCACCCAAGAGCAGGAAGGGGGAGCGCCGCGGCATGTTCGCCCGGGCTTCATGGGGTGTCGATTACCATACATTGCTCAACAGAAGGCTCGCCAGACTGGAAGATTATATAAAATCGCTGGATCCTTCCATCGAGTGCAGGTCCATGGTGGATACAGGTGTGCTCAGCGACCGCGAAGTGGCGCGGCGCAGCGGCCTCGGCTACATCGGCAAGAATGGCTTTGTGATCAACCCGGAGCTCGGTACATACTCCTATCTTGGTGAAATGATCACGAGCTACCCCTTCCCACCCGACGAAGAGCTGATCGATTCCTGCGGCGACTGCAACCTGTGCGTCGACCGGTGCCCCACGGGAGCACTTGTCGGAAACGGTCAGCTGGATTCGCAGAAGTGCATCTCCTTCCTCACCCAGACGAAGGGATTCCTGCCGGATGAATACCGCGGCAAGATCGGCAACCGGCTGTACGGCTGCGACACTTGCCAGCAGGTCTGCCCGAGGAACAAGGGCATCAATACGGACCATCATGCCGACATTGTGCTCGAACCCGAAATATTGAAGCCTGAACTGACTGGCCTGCTTGAGATATCCAACAGGGATTTCAAAGAGACATACGGTCATTTGGCCGGTGTGTGGCGGGGGAAGAAGCCGATCCAGCGCAATGCCATCATCGCACTCGCCCATTTCAGGGAGGAGTCGGCTGTCGACACGCTGAAGCGTGTGGCGGAGAATGATCCGCGTCCGGTCATAAAAGGGACGGCATATTGGGCGATCGGGCGGATCCTCGGGGATCGCGCGCTTGATTATATAAGTGAAAGATATAAAATGGAGACGGACGAAGCAGTCAGGGATGAAATGCTGAAGGGCGTCCAGGAAGTCGCCTAGGAGGTTACAATGGCAAACCATATTGTTCTATACCAACCAGAAATACCATCGAATACAGGGAATATAGGCCGCACGTGTGCGGCCACGAATACCACACTTCATCTGATCAGACCACTTGGGTTCTCGACTGATGATAAAATGCTCAAAAGGGCGGGCCTCGATTACTGGCCCCATATCAATGTCGTCTATCATGATTCTGTGGAGGATTTTTTCGAAGCCACGGAGGGCACCTACTACCTGCTTACGAAATTCGCAGAAAAATCCTATGCGGACATGGATTTCAGCAGCCGTGAAGCGGAACACTACTTCATCTTCGGCAAAGAGACGTCCGGACTCCCGGACTGGATGAAGGAGAAGTACCGGGAAACGCTCCTGAAGGTGCCGATGAGCGGGAAAGTCAGGTCCCTCAATCTGGCCAACACCGCAGCCATTCTGATATACGAGGCGCTGAAACAGCAGGATTTTCCACAACTAAATTAGGAGGCAATACAATGAACCAAGTGATAGATCTATTGAAGAACCACCGTTCCATCCGCAAGTTCAAGGATGAGCAACTGGATCAGGATACAATCCGGGAACTGGTCACCGCCGCCCAGGCGGCGAGTACATCAAGCTATGTACAGGCCTACAGCATCCTCGGCGTCACGGATCCCGACAAGAAGGCGGCGCTCAGGGAGATCAGCACCCAGCCGTATGTGGAGCACAACGGGCACCTGTTCGTCTTCCTGATGGACTACAATCGTCATGTCGAACTTTCCAAGGAGAAGGGGACGCCGATCGATCATGACAAGACCGAGCAGCTCATCGTGGGCACTGTCGATGCGACACTCGCTGCCCAGAACCTCGCGGTGGCAGCTGAAAGCATGGGACTCGGCATGTGCTACATCGGCTCACTGAGGAATGATATGGCACGCGTCATAGAGATTCTGGAACTGCCGAAAGGAGTCGTCCCCCTGTTCGGTATGGTGGTCGGCATACCCGATCAGGAAGGCAGCCAGAAGGAAAGGCTGCCATTCGAAGCGGTCTACCACGAGAATACCTATACACCGGTCGCAGAGGTGAAGGATGCGATCGACAGTTATGACGCACGCATCAGTGCGTACTATAAGGAGCGCTCAGGCGGCAAGCGGGATGATTCCTGGAGCGACCAGGTCATCGGCATGCTCAGCAAGAAGCAGCGCCTTGATGTGGATCAGGTCCTCAAAGGACAGGGATTCCTCGGACAATAAAAAATAAAGCCATGCGGGATATCCCGCATGGCTTTATTTCTATTGACTGAGCTTTTCATCTCCGTCATCCTTGTAGCCCCATTCGGAGTCACGGCTTGAAGAGAGGATGGCGGTGATGAAGGATATGCTTACCATGAGTATCAGAAATGCTTTCATAAACTAGCGCCTCCTATATTTCCATACATATACACATTATAAACCATATGCTGAAAAGAAAAAAGCTGAAAAGGGGGAAAAGTTTTGTTAGAAATAGTTCCGATGAGGGTAGAATATAAAAGACATTGAGAAATCTAGGAGGAATCAACATGGCAATGAACTTTAAGATCTTCAAGGACAAGGAACTGGTCAGCATCTATCTTGCTGATATCATCAGAAAGCAGGTCCATAATAATCCAACCAGCGTGATGGGTCTTGAAATGAATGAAGAACTGGATTGGACCTACCAGAAATTTGTCGGCGAATCCAAACAGCATCCGGCTGATTTCTCACAGATATACCTCGTGACCATCAACAAGGATGGGGACACGGAAATATTCGAAAAACTGGATATCCCGGATAATCAGCTGAAGCGTGACGGTTCTGTGGATTCGATGAAAAAGGTGCTGGACGACAAGGACCAGCTGAATCTTGCAGTCCTCTCGATCGGTGCGAACAAGAATCTCGGCTACAATGATTCAGACGGCAACGACCACCTGTTCGACTCAAGGGAACTCATCCTTGTGGCTACAGGCAACGACAAGGCGGATGCCATCAGGGATCTTTATGATGCGGTCGAGAATGACAAGGATGACTTCGGCAAAGTGAAGAAGCACCGCATGGTGACGGTGGTCATGGATACTGAAGCGGCGTCCCGGCTCGACCAGGACATCGTCGACTACTACACTTCCGAATTCGCCTAGGAACGGGGGAGAACATGAAAAAGGACAAGGATATCGACTACAGGAACGACATTGAACCGGACGAAAATGAGATGACTGAAGATATGGAAGATGTGAAGGCGCTGGGGAAGGAAATGGAACAGCTTTCCCAGAACGCGGACTATCCGATTGATTCTTCCGATGATGAATCGCATGGTATGGAACCGGAAGACGGGGAAAATAATGAATAACAGATGAATCCTTCTGTAAATTAGTATAAAATATTCTATGAATACTAATTTTTCAGGAGGTTTTTTAATTGTCATATAGAATAGAGAAAGATACGATCGGTGAAATTAAAGTTCCTGGTGACAAATACTGGGCTGCACAGACGGAGAGGAGCAGACAGAACTTCCCAGTGGGCAAGGAGAAGATGCCGATCGAGGTCATCGTAGCATTCGCCCATCTGAAGAAGGCGGCTGCCGTATCGAACCATGATCTCGGAAAGCTTTCAGCAGACAAGAAGGAAGCGATCGTCCATGCCTGCGACAGGATCATCGCACGTGAACTAGACGAGCACTTCCCACTTGTCGTATGGCAGACGGGGAGCGGGACGCAGAGCAACATGAACGTCAACGAAGTGGTCAGCTATGTGGCAAATGAATATCTCGAGGAAAAGGGGAGTGGCGAAAAAGTCCACCCGAATGATGACGTGAACAAATCCCAGAGTTCCAACGACACCTACCCGACAGCAATGCATGTCGCGCTGTATCAGGCGGTCGAGGAGCAGCTTGTACCTGCACTCGGTGTACTCCGTTCGACCTTCGCGGACAAAGAGGCGCAGTTCAGGGACATCATCAAAATCGGCCGGACACACCTGCAGGATGCGACACCGTTGACGCTCGGCCAGGAAATCAGTGGATGGAGATACATGCTCGAGAAGTGTGAGACACTGGTGAACGAATCCAAGAGACAGCTTACAAACCTCGCAATCGGCGGTACGGCAGTCGGTACAGGCATCAACGCACATCCGGAATTCGGCGACCGCGTGGCTAAGGAGATCTCGAAGCAGACAGGCTATGAATTCGTCTCATCCGAGAACAAGTTCCATGCGCTTACTGCACATGATGAAGTGGTCTATCTCCATGGGGCGCTCAAGGCACTGGCGGCAGATTTGATGAAGATCGCCAATGACGTCAGATGGCTCGCCTCCGGCCCGAGGGCCGGCATCGCAGAAATTGAAATCCCTGCAAATGAGCCGGGTTCCTCGATCATGCCGGGCAAAGTCAACCCGACCCAGTCCGAAATGCTCACGATGGTCGCGACCCAGGTGTTCGGAAATGATGCAACCGTCGGATTCGCAGCCTCCCAGGGCAACTTCGAACTGAATGTCTTCAAGCCGGTCATCCTTTTCAACACACTCCAGTCGATCTATCTGCTGGCGGATGGCATGAACACGTTTAACGACAAGTGTGCAGTGGGAATAGAACCAATAGAAGAGAACATTGAACGCTTCCTGAACAATTCACTGATGCTGGTGACTGCACTCAACCCGCATATCGGCTATGAGAATGCAGCCAAGATTGCGAAGAATGCCCATGAAAAGGGGATTACACTCAAAGAGTCGGCAGTCGAATCCGGCCATCTCACTGAAGCGCAGTTTGATGAATGGATCAATCCGGAAGATATGATCCAATCCAAAGATTAGGAGCTTACTTATGAAAAGAATCGGACTTGTGGATATCGGTTCCAACACTGTACGCCTTGTACTTTTCGAATACAATGAAGAGACCGGACTGAAGGAGCTGCAGAACATCAAGACGCCTGCCAGGCTGGCCAGATATCTGGATGAAGACAATGTGATGGCCGAGGAGGGGATCGACAACCTCCTTTCCATCCTCGGCAGCTTCCAGAAGATCAGCGAGAAGTATGATGTGACGGAAATCTATCCTGTGGCGACGGCAGCGATCAGGCAGTCGGTCAACGTCGAGGATATTCTGGAGCGGACGAAAAACGAGGTCGGCATGGAGATCAAAGTCATTACCGGCAAGGAAGAGGCCTACTATGGCTACCATGCCGTCGTCCATACGATCAGCAACATGGATGCAGTGACGATTGATATAGGCGGGGGGAGCACCGAGCTTAACTTCTTCGAGAACAAGGAGCTCATCCATTCCGTCAGCCTGCCTTTCGGGGTCGTCACGTTGAAGTCCATGTTCTTCGAGGGCAAGGATCATAACGATGAAGATGCGCTTGAAGAGACCGAGAAGTATGTCAAGGAGCAGCTGAGATCGGTCAAATGGTTGGCCAAAAGAAGGGTGCCGATCCTGGCGATCGGCGGTAGTGCGCGTAACATTGCGCGCATCCACCAATCCTCCGTCAACTATCCGATCGCAGGCGTCCATGGGTATTCGATGGACCGCAATGACCTGCAGGATGTATACGACCTGCTGGAAAGCACCAAAGGCGACGACCTTGACGACATCGACGGCCTCAGCAAGGACAGGAGCGACATCATCCTGCCGAGTGCCATCGTCTTCAAGTCACTCTATGACCTCGTCAGGGCGGAAGAGTTCAAGTTCAGTCGCCAGGGGCTGCGTGAGGGTCTGGCCATGTCAATCATATCGAAGGATTATCCGGCCGCCTTCAACAAATACCATATTTTCAGGGATTCGCTGATGGAACTGGCGAGTGATTTCCATATCCTGAGAAGCGAAGGTGAAAAGCGGCAGGAGATTGCAGAGCGCATCTACCATGAACTTGCACGCTTCGATTTCATAAAAACGGGCAAGCATGAGAAGTATCTGATGAAGAATGCAGCGCATATCTTTTATCTTGGCGCATTCATCGACCGTGATGCGACGAGTCAGCACACGTATTATATAATTTCCAACAGCAACATCAACGGCATCGTACACGAGGATAGGGTCAGGCTTGCCCTGATGGCGAGCTTCAAGAACAAGACGCTGCTCAAGTTCTATGCCGAGGAGTCAGGGTGGTTCGACAGCAGCGACCTCGATGTACTGCTGACGCTCGGAAGCATATTGAAGTTCTCCAATGCATTGAACGTCTCCAACACGGGCATCGTCCAGGACCTCTACCTGGAAGAGGAGGGGGATGATATGGTCATGACGGTCAAATATAAAGGAGATCCGATTGCCGAGGAGTATCAGGCGACCAGACAGAAGAAGCATATAGAGAAAATTATGGATAAAGATTTGGATATAAGGTTCGTAGAAGTTTAATATTCATCTTTAATTTAGAGGGAGTAGGAGAATAGTGATGGCATATCGATTGAATAATAAGGAGTACTACAACAATCGAGAGTTGAGCTGGCTCAGATTCAATTACAGGGTCATTGAAGAAGCGGCGGACCCCAACAATCCGCTGCTTGAGAAATTGAAGTTTCTGGCGATAACCAGCTCGAATCTCGACGAGTTCTTCATGGTTCGGGTGGCTGGTCTGAAGGACCAGGTGAAGATGAACTACCATGAGCCGGATACTAAGACGCAGATGACCCCAGGGGAGCAGCTTGAGGGCATCAGTGAGCTGAACCGCGAGAACAGTGCTGTCCAGTACGATTATTTCCATCGTCTCATGGCTGAGCTGGAAACGTATGACATCTATCTGAAGCGGCCGTATGAACTCCCGGAGCATCTTCAGGATGAACTTGAAGAAATATTCGATACAGAAATATTTCCGTCTCTTACCCCTCTCGGAATCGACGCCTACCGTCCGTTCCCCAAGCTGATGAATAAAAAGATAAACATATTCATAAACCTGTCGAACGAATTGGGTGAGCAGGCTGCCATCGTCCAGCTGCCTACAGTCATCAGGCGCTATTATGAACTTGAAGATGCAGGCAGGACCTATATCGTACTGGCTGAAGACATCATTGAAGCACACATCAACAAGCTGTTCAAAGGGTATAGGATCGACCGGACATTCCCTTTCAGGATAACAAGGAATGCCGATTTGACGATACATGAAGAAGGAGCCGCGGACCTGCTGATCGAAATCGAAAGGTTCCTCAAGGAGCGGACGAAGGGGGCGGCAGTACGGCTTGAAATCGATATAAGCAGAAATGACACCATCAATGGTTCATTCCTGCGCAATGAGCTGGGGTTGTATGAGCAGGATGTCTACAAGTTCCACGGTCCGCTTGATCTGACTTTCCTGTTCGGGCTGACCGCCTCACTCGGCGACAGGTTCCCGCATTTGACGTACCCGCCGTTCACCCCCCAGGAGCCGAAATTCCTTTCCGGGGCGAACATATATGACAAGGCGCTGAAGGAGGACATATTCTTCCATCATCCTTTCGAAAGCTTCCAGCCGATCGTCGAATTCATGCGTGAAGCAGCCGAGAACCCCGATGTTCTCGCAATCAAGCAGACACTCTACCGTGTATCGAGCGATTCACCGATCATCGAAGCGCTGAAGCGGGCTGCAGAGAATGGCAAGCAGGTGACGGTGCTTGTTGAACTGAAGGCGCGTTTTGATGAGAAGAACAACGTGCAGTGGGCGAAGGAGCTTGAAGATGCGGGATGCCATGTCATATACGGCATGCATTACTTGAAGACGCACAGCAAGATCACGCTTGTGGTCAAACGGGTCGGCAAGAAGCTCGTCAGATATGTTCATCTGGGCACCGGAAACTACAACGATTCGACCGCGAAACTCTACACCGACATGGGTCTCGTGACGACCGATGAGGATATCGGTAATGATGCGATCAACTTCTTCAACTACTTGAGCGGCTATTCGCTGAAGCCGGACTACGAGTCATTGTATGTGGCGCCTTTCGACATACGCGATCTTTTTGCGGAATATATCGACAAGGAGATTGAACTGCACAGGATGCATGGCAAGGGCTATATATTCGCCAAGATGAACTCGCTGACCGACAAGAAGATCATCAACAAGCTGATGCAGGCTTCCCAGGAGGGCGTGAAGGTCGATCTTGTGATCCGGGGCATCTGCTGTCTGAAGTCGGGCATTGAAGGTGTAAGCGATAATATCCGGGTCATCAGCATCGTGGGCAGATTCCTGGAGCATTCCAGAATCTACTACTTCCATCACAACGGTGAAGAGAAGATGTTCCTCTCCTCCGCAGATATGATGACCCGCAACATGATCAAGCGGGTGGAGATCCTCTTCCCGATCAAGAGTACGGCAATCCTTGAAGAGATAAAGTCCATCAACAGGCTCTATCTGATGGACAACATCAAAGCACGTGTACAGAAGCCGGATGGCACCTATGAATATGTCGATAATGAGCATGAACCGAACAGCGCCCAGGTCGAACTGATGCGCCGCGCCGAGAGGAGCGGCAGGGAGCAGCTCGTCCAGAAGGAGAATCAGCTGCTGCTCAAAGTGAAGGACCGCTTCAAACGAAGAAAATAGAATGGATTTGAGCCGGGGACGGAAGTCTCCGGCCTCTTTGCAATTGACTTTGTTTTCTGAATTGTTTAGACTGTCTAGATATAACTAAAATAATGAGGTGAAGATATGACCACGTATGAGGAATTTTTGAAGGATGCCGGGAATCACCGCACTGTACCGGTGATCGAATCGTTCAGCACCGACCTGCTGACGCCTGTACAGATGTTTCATTCTTTGAAGGATGAGGCAGTCTATATGCTGGAAAGTCAGGAACCTGAATCAGCGTGGTCTAACTTCTCCTTCATCGGACTGGACCCGATGGTCGAAATCAGGGAAACCGGACGCCAATTCACCGTCCATGACCTTGAGCGGGGGAGCCGTCTGACGCTGCCTTCGTTCAAGGAGGCATTCGAAGAGACGCTCGGCCGTCTCGAGGTGAAGATACCCGAGATGGATATTCCCTTCAAAGGCGGCGGGGTAGGCTATATCAGCTATGATGCGATATCCGACTACGAACCGGTGCCTAGGGCACCGGAGGAGGCGGTGCAGATTGCGAACTACCACCTGCTCTTCTGCCGATCGCTGCTCGTATACAACCATAATTCAAAAGAGATCCACATCATCCATTTCGCCAGGGTCGATGACGACAGGGACAACGGAGAGATCTACGAGGAATCGATGGAGACGATCGAGCGCATCAGGACGCACCTTCTGCACGACAGCGACCTGTCCGATCTGCTGCTTCCCACTGCGCTGCCGATGACATCCGCCTTCGATCTTGAAAGCAACTACGAAAAGGGAAAGTTCCTATCCGACGTCGAAAAGATCAAGGAGTACATCGAAGCGGGGGACATACTGCAGGCGGTCCTCTCCCAGCGTTTCCACAAGAAGACGGAAAGAAGCGGCTTTGAACTCTACCGTGTGCTGAGGAAGGTCAACCCTTCGCCGTATATGTACTATTTGAAATTCAACGGGCTCGAAGTGATCGGCAGCTCCCCGGAACGGCAGCTGCAGGTACAGGACGGAAACCTTGAGATCCACCCGATTGCCGGCACGAGAAAAAGGGGTGCTACTAAAGAGGAGGACGACAGGCTTGCCAGGGAGCTGCTTGAAGATGAGAAGGAAATCGCCGAGCACCGTATGCTGGTGGACCTTGCGCGGAATGACATCGGCAGGGTCGCCGAATACGGTTCAGTGTCCGTCAGCGAGTATATGGTGATCGGCCGCTTCTCACGCGTGATGCACATCATCAGCAAGGTCAGGGGCAGGCTCAAGACGGGGGTTTCCCCGATAGACGCATTCATCTCCTCCTTCCCGGCCGGTACACTGTCAGGCGCCCCGAAAGTACGGGCGATGCAGATCCTGAGGGAACTTGAGCCGACAGCGCGGAACTTGTATGGCGGGAGCATCCTCTATCTTGGCTTCGATGGGAACATCGACTCCTGCATCACCATCCGCACGATGACATTGGTGGACCAGAACCTCTACATCCAGGCGGGGGCAGGTGTGGTTGCGGATTCGGATCCGGAGTCGGAATATCAGGAGACGATCAACAAGGCGAGCGCACTCGAGCAGACGGTGCACCTGACTGAAAAGATATTCAGCGATGGAAATATACTGAAAGTATAGGGGGAAGGAAAATGATATATATGATCGACCACTTTGATTCCTTCACCTATAATATCGTGCAGGCACTTGGCGAGATGGGTGAGGAAATCGTTGTGAGAAGAAACGATGCAATAGATTTCGACGAGATCGACAGGCTTGCACCGGACCTGATCTTCCTGTCACCGGGACCAAAGCGTCCTGAAGATACGGGGATGACCATGGAGGTCGTCCGCCGCTACAGTGGACAGATACCGATATTCGGCGTATGTCTGGGCCACCAGACCATCGCCCACGTGTTCGGGGGGAGTGTCAGACGGACAGGGAAACTGATGCATGGCAAGACCTCGGAACTCCATCACGGGGACACGGACATATACGCCGGAATATCCCAGGGGTCCGAAGTGATGAACTACCATTCCCTCGTCGTGGATGAAGCGACGCTGCCTGAGTGCATCGTGGTGACGGCGCAGTCGGAACTTGGAGAAATCCTCGGCATCAGGCATGAGTCCCTGCCGGTGGAAGGTGTGCAGTTCCATCCTGAATCCATCGGATCAGCAGAAGGACTGACACTGCTCCGGAATGTTCTGGAAAAGTATTGCAGAAACACAAAAACACCGCTGAAACAATGAAGTTTCAGCGGTGTTTTCTGATTTATAGTGTCTCCTTGTCCAGTTCCACACGTACCGTTTTCTGGAGCAGCGGGTGGATGAACTCTATCCTGTAGCTGAAGAGCTGGAGGTCCCTTAATGTCGAATTTCCATACAGCGGATCTCCGATGACCGGAAAGCCGACATGTGCAAGGTGCACACGGATCTGGTGGGTCCGGCCGGTCTCAAGTTCAATCTCAAGCTCACAGTATTCCGGTGTGACCCTCGATTCGATGACATGCGTGACGGCCGCCTTTCCTTTGGAGGTCACATGATACTTGTTGCGCTCCTTCGGGTTTTTGGCGATCGGTGCATCAATCGTCTGGGGCTCGAGCCGTTTCTTTGTATCCACCCTTGCGATGTAGGTGCGCTTGATGTCCCGTTCACTCAGCATATGGTCGAGCATCTTCTTGACAAGCGGGTTTTTGGCGATCAGGATCACGCCCTTGGTCTCCTGATCGAGCCGGTGTACAGGTTCCAGATAATCCGATTCGATCGTGTATACCGCATGGTTCATGAGCGTGTTCGTCTCGTTCATCTGGTTCGGGTGGGTCTTCACACCCCTCGGCTTGAAGAGCACGGCGAGGTACCTGTCTTCATAAAGTACATCACAGGTGCGGTAGCTCGGCTTGTACTGGCTCTCGGCTCCGGTGTCGGGCAGGACGACCGCATCCCCTGTGTGGATGGGTGCATTAAGTGGGGCCTGTTCCCCATTGATCGTGATGTCCTTCGACATGCGCAGGAAATGGAGCTCCTTCTTTGGAACGTGGAGTGACTTCAGCATGTCTTCAAGTGTCATGCCATCAAAATTTTCGTGGATGTTCACCTTCATCTATTCATCACCAGTCATGCTATTGATGAATTCCACGTAGTCGTCGGCATTGCCCGGGTTGCCCGTCAGCCGGTCGACTTCTTCGCCGTCCTCGAAGTAGGCGAGCGTCGGTGTGGCTTCAATGGCGTATTCGTTCCATGCCTGATCATATTCCAGTATGTTCAGCTGGGTCACTTCCTCGCCAGTCTCATCAAATGCATCCGTCAGGAATGGTGTGGCTGCGATGCAGTGTACACATGTCGGGCTCCAGAAGTAGACGAATTCTCCTTCGCCGCCATCTATGATCTCCTGGGTCTCGTCGAAAGTCTTGTTGTAGTGGTAGTTCTCGTCATCAAGCTTGTCGATCGTCGCACCTTCAAGTTCTTCCGGGTCCTTGTCCGTATACGGATAGTAGCCGGAGTCGCTCAAGTTTTCCGGATCGTTTGAAGCACTGTTCATATAGATGAAGATGCCGACGAAAGCGACGATGATCAGTGCGATGATGCCATAAAATAGTTTATTGCCCATGATTGAATCTCCTTTTTATTTTCTTTTTATCATAAATGATAATATAAAGATGAGTATGAAAGCAATGAGGGAGAGTAATGGTATCGTGATGAAGCCGAATATGTTGATGTACTGGACGGTGCAGGACACGCCCGTACATGCTGCGAAATTATCTCCCAGGAAACTGACCTTCTGCAGTGCATAGTGGTAGGAGGCAAGCAGTATGCCGAGTCCGCTCATAACGCGGATGTAGTATTTTGCTCCGTGGTCGTCACGGATGAATCCGATGATCGAGATGATGACGAGTGGGTACATCAGTATGCGCTGGTACCAGCAGAACTCGCAGGGGACGTACTGTCTGATCTCACTGAAATACAGGGAGCCGAGTGTGGCGACCAATGCAGTGAGGAAGATGAGCTGCATGAAAAGTTTATTGTTGGCCATGCCATCCCTCCTGTTTGCTTTTTTATTTCAAGGTCATACTATATCATTATAAGTGATAATGATATATGGATGGAAACGATTAATTTACAAAGTTATTAACTTTTTACAGAAAGGGTGTCACGATGAAGAGCAAACTGCAGCTTTTGAAGGATATCGCCGAGTTCCTCAATGAAGAAACCGACCGCAGCACGATGATCTACGGCGCCCTCAAGCTACTGATCGATTATTCGGAATTCGATACGGGCTGGATCTTCTTCATCAACAGTGAGGGCCAGCATGAACTGAGCGCACACTACCGGCTGCCGCCGTCGCTCGAAAAGGAGCAGTATCATCACCTGTGCGACGGAAAATGCTGGTGTGTGAACAAATACAACAACCGTGAACTCAAGACGGCGACGAATATATTCGTCTGTTCCAGGCTCGAGAAGGCAAGGATGGATTATCCCGGTGAGAACATGGGCATCACCCATCACGCGACGGTGCCGCTCATATCCGGTGAGGAATCATTCGGCCTCCTGAACGTCGCCAGCCCCTACAGGGAACAGTTCACACAGGATGAACTGGACCTGCTGGAATCCGTCGCATTCCAGATCGGTTCAACGCTAAAGCGCATAGAACTGACGGCGCAGGAGCAGGAGAACATGATCATCCGTGAGCGGCAGCGCCTTGCACGGGACCTCCATGATTCGGTGAATCAGATGCTATTCTCGATCGGCATCACCTCCCATGCGGCCAAATCCCTCGATGATCAGGGGAAGGTGCAGGATGCGTTCCAGTCGATCGAGCATACGTCGAAGCATGCGATGAAGGAGATGAAGGCGCTGATCTGGCAGCTCAAGCCGATCGGCCTTGAAAATGGCATCATCGATGCGGTAGAGAAGTACGCGGACATACTGGATCTCGGCATCACCATACAGGTCGACGGCTTCTACAATGTCTCCGACCGTGTGGAAATCGGCCTCTACAGGGTCATACAGGAAAGCCTCAACAACATCCGCAAGCACTCCGGCACGAATGCGGCCCGGATTGAAATGGTTGCGGGAACCGACATGCTGGAGGTTACAATAGTGGATGAGGGCCGGGGCTTTGAGATCGATGAAAGCAAGGGCTACAGCTATGGTCTTGCAAACATGAGGGAACGGATGCACAAGCTTGGCGGCAGTTTCGACATCATTACAAGAAAAGGCGGGGGCACGAAGATCGTGGTCAGCGTCCCGATGAAGGAGTGAGCATATGTACAGCATCATATTGGTGGACGACCATCACATCGTCAGGGAGGGGATGAAATTCCTCCTATCCACGACAGAAAGCATCGACGTGCTTGAGGATTTCGGTACCGGGCGGGAAGTATTGGACTATCTGGATGAAAAGCACCCGCAGGTGGATCTTGTACTGCTGGACCTCGTGATGCCCGAGATGGACGGCATCGAGGTGACCCGGGAGATCAAAAGCCATTACCCCGGCATCAAGGTGCTCGTGCTCTCCAGCTATACGAGTGAGGAGTACATCCGTCCGGTGTTTGCAGCACATGCCGATGGCTACATCATCAAAGAGATGGAGGCCGAGGAGCTGATCGATTCCATCATAAAGGTGATCGAAGGGGAGAAGGTGATCCACCCGAACATCCTGGAGGTGATCGACCGGGAGGGGGACATGCCCCACGAGAAGAATGCACTTTCGGCCCGGGAAGTTGAAGTACTGCGCGAAATCGTCAAAGGGAAATCCAATAAGGAGATCGGAGAGGCGCTGTATGTCAGCGAAAAGACGGTGAAGACCCACGTCAGCCATATCCTGAACAAACTTGAAGTTTCCGACCGCACACAGGCTGTCATCTATGCCATCAAATACAATATCGTGGAACTTTAGGAAAGTATAGATGACGCTGAGTAAACCGGTTACAAATAGCAGTTTACAAAAACTGTTACGAGGAAGTATAATGAATCAAGGAGTTTCAAAGTCTGGAGGGGTAATATGAAAGTGGGAAATAAACTGACAATACAGATCATCATCGCCCTGATCCTCGGCATCATCGTGGGCTCGGTGCTCAGTCCGATGGCTGATCAGAGCTGGGTGCAATGGGTTGACCAGTACATATTCAACCTGGTGGGGCAGCTGTTCCTGAACATGATCTTCATGATGGTGGTGCCGGTTGTGTTCATCTCCATCGTGCTCGGGGTCGTCAATGTCGGTGACCCGAAGATGCTCGGCGGCATCGGTCTCAAGACACTCGCATTCTATCTGGCGACTACAGCAATCGCCATCACCATCGCGATGATTGTGGCGAACGTCCTGAATCCTGGAGAGGGGCAGTCCCAGCTTCTGGATTCGCAAGAGGTGTCGGACTACCGTGAATCAGAGCTTGAAGGCGGTTCAACCGGTGAGGCTCTGCAGCAGGGATTCGACCAGACGGTCATCAACCTGATTCCGACGAACATCATCGAAGCGATGGGTACGCAGAACATGCTTCAGATCATCGCCTTTGCGATCTTCATCGGTGTCGCCATCATTGCGGGCAAGGAAAAGTCGGCACGGCTGACAGCACTATTCGAAGAGGCGAATGATGTCGTGATGTGGATTGTCATGGCCATCATGAAATACTTTGCGGCGATCGGCGCCTTCGGCCTCGTGGCCACTGCATTCGTGCAGGCTGGTTTCGGTGCCATCCAGCAGCTCGGCATGTACTTCATCTGTGTGCTGCTTGCACTGTTCATACATCTCGCACTTGTATATGGTTCAACCGTCCAGTTCCTGGCAAAGAAAAGCTTCGTATGGTTCATCAAGAACTTTGCGCCGGCGATGGGTGTGGCGTTCAGTACATCATCCTCAAGTGCGGTGCTGCCGATTTCACTCGAGACGGCACAGGATAACCTGAAGATACGAAAAAGTATATCCAGCTTCGTGCAGCCGCTCGGAGCGACCATAAACATGGACGGTACGGCGATCATGCAGGGTGTGGCGACGGTGTTCATCGCGCAGCTCTCCGGCATCGACCTGACGCTCATGCAGATGATTACAGTGGTCATCATTGCAGTGGTGGCGAGCATCGGTACTGCCGGTGTGCCGGGTGTCGGCCTTGTAATGCTGGCCATGGTATTGACGGCAGTCGGCCTCGATCCGGCGGCGATCGGTATCATCATTGGTATCGACAGGCTGCTTGATATGACCCGTACGATGGTCAACATCACGGGGGATGCTGCAATTGCGCTCGTCATCAACGAGCAGCAGACGCGTCGCGAAGAAACTGCAAAAGCTGAATCGTAAAGCTTTTCAGGCATTAAAACTGAATAGGGCATATATTGAACACTTGGTGAAATTCAATATATGCCCTTTTAATTTTAGCCGATCTATATTATTATATTAAAAGTGTATTATTATCGCATTTAAATTTTACAATACCCGATTTGAGTGAAAGGAAGAAAAGAATGGATAAACAGACTTTTACGGAGATGCTCCAGTCGAAGTTCAAGATGGTCAGGACGGAAGCTGGTTATACGCAGGACTCCATGAGTCAGACGATAGGGCTGTCTAAAAAGACCCTTGTGCAGATCGAAAAAGAACGCATCCTTCCGAACTGGACAACATGCATCTCCCTGTGTGCACTCTTCAGGGATAGTGAAGTCCTGACGAATTCATTCGGAGGTGATCCCCTTGAACTTGCCCAGGTGATATCCAGAGGGCATTGTGTCTACCCGAATTATGATGGCGAAGCGGTATATTGGGAGGATCTCGACAGAAAGAATGGTTTCCGTCTGCAATATAATAAAAGCAACAAAATATATAGAGTACTGAACGATTCGAACCGTCCAGTCCATGCCTCATATATTGAACGCGAAATCAGGACTTACTTCATGAGACAGACGGATCTGCAGCCTGTCTGATAAAACAGAAGCACCGTAAGGTGCTTTTTCTTTTGCATTGTTGTAGGATTAACGACAAGAGAAGGAGGGCTTTTCCTTGAACGATGGTTTTCAGATAATACTCATGGCCATAATCGGGGCGTTGATCGGCGGCCTGACGAATATGCTCGCCATACGCATGCTCTTCCGGCCGTATGAAACAAAATATCTCTTCGGCAGACGCCTCCCCCTGACGCCGGGCGTGATCCCACGGCGGCGCGAGGAGGCTTCCATAAAGATGGGTGAGATCGTCACCAGGCACCTGTTGACGCCTGACGCCTTCATCGAGAAGATAAAGAGCCGCGAAACCCAGAACTTCATCATGCTGTTCATCGACAGGCAGATCGAGACGATCGAATCCGAAAAGCTGACATTGCGCTATTTCCTTGAACGCATCAACGAAGGGCTGTCCGACAAGGTGGTCAAGGGCTTCAATGCCCAGTTGTCCGACAAGGTGACGGCGGAAGGCGCCAGGCTCTACCAGCAGGAGATCAGGAACCTCGTCCCGACGGATGCCATGGCGACGCTTGATGGGAAAATTGACACCCTGCAGCCGCAGATTACGCAGAAGATAGAGGAATACATCAATTCCGAGAAGGGCTACCAGGACCTCTACACGATGACCGACGAGTTCGTCGAGCATCGGGGGAGACTTGCCCGCTCGTTGAAGTATCTGATGTCGAAGGAGACGATTGTACAGAATATACGCAATGAGCTGAACAAGCTGATCCATCACCCGAAAATGACGGAGATACAGGTCCGCATCATCAATGATGAGTATGAACGGATCAAAAACAGCCGGGTGGATACCCTGATTTCCGAAAGGGACCAGCAGAGGCTGATAGACAGCGTCTATGATGTACTCAGGGAAAGGATAGACATCGAAGGCATACTCGATTATCCGATCGAGGACTTCAACCGTGAAATGTTCGAGTCATTCAAAACGCGCGGGAAGTACCAGCTCCGCGACAACATCATAGAATACCTCGGACAGAATACAGGAAGGATCGTCGAAAAGCTCCAGCTTGCCCAGGTGGTCAAAAAGCAGATCGACAGTTTCGAGCTCAGCCATATAGAAGATCTGGTGATGGAGATCTCGAGCAAGGAGTTCCGTATGATCACACTCCTCGGCTTTTTCCTTGGGGGTATGATAGGAATCGTACAGGGGCTCATCGTTGTGTTTTTATAAGTCGCGGTTTTATGTTACAGTAGATATATCTTTATAAAGGGAGTTTTTCAATAATGGCAGTTAATGTATACGATCAGGCGAATGCATTGGAAGATGCACTCCGCAACTCAGATGAATTTCAAAATATGAAGGATCTTTATGGTAAAGTGAATTCCAATCCGGAATCCAAGCAGCTGTTCGAAGAGTTCAGGGAAGTACAGATGGACTTGCAGCAGAAACAGATGCAGGGTGAGGAAATCAATGAAGAAGATGTTCAGAAAGCACAGAAATCAGCAGAAGATATAGAGAAGGACGAAAATATCAAATCACTGATGGAAGCAGAACAGAAAATGAGCGAACTCATTCAGGACCTGAACCGCGTCATCATGAAACCTATAGAAGAGCTTTATGGTCTGAACAACCAGAATTAATTACTGAAGAGGTCTATTATAGGCCTCTTTCTTTTGTGTTTTTTGGTATACTGAAAATATAATGCCCAGGAAAAGTCAGGTGAAATATATGGTTAAATTTATCCACAGCGCAGATCTGCATCTGGACAGTCCTTTCAAGTCCAGGTCCAAAATGCCTTCAGGCATATTGGATGTGCTCATGGAAAGTACATACAATAGTGTCACGAGGATGATGGATCATGCCATTGAAGAAAAAGTCGACTTCATCATAATTGCCGGGGATGTCTTCGATCAGGCGAACCGCACATTGAAATCCGAGATATTCATGAAACGCCAGTTCGAAAGGCTCAGGGAGGCCGGCATATTCGCCTACGTCATCCATGGGAACCATGACCCCCTGACGGACGGCATCAGGACCTCCTGGCCGGACAACGTCACGGTCTTTGGTGAGAATGTAGAAAGCTATGAGATGATCAGCGCGAAGGGGGAGAGTGTATTCCTTCACGGTTTCAGCTATTTCCTGGATGATACATACGAGAACAAGCTCGAGGATTATCCGGTGAATACGATGAATGACGGAATACATATCGGCATCCTGCACGGCACCTATTCGAAGAGCCAGTATGGCCAGGAGCGCTATACGGAATTCAATCTGGAAGTGCTGAACGAGAAATTGTACCATTACTGGGCGCTGGGCCACATCCATCAGCGGGAACAGCTCAGCGACCTGCCGCCGATTCATTATTCTGGGAACATACAGGGGCGGCACAAGAATGAATATGGGGAGAAAGGCTTTCTGATGGTGGAAGGGGATGATGTCTACCTCACCTCCCGTTTCGTGCCGGTCCAGGAACTCATCTTTTCGGAATACGACCTGGAAGTCCAGTCGCTCGCCAAACAGGACCTCTACCAGACGATCGTCGAATTCAAGCATCGTCTGAGGGAGAAGGGGCGACATATCATACAGCTCAATCTCGTGTATGATGGCGAAGAGGTGATATCGGACGCCGATTTCACTGAAGTGGTCGAGCTGTTGAAGGAGGACGAGAGGGATCTGAAGCAGTTCATATGGATCGACGACCTCCGCCTCAAATATCTCACCCAGGACAACATCGCCCTGCTCAATGATATAAAGGCGACCCATTCCGGAAACAGGGAGCTGTTCAAGGAAGCGGTCAATGCGCTTTATATGGATCCGAGGCTGAACAGATACTTGGAGCCCATCCAGGACATCGACCAGGAAGCGCTGCTCAAAGAAGGCGAAGAGCGCCTAAGAATGCTGATGAGGAAGTAGTGGACATATGAAGATAATTGCTCTGAACATATATGGATATGGAAAGATAACAGAAACTGAAATAGATGCCGACCAGCAGTTCATCCAGTTCTTCGGTGAGAACGAAGCGGGCAAATCCACGATGCAGTCGTTCATCCATTCGATCCTGTTCGGCTTTCCGACCAGGAAGGAACAGGAGCCGAGAAGGGAGCCGCGCATGCACAACCTGTATGGCGGGAAGATCACGGTGGAATTCCCGGATGAAGCGGGACCTGTGGAGATCGAACGCATAAAGGGGAAGGTCCAGGGCGACGTAAAGGTCTATCTGGCGGATGGTACCGTCAGAGGCGAAGACTGGCTGATCAAGAAGCTGAACTTCATCGACAAGAAGACATACAGGTCGATCTTCTCCTTTGATGTGCTGGGGCTCCAGGATATCCATAAGAATATGACCGAAGACAAGCTGCAGGAATACCTGCTCCGTGCAGGTGCCCTCGGCTCGCATGAGTATGATGAGATGCTCAGTGCCATAGATGCCGAGATGAAATCCATCTATAAGAAGAATGGCACGAATCCGGAACTGAACCAGGAAATGGATGAAATTTCCGGACTCAGTGAGAAGATCAGGGTGCTTGAACAGACGGAGGAGCGCTACAAGACGCTCATCAACGAAAAGATCAAGACCGAAGACAGTCTGAATGCGAAGCAGGATGCCTTGTTCCAGCTGGATATGGTCCGCAAGCAGAAGATGAAGGAAGTCATGTACCATAAGGACATCAAGGAATGGAAGACGCTTGAGGACAAGCTGAACATTGAACCCGTGGTCTTTCCGGAGCAGGGAATCGAAAGGTATGAGAAGCTGAGGCATCAGGTCCAGCAGACCGACCGCGACATCGCCCTGCGCACCGAGAAGCTCAAAGTCCTCAAAAATGAAATGGACGGTGTGACCCTGCCCGACAAGGACCGGCTCGCCTACCTGGAGGGCATCCAGAAGCGGGAGCCGGACATCAAGCAGAAGAATATGGAGCATTCCAGGCTCTCCGCTTCGATGGAGGCGCTGGAGGAGGAGATCGCCCAACTCAGGCGGGATATCGGCTGGCAGCAGGAGCACCATGAAGTCGATGATTCGAACATCGTCAAGGAGTCTGTGCAGACGGTCCTTTCGAAGCTGGACGAAGTCACTCTGGAAGAGCAGTTCCTCATCCGCGAGATCGATCAGCTGAAGAGTGACCTCAAGCAGTTCGACCAGGACATAGAGCGTCTCGAGCAGGAACAGATCAGCGACGAACGCATCCGTGTGAAGAAGGAAGTCATGGAACGGGAATTTGAACTGAAGGAAAAAGAGAAGATGTTCAGGCTCATCGAGAAGGATTATGAACGTGAGAAAAGGGAGCGGAACCGGGTCAAAAAAGGCCAGTCGACCCTCATCATAGGCATCAGTGTCCTCGCCCTCCTGATTGGCCTGTTCTACCTGATCAGCACCAATTGGCTGATGGGCGGCATCTTCACCGTGATCGGCGCGGTCACGCTGCTCCTCCTGATACTCACCAACCAGCGTGAAGAAGATGGACTGAAGAACGACTACCAGGATGAAGTCCGCGAACTCAAGGACGCGATCGAGACGATAAAGCGGAACAACAACGTCAATTTCGATCTGAATGATGCCAGGGACCTGAAGATGGATCTGAAGACCCAGCGGACGAAGCGGATCTCCACGAATGTCAGGCTGGAAGAATTGAAGGATACGCTCGCACTCAAGGAAACGCAGCATGATTCATTGAATACCCAGCTCGCTGCCATCAAGGAGGACCTGAAGGTCAATCCGGATATTGAAAATAAAAGCATCGTGGATGCCATCCACACGATCAGGGAAATCAAGCAGAAGCGGAACCAGATCAACAGGCACAGGATCGAGATGGACAACATCAACCGTGAACTCCAGCAGTTCAAGAAGACGGTCAAGGAAGATGTGGCGGCGTTCGGCATACATTATGACGACAGCACGATCTTCTATGATGTCAAAAGCCTGGTATCCGGCATGTATAAGGATGAAGCCCACTACAATAGGCTGAAGGATCAGATCAACCTGCTCGAGAATGAGATCAAGGTGCTGGCCGAAAGGAACGAAGCCGCCAGGCAGGAAACCGTACAGCTGCTCGACTATGTGGAGGCTGAAGACGAGGAAGAATATTACTACTACGCAAGGAAATACAAAGAGTACCAGGAGCACATGGAACGCTTCAAGGAACTGAGTGAAAAGCTTGAGGAGGAACACTTCGACTATGATGCAAGGAGTGAACTCTCCACCTATCTCCTCGCGGACCTGAAGGAGGAGGAAGAGGGCGTTGCTGAACAGATGGAGGCATTCAACAGCGAGCTGCAGCAGGAGCAGAAGACTCTTGCGGAGCTGAACTCCGAAATCAGCACCCTTGAAAGCGATGGGAAACTGAGTGAGGTCAACCACAAGTTCGAGATGAAGAAAACACTGATCCAGAACCTCTCAAAGGAATACATGTCGCTCAATTATATCCGCATCCTCATTGAAACCCATATCAAAGCCATCAAAGACGAAAGGCTGCCTGTGGTTATAGAAGAGGCGAGGAGCATTTTCGAGAAAGTGACAAGAGGACGCTACATCAATGTCACCTATGACGACAACGGCATCACGGTAAGGCATGTGAATGGCCAGCTCTTCCATCCGCTGGAACTCTCCCAATCGACGAAGGAGATGCTGTACATCAGCCTCAGGCTGAGCCTGATCAAAGCGCTGAAGGGTTACTATCAGCTACCGCTGATTATAGACGATGCATTCGTCCACTTCGACAAGGAGCGCAAGAAGATCATCATCGACTACCTGCGCAACGAAGTGGATGATCAGGTAATGTACTTCACATGCAATCTGGACAGCACCATCCCGTCCTCGCAGACAGTCAAACTTAAAGAAAGAGTAAAATGAGGTGACTATACTTGAATAACATATCGAAATTGAAACCAGGAGATTCGGTGGAAGCCTTCTACCTGATCAAAAGAAGCCAGCAGGGCGTGACATCCCAGGGAAAGCCCTATATGACACTGTTCCTGCAGGACCGCACAGGGGAGATCGAAGCCAAGCTCTGGACCGTATCGAAAGAAGATATGGAAGTCCTGAAGCCGGAAGTGCTCATCAAGGTCAAAGGGGACGTAATCGACTACCGCAACAAGAAGCAGATGAAGATCGCCGCGTTCAGGACAGCAACCGACTCCGACGGGCTGAATGCCAAGGACTTCGTAGAGAAGGCACCGATCGATGAAGAGACATTGTACGAGAGCATCATGGACTATGTCATCAAGATCGAGAACGGCAGCCTGCAGCGGATCGTCCGTCAGCTGCTCGGCAAGTACAGGAAGGAATTCCTGAGCTTCCCGGCGGCGATGACGAACCACCACGATTTCGTTTCGGGGCTGGCGTATCATGTGCACTATATGCTCAGGACAGCAGAGGCGTTGTGTGACATCTATCCGTCACTGAACCGCAGCCTGCTCTACAGCAGCATCATCCTCCATGATATCGGGAAGGTCAAGGAACTGTCCGGCCCGGTGGGGACGACGTATACGGTCGAAGGGAATCTGATCGGCCATATCGTCATCGCCAGTGAAGAGATTACGAGGGTCGCCCAGGAGCTGAACATCGATGGGGAAGAGGTCATGCTGCTCAAGCACATGATACTGAGCCATCACGGAAAACTGGAATACGGTTCCCCGAAGCCGCCGATGCTGAAGGAAGCCGAAATCCTCCATTTCATCGACAATATCGATGCGCGCATGATGATGATGGACAAGCATACATCGAAAGCGGAGAAGGGACAGTTTACAGAGCGGATCTTCCCGCTTGAGAGCCGCTTCTTCTACCGTCCGGAATCGCTGGATTAGGACTGGAGACATGAAAAAAGGACTTGTGAGTGCAACTCACAAGTCCTTTTTTCTTCTATTCGGCTGATTCTTCAGTGGATTCTTCTGTAGATTCTTCTGTAGATTCTTCAGTGGATTCTTCTGTAGATTCTTCAGTGGATTCCTCTGCAGATTCCTCATCACCACTGTTCAGATATGTTTCTTCAATGTATGTGCGGATCTCTTCATTTTCAAATTCGACATTGTACTCTTCGAGAAGATCATTATAGAATCCGAGCACCTGATCCTGGTTTTCCTGGATCTTCTGGCTCACGACCTGGCGTTTGACGCTATCCAGCTCTTCATCGATGTTCTCTTCTTCATGTCTTTTGATGATATGGTAGCCGAAGTCGGATTTGACCACATCGGATACCTCTCCTTTTTCAAGAGCAAATAGGGCCTCTTCGAATGGTTCCACCATCTCACCACGCTGAACGTAGCCGAGTTGGCCATTGTTTTCGGCACTGCCCGTATCATCTGATTCTTCAGCTGCGAGCTCACCGAAATCAGCACCATCTTCTATCTCCTGGTGGAGGGATTCAGCCTTCTTCTTCGCTTCTTCGTCGCTCAGGCCATCCTCCTCTTCGGAGACTTCGACTAGGATATGTGATGCTTCACGTACAGATTCTTTCGCCTCTTCATCCGTCACTTCGAATTTTTCAGCAAAGAATTTGTCGTGGTAGGCATTGTTGATGCGCTGTTCCTTATACTGCTCTACTGTCATGCCAGGCTGCTGCTGTTGGAGCATCATTGCGAACTGGTCTTCTCCGCCCATGCCCTCGATCTCTTCATCAATTTGGGACTCAATCTCTTTACGGTCGATTTCGTCACTGTATTTATCCTGAAGTATGGAATCCAGTGTCAGCTGGAAAGTACGGTTTGCGATGTTGTCCGTACCGAGTTCATTAAGTATATCGTCAGTGGTGACTTCTCCGGCATCGCTCGTTGCGAGCACATCACCGTATTCCGTTTCACCATTTTCACTGCCTGAGCCGTTTTCGCTGCTGCCGTCATCTGAACATCCAGCAAGACCGATGAGGCCCAGACCGACCACTATTGGCGCTAATTTTTTTCTCATTTCACAATTCTCCTTTAAATTTGGCTACAGGAAATAATATATCACACAAAAGTAGCGGGGTACAAATGATTGTACACCCGCTATCAAATGGTTATCAGTCTTTTGTGAATGTATTCTGAACTTCTTCAACCCTGTTCTGTATGTTTTCCACATTCTCCTGAATGTGCTCGATGTTCGGGTTGATGTCGGCCTTGTAGTTGCTGATCATCGTCTTGACTTCATCACCGAGCGTCTTGAACACTTCCTGCGATTCATGCTTAGTCTTCAGGAATGAGGATTTCACTTCATTGGCCTCTATCTTGAGCTGGTCCATCTGGGCCTTCATGTCCCCGGAACTGGATTTCAGCGAGGATTGCAGTTCACTTCCGGATTTCGGTGCATTCATCAGTGAGATCATTGTCCCTCCCGCTGCACCAACGAGAAAACCGACTGCAAAATTCTTGAACTTCATATCATGTCACTTCCTTTTTAATATACCAATACCCTGGTGTCCGGCAGGTTATGCATCCAGACGGGTGCGGATCGCATTTTCAATCTCCGCCTTCTCTTCGTCCGTGCGTTTCTTATCATCCTGCTCCCACTTGTAGCCGAAGCCATCATATTCTTCCTTGTAGCGTGGGATCAGGTGGAAGTGGATGTGATACACGGACTGGGAAGCGAATGCGCCGTTATTCTGTACAACGTTCAACCCTTCCGGTGAGAAGGCATCCCTGAGGGCATTGGCCACTTTCGTGACGACCTTCATCAGGTGGGCGCCTGTCTCCTCATCGAGGTCATAGATGTTTTCGATCGGCTTCCTCGGCACGACGAGCGTATGGCCCTTCGCCAGGGGGAAAGCGTCCATGAATGCAATGCAGACATCATCTTCATAGACGATGTTTGCTGGGATTTCACCATCTGCGATCTGTTCAAAAATAGTTTTACTCATTCGTTGTACCTCCATTGTTCTGTTATGATATATTTACTTAGTACAAGTATACAAATAATATATATTAAATAAAAGGAAGTCGAATATGGTACTCCAAATAGATGGACTGACAGGTGGATATTCAAAGACACCGGTAATACATGATATCTCCTTCAATATCGGGCATGGGGAAATCGTCGGGCTCATCGGCCTGAACGGGGCCGGCAAAAGTACGACGATCAAGCATATACTCGGACTGCTGCGTCCCCATTCGGGAGAGATCAGGGTAGGGGGGCTGACGGCTTCGGAGGATATCGAATCCTACCGGCGGCAGCTTGCCTATATCCCAGAAACACCGATACTATATGAAGAACTGACGCTGAAGGAGCACATCCAGATGACGGCGATGGCCTATGGCATCGATGAAGCCACGGCGATGTCACGTGCGGAGCGGCTCCTGAAGATATTCAGGCTCGAAACGAAAGTGGACATGTTCCCGACGCACTTCTCCAAAGGGATGAAGCAGAAGGTGATGCTCATCTGCGCATTCCTTTCGCATCCCGACCTCTACATCATAGATGAACCGTTCCTCGGCCTCGATCCACTCGGCATCGAATCACTGATCGAGCTGATGGTCGAAGAGAAGCGCAATGGCCGCTCGATACTGATGAGTACGCATATACTGGCGACGGCAGAACGGTACTGCGACCGGTTCGCGATCATCGATGACGGCCGCCTGATTGCGATCGGCAGCCTTGAAGCGCTCCGGGAGGAATTCGATATGCCGGGGGCCACATTGGATGAAGTGTACCTCATGATTACAGGGGGCGGCGTCACTCATGACTGAACGACTATTCAGGGAGAGAATGAATGCGGATATAGAAAGAAGAAGCTATTACGGCAAATTCATCTTCAACAGCCATTTCCTCATTTTCCTGACGATCGCCTCAGGTTTCTTCCTCTATTCACTGCTCAGCCTCGTCCAGACACTCGAGCCCTCCCTGTGGCAGGACATCGCTGCTGCACTTCTGGTGAGCGTCACGATCGTTCCTGCGTACCGGACGCTCCTGAAGCGGGCGGATGGCGTGTTCCTGCTGCCCTATGAGGCGAAGTTCGACAAGTATATGATTTCAGCCGACAGGTATTCCCTCACCCTCGGCCTTGCGAAACCGGCCATCGGCGGCATCGTTGCAGCCCTGCTCCTTACGGTGGGGCACGGCGTCGTCGAGATTGCGGTCTTCATTGCAGCCGGCATCATCTTCTATGTAATGAACTACCACATCAAGAAGGCCGCAATCCATTCGGAACTGTCCAATGCGGCAGTCATCGCCGGGATGATGCTTTTGAGCTTCGTATCCCTGCTGCTGATCCTCCAGCACCTGCTGTGGGCCATCCCAGCTGTAGCCGCCGTCTACATGGTGATGGGATACATGAAGAAGCGGCGGCATGACCAGCTGGACTGGAGTACACTGATCGATTATGAGGAAGCCCAGCTCAACAGGTACTATCAGAACGTGGCGCTGTTCACGAATGTCAGCCACATCGATAAGCAGTTCAAGCGGCGGAGGTACCTGGACCCATTCCTATGGAAGCCTAAGGGCGATGCCTTCGGCAAGGAACGGATGTACGAATACCTCTTCTACAGGACATTTGCCCGGGACCATGATCTGCCGATGATCGTCCTGCGGCTGATTCTGCTCTTCGGCATCGTGATGGTCTGGATCGGGAACCTCTACCTCTCCGTCATCATCGTGCTGTTCGGCATCTACATCATCGTCCTGCAGATGTCGCAGATCTATACGGCCCAGGCCTATCTGCTCTGGCCGAAAGTCTGGCCGGTGGACCGGCGCTTCATCCAGAAGAGCTATGTCACATACTCCCACAAGCTCGTCTTTGTGATTGCGGTCATCTTCAGCCTCATCTTCCTGGCGGTGCATATCGGGCACTTCTATCTGGTGCTGCTGTTCCCGCTGTGGGGCTACATCATCAACAGGACCTTGAGCAGAACCGTATATAAAAAGGAACAGCAATTAAGCGACTGAAATGTTCAGTCGCTTAAAATTCGTCTTCCGGATCTTCTTCATTGTCCTTGAGCGGCAGATAGAGCTTTGAGGAGATTGATTTGTGGAACAGCGATTCCGCCGTGCGGTACTTGGCGAGCGCCTCTGTGCTCAAATAGTTCTTATAGCTGTTCGTCTGCTTGAAGTCGTTGTAGGTCGATGTCTGTGCCCATTGGATGACTACGATGTATGCATCCTCACCCAGTGCTTCACCTATGCGGTGGGACTGGACACCCCGCGTTCCGAGCAGTATTTCATTCACGTCGGCAAGGTGGCCGTGAAGCGGTCCCTTCCGTTCATCCGGCACGGGGATGAAGTGCATCGATGTCGGATTGTTTTCGTCCAATGTGCCGGATGTGTACTGCACATCATAGGAATTCCGGGAACTGAAGATGCTGTCGGCACTGTCGCTTTCATAGTACAGGACGGCATCCTGGCCCATGGCGCCGATCTTGACGTCCCTGTGCTCCTTTTTCAGTCCCTGCATGTAGGTTATCGTACCTGTCGTCAAATGTAGTTTCATCATGTTCACCTCGTAAGTAGTCTTAATAGGTGTATACCTTAAAGCAGATAGGGGTAAACGTGCAAAAAATGAATCAAATTTTTGACATTGTGCCACTTATTAATAATTACTATCATCAATGTGTTAGAATATTGATGGATATTAAAAATTGGAGGAAAAAATTGTGTTCAATGATACGATAATTAAAGCGGCAAGAGGAGAAAAGACCGATTATACTCCTGTATGGTTCATGAGACAGGTCGGAAGAAGCCAGCCGGAATATAATAAGGTCAAAGAAAAGTACTCCCTGATGGAGATCACGCATCAGCCGGAACTGACTGCCTATCTCACTGCAACGCCAGTGGATAATTATGATGTGGACGCGGCTGTGCTGTACAAGGACATCGTCTCTCCTCTGGCGCCCCTCGGCGTTGATGTGGACATCAAACCAGGTGTCGGTCCTGTAATACAGAACCCGATCCGTGACATCAAGGACGTGGAGAAGCTGGGGGAACTCGATCCCTACAAGGATCTCGACTACATCTACAAGACGATCGAGATACTGACGAAGGAAAAATTGAACGTTCCGCTCATCGGCTTCTGCGGGGCACCTTTCACCGTAGCCAGCTATATGATCGAAGGCGGCCCGTCGAAGAACTACCACAAGACGAAGAAGATGATGTACAACCAGCCTGAAACCTGGTTCAGGCTGATGGATAAGCTGACCGACATGAGCATCCAGTATCTGCGGGCACAGGTCGAGTCGGGGGCGAGCCTCATCCAGATATTCGATTCGTGGGGCGGCGCATTGAGCCGTGAGGACTACGCCTATTACCTGTCCCCTTCAATGAACAGGATCATCAATAGTGTCAGGGAGATGGATACGCCGGTCATCGTATTCGGCATCGGCGCCTCCCATCTGATTCCGGAGTGGAACACACTCGATATGGATGTCATCGGTCTCGATTGGAGGACTTCAATTGATCAGGCGAGGGAGCTCGGCGTCAAGAAGGCGCTCCAGGGCAACCTTGATCCTGCATTGCTCCTGGCCGACTGGCAGGTGATCGAGGACCGGACGAAGGCCATCCTCGACCAGGGCAGGAACGAAGCCCACATATTCAACCTCGGGCACGGGGTCTTCCCTGAAGTGGACCCGGCCACACTCAAGCGATTGACTTCATTTGTACATGAATACAGTAAAGGAAAGTGATAGGAATGAAAGAGAAAAAAGGTCTACTCGTAATGGCGTATGGCACGCCGTATAAAGAAGAGGATATCGAACCATACTACACCCACATCCGCAGGGGCAGGAAGCCTTCAGAGGAGGCACTCCAGGATCTGAAGGACCGGTATGAGGCGATCGGCGGCATTTCTCCGCTGGCTGATACGACAAAGCGCCAGGCGGAAGCACTGGTAAGCCAGCTGAACCAATCCCAGGACGGAGTCGAGTATGAGCTGTTCATCGGGCTCAAGCACATCGATCCATTCATCGAAGACGCAGTCGAGGCGATGAATGACCACGGCATCAAGGAAGCGGTATCGGTCGTATTGGCACCGCACTATTCCAACTTCTCCGTCGGCTCCTACAACAAGCGGGCGAAAGAGGAGGCCGACAAGTACGGCATCACGATCAAATCAGTAGAATCATATTATGAGCAGCAGCCGTTCATCGATTTCTGGACGGAAGCGGTCAATTCCTCCCTCAGTGAAGTTCCGGAAACGGAGCGTGACGAGACGGCAGTCGTCGTAAGTGCACACAGCCTGCCGGAGAAGATCAAGGAGCATAATGATCCGTACCCGGATCAGCTCGAGGAGACGGCACAGCTCATCAAAGAGAATGCCGACCTCAAGAACGTCCATATCGGATGGCAGTCGGAAGGCAATACACCGGATCCATGGCTCGGCCCGGACGTGCAGGACCTGACGAAGGATCTGTATGACGAAAAAGGCTACAAGCACTTCATCTACCTCCCGGTAGGGTTCGTCTGCGAACACCTCGAAGTCCTCTACGACAATGATGTCGAGTGCAAGGATGTATGTGATGAAGTGGGCGCCGGATACCACAGACCGACGATGCCGAACACGGATGAGCGTTTCATCCAGGCAATGATCAACGAAATAAACAGACTGTAGTAAAGAAGGCTGATTATAGTGAAAAAGGTAGCAATCATAGGCGCAGGGATAACAGGATTATCCGCAGCCCATTACATGTCAAAGCAGGAAGATGTCGAAGTGGACCTCTTCGAGCAGAGTGACAGGGCAGGCGGCAAGATCAGGACGCACCAGCAGGACGGCTATACGATCGAACTCGGTCCCGAATCGTATCTCGCCCGAAAGAAGATACTCACTGAACTGGCCGAAGAGATCGGCCTCGGTGATGACCTCGTCCGCAACCAGACGGGGACTTCATACATCTATGTGAACAAAAAGCTGTCGCCCCTCCCGAAAGGGGCAGTGCTCGGCATGCCGACAGAACTGGTGCCTTTCCTGACGACGGACCTCATTTCAGCGCGGGCCAAGCTCAGGGCCGGCCTTGATTTCGTCAAGAAGCCGGTCAAAGTGCACACCGACATCTCCGTCGGTGAGTTCTTCCGGAGCAGGCTCGGTGATGAAGTGCTCGAGAACATCGTCGAACCATTGTTGTCGGGCATCTACAGTACAAACATCGATGAACTGAGCCTGCTGTCCACATTCCCGAACTTCAAGGATATGGAAGAGGAGCACGGCAGCCTCATAAAAGGTGTCTATCACCAGAAGAACAGTGCACCCAAAACTGCGCCGGGCAAGAAGCAGGGGCAGTTCCTCCAATTCAGGAACGGCCTGCAGTCGTTCATAGACAGGCTCCTCGAAGTGATCCGGGAGAACGGCGTATCGGTGAATTTCAACCATGATGTGACCGCCATCGACAAAGAGGACGGGAAATATACGCTCACCGTCAATGGTGAAACACGCACGTACGACAATGTCATCGTCACCACGCCGCACTTCCAGTACAAGAGATGGTTCCAGGATATGCCGCTCGAGTACTTCAAGCATATGAAAGCCACCAGCGTCGCAACGGTCGTGATGGCGTTCGACGGCCATCAGGTGGAGAATGAGATCGATGGTACAGGCTTCGTCGTAAGCAGGAAGATGGATACATCGATCACCGCATGCACATGGACCAACAAGAAGTGGGCCCATGCTGCACCGGAAGGAAAGACGCTTCTGCGTGCATATGTCGGCAGGCCGGGGGAATACATCGTTCAGGAGAAGGATGACGATGAGATCGTCCGCCTTGCCCGCAAGGACCTGGACAAGATCATGACGATCAATGGAGAACCTGAGTTCACCATCGTGACGAAGCTGAAGCATTCCATGCCGCAATACAAGGTGGGCCATAAGGAAATGATCCGCGGCATCCATGAGTATATGGCAGAACACTATCCAGGTGTTGTGCTGACAGGTGCCTCACACAGCGGCGTCGGTCTGCCGGACTGTGTCAGACAGGCCAAGGAAGCAGTGGAATCAATTACAGAATAGATGGAAAACCATGCCCTGAATGTTATCATATATAATATCAGGGCATTTTTTTAAGGAGGCTTTTATCAATGAAGTTCATTTCAAACAATAATATCACCGACCCGATGATCAACCTGGCAATGGAAGAGTACGTCCTGCGTGAAATCCCGACAGACGACTCGTACTTCCTGTTCTATGTGAACCAGCCATCCATCATCATCGGCAAGAACCAGAATACGATAGAGGAGATCAACGAATCGTATATCCGGGAGAACAACATCAAAGTCGTCCGCCGCGTCTCAGGCGGCGGCGCCGTCTATCATGACGAAGGCAACCTGAATTTCAGCTTCATCACGGAAGACGACGGGGAGAGCTTCCACAACTTCAGGAAATTCACCCAGCCGATCGTCGACGTGCTGCAGGATATGGGCGTCAATGCAGAACTTTCCGGCAGGAACGACCTTGAGATCGATGGCAAGAAGGTATCCGGAAACGCGATGTTCAGCCAGAAGGGCAGGATGTTCTCACATGGGACACTCATGCTCGACAGTGACATCTCCGAAGTGCAGAACGCACTGAAGGTGAATCCGAAGAAGATCGAATCCAAAGGCGTCAAATCCGTAAGGGGACGCGTCGGCAACATCAATGACTTCATGGATGAGGATCTCGATATCGATACGTTCAAGCAGAAGATTCTGGAATACATCTTCGGTGGCAGGGAGAACATCGAGGAGTATGTATTGACGGAGGAAGACTGGGAGAAAATATACAAGCTGTCTGAAGAGAAGTATCAGACTTGGGATTGGAACTACGGAAAAAACCCGAAATACAACTTCAATGCCTCCCATAAATTCGATGCCGGACTGCTTGATGTCAGACTCGATGTCAAAAAGGGCCGCATCCAGAATGCGAAGATATTCGGGGACTTCTTCGGTGTAGGGGAAGTCGATGTCATCGAGGAGAAACTGATCGGTGTCGAACACAACAGAGAAGCGATAGACAAGGCGCTCGAAGACGTCGACATCAGCTTCTACCTGGGCAGGATTACCAGGGAAGAATTCCTCGACCTCATTGCATAAAACATAAAAAATAGGCTGACCTTCAACTGTATGTACAATGTACAAGTTGAAAGTCAGCCTTTTTCACGTATATTAAGCGGCATCTTCATCTTCATCAGTCAATTCCTTTAGCAGTGATGTGTAGGTCATGAACTTCTCCTCGTCCTTTTCAATGAGGGCTTCTTCCACCTTTTCGGTGTATTGCTTACGATTATATTCATCCATGGCCTCTTGGAGCAATAGTTCAGCGGAAAGATCGTTTATCGTGTTGATGAAGACTCGCAACTGGTTAACCGGGTATACTTGTTTGTTCATCCCTAAATCCCCCTTCATCATTTGGTTGTTACAAATTATATAACACGAAAAGCACCAGGTCAAACTAAGTTTTGAATATTTAGACAATTTATTGTTGTAAATTTACATTTCATTAGTTTTAATTAACATTATTTAAAAATTAATTAACAAAATAATAAACATGTGATATAGTGTGAATATTGGAATATTTAAAAGGGGGAAGCACATGAACAGACTGCATTATCAGATTCATGAGGAGACGATGTACATCGTTCCGGTCAACAATGGCGGCTACATCGAGAGCAGGGTGGGGGAAACATATGGCGGAGGGATCGACTGCAGGCTCAATCCGAATAAATTGATCGAACGCAACTGCCGCAACCATTCACAGAACTATGCAGCACGGAAGGACCTCACCAAGACACTCACCGGCATCACCAGCAAACTGCCCGTCATCGTCGATCTTTTCGGCGCCTACATATACTTCTGCACCCATTCCGACCGGATCGCAGAGAACAACTGGTTCAACATCAGGCACGTGCAGTCCTACTGGAACGACGGCGGAATGACACGGGTGCAGTTCTCGAATAATGAAGAACGCATCATCGACATCTCCTACGCTTCCTTCAACAACCAGTATCTGAACGCACTCAAGCTGCACTACAAGTTCAACCAGCAGAAGGAGAAGTATCAGAAGAAGGAGATGAATATGCACTTCCAGTACCCCACACTCGGCAGGGGAGAAGTGGCTCAGATCAACGAAACCATCTACCATTCCTACATTAATTATATAAACGGACTGCAAATCAAGGATGAAGTGTAAATTTAACTTAAAACATGTTTAGAAACGGTTGAAAAAACGTGTGGAATTGTTATAATTGTAAATGTTCGATTGAAAACAACATTATTCCACAGTAGCTCAGTGGTAGAGCTATCGGCTGTTAACCGATCGGTCGTAGGTTCGAATCCTACCTGTGGAGCCATGGAGATGTACTCAAGTGGCTGAAGAGGCGCCCCTGCTAAGGGTGTAGGTCGTTCTGCGGCGCGAGGGTTCAAATCCCTCCATCTCCGTTATTTATCCCGTAACCTTTTAGGTTGCGGGATTTTTTGTTTTGAGATAGTTATAAACTTTTAATGTTTTATGTAGCAGGGGAGCCAGGCTCTTTCTGATTGCTAAATCTAAGTTTGCAACGCTAATGGCTATTTAGAGATGTAACGTTTATGGGTCTTGAACATAATTCCATCGCTACGTTAATATCGTGAAACTCGTACAGTCATAGCTTCTCTCCTTTTAGGAGAAAACGAACATTTTCCACGTCTAGCTATACTAAGCACTTCCTGGACATACGCACTAAATATTAAGAAGTGCAATTGCTTAGTTCCTACTATGACTATTATGCTAAGTGTTTAAACAAGAGTATAAGTTTTGTGTACTGATGAAATTATGATCTAATTTTGTATAAATCATAACTTTTGAGCTTTGTATAATTTCCTTCTTGAATTATCTATAAAACTTTTCATCACTGAGTTATCTAGACAGTCACCTTTTCTCGATATATTTTGACACACCTAATACTTTGAAAGTCATCTACTACAATTGGTGAATGGAAAACCAACCAATATGATACACAGTGGATTGAAGGTCGCGGTACCTTTACTGTCGGTGGTACACGAATCATGCCCTGTTTCGGTAGTTCATTCCTGTCAGACCGGAAGACGGCTACACAAAACCAGACTGGTCCATAGAGTGTGTAAAGATCATGCGACAGGATGGGCATATTTAGATAGGTTAGTATGTGAATGGTAACTATAAAACGCTACCGATTAAAATTTGGGAGAGAACGAGTGGTGAGGTGTTTGAAGACTGGAGTACATTTAGTTAGTAGAAATAAAATACCTCCCTCATTGAGGGAGGATACATGTAAAGAGTATTATTTTTTATTGTATTGTGAAACCAAATCATCCAGTATGTCTAGGAAGTTTTCAGGTATATTGTTGTTTTTTAGAATGAGTTGGTATACTTTATAGTTCTTTTCAGCTAACTTAGTAAATATTGTCCTTATTTCATTAATGAATCTACTGCGAACAGTGTTTCTGTGAGTAAACAAAATTGTAAGAGACATGAACAACCCGAGCAAGTCCCTGTGTCCAATTTTCTTCTCAAACATTTTCTTATTGTATACTCTTCCGTTAACGTACGAACAAAAGCTATGTTTATCCAATGGTTTTACCTGATCATAATTAGGTTCAAAATGAATAACTCTTTTATTATGGGCTATTTCATTGCGATAACAGTGGACCATATCTATTGCATAATTAAATGTTTTAATTGGGATTTCCGGATTTCCTTTTTCCTTATAAAACAAAAACCATTTAACTACTTCTAATTTTAAACTAACATCCTTCACGGGTCTTAATAGTCCATATAAATATTTTTTTGTACTCAAAGATAAAGAACCGCATACAACCCAAGGAGGAACATCTCCGTGTTTTTCCCGATAGTGTTTCATGGGTTGGTCAGTAGACTCGTTCTTTTCTTCTATGACTTTAATGGTGTGTTCATTTTGATATAAACCATTTCTTAGTTTATTGCCACGATTGTATTTATTGACGTTAAGATATTCAGATTCCAAATATCCATAATTCTTAGAGATAGTGTAACTCAAAGCGTTATTGAATGTGCCTTCGATGTTGAGTATATACTTAAAAAGAATATTTTTAAGTTCTTTATCGAAATCATAGACATCGTGTAGATCCTCGAAGAAGTTAGCCTGGTAATCGTCTTCTTCATCTTCATTAGTTTTTTCTTTTATAAAAAAATCCTTATATCCATTTATCAAACTGTAATATGTAATATTGCGTAGAACATAGTAAGCGTTGTGTTCGTCTTTGAATTTAAGGTTCCTAGTTTTTAATAATTCAATCTGTTCTTCGATTGTCCTAAAATATTTGGGCGACGACATAGAGACCTCCATATTATAAAAGCTCCCTCATTATAAATGGGGAGCCTCGCCACGTAGGGCCTAATGTTTTATACACTAATTATATACCCAAATTTATTGACAGTAAAGATATTTATGGAAACTTTTAAAGAAATATATGTTACTTATATCGTATATAAAATGAATTCATTGATAAATTACACTTTTTCATTTGAACAACGAAGAACCATGGAAACTTTTTGGGGAACGTATGTTTGCCATAGGTTAAGTTTTGCCGTATAATTAAAGTGTGTAGTCGAGTTGCCAGAGTTTCTCCGCTGGCGGTTCTTTTTAATCTAGCATTGCCTATTATAGTTAATATCTGTAATATTTAGATAACTACACATTATGAAATGGAGGATGAACTATGAGTAATGATAGAAGAGAAGTGAAATACAGAAAGGTTTCCTTTCAATTATTCTTCACTTGTTCTTATTTGTCTGATGCAGATGACGAGTACCCTGCTTATGAAAATATAAAACCATTATTTGATGAAATAAACGAATTGTATAAAAACGACAATACGTTTAAAGAAGTCTACAATTATAATATGGATCCTATAAGAATCAAAGAATTAACAGATGATGATATAAATGGTTATTACCATATTGTAATTGAAAGGTTAGATGATACTGTCCTATCAAAAACTACTATTTATGGAGAATCGGAAGACTTGCCTTTAGATGAAGAGGAATATATAGGTCATGAAATAAATATACTGTACGATTACCATAATGACCTGATGTTATTACAAAATAATGTAAGTTCATTGAGTAGAAAGGGTATTGAATTATTCATCAACTCTCTATTATTTAATTACAAAAAAGATGAAGATCTTGATATATACTTTTCATTAGTGCCAGCAATTGATAAGAATTCCTTTAGAAAAGCTAAAGATAAACAAGTATTCAGTACGTTAGGGGTTGAAATCACTGGTAAAGAAGACAATGAGTATGGATTGTTTAGCTTAGAGGAAGAGTTTGAAAACATTGGTAGTATTGAAATCACTATTAAATCCAAATCAAAAAAAGAACCACTAAAAAGAGAAACCACTGTAGATTTACTAGAAAGATGGTCTGGGTCAGAAATTCCAAAAAAGCTCTGGATAAAAGGGCGAGATGATGAAGATGATCAATTAGAACTTATAAACCTTTTAAAGCAAACCGTTAAATTTTATCATGACTTTGAATATGAAAAGGGTATAAGATTAAGTTCAAATAGTATATATTACGAAATGAAGAGAATGTATGATGAGTTCAAGGTTAATCTTGGTGATTTAAATTAAAAAATAAATGATGTGATAATAATGAAATTGGCCACTAATCCCAAATCAATTTTTGGTATAATTATAATTTTTAGTATAGGGATAAGTTTATTTGCGTATAAAAAAATACCTGATGACACCACTCTTCAAATTTTAATGAATGAAAACATTTTTGATAAAATTTTGAATTTAATTGGAATTACTTTTGGTTTTTTTAGTACAATTCTTGCCATTCTATTAAGTAATGAAAACATTTTAGTAAAAAGATTAAGGACGAGTAAAAATGTCAAAATAGAATTTTATGTTTTAATTTCATATATTATTTTTTCTTCCTTAGGAAATATGGTTATAATTGTTTTGCTTCAAATACTCAATTCTTTTGAACTTGAATGCACGATTATATTTCCTGTAATTTTATACCTTGTGTTTTCCTTTTACTTAAGTTTGATTATGTTCCTTTACGTTTTTGTAAATGTTATAAGTAGTAACGGTGATAGAAAGAAAAATAGAAGGACTATGGGAAAATATTAAAACTGTTTAAAGGAGGAGTAGAAATGATTCTTAAATAGAAAGAATTAGTAAGTTACCTAGGTGGTCTGTTTCTGAAGTAAGAACATACGTTCTATATAATCATCTTAAGAGGTGATGTCCATGGGACTAGACTATAGAGAAATGGACATATCAGAACTGGATTCGAACCTTCCGCAAGGTCGCAGCATAATTAAATGGTAGCCGTTTGCTACTATGCCGGAGCAGTATGAGCGTATTGCCCAGATGATTGATAGAAATTTGAAGTGCAATCCGCCTTCATTCGACAATGAAGTACGGTCGGTCACGCTCGAGGAGCGACTGCGCCAATCAATAGGGGAGACGGTCGTATTAAGTTACTGGAACGATGGATCTGCCGACACTGTATCAATTTCAATTTAAATGATTGGGAGTAAGTCCTTTTGGTCATCCCTGCCCTTAAGCCGTTCACACCATTTTGCTTGAATTGCGCCACCCAAGGCCTGATCAGACTGTGATGGATACACTATTTTCGCTAACAAGCGATGACGGTCGTTTCCATTTAAAGCTTCATCTGTGATTCTTAATTTAAAGTCTAATGAATGTTTCTTATTCATATTTGTTTAAGAGAATATTTGGCCCATTATTCATCCATTTACATTAAAAATATCATCCTACATATTTATGGCATGTTCTGTATCACTTGAAAACACTGATGTCATAGTTTATATATTTAAGAGAAAATCGCTTATCAAGATTCCCTCCACCTCAGTTATTTATCCCGTAACCATTATGGTTACGGGATTTTTATTATTTATTGGTATACTGAAGCCTATCATCGTTGATGAGGTCTTTGGTTATTGAACTAATTCATACAATTTTTAGTGCACACACTTTTAAGTAAACTTTTTTCAATTGAAAAATTAAGTTAAACACATAAGAAGAGCCACTCGTGATACACTCAAAATGAATTTTCGAATAAAGAAATCATAGGAGTGATCACGAATGAACTACACCCATCTTAGCACGGAAGAACTTGTTCTGATAGAATCCTACTTCCATCAGAACATCTCTGTATAGCAGAGTTTGAAACTGATTGGCTGTGCATGGTATACATCCATAAACTCGTCCCCTAGCTGAGAGGCAGCCATACAGCAATTGACTATTACCGTCGGTACAGGAAGAATAAAAAGCACTGCGCCCGGAAACAGACTGAACAGCCCGCAGACCAGTGTGCCTACGTGAAAGACAAAGTCGCTCAAGAGTGAACACCAGATGTGATTGTCGGTCGTCGTGAGCGTCATATCAACTGTTCCGGGCGGACATTGTATCGCATGTTCAGACGCAATGCTTTTGATATCTGCATGCTGCCGATGAAAGGCAAAAGAAAACCAAACGGTCATAAGGAACGCCAGGGCAGACAATCATTTACACGAAATATCTCGGAACGGGAGACGGATTACCCAGAATTCGGTCATATTGAGGGAGATTTCATTGTCGAGGTCCATCACAAAATTGTGGTCATCACGCTGTTGGAGTGTCTTTCCAAAGTCATCATCACACTCAATTCTGAAGGCAGGAGGGCGAAGGACATAGAAACAGCCATGAACCGCTGGTTCCATTCCGTACCGAGAAACCTGTTCAAGTACATCACATTTGACTGTGGCGAGGAATTCTCCAACTGACTGACCATTAGCAATGTGAATGATGTTTCGATCTACTTTGCTGACCCCGGTACATCTTCTCAGCGGAGATTACCTGCGGGGATTGATTAAACATTCCAATGGACTGTTTCGACAGGATGGGCTGCTCAAGGAAATGGATTTTAATCAAGTAGATCAGACATTCATCTCCTCAGTGTCAGCCAGAAGAAACTATCTCTCGAGAACATTTCTGGACCATCGCAGACCACTGGAAGTATTTTTGAGTTATGTAGGGATGGATAGTCTGTCTAGCTTATTTTGACAAATGAATGATAGAAATGGAGAACCCTACTTAGAATATCATCATGTGGACTAGTTTAGTCAGGGTGGAGAAAACAGTATAGATAATGCAGGGGCCCTTGATTATTTTTGTCATCGCAAGATGCATGAATTAGATTTGCAATTCGAAGTGAATTTCTTGAAATTAAAAATAGAAGAGTTTCGTAATATAGAGTAGTAAATTAATCTAGTATGGAAGAATATTCATATTTAGTTCTATTATAAGTAGTAGGTGTTAATAATAGTAAAGAAATTTGAGAGAATCAGGAGGAGAGATTTAATGGAGTCTAGGAAGGTTAGCATTCCAGTATTTATAGGTATAATAATTATCAGTATATTTATGTTCTTGTATAATATTGGTTGGGTTACAGTAACCACATTCTATGAGGATGCTAAAATCGGTAAGATCTTTATGATGGGGGTTGGACTGAGTGGGATAATATGGTCGTTCTTGGGACTGATGATAGCAATTTTAGGACAACAAAGATTTAATAATGGGATATATCTTAGAATGATAATACGAGGGATTTTTTACACACCATTATTATCATTTCCTATTGTATACGTATTCATTAATCATACTCCAGAAACAATATTAGAAACTGGTATTTTGGTTGTGGTTGTAACTTCCGTTGTGAAATTAATAATTAAAATTGATGAAAAAGTCATAGGCTTATATGGTTAACTTCCGGATATACTTTTCATAAACCACATCATGTAGTGATACTCTAAGAATAATCTTAAACTAAATATAAACGTACAATTTTCCCCTGAATTTGACAAAATACTGCTGAAACCATTCAAAATCTTATTCCAATAGTGTAAAATGATGTAAATTGCATGTATTGGAGGGGAATCAGTGGGAACTTTTGTAGGATTATTAATGTTTTTAGGTGTGGTTGCAACTATCACTCTTTTCGTGCTTGGTTTAATCCGGGAGAACAGAGGACAAGCGTATTATAGTACATGGAAAGCGGCACTTTATTCCTTCGTGGCGACTTGTCTGCTTGTGGTCCTTTTGGGGATAGTAAGCAGTGAGTATTCCTTGGCGGATATGGTTGGGATACTATGGTTTTTTGTATCAATTGTGATGTTTGTCTTCATTGCTCTGGCATTGAGGTCCAAGTCTAAAAACCAGAACCCCCGCAGGCATTTCAGAAGGGCGGGCATCGCATTTGTGACAGGTTTGGCATTGTTCTTCGTGACTGTTGCTGTCACGGATGAAGTGGAGGAGCCTGTCGACCAGACCGCTTCAGCGGATGAGGATGCTGAAAAGGTGACGGAAGAAGCGACAGAGGAAGAGATTGAAGAGGAATCGAAAGAGGATTCAGAAGAAGAGGAGGCAGCAGCTGAGGCGGAGAAGGAAAAAGAGGAATCCATCGAAGCTGAGAAAGAGGCCTCCATTGAAGCGGCTGAAAAAGAGAAGGAAGAGTCGATTGAAGCCGAAAGGGAGAAAGAGGAGTCGATCGAGGAAGCGTCCATAGAGGCTGAGAAGGAAAAGGAAGAATCCATTGAAGCTGAAAAAGAGGCTTCCATAGAAGCGAAGGAAGAATCGATTGAGAAGGCTGAAGCTGAGAAGGAAAAGTCCATCGAGGAAGCGGAGGCGAAAGCCGAAGCTGAAGAGGAACCGGTGGAGGAACCTGTAGCTTCCAAGGATGGCCTCATACCGGTCTCCCTCTATCGTGTAGTCGATGGGGATACGGTTAATGTCATTGATGACTCCGGCCAGGAATTGAAGCTGCGGCTGCTTCTGATCGACACGCCTGAAACGGTCCATCCGAATAAACCGGTGGAACCATATGGCAAGGAAGCGTCTGCAAGACTCACCGAACTGCTGAATGCGGCAGACCAGCTGTATATTGAATACGACAGCGGTGATAAGACGGATCACTATGACAGGCATCTGGTCTATCTGTACGCGGATGATGTGAGTGTCCACGAAGTGCTGCTTAAAGAAGGTCTTGCACGCGTGGGCTACATCTATGAACAGCAACGTTACCTGTCCGAATTCCGTGCAGCGGAACAGTACGCCAAGGATCGTGGGCTTGGCATCTGGTCCATCCCGGGCTATGTGAATGAAGGCGGGGAAGGATTCAACAGTGAAGAACCGGAACCTGAGCCGGAACCGACGAGCGAGCCGGCTACAAGTGAACCGGCCACTTCAGAACCGCAGCAGACGACTGAAAACTTCCAGAACTGCACAGAGCTGAAGAAGGTCTATCCGGACGGTGTGGCTTCTGACCATGCAGCGTACCAGTCAAAGATGGACAGGGATAAGGACAACTGGGCTTGTGAGTAGCAGGCAGCCATTTAATATGAAGAAACATGTTCTGGAGATATTGGCATCTCCGCGAGAGCTCCGCAGCCAGAATGGCTGTGGAGTTTTTGTGTTTGATGGAACATGAAAAGGCGCAGCTGAATTTAGCTGCGCTGGTGATTCATTATTGGATTCAATTTAATGTCTGTCGAGGAACTGTTCCTCTTCATCATCATGCTTCTTGAAGTACTCCTGTTCATCCTCTGTGACCATATCCGGGTTGTTGTCCTCGACTTCGAACATCGTACGGACGCCGGTGTTCACATCGACGACTTCCGTATCATATTCATCCCTCGGAACGACGTTGGTACCCTTCTCACTGGCTGTATCCTTGTTGGGAGAGTCTGTATCTTCCTGGTGGAGTCCTTCGAAGATGATGACTTCATCATTTTCATAGTGGTTCATGAGGTTCTTCTTGCTGCCTTCATCAAAGTCCAGCTTATCGATGTCACGGTCGGGATGATCGACGCTCCCATCGATGATCTTCAGGTCTTCAAACTTCGATTTGAGGCCAGAAAGGTCCTGCTTGGATATGACGACATAATTTTTAAGGTCGATGTAGTTGTCCAGATAGATTTCTGCATCTCGTTCAGTCTTGAATGGTTTGTATTGATTCTTATACATGTACTTATGACCCCCGTTTTTTAAATAGTTATTCCCTTTGGGGCAGGATTCAAACTAAAAAACCCGCAATACATGTATCGCGGGTTTTGAGGAATCATTCTGTTGTCAGGATTGCCTTGTTGCCTGAAGGGTCGTAGGAGACGGTTGTTCCATCTTTGGAAATGACTTCGTGGCCCAGGTCCTCAAGCCGTTTGGCAGCAGCATTGAGGGAAGCTTCATCAGGGTAGTTCATGATGAATTCGTTGAGGCCGACACTGCCAGGTTCGGGTTGCGGGGCACCGATGCCGTTCCATACATTGACGGCGATGTGGTGGTGATAGTCTTTAGAAGACATGAATGCAGCCTGTCCCGGGAATTCAGCTACAACCTTGAGCCCGAGCCCTTCCGTATAGAACTTCACAGCAGAAGGCATATCGGAGACGTGCAGGTGCAGGTGCCCCATGACCGTGCCTTCTGGCATGCCCTGCCATTCCTGGCCTTCCTCCAGTGATTCGACGAGATTTTCGAAATCCAGCGGATCGGTCGTCATTTCCACACGTGAACCATTCCAGCTCCATTCTTCGGGTTCCCGGTCCCGGTATACTTCGATGCCGTTCCCGTCAGGATCATTGAAGTAGAGGGCTTCACTGACGAGATGGTCGGAAGCACCGAGCCTTACATCATTTTTGGCGAGATGGATGGTGATTGCGGCGAGGTCTGCACGCTCAGGCAGAAGGATCGCGAAGTGGAACAATCCGGATGTGCGTTTCTTCTCGATGGGATTTTCCGGCTCATGAAGCGAAAGGATGCTTGTCTTATCGTCTGCCGTGAGCTGCACATCCTTCCCGTTCTGTTCGAGGACCTTGAAGCCCAGCAGTCCGGTATAGAAGTTCAGGGCCTCCTTCATGTCCGATACGTTGATCTTGACATGGGAGACATGTGTTGCGGGTGATTTATGGAAGTTCATAATTGCCTCCTAATAAAAGTTACTTTATGTAACTAAGTTTATATTAATAATTTATATATGTAAAGTAAAATCATATCTTTATGTTTAATGGTAACATATGGTATAATTACATTAAGGATGTGATACACGTTGAAACAATCTATTCTTTGTCCTAAATTCGAAAAGGCAGTATCACTGCTCAGCCAGAGATGGACGGCACTGGTCATCTATCAGATGCTCGAGTCACCACAGCGTTTTGGAGAAATACAGGCCGCAATCGGCATCAGCGGCAAAGTGCTTTCCGACCGGCTTAAGGATATGGAACAGGAAGGGCTCATAAAAAGGGATGTATACCCCGAGACGCCTGTAGTCATAGAATATTCACTTACAGAAAAAGGATGTTCCCTTGAAACTGTATTGAGAGATATTGAAAACTGGTCCCAGGACTGGATCGAAATCGATCGGCAGAGTGAAACGGGTTCCTAGCATATAAAAAGTGGGACGGAGGTCATAAGTGACCTCCGTCCCACTTTCATTTTCATCAGGCTATTTGTTCATGGCCTTTGCATTAACCGTAACCGGACGCCTGACCGGAACGGTTCTTTTCTGCTTTGTTCTCGGCTCATAAAGGTAGTCTTCCTTGTCGATGTCATCGACCTCATTTTTAAGGTAGTATTTTCCTTTTGTCAGAACAGCCATGAGTACTGTGAGTGCCGCTGCAAGTGCTGCTGCAAAGAAGGCTGCAGTATTCTCGAGGAATGTGCCCATGTAACCAAGTGCAGCTACGGTACCGAGAGAACTGGAGACGATGAGTGCCACGACGCCGACCGGATTCCACTTGTACAGGTTCTCTTGGCGGGCTTCATAGAATGCAGGGCCGATCTTGAGCATCATCTTGACGATGAGGGCGTCGGTAATCAGCACGGCGGCCCATGCCAGCAGGAACACACCCTGGAAGATCAATGCTGCATCCAGATGATCCACGATGCCGCCGAGCATGAGGACCATTGCAGTGACGCCTGCAACGACGATCCAGAACCTGCGCCCCGGTGTGAAACGGAACACATTTTCAAAGAAGTTCGATAGGGATAGGGAACTGCTGTAGATGTTCGTCACATTGATGCGGATCTGCGTGAGCATCGTGAATAGTGCACCGCCGATGCCGAGCAGCTGGACGATGTAGACGCCAGGATTCGGTTCCGCAAGGCGGACACCGAACCATATGCCGAGGCCGCCCATGACGCCGTAACAGAAGATCTGCGGGATGACACCGATCATGACGGATCCGACCTTAAGATGTTCCGGTTTCAGGAACCGTGCGTAGTCGGATGCGAGCAGTGCAGTCAGTCCCATGATTCCGTGCTGCATGCCGATGCACATCAGAAGTGCAGTGCCGCCGATCTGCACACCTTCGGGCATGTAGGTCCAGAAGCGGCCATCATATAGTGATGTAGTGAACAGTGCAACAGTAATTGCTGCGATAAGGAAAGCAAAGAATATCGGCAGAGACCATTTCTGCAGTTTATCCAGCTGCTTGATTCCGAACCAGTTCAATGGAATGACAAGTGTACCGAATACGACGATCAGCAGCCAAAGCGGAATGGCCGGGAAGAATTCATGTACAGCGTACACAAGGATCATGCCTTCGAACGCACAGTACATGATGAAGTTGGATGCGTAGATCAGGGAAGTCAATGAAGCGCCTATGTACCCGAATCCGCCGCCTCGCGACATCAGGTTGACGTTCATCCCGGATCTTGCAGATAAGTAGGAAATAATCGTACCCATGATACCTGCTACAATAATGGCATAACCAGCGGATATGAGCGCGTTCACTGCACCGAATTGAAGTGCCATGACACTGCCCAGCTGGAAGTAGAAGATTGCAGTTGCGATACCAAAGGTTATGTTGGTGATGCTGAACCAGCCCATGTTCCTTTCTTTGTAAGGAACTTTGTCCAAGGAGTAGTCATCTTCCTGTTCTTCAATCTCATGATCAATCTTTTGATCTGTCGCTTTCACAGATCCCATACATATCCTCTCCATTTCTATGAAATTTTCAAATTGCATGACTTTTACACTGTATACTTAATAGCCGAAAGAATCAACCTTTGCACCGCTTTATGCGACTAATATTGTGATTGAAAGCACTTTCTTTTATACATTTTTACCTTAATAAAATGAAACTATATTTAATTTTTATATGAAAATTAACTACATTAGTTTGATGGATTTGAAGGATGTGTACCCTTTGTGGGAGAAGGGGAGCCGACGGTTTGGGTGGGAATTTTGTCTGGATGAAAGAAGGCCTTCTAAATTATTCGGGCATAAAATAACACGGATGAATAACGAAGGGTAATCATTATTCATCCGTGTTTTGATAATTTTTTTATTTTTTTATGGTTCCATCAAAATGTAATCGCGTTAAACAGGAACGTTAATGCTATTCGTCATCCGTTTTTTTAATTTCCACATCAAGGTCTTCTGTAGCCGGTCCTTCGATGACATTACCTTTGAAGTTGAAGCGGGAGCCATGGCATGGGCAGTCCCATGTCCTGTCCTCCTGGTTCCAGCTCAGGCTGCATCCCATATGGGTACAGCGGTTGTCCACGACCAGGTACTCATTGCTGTCATCATCGCGGTACAGCCCTTTCTTCATTATGCCATCCTGGACGACTGCCCCTTCACCTGCAGAAAGGTTCGTCTCATTGATGTCCGGATAGTTCTTCAGCATATTCTTCGCTTCGACGCCGAGGCTCTCCAACGGTGTTGTGGCGAACTGCTTGAGCTGGGCGAATGTACCCTTCTTACGGTGTGGGCTGACCATATCATGATACCTGTTCTCATTGCCCGCGATCAGGTCGCTGATGATCATGGAGGAGAGGACGCCGTTGGTCATGCCGTATTTGTTGAATCCGGATGCGACGAACCGGTTGTCATGCTTCTGATCGAAATACCCGATGTAGGGGAGGGAGTCCACCGTCATCTGATCCTGTGCGCGGAAGGCATACAACCGCTCGTGGTTGGTCGTCTTCTGATCGGCGTAGAGCCTGAGTTTCTCCAACTGCCCGGTCATATCCTGTTCGTCATAGGACATATGCCCAAGTCCGCCAAAGAGGACGGTAGGGAGTTCCTTGTCCGGGTTGACAATATTCCTTGTCGTCAGCCCGGGACCATCGAACCCGTTCAATGACAGATCTTCGGATGGCGGGGTGGACGTCGTGACGACGAGGCCATAGGACCGGTTGATCTTGAAACTGTTGAAGTAGAACCCCTGATAATCGAGGAACGGGAAGTGGGTGGCGACGACGAGATGTTCGAAATCGATGCTTATCCCTTCCGATGTCTTCAATGTATTGCCTTCGACACCTTTGCCCATCACATGTTCATATATTTCGACGCCTTTCTCTTCGAGGACTTCCAGTATGCCCTTCAGGAACTTCAACGGATGGAATTCCCCCTGGTTCCTCATGACAAGCTGGGCGACGGTTTCAAAGGGGAGATCGAACTGTTCCTTCAATAGGGAGCCGTCGATATCGAGGTCCTCATAGACCTTGGCCTCTTTTTCCAGTTCTTTGACCGAGCTTTCATTTTCAGCATACATGACCCCGTCGACCCTTCTGAAGTCGCAGTCTATGTTGTGCTTTCTGCTGATCGATTCAATTTCATCTATGGCCGCCATCTGGGATTCATAATAGAGGCGGGCGGTCTCCTTGTCCTGCTGCTTGCTGATCTGGCTGTAGAGCGGACCCTGCTGTGCCATGAGGCGGGCAGTTGTATTCGCTGTCGTACCGGTGAGTACCTTATTGGCCTCAAGTACCATAACTTGGCGGCCCTGCATGGCAAGCTTATATGCATTCATCAGGCCGGTGATTCCGGCACCGACGACAAGCACCTCAGTACTCGTATCGTTTTCCAGCGTAGGGTAAGAGGGCAGGTCGACAGTATCAGTCCAAAAAGAGATGTTGTCATTGTTGAATTCGCTCATCAATTATCCTCCTCAAACATTTTTATATCTTTTACCCTCATTCCATATGAAATACTTATGGACAGCAAATTTTGTCCAAAGTGTAAATTTTACGTAACGAAATTAAAAAAACCGCTTGAAAATATTTCATAAAACGTATAGTATATGTATCAGGCGTTGAAAGCGCACAATAATATTACCGCGGGGTAGAGCAGTCTGGTAGCTCGTCGGGCTCATAACCCGGAGGTCGATGGTTCAAATCCATCCCCCGCAATATTTTTACATACAGGTCCCGTGGTGTAGCGGTTAACATGCCTGCCTGTCACGCAGGAGATCGCGGGTTCGATTCCCGTCGGGACCGCCATTATTTTTTTTTGACTATACATACCAAGGTTCAGTAGCTCAGTCGGTAGAGCATGTGATTGAAGCTCACAGTGTCGGCGGTTCGATTCCGTCCTGAACCATTCTAATAATATGGCGGTTGTGGTGAAGTGGTTAACACACCGGATTGTGGTTCCGGCATTCGTGGGTTCGATCCCCATCAGCCGCCCTTATTGGTTATGCGGGTGTAGTTAAATGGTATAACCCCAGCCTTCCAAGCTGATGTCGTGGGTTCGATTCCCATCACCCGCTCCATTTTATTATTCCACAGTAGCTCAGTGGTAGAGCTATCGGCTGTTAACCGATCGGTCGTAGGTTCGAATCCTACCTGTGGAGCCATGGCCCGTTGGTCAAGTGGTTAAGACACCGCCCTTTCACGGCGGTAACACGGGTTCGAATCCCGTACGGGTCATAACAGAAGTGAGCCTGCTCACTTCTTTTTCAATCATGGACAGTTGGCCGAGCGGCTTAAGGCGCACGCCTGGAACGCGTGTATACGGCAACCCCGTATCGAGGGTTCGAATCCCTCACTGTCCGTACTCACCCCTTGAAACCAGAAGGTTTCGAGGGGCTTTTTTATGATGATTTTAACCATATTATCGATGTCGTTAAACAATTACGGCATAATGAAACTGATTACGGGTAATTAATGGAATGAAGAGAAGTATATTTTATCCGCAATTTTGGTGCGTCTTAGGAGGATAAGATGGAAAGTTTGCTTACCTATATCATTAATAATTTCGGCCGTCTCGGCATCGCCTTTTTGATGGCTTTAGAAAATGTTTTCCCGCCCCTCCCATCAGAAGTGGTGCTGAGTTTCGGTGGTTTCATGACGACCCAGTCGAGTTTGGGGATGACCGGTGTCGTCATTTCAGCGACCATCGGTTCCGTGGGTGGCGCCACTGTCCTGTACTACTTCGGCAAGTTTCAAGCTCAGAAGCGGATGGAAAAGATCGTCGACAAGTGGGGGCATATCCTACCGATAGATAAGGAAGATATCTATAAAACCAATGACTGGTTTAGTAAATTTCAATCAGTGGCTGTGTTCATATGCCGCTTCATTCCTGTGATGCGCAGCATCATATCAATCCCTGCAGGGATGGTACACATGAACATCCTGTTGTTTCTTACATTGACTACAGTAGGTACTTTGATTTGGAATACTGTCCTCGTATACCTCGGTGCTTCTGCCGGTGGCTCGTGGCAGACAATTGTGGGATATATGGATATCTATTCAAAGATCATGTATGGCATTCTCATTGCAGTGGTGATCATCCTCATTTTCCTACTAATAAAGAAAAAGAAACGATGATTTCATCAATGTCATTAACTTAAGTGTCTTGACACTATTTAATAAGCAGACATTCATGTAAATGAACTATAACCCGAATAATGGACAGTTAATAAAAAACGTCCATTGTTCGGGTTTTTCTATGCCTACTCGATGATCTTGTTTATAAGTTTCATTCAATGACGCCGGCTGATTCTGTTTCTTTAAGGAAGCATCTATTAATCCACTACTTCAAATTCTGCTGATAACCAAATTGTTTCGGAGGTGGCTTCGTTGTTGAAGGCTTTGGCGATCCTGTATTTGCCAGGGTCAAAGGTGAATGCGTAGTTGCTCAGCACCAAGGTTTCTTCTCTACTTTCTCCGGGAGCGAGTCTGTATCCGTAGTTGTCGAATGATGAGAAGTCATTGAAATTGGAATCTTCGATTTCAAGCATGTACCATGTGTCTTCGACTACTTTTTCGATATAGAAGAACTCACCGAATGTATAGTAACTGGTTCCAGTATTGGTGATGTTGAGGTTCACTTTGTCTATAGGGAGAGAGTGGGTGGTCTGGGCTAGTGAAAATGTAATGTCTTCCGACTGAGGAAGTTCCTGTCTGGGTGAGGGGTCATCAAGCAGGTCGGGTGATGCAGGATGAAAGAAGGAGGGTTATGAAGGCTATTATGACAAATATGGAATTCTTGCTCATGGTAGGCACCTCCTTAATAGGAGGAAATATAAAAAGACAGGAGACTCATGGTTGGATGAGACTCCTGCCTGATGAAGGGCATTTTGATTATGCAGCATTTCTGCACGCTTCTGCACATTTGAAGCATGCTTCTGCACATTTCTGGCAGTGGTCATGGTCGTGCTTTTCACATTCCTTACCGCATGCTTCACAGATTGTTGCACATACGCCGGCGATTTCTTTTACAAATGGTGAATTCCTTGAAATTGCCTGTTCAAGATAACCGCACATATCCGCACATTCCCTGTCGAGGCGGATGCATTCGGCCATCATCTTGACGTCGTCTTCCTTGAGGCAGGCGTCGAAACAGTGGTTGCATTCTTCCATGCATTCATGCAGCGTTTCGAGCAGCTGTTGATGCTGTTCGTGTGCCATCAATGATCACTCCTAGGAATATTTTTATCTACATCTTTTTTATTCCCAGTCTCGGTCTCATTAAACATGGACTGCATCTTATCGCACAGCCTCATCCTGCACATCGATATACCCATAATGGAAGAGACTGGTCTTCCGCTTCACCTGCGTGAATCCAAGTTCACTGAATTTCGGGCTCTTCCAATGGTCCTTCATGACCACACGCCTTCTGGCGACGCGCCGGGCTTCGATGATGGTTTCCACATTGAGTCCGGACTGTTCGGTCTGATGGTGGATGGTGCGGATGGCGTTCGAGTTGTCGATGGCTTCACTGAACATGGGATCGAAGTAGATGATGTCATATGAATCATCGGGCTCTGATGCGAGGAATGCATGGTGTTCTGCGTTCATGGTGACAATACGGCGCATGGCTTCATTGATTTCCTGGTTCGAGGCAGGGAAGGACTGCAGTCCTTCTGCTGAAAGCAGGTGGAGCAGGGGGTCGGCTTCAAGGGCTGTGACCTGGCCTTCAGCTCCAGTGGCGAGACTGGCGATGATGCTGTCTGAGGCAAGGCCCATGGTGCAGTCGAGCACATGCATCCCGGGGGCGATTCCTGCAGTTTGAATCAAGGGGTCGGTCTCTCCACTCAGCATCCTTTTGGCGCGTACCATCGCCATGTTCGGATGGAATGTGAGCGGTTCCTCCTGGGAGAGGGGGTGGATGGCGATGCCGTTCCTGCTGACGACGATGATGTCTTCCTGGTAACTTTCCTTCAATTTGGTGATGGACCGCTTCGCCCGTTCGATATAGGGGGAATCATATGCTTCCGAGAGTGTCCGGGCATGGTCTATGGTCCGCTGATCGGTTCTTCCGCCTGTTGTGACTATCATGATATGCTCCTTAAATGAAATGACCCTGAACATTTTGTCAGGGTCATGATGGTGATATTATTCTTCAGAATCTTCCTCTGTTTCCTCTTCACTCGTCTCCTCTTCGGAGGATTCGGTGCTTTCGAGTTCAATCGTGTGGTCGAGTGGTTCGATCTCCTCTTCGGCCATCGGATTGTCGCGGCTCTGGAGGACGGTCTCAAGTTCAGGGTCGACCGGTCCATATGCGAGGACTGCAGTTGCCGTTTCACCTGGCTCGATCATTTCGGATGCGGCAGCTGCTTCCTCACTTTTTTCGTAGTCTTCAGGGAGATCCATCGTCAAGTTTTCGAGTGTGGTTTCCCCACCCTCCATGATCTGTCTGACGGCAAGGTCAAGACCGAACGCCTCCTGCGGTGCAGTGGCTACATCGGAGTTGTTCGTGAATTCGAATTCGATGGTGACGACTTCAGTCGGCTGAGGTTCTTCTGCCCCTTCCTCAGTCTCCTCCTCAGTCGTCTCCTCTTCGGATTCTTCCGGCTCGATTGTATACTGGCTGAATTCCGTCACCGTGTAGTCCCCGTATTCACCGGAATGGGTGACTTCGCCGTCTTCGGAGGAACCGCTGTCGGATTCTTCTGTCGACTCTTCTTCAGCCGTTGCGTCTTCACTTGTGTTTTCGGAATCCTCCTGGGCAGTTTCTTCTTCCGATGTTTCCTCTTCAGAACCGCCATCTCCACCACATGCTCCCAGAACAAGTACTGTTGACAGGCCGCCGGCGAGCAGATATTTTTTTAATGTCATGTGAAATTTCCCCCTATAAATATAAAGATACATGTCAATTATAGTGTAATTTTGAAAATAATCAATATTATTTCTATTCTCGAAATAATTTTTACGTATTTCTATTTTTATTGAAATTAATGTTGAACTCATATAAAATGAAGAAAACACTATGGGAAATACGGGGAAAACATATGATAGCCTATAATCATGTAAATGAATACTTGAATAATATAGAATTACCACGAAGTATAGAAGAGGTTCTCTCGGTCGAGCATGAACTTGACGGCAAGGAGCTCGAGTTCCTTCAAGTGGCGAAGCGCTTTCTTAAAGAAAACATCGATTTCGAGAGCTACCGTTTCAAGCAGGTCCACTGCATCGGGACATGCAAGATCAATCTCACGCGTACGGCGCTCTATTTCCTGCTGGATGACGAGATCATCAGTGTACATAAGTCCATCCTTAAGGATTTCAACGAGGAGGCGGACTGGACGATCACCCAATTCCGGCTGGATGAAATCAAGAACATGGACTTCGACAATGATGAATCAGGGGCCTCAAGGTATGAAACAGGGGTACTCTTCATGAAGATCCTGAACGAAAGGGGTGCTGTACGCAACCGTACACTGCGCCATCTGAATACGAATCATTTCCAGTGCTTCCGTGATTTCTATACAAATATGCAGCAGAATAGAATGGTTTAAAAAAGCTCTGGCGGTTTCGCCAGAGCTTTTATATTCCCGTAATCCCGTACAGCAGCAGGCCGATGGTCAGCAGCAGGCCGAACATGGTGTTCAGCTTACCCATGGATGCCATGGCCGGAATGAGCTCCTGGGGTGTACTGCCTTTCCACATCAGCTTGACTGTGCGTATGAAGATCGGCAGGGAGAGGAATGTCAGGATCATGAAGATGGAGCCGTAGGGTTTGAAGAAGGCGACCCATCCGATGAAGATGTATGAGAACAGGAGCAGCGCCGCAGTGGTGATGACGGCAATCGGTTTTCCGACCAGGATGACGAATGTCTTCCTGCCGCTTTCCTTGTCCTTTTTCCGGTCCCTTATATTATTCGCCATGTTCAGCAGGCCGATCGTTATGGCGATGGGTACCGACATCAGAAGCGGAAAGTAGTGCAGGATGCCCGTGTGGATGTAGAATGTGATCATGATGATTACGGTGCCCATGAAGAAGCCGGCGAAAATTTCACCGAATGGCGTCCATGAGATGGGGAAGGGCCCCCCTGTATAGAGGTATCCGACAGCCATTGAGATGATGCCGGCGACGAGCACCCATAAGGAGCTGTTCAATGTGATGTAGATGCCGATGAGCGCAGCAAAGATATAGAAGGTGACGGCGATATTGAGCACAGCCCGGGGCGACATGCCGTTCCGTACGATGGCGCCTGCAATCCCGACGGACTCCCGGCTGTCGAGCCCCTTCTTATAGTCGAAGTATTCGTTGAACATGTTTGTTGCGGACTGGATCAGCAGGGTGGCGATCAGCATCGCAAAAAACATATCCCATCTGATCGATGAGAACAGCAGTACACTTGCTGTGCCGACGAGCACCGGTACAAAGCCCGCAGTCAGGGTATGCGGCCGGGTGAGGCTTATATATTTTTTGATGCCTGTGTGTGTATCTGTTCCTTGCATGGCGATCTTCCTTTTCAAATGATGATGATAACAATTTTAGCACATTTGATTATATATCATACACAGGTAAATGAATAAATGATAAAATAGTATTAATTATGCGGAAAGAAGTGTGTAGTAATGAATTTGGAAGCATATCAAAACGTTCTGGATGATGTCAGGCTGGATTCGGACAGAGCCTACCTCAGTCTGCAGCTGCCCATTGATGGATATGATATAGATGAACAGAAGATATTTTCATATTTTCAGAAGGCGCAGGGGTCAAGGTACTGGTTCCGTTCCAAAGATGACAGGTATAATACCGTCGGTATCGAATACCTGGAAAGCATCAAAAGGGACAAGTACTCCTCCAAGGCGCTGGCCACCCAGAAATCCACATTGTATGACAAAATCCAGAAAGTACCGCTGGAAGAGGGGATGAAATCCTCCCTCAACCTGTTTGGAGGCACACGCTTCGATGACAAGGACACTTCTGACGAATGGAATGACTTCACCATGGTGGAATTCCATCTTCCGAAGTGGCAGTTCGACCTGGTCAATAAGGAGCTGTTCTATTCGGTTCCGCTCGCAGATGTGGACATGTCCACCATCCTTGGGACCATAACGGGCGAGCTTGAGAACATTTCAGCAGTTGAAGCCAAAGAATTTGAAGCACCCCAGATCAATATGGAGAAGGACATCTTTCCAGAGGAGTGGAAGTCCCTTGTCGATCATGCAGTAAGTGTATTGGATGACACGGAGTTCAGGAAAGTGGTGCTGGCAAGACAGCGGCTCCTGACATTCAAATCAACGATCGACCCGCTTTTCCTATTGAAGAGATTGAATGATGAGACCGGCACTTATACGATCTATTACGAAAAAGGGAAGTCCCTTTTCGTATCGAAGTCGCCTGAAAAGCTCTTCGATGTCCAGGGGGACACTTTGAGGACGAATGCGATAGCAGGGTCTTCCGAACGTACAGGGGACGTGGAGAAGGATGAAATGCAGAAGTCATTCCTTCTGAATGATGAAAAGAACCGGTATGAACATGAACTTGTCAGGGAGTCCATCGTCAGCGACCTCGAACCCTTCACGGACTGGGTGGAGTTCGGGCCGGAGCCCAACATACTGGAAAACAGATATATCTATCATCTTCATACGCCGATCAAAGCCGAGCTTTCAGATGATTCGGGCATATTCGAACTGCTGGATGCCATCCATCCGACGCCGGCTGTGGGCGGTATGCCGAAGGAACGGGCACAACAGTACATCATGGAGGAGGAGTACGGCACAAGAGGACTCTATGCCGCACCGATCGGCCTCATCCATGAAGACAATGAGAGTGAGTTCGTCGTGGCCATAAGATCCATGCTGCTGCACGCAAACAGTGCCACACTGTTTGCGGGATGCGGCATCGTCAAAGGGTCTTCCAGCGAGAAGGAATTTGAAGAGACGCGTGTCAAATTCACACCGATGCTTAATGTACTGGGGGTAGAGAACAGATGAATCCATCAGATCATCAGGAAGCATTGACGTACCAGGTATTTACGCTCATGGATCTGCTGCAGTCCTACGGGGTGCAGGAGATCGTCATCAGCCCGGGCTCGCGTTCTACGCCGCTCGCCCTGGCAGCAGAGCTTCACCCGGACATCCACACACATATCCACCCGGATGAAAGGAGTGCGGGCTTCTTTGCTTTGGGGCTGGCCAAGCTGGAACATACTCCTGTAGGGCTCATATGCACTTCCGGTACGGCTGCGGCAAACTATCTGCCGGCAATCGCTGAAGCGGATCTCAGCCATATTCCACTCGTCGCACTGACTGCAGACCGGCCACACGAGCTCCGGGATGTGGGGGCGCCCCAGGCGATCAACCAACAGAACATGTACCGCAATTATGTACGGTATTATACTGAGCTTCCGATTGCGGATGTACATGAATCGCATCCGAATCTGCTCGAAACGAAAGTCATGCAGTGTGTGCAGTATCTCAAGGGGGCGGAAATGGGCCCGGTGCACATCAACGTGCCGATCAGGGAGCCGCTCATGCCCGACATGACACGCACGGACTACTTCTTCAGGTCCGAGAAAGGGATGCAGCAGTACAGTATTGTGCCGGATGGGGACATCCACCTTGAAGGCCACGGCATCGTCCTGATCGGGGAGACGGTCGAATCGCTCGATTGCATCACGCCGATCCTCGACCGGGAAAATCTGACTGTGATTGCAGACCCCCGCCAGCATATCCGCCGGGATATGACCGGGGTCATCACACATCAGGATCTGATCTTCAACAGCATGGATGCGGACCAGTTCGACCGTCTTGAGCGTGAAGCCGACTTCATCGTGCGCATCGGCGAGCCACTCACTTCAAAGGCGACCAATAAGTTTCTGGCGCGGACGGGGATACCGCAATATGTGATCAGCGAGCACCAGGCACTGAAGACTTTCCCTGTGGCTCCAAAGGAAGCATATGTGGGCACCATCAGTGCCATCATGAAGTCGATCAGATTCACTTCCGCTGGCCGCGGCCCCAAGGAATGGCTGACGGCGCTTGATGGAAGGATCAGCAGGAGGATCGAAAAATATATCTCAGACTATGATGATGAAGGCCGCTTCATGTATGAGATCATGAGGCATACACCGGCACAGCGTGCACTATTCCTCTCCAACAGCATGCCGATCAGGGACGGGGAACGCTATGATCTGGAGAATACACAGCGTATATATGCCAACCGGGGTGCAAACGGTATAGACGGCGTGGTCTCCACGGCGCTCGGCATGGCGGTGAAGACGCCGCTCACCCTCGTCATCGGGGACATTGCACTCTACCATGATATGAACGGCCTGATCATGTCGAAGCTTGAAGACATCGACATCAACATCATCGTCTTCAACAACAATGGCGGCGGAATATTCAGCTTCCTGCCCCAGAACGACAACCAGGAGCACTTCGAGCGGCTTTTCGGGACACCGCTGGACCTCGACTTCAAACATGCTGCAGCACTTTACAACTTCAACTACATGCATACGGATAAGGTCGAAGACATCACAGACGGTCTCATGAACCGCAAGGGACGCAACATCATAGAAATAAAGACGGACAGGGTGGCAAATGCCGCATCCCACCAGGATCTGCGCAGACAGATTGAAGATGTGGTGAAATCCGTTGAAATTTAACCACCGGTTCGCAGATGACGGCAAGAGCCGGACGCTTCTGCTGCTCCACGGCTTCCTGTCGGATATGACGAGCATGGACAGGGTGGCGGGAGAGCTGTCGCCCCACTACAATATCCTTGCGGTCGACCTTCCGGGCTTCGGGGGGACACCAAGCGCCGGCATCGACTACGGCATGGAGGACATTGCAGAGGGTCTCCGCGAGCTCCTCGCATCTTTGGACCTCGATCAGGTGGATGTACTCGGCTATTCGATGGGGGGCAGGGCAGCCCTCTCCTTCATTGCGAACCATCCCGAATGCGTCGGACGCGCCGTGCTGGAGAGCACTTCCCCGGGCATCGCTTCGGAGAATGAGCGGGAGAAGCGGCGGAGTGTGGATGCTGCCAGGGCAGCGCACATCAATGAAGACTTCAAAGGATTCATTGCCGGCTGGGAGGACATGGGATTGTTCAGCAGCCAGCAGGCACTGTCTGAAAAGGTGCGGGAGCAGCAGCGGCTAAACCGCCTTTCCCAGCAGCCGGAAGAAGCTGCGGACAGCCTGGTGAAGTACGGCACGGGCGTCCAGCCTTCCTATTGGGAGGCACTCCGGCGCATCGACTGTCCCGTCCTGCTGCTGGCAGGAAAACGGGATGAAAAGTTCGTAGGAATCAACTCCAGGATGTCGGAACTGCTCCCGGATGCCCGTCTTGAAATCATCGATGGGGCGGGGCACAACATTCATATGGAAGCACCACAAAAATTTGTTACAATAGTGTTAGATTTTCTATTAGGAGGATAAAGCATGTCAAGAAAATGGGAAACAATCAAAGAATATAGAGAGATCAAGTATGAGTTCTACAACGGCATCGCCAAAGTGACGATCAACCGTCCGGAAGTACGGAATGCATTCACCCCGCTTACGGTCACTGAAATGATCGATGCCTTCACACGTGCGCGCGACGACCAGAATGTCGGGGTCATCGTCCTGGCTGGTGAAGGGGATATGGCGTTCTGCTCCGGCGGCGACCAGAAGGTGCGCGGCCATGGCGGCTATGTCGGTGAAGATGAGGTTCCTAGACTGAACGTACTGGATCTTCAGCGCCTCATCCGCGTCATCCCGAAACCTGTCGTAGCCATGGTATCCGGCTATGCAATCGGCGGCGGCCACGTCCTGCATGTCGTATGCGACCTGACGATCGCTGCAGATAATGCACGCTTCGGCCAGACCGGCCCTAAAGTCGGCTCCTTCGATGCCGGTTATGGCGCAGGCTATCTGGCACGTATCGTGGGCCACAAGAAGGCGCGCGAAATCTGGTACCTGTGCAGACAGTATAATGCGGATGAAGCACTCGAAATGGGTCTCGTGAATACGGTAGTCCCACTCGACGAGCTTGAAGACGAGACGGTCCAATGGTGTGAAGAGATGATGCAGCATTCACCTACAGCGCTGCGCATGCTGAAGGCGGGCATGAACGCAGACACGGATGGTCTTGCAGGCCTGCAGCAGATGGCAGGGGATGCAACACTGCTCTACTACACTACAGACGAAGCGAAAGAAGGCAGGGAAGCGTTCAAGGAAAAGAGGAAGCCTGACTTCGGACAGTTCCCAAGATTCCCATAAGCATTTATCAGCCCATCATCTGATGGGCTTTTTTAAAGGTGGAAGAGACTATGTACAATTGGTTGGAATCCCGGGCCCGGGAGATGCCTGAAAAACCGGCAGTCATATTCGAAGGCAAGGCGGTCACCTTCTTTGAGCTGCACGAAACGGCAGTTGAAATGAAGGGGCGCCTCATGGCGCTGGACCGGAGGCGCATAGCATTCTTCATCGGCAATACGCTGGATGCAGTATATGCAATCCATGGAGCCATGCTGGCCGGCATCGAAATTGTGATGATCAATACCCGTCTGACCGGGCGGGAGATCGCAGCCCAGCTGGATGGCATCGATGTGGATACGGTCGTGGCCACCGAGCCTGTCGTACTGGAAGGGTACAGGGTGTACACATGGGAGGATATCCGGAACATGGCGCCCGTTTCCGGCAGAAGCGGGGCATCATCCGGCAGTGGTATCCTGTCGATCATGTTCACATCCGGCACGACGGGCCGGGCGAAGGCCGTCACCCAGAGCTATGACAACCACTATGCTTCAGCGCTCGGCTGTGAGGACCGCTTCGGCTACACGGAGGACAGCATGTGGATGAACATCAATCCCATCTACCACATTTCAGGGTTCTCCGTGCTGCTGCGTTCGGTCATACGGGGCTGCACCATGGTGCTCATCGAAAAGTTTGAAGAGGAGAAGATCTGGCGGACCATTTCTGAATATGGTGTGACCCACACCAGCATGGTGCCGATCATGCTGAAGCGGCTGATGGACCATGAGATTCCGGACCACCGTCTGGAGGGCGTCCTCCTCGGCGGAGCCGGCGTCACGAGCGATATACTGCGCCGTGCACTTTCCATGGGACTGCCGGTCTACAACTCCTTCGGCATGACCGAAACTTGCTCCCAGATCGTCTCCATCGCCCCGGACGACCCGAAGATCCTCGACGGTACAGTAGGGAAGCCGCTCGGCAACATCGACATCAAGATCGATGACAGCAGTGATGGTGAACTGCTCGTGCGTGGCGGCCCCGTTACAGGGGGATACCTGAATGCCGGAATGGAAGTGTCTGACGGGTATTTCAGGACCGGCGACATGGGCCGGATCGATGAGGCGGGCTACCTCTATATATTGGACAGGCGTAAGGATCTGATCATCAGCGGTGGCGAGAATGTCTATCCGAAAGAGATAGAGGATGCCATCAACACCCATCCCGGCGTAGCGAATGCCGCAGCCGTCAAACGGAAGGACCCCGAGTGGGGGGAGGTTCCGATACTGCTTGTGGAACCCGTTGAAGGGTCGGTACTGAAGACTGCCGACCTGTTTGCCCATCTCGGCGAGAGGCTTGCCAGATACAAGCTGCCGAAGGAGATCCATCATGTCGACCGTATCATCATGACGTCGACGGGCAAAGTATCGAGGGCGCAGAACCAGCACGCCTATAATACGAAAAGGAGCAGCAACCATTAGGTCACTGCTCCTTTTTCTCATAGTTCTTCGGATTCAGCGGGACGGGGTCATATCCCCCCGGATGGAAGGGGTGGCACTTGAGGATGCGCTTGACGGCCATGAAGCTGCCCTTCAACGCCCCGTGTTCCTGCACGGCTTCAATCCCGTAGTTGGAGCATGTCGGGTAGAAGCGGCAGCTCGGCGGAAACATGGGGGAGATGGCCTTCTGGTAGAACCGCATCATATATAAAACCACTGTTTTCATTATTTATCACCCTATAGCATTTATAAGCATAATGATATAGGGTACACTGGATTTAAGCAAATTTGGAGATGATGCGATGCTTGAATTTAAAGACCAGAGCGGCCGAAAAGTGACGCTCGAATTCGAATATACAAACGACATGGATCATATCCTTGCCATCTGCATGATGGACGGCAAATATCTCTTCACCGACCACAAGGTGCGGGGCATAGAATTCCCGGGTGGAAAGATAGAGTCCGGGGAGAGTGCTGAGGAAGCGGTGCATAGGGAAGTCTTCGAAGAGACGGGCGCAAGCATCGGAAATATGCAGTTCATCGGAGTCTATACCGTCCATGATGAAGTCAGGCCTTTTGTTAAAGGGGTCTATCTTGCTGAAGTGGCGGACATGTTCTTCAAATGCGAATATATGGAGACATATGGGCCGGCCCTGTACAAGGCGGTCGAAGACATACCCGAGGAGCGCCGGAGCTTCCTCCTCGATGATCCATGCATCGACTATCTGTATCAGAAGAGTCGGAATGAAGACCAATTCAAATAAGGTAGCCGGACATCAGTGTACTGATGTCCGGCTACCTTGAAATTTTATTCCGTTATAGGATGAATCCGCCCTTTTTGGCGATGTCTTCGGATTCGGTACCGAACTTCTTGAAGTTTTCGATGAATGCTTCCTTGAGCTTAAGGGCCTTCTCATCGTAAGCTTCCTCAGACACCCATGTATTGCGTGGGTTCAGTATTTCCTTCGGCACACCGGCAACTGAAGTCGGGATGCTGAGGCCGAATGCGGTGTCCTCCTCGAATGCATTGAGGGCGAGTTCTCCACTGATGGCACGTCTTACCATGGACCGTGTGTACTTGAGGTCCATGCGTTTGCCGACACCGTATTCGCCGCCGCTCCAGCCGGTGTTGACGAGGTATACATTCACATTATGCTTGTCGATCAGGCCGCCGAGCATATCTGCATATGTCTTGGCATGCAGCGGCAGGAATGGTGAACCGAAGCATGTCGAGAATACAGGCTGTGGTGTCGTGATGCCGCGTTCCGTACCGGCAAGCTTTGAAGTGAAGCCGCTCAGGAAGTGGTACATCGCCTGCTCCCTGGTCAGCTTGGAGATTGGCGGCAGCACACCGAATGCATCTGCCGTCAGGAAGATGATCGTATTCGGATGTCCGGCGACGGATGGGATGCGTGCATTATCGATATGGTCGAGCGGGTAGGCGGCACGTGTGTTTTCCGTCAGGGAGCCATCATCATAGTCCGGCTTTCCCTCATCGTCGAGAGCGACGTTCTCCAGAACGGAGCCGAACTTGATCGCTTTGAAGATTTCAGGCTCCTTCTCGGGGGAGAGGTTGATCGTCTTCGCGTAGCAGCCGCCTTCGATGTTGAATACACCGTCTTCATTCCAGCCATGCTCATCATCGCCGATGAGTTCGCGCTGTGCATCGGCAGACAATGTCGTCTTGCCCGTGCCGGAGAGGCCGAAGAACAGGGCAACGTCCTTGTTTTCCCCTACGTTGGCGGAGCAGTGCATGCTCATTACACCCTGTTCTGGCAGCAGGTAGTTCATGATGGAGAAGATGGACTTCTTCATTTCTCCTGCATACTCCGTACCGCCGATCAGGATGATGCCCTTCTCGAGGGATACGATGACGAATGCTTCCGACTTCGTGCCGTCGGTTTCCGGGTCGGCCTTGAAGGTCGGTGCAGAAACGATCGTGAACTGCGCATCCATGCCGAGGGCTTCTTCCTTCGTTTCCGGACGGATGAACATCGTGCGTGCGAACATGCTGTGCCAGCTGAACTCGGTCACCACGCTGAGGTTGAGGCGCGTCTTCTCGTCAGCACCGGCATAGCCGTTGAAGACGAAGACTTCCTCCTTCTGTCCAAGGTAGTCGATGACCTTCGTGAACAGGTTGTCGAAGACTTCTTCGGAAATGGGCTGGTTGACCTCACCCCAGTCTACCTTGTCCTTTGAGGTGCCATCTTCGACGATGAAGCGGTCCTTCGGGCTGCGTCCGGTATATTTTCCGGTTTCAGCACGGAGCGCACCCGTCTCCGTCAATCTGCCTTCTCCCCTTTTCAAAGACTTTTCAACAAGCTGAGCAGTGGAAAGCTGGACATGCGAAGTATCCTTAGCCACCAGATTTTGAATGCTTTCGGAATGGTTTACCATAATTATTGCCCCCGTTTTATGTAGTATACAAAGTAATTGGTACTTTCACGAATTAGTATAACACATTGATAATTAATGTGACATAATAATTGTAAAATAATATTACCTTGATTTGAAACCCATCATCTAGTATATTATATGTTAAGTTATCTCTTATCAAGAGCCGGTGGAGGGAACATACCCGACGAAACCCAGCAACCTCTTTTCAACAAAGAAAGGTGCTAAAGGATGCAGAAGTTATTCTGATCGATAAGGGGAAGAGCGGAGCCTTTTCTCGTATTATTGGGAAAAGGCTTTATTTTTTGCTACTGGGAGATAGCTAATAATCATAAAGGAGATTTAATTAATGGCAGAGCGTAGACTTTTCACTTCCGAATCTGTAACGGAAGGTCATCCGGATAAGATCGCAGATCAGATATCCGATGCAATACTGGACGAAATACTGAAGGGGGATCCGCACGCACGGGTCGCCTGTGAAACTGTAGTGAATACCGGCATGGCATTGATCGTTGGAGAAATAAGCACAAACACCTATGTGGACATCCCGAAGATAGTGCGGGAGACGGTGAAGGATATCGGTTATGTCCTTGCCAAATACGGCTACGACTATAAGACGATGTCGGTCCTGACGGGCATAGATGAGCAGTCCTCGGATATCGCCCAGGGGGTGAACAACGCAGTTGAGACGCGGGAGACCGAGGCGGTCTCCACCGGAGCAGGGGACCAGGGTCTGATGTTCGGCTTTGCGTGTGATGAGACTGAAGAGCTGATGCCTCTGCCGATCGCCCTTGCCCACAAGCTTTCAAGGCGCCTCACTGAAGCGCGCAAGGAGAATATCATCGACTACCTGAGGCCGGACGGCAAGACGCAGGTCACCGTCGAATATGACGAGAATGACGAGGTCAAGCGGGTGGATACGATCGTCATCTCGACGCAGCACCATGAAGAGGTGGAGAAGGAGACGATCCAGCGTGATCTGATCGAGCACGTCATCCGTGAGGTCGTTCCGGCTGAACTGCTTGATGAAGAAACGAAATATATCATCAATCCGACAGGGCGCTTCGTCATCGGCGGCCCGCAGGGCGACGCCGGACTGACTGGAAGGAAGATCATCGTGGATACCTACGGCGGCTACGCACGCCACGGCGGGGGAGCCTTCAGCGGCAAGGACCCGACCAAGGTCGACCGCTCTGCAGCCTATGCAGCACGGTACATCGCCAAGAACATCGTGGCTGCAGGCATTGCTTCGAAATGCGAAATCCAGCTGGCATATGCAATCGGGGTCAGCGAACCCGTTTCAATATCCGTGGATACATTCGGCACCTCCTCCTACAGCGAGGCGGACATCGTCACGGTCATCAGAAGGCTCTTCAACCTTTCACCGGACGGCATCATAGACATGCTCGACCTGCGCCGTCCGATATACAGGAATACTGCAAGCTACGGCCACTTCGGCCGCGAAGATCATGATTTCCCGTGGGAAAAGCTGGATAAGGCAGCGCAGCTGAAAGAGGAACTCTCGACGATTAAGGTGAACTAGATACAACAAAGGCTCCGGAATATTCCGGAGCCTTTTTATGCATGATCTGCTACTCTGTATCCTGTTCTGTCGTGACTTCATCTTCCATCGTGGTTTCTTCCATCGTTTCTTCTTCCATTGTTGTTTCTTCAGTGGTGGTTTCTTCTTCCATCGTGTCCTCTTCGGCAGAGTCACCGCCGCATGCGCCCAGTACGAGAACTGAAGCAAATCCGCCGGCCATTAGATACTTTCTGAGTTCCATGATAAACCCTCCTGATTTCTAATAGTCTGCATGTTGGATTGCCTGCCAGTTTCTCTCTCTGCCCGGCAAGTTAATATATACTTACCCGGGGTGTGGATGGTAAAACCTATCAGGAGACAATATGCACTGAATTTCGAGTGCCGGGAGGCCTGGGAATTATAATGCATATTGTAGATTCACACGGATATGATAGATGGCAAATAGATTTTCATTAAAATATTTGTTTTTGACCGTAAACATATATTATTTTGGTATAATGAACAAAGTCTTAGGCAAGACGACAAAATTATAATATGGAAGGGAATTGAGAAGGAGCTATGAATACGGAAATTTTCACTGACCCAATCGTCATTGCGCTGGCGGTACTGCTGCTTGCCATTGCCATCGCTTTCCTGGTCTATTACCTCAAGCATAGAAACAGGGTCAACGCGCTCAAAGAGGAGTATGGCAAGGAAAAGGAAAGCCTCGTAGAGAAGTATGAATCCGACAATGAAGAGCAGCGTCTCGAGTATAGGAAGGAAGTATCTTCGCTGAACGAAAAGTACCATAATGATACGACCCTGCTCAACAACAAGCTCTCCAGCCTGCGTCAGTTCACGGTGGACAAGGGGGAGTACCTGACCGACCTCTCGCTGATCCAATTGAAAGATCGTCTTGTACGTGATGAGAAGATCAGGGAAACGGACATGTATATACTGTCCAACGTCTATCTGCCATCAAGGAACTATACAAATACACGCAAGATCGACCATCTAGTGCTTACACGCACCGGCATCTATCTGATCGATTCCAAGTATTGGAAGGGTCATATACTGCACGGCGTGGATGAAAGCAACTTCGAGCAGCTGCCATATATCGAGTCGTTCTTCGACCTTCTGGATCTCGACAAGTCGAAGGAGCAGACGCTGATCTTCGAAAAGTCGGATGATAAGAATGTATCGGTCAACTACTATAATGACACCATAGAAGAGACGAAGATTTCGGCCGAGAAGCTGAAGAACGTCTTCAAGCTCGAATATGATGTCGTGCCGATGCTGTACTTCAATCCGCAGGACAACGGAAACTACTCCATCAGCAACTACTCCAATGATCCATCCATAAAAGTCCTTGTCGGTGAGGAGGAGCTCGAGAACTTCTTCCTGAAGTATGTCTTCCATGGAAGGTTCCAGTACACCGTCAAAGATCTGGATGAGATTGCAGAGGCGATCTTCCAACTGAATCCGTAATCGTATTCTTTGTCTTGAATATGAAAAAGCCCTATAATTTTTTTATAGGGTTTTTATTTATTCCAAGGAGGCGTAGCAATGTCTGAAGAAATAATCGTGATGAACCCGGCTACCGGGGAAGAGGTTGATCGGGTCAAGAAGGAAAGCAGGGAAGACATCGAAAGGAAGATCGACAAAGCGCACGAGATGTTCAAGCAGTACAGGAAGAAGAATGCGCATGACCGCAGTGCACTGCTGGTCAGGTGGGCTGAACTCATCAGGGAGAATAAAGACGAAATCGCAGAATTGATCACAAAGGAGAACGGCAAGCCGCTCAAGGAAGCTGCAGGAGAAGTGGAGTATGCATGCAGCTATATCGACTACTATGCCGAAGAGGGGAAAAGGGTGTATGGCCGGACGATTCCACAGCACGAAGATGATGTCCGCCTGGTCGTCACCAAACAGCCGATCGGCGTGGTTGCAGCCATTACGCCATGGAACTTCCCCGTCGCTATGATGGCCAGGAAAGCCGCGCCGGCGGTGGCGGCAGGATGTACATTCATCGTCAAGCCCGCCAGTGAAACGCCGCTGTCCGCCATCAGATTCCTCGACCTTGCACTGGAGGCGGGCTTCGAGGAAGGGGTCATCCAGTATGTGACGGCATCCGGCAAGGACGTCGGAGAGGTATTCTCCCACTCGGAAAAAATTATGAAGCTGACATTCACAGGCTCGACCGCCGTCGGCAAGACACTGATGGAGGGCGCGGCATCCACAGTGAAGAACATCACGATGGAACTCGGCGGCCACGCCCCGCTTGTAGTCAACAAGGATGCAGACCTCGATATGGCTGTTGAGCACGCGGTGGCCACGAAGTTCAGGAATTCCGGGCAGACATGTGTCTGTGCCAACAGGTTCTATGTGCATGAAGATGTCGCAGAAGCATTCAGCCAGAAGTTTGCGGACCGTGTGAAGACGCTCAAGGTCGGCAATGGACTCGACGAAGGTGTTGAAGTGGGGCCGATGATCAATGAGGATGGTTACGATAAGGTCATGAGGCACATCAGTGATGCGAAGGATAAAGGCGGTCAGGTCACAGCCGGCGGCGAAGGCAGCAAGGATGCCGGATACTTCATCGAACCGACGGTCATTACAGGCGCTACGGACGATATGCTCATCATGAACGAGGAAACGTTCGGGCCTGTCGCGCCGATCCAGACATTCGCGACCCTCGATGAGGCAATAGAGAAGGCTAATGATACCGAATACGGCCTCGCGGCATACTTCTTCACTGAGAGCTACCGTGATGGCATCAGGTTGCAGGAAGGCCTTGATTTCGGTGTGCTCGGATGGAATAACGGGAAGCCGAGCGCAGCACACATTCCGTTCGGCGGCCTGAAGGAAAGCGGCATCGGCCGTGAAGGCGGACCGGAAGGCATCGAGCCGTATCTTGAAACAAAAATCACTTCAATGAAGATATAGAACATAATAAAGCCTGTATCATCGGATACAGGCTTTTTTTGATGGGATCAGAGGGAGACTCCGACCAGCAGTCCCAGTGCGAGGGCGACAAGGCAGAAAAACATCATCATGAAAGTGTATTTGATGAGCTTCCTGAATGCCTTCGCTTCGAACAGTCTGAGCTGGTCGAGGGTAAAGGCGGAGTAGGTGGTCAGCCCGCCCAGGAATCCGAATATGACCATGAAGTAGAGCAGACTGCCCTGTATGATGAGGGGCATGCTGAGCCCCATCAGAAATGCTCCGACGACATTGACGGTGAAAGTCCCATAAGGCAGGCTGAAGCGTTCGAATATCTTCAAAGAGACGATATAGGCCCTCACTGCAACACCAAGCGCGGCACCCAAGGCAAGGAGTATGATACCGATCATCTGGAGCCACCTGCCTTCCAGCCCAACAGGGCAAGACTGAATCCGCCGACGATATTTATGGTAAGGTAGGTGAGGAAGATGTAGTATTCTCCATAGGAGAGCAGCAGGTACTGCTCATAGGTCAGCATTGAGAATGTTGTGAAGCTGCCCAAAAGCCCGGTGATGAGGAAGTCGCGTAGATGCCCCTCCCTGGCATGGTACTTTCTGAGCACGACCCCGGCAATGAATGCCCCGAGCATGTTCACGATCAGCGTGCCCATGAAGAATGGACTGGCGGCAGCCATCGCAGCATAGGATATGGAGAATCTCAGCAGTGCCCCGATCATGGCGCCCAGTGATATGTATAGATACTTCTTCAATATGTGTCCTCCTTCGGAAATGGTTGGAGTATAATGCAAAAATCAAAAGATGTCTTTATAATATTAACATAAGAAAAGTTGGGAAGAGAGTGTGGACTGATGGAGAAAAGGCAGAATATAGCAATCATCGGCGGCGGAGTCTCATCCGTCTCCATATTGAATCATATGGTACATAACCCGGAGTTCGGTGAAGAACTCAGGATCGATATATATGATACGGAAAGGATGATGGGCAGGGGACCGGCCTATCAGGCAGACAGCAGGCATCTGCTGATCAATGTACCCACGGAGGAGATGTCACTCGGGAATGGCCACCCTTCCTACAGGGAATGGCTCGAATCCAATTCGCATGAACCCGTCACCTATACCAGCAGGCATCTGTTCGGGGAATACATGCGGGAACTGATGACATCGGTCGCAAAAGCGCATGACAATGTCCATCTGCATCATACCCTGGCGGATGACATCCAGTATGATTCGGAAAACGGCCGTTTCACCCTCCATTCGGGGGACGAAGTGAAAATCTACGACCAGCTGTTTTTGACGATCGGCCAGCTGAACTATTTGGACCCATACCAGTTGAAAGCCTCTGAAGGCTACATCTATGATCCCTATCCCCTGGATGAAGGTCTGTCCGATGTCGACGATGACAGGATTGGAATCGTCGGCTCGGGACTGTCGGCCATAGACTGCATCCGCTACCTGCTGATCGAGAGGGGAGTGCCGGAAGTCCATGCCTTTTCAAGAAGCGGTGACATGCCTTCCGTGAGGGGGACGCCGACTGATGTTGAGCTCTCGCATTTCACTTATGAAAAGCTCGAATCATTGAAGGTGAATGATGAAATCAGCCTGGAGTCCATCAAGGAGCTCTTCAGGAAGGAACTCGCGCATCAGGGTGTTGATGAAGCCCTGCTCGACCGGCGTACCGGGAATACACTCGCCGACCTTCGCTTCGATGTCAGCCATCTCGATGAAATCGGCCGCCTGCAGTATGTGATCATCAGCGTGAACCCCATATTCAGTGATGTCTACCAATATCTCTCCCGTTCCGACAAGGTTGAATTTCTGGACAAATATCATCCTCTAATAGAAGAAAACCATTCGCCGATGCCTCTCGAGGTTGCTGAAGACCTCATCAAATGGGCGGAGGCGGGGCAGCTCCATATTGTGGACGGAACCCGCAGCATAGAGAAGGAGGATGAATTCATTGTTTCAACAGATGAGGAGGAACAGTACTTCATCCGTACACTCATCAATGCGACGGGTCCGGAGAAGGACGTCAGGCAGGACGACACCGGCATCATCGGTGCACTCCTCAACCATCAGATTATTGCACCAAGTGAATTCGGCGGCATATTGGTCGATCAGAAGCGGCATGTCATCAGTCCCAAGACCGGGACGATTGAAAACATGTTCGTCCTCGGATCTTTGACGACCGGTGCCGATTACCTGTCCAATTCAGTACAGCTGCTGAACAGGAATGCACAAAAGATTGTGGGTCAGTTCTACAATCAGCTGAAATGAAAAAAGCGCAACTTGAAAAGTTGCGCTTTTAATATTGTCCGATCTATTTTCTTGTAAAGAATTTCAGGGCGGCGATTCCAATGGTCAATGCTCCTGCCGCTGCAGCACCGGCCTGGACTGTTGGGTCCTTGCTGAGGGATTTGACGACCAGATTGATGTTCTGCGGACGTTCCGCCAGTCTTCTCATGAAGTAGGCGTACCAGTCGGTGCCGAATGGGATGTAGACACATACATTGTATCCCCTGTCGACAAGCTCCCTCTGGAGTTCCTTGCGGAATCCGAAGAGCATCTGGAACTCGAACCTGTCGTTTGGAATATCGTTTTCCTTTATGAAGTCTATCATGTCTTCGATGATGTTGTGGTCATGGGTGGCTATGGAAGTGAAGCCGTCCCCTTTGGTCAGATGGAGCCTGATCAGCAGTTCCAGCGCCTTGTCGATATCCTCCTTGCTCTGGAGGGCGACCTGCGGCGACTCCTTATAGGCACCTTTGACAAAGCGGATCCGTCTGTCCTTGTATTTGTAGACATCGTCTTTCGCGGTGAACAGATAGGACTGAAGCACCGTGCCCACGTTGTCGTATTCCTCCATGAGCTGGTCGACGATGCGGATGGTATCGTCATAGGCTGCATAGTTCTCCATGTCGATGTTGACGAACATATTCTGCGCCTTTGCAGCATCCATGATTTCCCTGATATTGTCCATGCAGAAATCAAAGTCGATGTTGAGGCCGATCTGTGAAAGTTTGATGGAGGCTGAGGCATCCACACCTTCCTCCCCAATGGCCTGTATCATCTTCAGGATGAGGTTCTTTTCTTTTATGGCATCGGTCTTATTGGTGACGAATTCGCCAAGGTTGTCGAAGCTGACGCTCATACCCTGGGAATTGACATCCTTTATACGTTCGATCGTCTCTTCTACTGTAATGCCGCCGACCACTTTGTTGGCCCCGAACTTCAGGCCAATCTTCTTGCTGGCGTCGTTCAATACTGCATTTTCCGATAGTGCGATGAATACATCTCTTAATAATGGCATAATTTACCTCCCGAATCTTCGTAACAGTCTTGTACCCTTAATTCTTTCTTTTAGACATTAAATTCATGCAGTAACCATAATTTATTTGTAGTGCGGAATATGGTTGACATAGGTTTCATTGATTCTCTTCATTTCTTCCAGATCTTCATCGGTCAGGTCTCTGACGACTCTTGCCGGTCGGCCGAATGCCATCGTATTGGCAGGTATTTCAGTGCCGGGCGTTACGAGACTGCCTGCACCGATGAAGGCGTTCTCCCCAATCACTGCACCATCAAGCACAGTGGAATCCATGCCGATCAATGCATTTTCCCTTATTGTGCAGCTGTGGAGCGTCACCTTGTGTCCGACGGTCACATTGTCTTCGATGACAAGCGGCATATCCGGGGTTTCATGCAGGATCGAAAGATCCTGTATGTTCGTATGGCTGCCGATGCGGATGGGTGCAATATCCCCCCGCAGCACTGTGCCGAACCACACGGATGACTGCTCACCGATCTCTACATCACCGATCACTGTAGCATTCGGAGCGATAAAAGCGCTTTCATGAATCTGCGGCGTACTGCCTTTGTAGTCAAGTATCATTTCTCATGTCCTTTCTTCTAATGGATTGTTATAATAAGTTTATCATATAAGAATGAATTACAGTATGTTAGGAGCATTGCAATGTGGAAATGGGAAACGGACAAGCAGGCCAGGGGTGCAGTCGTCGTCATACATGACATGATGGAGCATCATGAATACTATGCGCAAGTGATATCCCAGCTGAGGAATTCAGGGTATCACGTCATCACGGGGGACCTCCCGGGCCACGGCCAGACCACACGCATGAATAAGGGGCACATCACTGATTTCACACAGTACCTGGACCGTGTCCACGAGTGGCACGAAGTAGCGCGGGCCTACCGGCTGCCGACGTTCGTGCTCGGCCAGGGTCTTGGCGGATTGATAGCGATCGAAGCTGTGCGGCAGAACCTGATCATGACCGATGGTCTGATCCTGCTGAATCCGCTGCTGGCATTCAAACAGTCCTTCATAAACAGAAAGAACACCATACGGACAAGCGTCCGGACATCGAGTGATGCTTCGCGGTTCGACCCGGGCATCCACTTCAGCTATTTGACCGAAGACAGGAAATTTCGGGACCAGTACGAAAATGACGAGATGCTTGTGCGCAAAGTCAGCTACCACTGGTACCGGACGGTGATCAACCAGATGAAATCAACGGCGGAGTCCATGGATGACTTCCCGGATGTACCGGTGCTGGCAATGCTGAGCAGGGAGAATGACATCATCGAACCCCATCTTACTGCAAAATACATCAAACAGATGAATACCGGAGAGCTCTCCTTCCATATGCTGGGAGGCATCGAACACAGCATCTTCCAGAGGGAACAGACTGCCGTTCCCTATTACCACCTGGAGCGCTTCCTCAGTGCCCAGCTGTTCAGGATCGGCCTCCTGAGATAGACAGACACGCCTGGCTTCAGGCGTGTCTGTTCTTTTCTATGCATAATAGGAACGGGGCATCGTTCTTCTGGTTGATGAACTGGTACTTGAGCACCTGTGCCTCCTTTTGGGACCACTGCGAAAGCTGCTCCATCAGCACATCCCGTTCAACCTTGCCGCCCGGATGTCCATGGTAGACGACGATGATGATGCGGCCGCCATCCACAAGGCGGTCGAAAAGCTTTTGTATGGCAAGTATCGTGGAGTCGGGCGTCGTCGTAATCGATTTGTCGCCCTTTGGGAGATAACCGAGGTTGAACATGGCAGCCTTCAATGCCCTGTCGCCGGTATAGCTGTCGACATCTCCATGTGAATCCAATATGAATTCTATATTATCATGGCCGCTGCACAGCGTGCGGGCATTCTCGATCGCTTCTGCCTGTATATCGAAGCTGTAGACCTTGCCTTCTGCACCGACGAGGCCGGCAAGAAACTTCGTGTCATGCCCGTTGCCGCATGTCGCATCGACTACAGCATCCCCCTCCTGTATGATCGCTTCAGCAAACGCCTTCGCCTGCGGGAGTACACGTCTAAGCATTGATCTTCTCCTTGTATCTGATTCCCTGGTGGGTATTTCTTCTTTTCAGCTCCGCGTCGATGCTGTTGAGCACATTCCACTTATCCGTGCTCCACATCGGGCCGATGAGCTGGTCGATCGGGCCATCACCTGTAATGCGGTGGATGATCATATCCTCTGGGAGAATCTCAAGCTGGTCGCACACGAGATTGACGTAGTCCGCCTGGTCCAGAAAGGAGACGAGCCCCTTTTCATACTGCTTGACCATAGGTGTGCCCTTCAGGAGGTGGAGCAGATGGATCTTGATGCCCTGTACGTCCATGCCTGCAACAGCTTCAGCAGTCTCCATCATCATTTTACGGTCCTCCTGGGGGAGCCCGTTGATGATATGGCTGCAGACATTGATGTCATGCTTCCTCAGCTTCTCAACACCCTCGAGGTAGCAGTCCAGGTCATGGGCACGGTTGATCAGCTTTGAAGTGCTGTCATGCACCGTCTGGAGACCAAGTTCGACCCAGAGGTAGGTACGTGTGTTCAGTTCCGCCAGGTATTCCACGACATCATCCGGCAGGCAGTCCGGGCGTGTGCCGATGGAGAGCCCGATTACGCCGTCTATTTCAAGCGCCGCTTCGAATTTTTCACGCAGCACTTCAAGGGGCGCATGTGTGTTGGTGAATGATTGGAAGTAGGCGATGTATCTGCCGTTCTTCCATTTTCGGCTCTGCATGTTGGATCTGATCTTTTCAAACTGTACGGAGATCGGGTCGACCCGGTCCCCGGCAAAATCACCGCTGCCGGCAACCGAGCAGAATGTACACCCGCCGTAGGAGACGGTGCCGTCCCTGTTTGGGCAGTCGAATCCGGCATCCAGGGCGACCTTGAAAATCTTTTCATTGAATGTATTCTTAAGATGATAGTTCAGCGTGTGGTAACGCTTATCATCAAAACTGTATTTGAAATCCGTCATATTCTTCACCTCTTGTTCATATTTGGCATTGTACCATATCACGGCGGGGGAATCGCATGTAGATTTGATGGACGGGGCGTCCCCCGGAAACTTTTCTGCCGGGTGCTGTTTGATGTATGATGGAGGAAGGAAAAAGTTTATGTGAGGCAGGGGATAATATGATCAAAGTGGACCGGTTGGGCAAGAGATACGGCACACACGAAGCAGTGAAGGATCTCGATTTTTCGGTGGGGGAAGGGGAACTGTTCGCCTTCATCGGACCGAACGGATCGGGGAAGTCGACGACCATCCGGATGATGACCGGGCTGCTCAAGCCGACCTCGGGGGCGGTTGAGCTTTTCGGGGAGGAGATGGGGATGGAGAGGATCCATCTTAAGAAGCGGATCAGCTTCGTCCCTGATACACCGGACCTCATCGGCAAGCTCACCGGGCGGGAATACCTCAACTTCATCTCCAGTGCCTACCGTATGGATGAGGCGGATTTCAGGGAGGAGCAGCAGAAGCTTGTGGAAATGTTCGAACTTGAAGGGAAACTCGACACGCTGGTCGAGGAATACTCCCACGGCATGAGGCAGAAGGTGGCGCTCATCGGCGCCCTGGTGCACAAGCCGGATATCCTTTTCCTCGATGAACCGACCGTGGGTCTCGACCCGAAAAGCAACAGGAACTTGAAGAACTATCTGCGCGACTACATCAAGCAGGGGAAGACGGTCTTCCTGACCACGCACAACCTTGCGCTTGCTGAAGAGATCGCGACGGATATACTGATCATATATAATGGAGAGAATCTGGCGCACGGCTCCCTGGGTGAGCTGAGGAGCCGCATTAAAGAACCGGATGCGACGCTTGAGGACATCTTCCTGAAATTGACTGGGGGGAGCTGATCATGGTCCGTCTGATACTAAAGACAGAACTGCGGTCCCTCTTCAACTATTGGAAGTCGCTCGGGGAGACGAAGATGGTGCTCTACATCATTCTCGGACTCCTGCTGCTGCTGTTTCCGCTGCCGATGCTCGTTTCCGTGGTGTTTTCCCTCACCCTCTCTGTCGAGGAAAGCATGCTGGATGGGTATATGCTGCTGCTGTCGATCACCGCTGCTATCATTCTGCTGCTGCTGTCGGTCCATTTCATCATCAAGGATCTGATACTGGATCGGAATGTGCAGCTCTACCTGTCATTCCCCATATCCTCAGCCGCACTGTTCTTTGCAAAGTTCATCAAACATGGCCTCATTTATACTGCATCCATCCTGATGCCCCTGGGAGTGGTCATTGGGATGGCGTTGTCGATAAGGTTCGGACAGTGGCTGCTGCTCGCAGACAGTCTGGTCTACTTTCTTGTACTGTCCACCGTCATCACCGCTTCGGCATATGCCTTCATCTTCCTGACGGCGAACATCCTCCCCGTCAGGAAAGTCAGTGAAATACTTTCGTTCCTCGGCGGCATTTCATTCATCCTGGTATATTTAGTATTGCTCCAGGTGGGAGGGTCTCTGGGCGGCGTACTGTCATTCCTGGCAGATCTGCCCATTACATTCAGCGGGTTCCTGTACGGCTATGAAGTGCTCCCGGGCACCATCGCTGCGGTGCTTCTCATTGCGGCTGCCGTGCTGGCCCTGAAGGCAGCCGAACTTGTATCGGTGCGCGCTCTTTCCCGTGGATGGGAAGCGGGCGGCCGCTCAGGCAGAAAGCACAGGATGACGGATGGCCGTGTGCGCCATCCCATCGGCTCACTCATGCAGAAGGACTTGAAGCTCACGACCCGGAACTTCAAGGAGATTGCCGCATTGCTGCCGTATTACCTGATGCCGCTGCTCTTCATCTACTTTTCCACCTCGGTGGATACCGGATCAGCTACGGAGGCGATCGGGGCAAGCCAGCTTCTTGTTACGGCGATAGGGGGGACGCTCGTCATCTCCCTCTTCATCGGCGCATACAATACCGCCCGGGATGCAGAGCATTTTGCGATGCTGAAGGCTTTGCCGCTCTCCGGGAGGCATATCGCCGGTGCAAAATATGGCTTCACCCTCCTCACGACCGCTCCCGTAGTAATGGCGGCCTTCACCGTCGCCTGGCTTTTTTCATCCGCAGGCATCGGGGTCCTGCTCCAGCTGCTGGTCTTCATCATCCTTATGTCGATGGCCGCAGTGCCTGTGGGGATGTATATCGGCAGTGCCAATCCGGTCGTCAGCAGCAAGAACCCGGTGAAAAGGCTGGACACTGCAAGCAACATTGTGATCACCATCGTAATCTTTGTTGTTCTAGTGCTGACCGCCATCATCCTGGGTGTAATCGGCGACGACGGGGTTTCAGCCATCCAGCTGCTTACAGCAGGGGGCATACTGCTTGTGATGGCCCTCTCGTCACTGTGGATGCTCAGGAAAGTCGGTGCACGCTATGACCAGGGATTTAAAATCACCTATAAGGACTGATAGATATGAAGGAAACCTATATTATGCAGACGCCGATCGGATGTCTCAAAATCGTTTCTGACGCAGACACCATCATCGTACTGGATCATGCTGATGAAGCCGCTGTCGTGGAAGGGGTTGATGGTCCCGAAGAAGCTTCCGGGGTCATCCGCCAGTGTGTCCGGGAGCTTGAGGAATACTTCGCCGGCAGCCGCCGGGATTTCGAGGTGCCGATCAGCCTGGAACATGAGGGGACGGCATTCCAGAGGAAGGTGTGGGACAGGCTCAGGGACATCCCGTACGGGGAGACGATCAGCTACAAGACACTCGCTGCCGACTGCGGCGGGCCGAACCACTCGCGTGCTGTGGCGAATGCGAACGGCAGGAACCCGATTTCCATCATCGTGCCCTGCCATCGGGTGATCGCCTCCGACGGGACGCTCGGCGGATATACGGGTGGTGTAGGGAAGAAACGGCTGCTGCTTGAGCTCGAAGGGCTCGATATCCGTCCGAAATGAATATACAGCTTGCTTATTGCCTGAATATATTCTATATTTATAAGTGTTGGAAATAGTAGTATGCGAGTCCATTCCAAGAGAGCTGGTGGATGCTGTGAACCAGTAGTGGATCCATATGAACTCATCCGGACTGAACTGAATCCCATCGAACGAAGTTGCACTTAACGGTGAATGCGGGTGGTACCGCGGTCGTATACATATATGATCGTCCCATGCTTATACAGGCATGGGATTATTTATATTCAAGGAGGATTTTTATGGCGTTCAATCATATGGACATCGAAAGAAAATGGCAAACCCACTGGGAGAACGAAAAGATATTCAAGACGGAGGACGAAATCGGCAAGAAGAAATTCTATGCACTCGACATGTTCCCTTACCCTTCAGGCGCCGGTCTGCACGTCGGGCACCCGGAAGGCTACACGGCAACGGACATCATTTCACGCATGAAAAGGATGCAGGGATATAATGTACTGCACCCGATGGGCTGGGATGCATTCGGGCTGCCGGCCGAGCAGTATGCCATCGATACGGGCAATGACATCAGGGCCTTCAATGAAAAGAACATCGACAATTTCCGCCGTCAGATCAAGGAGCTCGGATTCAGCTATGACTGGGACCGCGAAATCAACACGACGGATCCCGAATACTACAAATGGACACAGTGGATCTTCATCCAGCTGTACAACAAAGGCCTCGCCTATATTGATGAAGTGCCGGTGAACTGGTGTGAAGCGCTCGGTACGGTTCTCGCCAATGAAGAAGTCATCGACGGCCTCTCCGAGCGTGGCGGGCATCCTGTCGTCAGGAAGCCGATGAAGCAGTGGATGCTCAAGATCACGGAATATGCAGACCGCCTGCTGGAGGACCTGGATGATCTGGACTGGCCGGAATCCCTCAAGGATATGCAGAGGAACTGGATCGGCAAATCCGAAGGGGCGAACATCCGCTTTGAAATAGAAGGTACTGGAGAATCGTTCACGGCATTCACGACCCGCCCTGATACGATCCACGGTGCGACATATGCGGTGCTGTCTCCGGAGCATGAGCTGATCGATGTCATCACGACGGATGACCATCGTTCTGAAATCGAAGCCTATCAGGAAAAGGCCGCAAGGAAGAGCGAGCTTGAACGTACCGATCTCGCCAAGGAGAAGACGGGCGTATTCACAGGTGCCTACGCCGTCAATCCATTGTCGGGTGAAAAGATGCCGATATGGATTGCGGATTATGTACTGGCTTCCTATGGTACGGGAGCAATCATGGCCGTACCGGCCCATGATGAGCGTGACTATGAATTTGCACAGGAATACGACCTGCCGATCAAAGAAGTGGTTGCAGGCGGAGACGTTTCAGAAGAAGCCTATACGGGTGACGGGGAACACGTCAATTCCGGTGAACTGGACGGCCTCGGCAAGGAGGCGGCGATCGAGAAGTCGATCCGCATCCTGGAAGAGAAGGGTGCAGGGGAGCAGAAGACGACATACAAACTCCGTGACTGGCTGTTCTCACGCCAGCGCTACTGGGGCGAGCCGATTCCCGTCATCCATTGGGAAGACGGCACGATGAGCGTCGTGGATGAATCCGAACTGCCGCTGATGCTGCCTGAAATGGAGCAGATCAAGCCGTCGGGTACAGGAGAATCCCCGCTTGCCAACAACGAGGACTGGATAACGGTCGTCAGGGAAGATGGCGTGAAGGGCCGCAGGGAGACCAATACGATGCCGCAATGGGCTGGCAGCTGCTGGTACTACTTGAGGTTCATCGATCCGCACAATACGGAGGCCCTGGCATCAAAAGAGAAGATCGACCACTGGATGCCTGTGGACCTCTATATCGGCGGCGCGGAGCATGCGGTGCTCCACCTGCTCTATGCAAGGTTCTGGCACAAGGTGCTCTACGATATCGGCGTGGTCGATACGCAGGAGCCTTTCCAGAAGCTGTTCAACCAGGGGATGATCCTTGGTGAGGGCAACGAGAAGATGAGCAAGTCGAAGGGCAACGTCATCAATCCGGATGACATCGTCCGCTCCCATGGTGCAGATACGCTGCGCCTCTATGAGATGTTCATGGGGCCGCTCGAAGCGTCCGTCGCTTGGAACGACAACGGACTAGACGGTGCCCGCCGCTTCCTCGACCGCGTATGGAGGCTGCTCGTCGATGAAGAGGGCAGACTGAAGGGGAATGTGGCTGCACAGGAGACGCCGGCGCTCGATAAGGTCTATCATGAGACTGTCAAGAAAGTGACAGAGGACTTCGAATCGCTGAACTTCAATACGGCCATCTCCCAGCTCATGGTCTTCATCAATGAATGCTACAAGCAGGAGGCACTCGGCAGATCCCATATCGAAGGGTTCGTCAAACTCCTCGCTCCGGTAGCCCCTCATGTGGCAGAGGAACTGTGGGAGAAGCTCGGACATAATGAAACGCTTGCATATGAAGCATGGCCGCAGTTCGATGAATCCAAACTGGTCGAGAACGAGGTCGAAATCGTCATCCAGGTCAACGGCAAGGTAAAGGAAAAGATGAATGTGCCGACCGAAGCGACGAAGGATGATCTTGAACGCATTGCGATTGAATCCGACAGGGTGCAGGAAGCAATCCGTGAGAAGACCGTCCGGAAAGTCATCGTCGTACCGAACAAACTCGTCAATATCGTAGCAAACTAGAAGAACACCTCCCGTCAGGCTGTGTATCAGCCCATGGGAGGTGTTCTTTTGTGCATGCGTCCTAAAGCGTGGTGCTGTGCCCTGCCACGTAACCCGTGACGAGTGCGCTCGTTATATTGTAGCCGCCCGTATATCCATGTATATCAAGGACCTCTCCGGCAAAATAAAGCCCCGACACTTTGCGGCTCTCCATCGTCTGCGGTGTGATCTCCGAAAGCTTTACACCACCGCCGGTGACGAATGCCTTTTCAATCGATTGGGTGCCGTCGACATTGAACTCGAAAGCCTTCAGGAACTGGACGATCTTTTCGATATTCCCTCTGGATACATGGTGGCCGCTTGTTGCACCATCTATATCCAGGTGATCCAGCATGAAGAGGACAAGCCGTTCCTGCAGGAAGGTCTTCAGTGTATTCTTCAGGGAGCGGTCCCGGTTTGCACCGATGCTCTCTTCTATCATCGCACGGAGCGCCCCGGCACTTTCATCCGGAAAGAAGTCGAGGGACATGAGGATGCTTGCCTTCTTCTGCTTCTGCTTTTCCTTATGGACGAACTGGCTGCACCGGAGGGCGGCGGGGCCGCTGATGCCGAAGTGGGTGAAGATCATATCCATCCGATGGGCCACCCTCGGTTTCCCGTTCTTCTTCAGTACCGAAAGGGAGACGTCGGAGAGGCTCAGGCCCTTGAGGCGGCCTTCCTTTATGAAAGGCTCGGGGGAGGTGATGGGCACCTCGGTCGGGAACAGTTCCGTAATCGTATGGCCGGCGGATTCGGCAAAGCGGTGGCCGTCGCCTGTAGAACCGGTCTGGGGCACGCTCCTGCCTCCTGTGGTGACGATGACATTATCCGCCCGGATCATCGTTCCATCCGCCAGTTCCACGCCCTCAGCATGGCCATCCTCCACAAGCACCTGCCTGACGATGGTCTCCTTCCGGATTTCAACTGTGTTCCTTTCAAGGGCATCCAGGAATACGGTGAGGATGTCCTGTGCCCGGTCGGTGACGGGGAACATCCTGCCATGGTCCTCCTCCTTGAGGGAGACGCCCCGGGACTCGACGAATTGTATGATGCTTTCGTTGTCGAAGGTGCTGAAGGGGCCATAGAGGAATTTGCCGTTGCCCGGGATGTGGCTTATGATCTCCTCATAGGGAAGCCTGTTCGTGACATTGCACCGTCCGCCGCCCGAGATAAGCAGCTTCTTTCCGAGGGATTTATTCTTTTCTATGAGCAGGACGCGGCTGCCGTTTTCGGAAGCGGCATAGGCGGCCATGAGCCCGCTTACACCGCCGCCGACTACTATCGTATGGTACATGGGATGTTCTCCTTTTTGTTTAAAACTGATATGCTTTCGATTATAATGGATATTATTCTTAAAGTAAGAGGGTTATAAAATGTCTGATTCAAATAATCTGGTACGGGGTACGTTCCTGCTGACCATCGCAACATTCATCACGAAGCTTCTTGGAATGCTTTACCTCATTCCATTTTACAGCATAATGGGCGGCGAGGAAAACCTCGCCCTCTACGGATATGCCTATACACCATACACCATCATGCTGTCGATTGCAGCAGCGGGTGTGCCGGGGGCCGTATCCAAATATGTATCGAAATATAATGCGCTTGGGGCCTATGCCACAAGTCAGAAGCTCTACCGGTCGAGCCTGCTTGTGATGCTCGGCTCAGGTGTCATCGCCTTTCTCGCGCTCTTCATGGCTGCACCGTTCATTGCCGAACTGCAGATGCTCGCAGCTGGGGACGGCGCCCACCGCTGGTCGACTGAAGATGTCACGCGCATCATCAGGGTCGTCAGCGTAGCCGTCATCGTCGTGCCGTTCATGGCGACGTGGCGCGGCATATTCCAGGGATTCGAATCGTTCGGCCCGACAAGCGTCTCCGCAGTCATCGAACAGCTGATCCGGATCATTTTCCTGCTGGGTGGCGCATTCATCGTCATCTATATTCTGGATGGTACTGTCCAGACGGCAAATGAAGTGGCAGTCTTCGCCGCATTCGTGGGTGTCCTTGCCGCCATGGGAACGCTCTGGTATTTCTGGAGGAAACGGAAGGGGCATATCGACCGCATGATGGCGACGGATGACACCGATTATGATTTTTCATACCGTGAAATGTACTCAGAGATCATCCGCTACGGCATCCCGTTCATCATCGTGGGCATCAGCATTCCGCTGACGATGTTCATCGACCAGCTGACCCACAACAACGGCCTTGCCCTCGGCGGTGTGCCGGAGCAGTACCATGATGCATGGTTCGGCATGCTGAACTTGACGACGCACAAGCTGGTCATGATCCCGACGGCTTTCGCATCTGCATTTGCGATCACCATACTGCCATTCATCACGAAGAATTACCAGCGCGGCAAAATGGGGGATGTGCACGAGCAGATCAAGATGATGGTGCTCATGCTGCTCTTCTTCGTCATTCCGGCAGCCATCGGCATGATGATCCTCTCTGCACCGCTCTATACATCATTCTACAGCTACAATGAAATGGGCATAAAGATCCTGCTCTTCTATGCACCGGTGAGCATCGCAATCTCATTGTTCACGATCACATGCTCGATCGTCCAGGGCATCGACAAGCAGAACCTGACCCTGTACGTGGTCCTGATCATGCTGGCGATCAAGGCGGCGATCAACATTCCGCTCATCATGCAGTTCCAGACTGTCGGTGCTGTGATGGGGACGGGCATCGCACTCAGCATCGGCGTGCTGATCAACTTCATGATCATCAAGAAGTACGGGGAATTCCGCTTCAGGCCGCTCATAAGGCCGCTGGCTGAAATTGTAGTGTACAGCCTCGTCATGCTGCTCGTGGTGGAAATCATCTATTATATACTCATGTTCAATGTGGACATCTCCAGCAAAACCGGTGCAATCATCCTCATGGCGGTGGCCGTACCGATCGGTGGTCTGGTGTACATGCTGCTGTCATTCAAGACCGGGCTTGCCGATGAGATACTCGGCAGCCGGGCGGACAAGATCAGGAAGAGATTGAAGGTGCTTTAGATGAGACTGGACAAATATTTGGCGAATGCCGGGGCCGGCAGCCGCAGTGAAGTGAAGAACATGATAAAGAAGAAGCGGATCACAGTGGAGGGTGAAACCGTCACGGACCCGAAGACCAGGGTCTCCGCGGAAGATGATGTCCTGCTCGACGGCGGCCCTGTAGTGCTGGAGGAGGAAATCTACATCATGCTCAACAAGCCGCAGGGCGTCATCTCATCGACCGAGAAGGGTCCGACTCCGACGGTGATCGACCTGATCGACCACCCCCAGAAGGATCAGCTGTTTCCAGTCGGCAGGCTGGACAAGGATACTACCGGCCTGCTGCTCATCACCAACGACGGGAAGCTTGCACATGAACTGCTGAGCCCCAGGAGCAGGATAGGCAAGACATATGTTGCCGAACTCGAGAAGGAAGTGGCGGAAGCGGATATCTCACAGCTTGAATCCGGGATTCCCCTGAAGGAGTTCACGACAGCCCCGGCATCTGCAAAGAGGCTGGGCCCCCGCGAGGTGGAGCTGACGATTACGGAAGGGAAGTTCCACCAGGTCAAGCGGATGTTCCACCACGTGGGCAACGAAGTCACTGCACTCCACCGCATCAGGTTCGGAAATCTCGCACTCGATGAACACCTTGCACCCGGGGATTACAGAAGATTAGGTGAAAATGAAATCAAGTTGATCAAAAAGGTTTAAGGGTAATCTGATAGGGTAAATATGAATCAGATATCAAAACAAAATACTTAATAAGAGGTGTTGGAAATGGCTAGAAAAACTGGAGGACTACTGAAAGTCGCGGCTATGCTCGGGCTGGCAGTCGCTGCTAAGCAATTGTCCAAAAAAGAGAACCGTGATGTCGTCAAGAATGAATACAATAAAGTTAAGGAAGACCCTAAATCCTATGCTCAGAATGTTCAGGACAAATTGTCCCAGCAGGCTGGAGAGTATCAGGAAAAGGCGAAGAGTGAATATGACAGGGTGAAGCAGGATCCGAAAGGCTATGCTCAGAACGTCCAGGAGAAAGTGACCAAACAGGCGAGCGAGTATCAGGAAAAAGTGACGAAGCAGGCCGGAGAATATCAGGAAAAGGCTAAATCCGAGTTCAACAAAGCCAAGGAAGATCCAAAAGGCTACGCACAATCTGCACAGGAGAAGGCCAAATCCAGAATGGATAAGAACAACCAGAATGACAAGGTCTCCCCAAGCCAGGGCAAGAGCAGCGTGGACAGTGAGGGTGAGCATACCACCAAACCTGACAGGATGGATGCTGAAGGACAGCTCACTGCAGAACAGATGAACAATGAATGGATTTCAGAGGGCGGCCTCCATCCGGAAGAGCATCTGCAGGACGATGTTTCCTTTGGTGAACTGAATAAGGACCAAGCAAAGGACATTGATGTTGTGGACGACGAGGGTGAAAAGGACGGCAACCATAATATCCATGTCGTTACAGATGATGACGATTCAAACAAAAAGAAATAGAAGATATTTAATGAGGATAGGGCTGTTATTGCCCTATCCTCTTGTTTTTATGTCAATTTTTCTTTATTATTGAAAAAAAGATTCTGTTACATATGATGGGAGAGCATGCTCATGAATTATAAAGCGCTGGTTGAAGACTACAGGGAGCGCCTGATCGATGATCTGATGGGACTTCTGGAAATTGAAAGTGTAAAAGGCGAGCCGACCGGCAGCGCGCCGGTCGGCGCCGGACCGAAGGCGGCACTGGACTACATGCTGGAACTCGGCGCCCGTGACGGCATGGCCATAAAGGATGTGGACAACATTGCAGGCCATATCGAAGCAGGCGAAGGGGATAGGCTCTTCGGTGTATTGGGCCATGTGGATGTGGTGCCTCCCGGCAAGGGATGGGATACGGATCCCTTCGTCCCGGAAATAGTCGATGGGGAGATCGTGGCCCGTGGTGTACAGGACGATAAGGGGCCGACGATCGCGGCCTATTATGCGATGAAGATACTCCATGAAGAAGGGCTGCCCTTCAAATACCGGACCCGTCTGATTGTCGGAACTGACGAAGAATCCGATTGGCAGTGCACCGAGGCCTACTTCAAATCTGAGGAGATGCCTGATGCCGGCTTTGCGCCGGATGCGGCTTTTCCTTTGATCCATGGTGAAAAGGGCATTTCCACATTCAATTTCGTGCAGAAGCCGATGGCGCTTGATGAACATGAACCGAAAATAGAGCTGAAAGTGCTGATTTCCGGCGAACGGTACAATATGGTTCCGGAAGATGCAGAAGCGAAATTGAAAGTTCAGCAGAACATGAGTGAAGTGATCCAGTCATATGAAGATTTCCTGAGGGAAGTGGAGGCCGATGGGGCATACGAAGTGGACAACGGCTTCCTCAAGCTGAGTATGCAGGGCAGAAGTGCGCATGGCTCGACCCCGGAGGTCGGCGTGAACGCCGGTCTCATCCTCATACGCTTCCTGAACGGCCTGGCACTCGACAACAACGCTGCAGCCTTCACGGAATTTGCGATGGAGCGGCTCGTCGGCAGCACAGACGGCTCACTGCTTGGAATGGACTTTTCCCACCCAGAAATGGGGGAGACAAGCGTGAATGTCGGTATGATCAACTACACTGAAGTGGACGGCGGCATATTCGGAGTCAACTTGAGATACCCGAAGGGGCTCGACTTCGAATCGGGCATGACAGGCCTCAAGGAAGAAGTGTATGGACAGGGATTCACCGTCGAAGACCTCGACTACCAGCCACCCCATTATGTGGACAGGGAAGACCCGCTGGTGGACATATTGACCGATGCCTACCGCAACCATGTTGAAGATGATACGGAGCCGTTCACGATCGGCGGTGGGACATATGCCCGCACCTTGAAAAAGGGTGTTGCCTTTGGGGCGATGTTCAAGGATACTGTAGATACGATGCACCAGAAGAATGAACGCATGAAAATTGATGAACTGCTCATGGCAACCGAGATCTACCTTGAAGCACTGCATAGAATCTGTATAAAGGGTGAGATGGATGAAGATAAGCTACTATAATGGAGAATTCAAAAGTGACGACGAAATTTCAGTAGACTACAACGACCGTGCCTTCTACTTCGGGGATGGCGTGTATGAAGTGGTCAGAGTATACGACAACGCGTTCTTTACGCTCGATGAACACATGGACCGGCTGGTCAGGAGCGCATCGGAAATCGAAATCAACGGTCTTGACCGCGAGAAGCTCATCGACATCATCACCGAATTGAAGGAACAGAACAGCATCGAAAACGGATCCATCTACATCCAGGTGTCAAGGGGCATCAATCCGAGGAACCATGCCTATCCTGCAGGTGCCGAGCCGGTCATCCTCGCCTATATGAATGAAATGGCGCGTCCCTCCCATCAGATGGACAATGGCGTCGAGGTCATCACGGCAAACGACTACAGGTGGCTGAAGTGCCATGTCAAAAGTCTGAACCTGCTGGCGAACGTCATGGAGAAGGAGCGTGCAGTGCGTGCCGGTGCCCATGAAACACTGCTGCATCGAGATGGTGTGGTGACTGAAGGGTCCTCCACGAATGTATTCATCGTCAGTGATGGTGTGCTCAGGACCCATCCTGCAAACCACCTGATACTGAACGGCATCACCAGGCAGGAAGTGCTGAAGATTGCAGAGGCGCAGGGCTTGGAATATGCGGAGAAGGCCTTCACACTTGATGAACTGAAGTCGGCGGATGAAGTATTCATCACAAGCACTACACAGGAAGTGACGCCTGTATCACATGTCGACGGGGAAAAGGTCGGCGATGGTGCGAAGGGCAGCATCACACAGAAGATACAGGAAGAATTCGACCAGAGGATCCATGAATTAAATCTGGTTAAATAATGTTAACCTGAAAAATTACCCAAATAAATTTTAGCGGCTTCAACGCTTACACTGTATGGTTTCTTGAGTACGCAACGCGTGGTTGTCATGAAATCTGTGGATAATAGTCCTTGAAATAAACCTCAAAACCCTATAAAATTTATAACACGAACAGAAACTGGCGCTATCTTATTTTTAAATATTTAGCGCTTTTTTCTTTGATGACGAAAAGAGGTGTGGAATTTGGAGCATTTCTATCAGCTCGGCTGGACACTCGACCCCGTTGGTGGAGCATCTGGCGAAGCCTATAAGGCAGAGCAAGATGGCAGGAAGCTGTTCCTGAAACGTAATGCCAGCCCTTTCCTTGCAGCGCTGTCCGCTGAAGGTATTGTGCCGAAACTGGTCTGGACCAAGAGAATAGAGACCGGAGAAGTAGTGACAGCACAGCATTGGAAAAATGGCCGGGAGCTGACCCGTGAAGAAATGTGCTCGGAGAGGGTAGCCTCACTGATGAAGAAAATCCATACATCAGGTCCTCTTCTCACTATGCTGAAAAAACTCGGCATGAAGCCCATGCTGCCGGATCTGTTGCTTAACAAGATACAGACCTCACTATCCCCGAAAGTCAATGCCCATCATACAGTCCGCTCTGCAATCCAATACCTGGAAAATGAGATGCCCCTGATCGACGAAGCTTTCTGCACGGTGTGCCACGGTGATGTCAATCATAACAATTGGCTGCTTTCCGACCAGGATGAACTGTATCTGGTGGATTGGGAAGGCGCAATGATTGCGGACCCTGCGATAGACCTGGGTATGATCCTCTACACCTATGTGGAACCGGATGACTGGAAAGGATGGCTCGAAGATTACGGCAAGCCGCTCGACAGGAATCTGATGAAGCGCATGAAGTGGTATACGCTTGTACAGGCGATCACGATGATCCAATGGTATGAGGACCATAAGCGTTTCAAGGATATGAATGACTGGATCATCTTCCTCAACAAAGTAATACAGAGGGACCGTTTTATATAACATCAAATATTAAAGTGATATGAGTAACAGGTGGGAAACTTAAATGAGAATGCGCAACAAGCCCTGGGCAATGGAATTTCTGAATGAAAACAGCAATATCGTGGATACGGATGGGAGCTATTCCGGGAGGATCGGTGACTTCTTTCCCGAAAGCAGGCCACTTCATATAGAAGTCGGTACGGGGATGGGCACCTTCATAACGGAGCTTGCCGCCCGCAACCCGCATATCAACTATGTGGGCATAGAGCTGGACAAGAATGTGATGATACGTGTCGTGGAGAAGATCTTGGAGGCGGAGCTTCATAATGTCAGGCTTCTGCTGCTCGATGCACGTGAGATAGATACGTATTTCCACAAGGACGAAGTGGAAAGGATCTACCTCAATTTTTCCGATCCATGGCCGAAGAACCGGCATGAGAAGCGCCGTCTGACCCATGAAACGTTCCTTTCTAAGTACCGTTCCATCCTGGCCGAAGAGGGGCTCGTCCAGTTCAAGACGGATAACAGGGGGCTGTTCGAGTACAGCCTCGGGAGCCTGAACAACTTCGGCATGGTCTTCCATGAAGTGAAGCTCGATCTTCATGCAGGCGAACCGGAAGACAACATAAGGACGGAGTACGAAGACAAGTTTTCAGCCAAGGGAAATAAAATATACAGACTCAAAGCATCTTTCTGAAGGTGCTTTTTTTATGTCATGTATTTCACCCGGAAAGAATGATAAAATATACTTGGACAATATAAATTCTGGTCAGTTTGGAGGAGATCACTTGAGCAGTTTTGACTTCAATAGGCACACGACGAGGGAAGGTACATACAGCGTCCAGTACGAAGGGACGGAAAAGCTTTTCGGGACGGACGGTCTCGAGCCGTTCTGGATTGCAGACATGGACATCGAAACACCGGGGGCAGTCCAGGAAGCGATGAAAAGGCGGATCGACAACGGCATCTTCGGTTATACGAAGTGGCAGAATCCGAAGTTCTACGAAGCGGTGAAAGGCTGGTGGCATCGGAGGTACGGCATTGTCCTTGAGGATGATGAGATCCATTATGCGCCTTCCGTGATGTTCACGGTGGGTGAAGCGGTCAGACAGTTTTCGGAAGAAGGGGAGGGCGTCATCCTGACCATGCCCTCCTATAACGCATTCATAGGAATGGTGAAGGGGAACGGACGGAAGATCTTCGACTGCCCCCTGCTCGAAAATGATGATGGCTGGCAGTTCGACTTCGATCATTTCGAAGCTCTGTGCAGCCGGGAGGACGTTAAAGTATACATCCACTGCAATCCGCACAATCCCACAGGACGGGTGTGGAAGCGTGATGAACTGGAGAAGATCCGGGAAATCTGCCTCAGGACGGGCGTCTTTCTGGTCAGCGATGAAATCCATATGGATTTTGTGCGACCGAAAGGACAGTTCGTTTCGATGGTGGAACTGATGGCGGACGGTGACCCGATGCTGGTGACGACAGGACTTGGGAAGACCTTCAACCTCGCCAGCATCCCGCACTCCTATTTCATTACGAGGGATAAGGCGCTCCAAAAGAAGATCGCCCGCAACATTGCATCCAGATACGGCATGGGGGCTGCAAACAGCCTGGCGCTCGAAGCGATCCATGCTGCATATACGGAATGCGGGGCGTGGGTGGACGGGCTGAACAGCCACATCGAAGAGAACATGCAGCTCGTCGAAGACTACATCACTGCACACATGTCCGAATGGCTTGATTTCAAAAAGCCCGAGGCGACCTACCTGGCATGGATCAGCTTTGAAAAGAGCGGCCTTGCGGATGAGGAAGTACATAAGGCCCTAATCGACATCGGCGGTATCGCGGTGTCTCCTGGACACATATACGACATGAAAAAGAACCGGCATTTCCGGTTCAATGTCGCTTCAAGCCGTCATAGGGTCGAAGATGGGCTGGAGAGGATACACCGTACATTCAAAAAAATCACGAAATCTACAGTTCAGTAGCTTCCATGATTTCTCCAGTATATGCATCAGCGGTGAATTTATAGCGCTTCTTACCCGCATTTTCGTGCGTATGGAAGCGGCCTGTGAATACTTCGCGTTCAATGCCAAGGAACCTGTTCCTGTTGGCATGGTAGTCGATAGAAACGAATGAGATATCTTCATACTGCCTGTACAGCCGGTCGATGACCGTCTGGGGATGGATTGGCCTGTTCAGCCTGAACCAGACGACTACCGGAAGCAGGATGACTGATGAGATGAGCAGTGCTCTGACGATTTTGGATAGCATGTCATGACCTCCTTATCGCAATCAGTTTAACATATTTTATCAGTAGAAGGATTACAAAAAGGAGGATTTGAATGAAAATTGAAAAAAACACATTGGAAAGAATGAAGACTCTAACGGAACTCCATGGCGCACCCGGTTTTGAGGACCAGGTCCGCGACTATATGAGGAAAGAGATGGAACCCTTTGCGGATGAAATACTGCAGGATGGCCTCGGGGGCATCTTTGCGCTCAAGAAATCCAAAGTTGAAGGCGCTCCAAAAGTCATGATTGCCGGCCATATGGATGAAGTGGGCTTCATGGTCACGCAATTGACCGAAAATGGCATGATCAAATTCACCCCTCTCGGCGGCTGGTCGAATGATGTCCTGCTGAGCCACAAATTCAAGGTCAGGACGGCAGAAGACAGGCAGATTACCGGAATCATCGGAAGCGTACCCGTCCATTTCAGAAAAGGCGAGGGCAAGAACAAGTCGGTGGAATTGGATGATATGCTCCTCGATGTCGGGGCCGACAGCAGGGAAGACCTCGAGGCCATGGGAATCCGCCCGGGTGATTCCATCGTACCGGATGTCGAATTCGAAGTGCTGGAGCAGGAGAACAAGCTGCTCGCAAAAGCATGGGACAACCGCTATGGCTGTCTGATCGCCATAGAGACGCTGGAGGCCCTCGCTGATGTGGACCTGGGATGCGACCTCTATGTCGGGGCCAATGTCCAGGAGGAAGTGGGGCTCAGGGGGGCAAAAGTGAGTTCCAACCTGATAAAGCCGGATGTCGCATTTGCAGTCGACTGCTCCCCGGCAAATGATATGCTGGGCAAGAAGGATGACATCGGCAGGATCGGTGGAGGGACGCTCGTCCGCATCATGGACCGGACGATGATCCTGTCCAAGCCGATGCGTGACTATATGCTTGAGACGGCGGAGCAGCATGACGTCAAATACCAGTACTACCAGTCCCCGGGCGGCACGGATGCAGGCAGCATCCATGTTTCCAATGAAGGGGTGGTCAGTGCTGTTGTGGGCATCGTGGCCCGCTATATCCATACGAGCCACTCGATCATCAACTCCGAGGACTACATGCATGCGAAGAAGATGCTGATGGAACTCGTTAAAGGCATCGATGCCGACAGGGTCGAGCAGTTGAGGGGCCGTTGATGAGGCGCCTACTTAGAAGATGGTTCATTGATGGCATGAGCTTCATGGCACTCGGTCTGTTTTCTTCCCTCATCATCGGCCTCATCATTGATACGGTCGGGACTTATGTTCCCTACCTTGAAAGCCTGAAGGAGGTCGGAGCGGTGGCGATGGGCATGACGGGGGCGGCAATCGGTGCCGCCATCGCATATGGCCTGAAAGCCTCGCCGCTCGTCATATTTTCTGTAGTTGTCGTAAGCTACGCCGCCTACGATATGGGCGGAGCAGCCGGCAGCTACATCGCAAGCATCATCGCAATTGAAGTCGCACGCCTGTATGCGGGAAGGACCAAGATCGACATCATCGTCACCCCTTTCCTGACGATCGTGCTGGGCTATATCGTCGCCCGGTTCATCGGACCTGTCATCGGCGATTTCATGACGAGCATGGGCGAAGTGATCATCTTTGCGACAGAGCAGAGACCTTTCATAATGGGGATGCTCGTGGCAGTCATTTTCGGCATCACATTGACGGCGCCGCTCTCAAGCGCAGCACTTGCACTGATGCTCGACCTGAGTGGACTTGCCGCAGGCGCGGCAGTCATCGGCTGCTGCTGCCATATGGTAGGATTGGCTGTAACGGGGTATAGGGATAATGGATTTTCCGGATTGATATCCATCGGCATCGGCACTTCCATGCTGCAGGTCCCGAACGTACTTCTGAATCCATTCATCATCCTGCCGCCTGTTTTGGCAAGTGCCGTCATCGCTCCCATCATGACGGTCTTCTTCCCGATGGAAAACAATGCCGCCGGCGCGGGAATGGGCACAAGTGGCCTGGTCGGACAGATCATGACCATCGAAACGATGGGGCCTTCGCTCGAAGTATGGCTGCTCATCCTCGTGTTCCAAATCGTTTTACCTGCCCTGATAACTCTGTTATTCTATACTTTGCTGAAACGCGCAGGCCTGATCAAAGATGGCGATCAGAAACTAAGAATTGGTGCGAAAGAATAGAACTGGAGGCAATCTGATGAATATTTTCCAGCTAAAAAATAGAATCATAGAGAAGCTCAATGAAAAGCGCAATGATTTCCAGACTTCCTTTGACCGGGAAGAGGAGATGCTCAGGGTGGAACGCAATGATAACGGCAAAGGTCTCGACATCGCCCTGTCGAAAGCCGTGGATAAGGTCAAAAAAGACGAGAATTTCATAGAGGAAGTCGTCTACTATATAGATGAGACGCTTGAACGCATGAAGGAGGAGGAGATCTCCCTGGATGCATCGGCCGTCTATCCCGTCATCCGCTCTTCAAGCTTCCACAGGAAGAACAAGAAGGGGGACGCATTCGTCACGGATGACCATACGAATGAGACGCGCATATATTATGCAGTGGACTTCAAGAACAGCTACAGGCTGATTGATGAGCCACTCCTCAAGACGCTGGGGCTCGACAAGGAGGCATTGCGGAAGCTGGCGGATGAAAACATGAAGCGCCTTCCCGTCTCCTATAAGAAGGAGTCTATCCAGGAGAACGATTTCTATTTCATCAACCATAATGACGGCTATGATGCGACGCGGATCCTGAATACGCAGCTTCTTGATGAAATGCATGACGACTTCGATGGGGAAATGATGGTCGGACTGCCGCACCAGGATGTATTGATCATCGCCAATGTGAGGAACAGCGTAGGCTATGACATCATGGCACAGATGATGATGCAGTACTTCGCTGAAGGGCTGACACCGATCACTTCCCTCTCGTTTTCATACCGGGAAAAGAAACTGGAACCAGTGTTCATACTGGGCAAACAAAAGAATCATAAAAGAGGTAGAGATGAATGAAACTGACTTATAATTACCAGCACGTTGGAGATGTACTGCTCGTCACTTTGAAGAAAGCTGAAAACCCTGAATATGAATTCCATGAAGGTCTGACAGTGATCAGGGACGGTGACGAAATCATCGGCCTGAACATTTTTGAGGCCTCAAAGCACATCGAACTGCCGGATGCAGTGAATATCGAGGCGGATGAAAAGATTCTCGGAAGCATAAATGCACTGCTCGCGAGCAGGGGCGTCGCGAAAATTGATCCGGACCTGTCCCCGAAGTTCGTCGTCGGAAAAGTGACGGAGAAATCAAAGCATCCGGATGCCGACAAACTGAATGTCTGTAAGGTCGATGTCGGTGAAGAAGAGCTGCAGATCGTATGTGGGGCTCCGAATGTGGATTCGGGCCAGCATGTCGTTGTGGCAAAGGTCGGTGCGATCATGCCTGATGGCCTCTATATCAAGCCTTCTACGCTGAGAGGTGTGGACTCTGAGGGTATGATCTGTTCAAGGAAGGAACTGAACCTTGAAGATGACGGTGTAAAAGGCATTTATGTACTGGATGACAGTTATGAAGTAGCGCAACCATTTGAAGTGAAGTAAGGGTGAGGCGGATGGATAGATCAAGAAGGAGAAGACAATTCAATCGTAATCTTGAAGAGGGGCGTACCGGCAGGGAACGCTTCAGGTTTCCATTGGATATGGATGAAAAGGATGGCAGGGAAGCGCCTGCCAAGCCTGCCGAAAGGTCAGGGAAGACCCCTGAAGACAGCGACCTGATAAGAAGAGAGCAGCAGAAGTCACTGCTCGGGGAGAGCCGCTATTCCAGGAAGAGGCCGAGGAGGAACACGATCAGCAAGGCGCGGGCTGTGCCTTCCGCAATCCACGGTTCGAAAGGGAACCCGGATTCTGCAAGCCGGGATGAGACGGAATCCTCCTCCGGAGATCAGAAATCCGGATATTCATCACCAATTGTAGAGGAACTGAAAAGGGAGAGGGCCCAGCGGGAAAGAAAACAGCGGGAGCGTATGGAGAAAAGGGCAGAGGAGGCGGAAGCCGAACGATCTATCGGGGTCGTTACCGGCCAATCCGGCAAGGCGAAGTTGGAGCAGGAAATTGAGGCTGAAACCGATGCTGAAATCGATACCCAGGAGTCCGTCACCGATGCCCAGGAATCCGGCACCGGCAAGAAATCGACTTCCCCCTTCAATGTCATGATGACCCCCTACGATAAGAACAAGTACAGGGCGAAAACCAAGGCCCAGGCAAAACGCAGCGGGCCAAAAAACACTTTGCCGCCCCTACATATACTGGGGGACGGCCAGGACGGCAGCTATGACAGCGTGGATGAAGCGCTCGCTGATGAAGTGGCTGCAGCCTTCGACGCCATCGGTGTGCCCGTCAGGGTAGTTGCATACAGGACCAATGGCATCGTCGGCCGCTTTGAGCTCTCCATGAAGAGGAACTTCAGGCTGAATGTGGTAGGAAAGCTGAAAGAGCACCTGCTTTCTGTGATGCCGTTCGAAGACTTCAAACTGATTGTGCCCATTGCCGGGACGAGCAACATCGGTGTGGAGTTCATCCTGCCCGAGCCATACCCGATACCTTTCAGTACACTCTTCTCCTCCAGCAGCCTCAAGCTCAGAAAGAACGACTTCAAGTTTGTGGTGGGAAAAACAGTGGATGACCAGATCTTCAGCTTCCCGCTGAAGAAGGCCGGTCAAATACTGGTCTACGGTGGAGCGGAGGAATATTCATCTGCAGTGGTCGACAATATCCTCTTCTCCCTCATGATGAACCATAATCCAAGGGAGCTCCAGATCATGATTGCTTCCGACAAAGCCCATTACAGGGAATATGAAGGGCTGCCGCATATGTTCAGTACATCCAGGTCCATCACCGACAAGCATGTACTGAAGGATATCCTCGAAGAGCTGAACAACAGGCACAACCAATTCAGAAGGGCGCATGTACGCAATCTGGACAGCTTCAACCAACGGGTCGGCAATGACTCCAAAAAGAGTGTCATTGTTGTCGTCATCGACGACCTCGCAGACCTGTTCGAACATAATAATCCAGAAGCGATACGGGCCATCGTCCAGATCCTGAAGAAGGGAAAACCCCTCGGCGTACACCTCATCATGAACCATTCAAGGGACGACGTGGGCCTCCGTTTCGAACTGCTCCAGATGATGCAGACGCGCATCTCGTTCAAAGACGGCAAGTCCAAGGTCGTCGATGGGGCCAAGGAGCTTACTGAAGGCAACGACATGATGATCCAGATTCCAACATCCAATAAACCGCTCCGGGTGAACGCCGGGGTGCTGACTCAAAAAATCAAGGAAGATGTTCTTTCCCATCTGAAAGGGATATTCCGATGAATCCATTTTATGAAAGTATGGTGAGCCCATGGAAAAATATCATTTTATAGGAATAAAGGGCGCAGGCATGAGTGCGCTGGCCCAGGTGCTTCACGACCTTGGTAATGAAGTCCAGGGGTCCGACATAGAAAAGGAAGTGTTCACTGAGCACCAGCTCCGCGACAAGGGGATAAGCATCCTGCCCTTTGATGAGGCGAACATCGTTGAAGGTTATACCTATATTGCCGGCAATGCTTTTGGTGACGACCATCTCGAAATCAGTGCAGCAAGGGAAAAAGGCTATCCGGTCATACGCTATCATGAGTTCCTCTCACAATTCATGTCCCAGTTCACTTCCATAGCGGTCACGGGTGCGCATGGGAAGACCTCCACCACGGGTCTGCTCAGCCACGTGATGAATGGGGACGTGGACACGACATTCCTCATCGGGGACGGCACAGGATTCGGTCTTGAGGACAGCAAGTACTTCACTTTCGAGTCATGTGAATACAAGCGGCATTTCCTGAGCTACCATCCCGATTATGCCATCATCACCAATATAGATTTTGACCATCCGGACTATTTCAGGGACCTGCAGGATGTCATCGATGCATTCACTGAAATGGCCGGCCAGGTCAAAAAGGCGGTGATCGCCTATGGCGGGGACAGCCATACAAGAAAAATGTCCTATAATGTGCCGGTCTATTTCTATGGCATCGGCGAGGGATATGACATCAGTGCCTCCAACATTGAAGTCCTGTCGAAGGGGACACGCTTTGACGTCAGTGTGGAAGGGGAGCATCTGGACACGTTCACCATACCGATGTACGGCGACCATCATGTGCTGAACTCCCTTGCGGTGATAGCAGTGGGCTATCTGGAAGACCTTGATATGGGAAACATCAAGAAGGCATTCATGACCTTCGGCGGAGTGAAGCGCCGGTTCAGCGAAACTTTCAGGAACGGCATGGTCATCGTTGATGATTATGCACATCATCCGAAAGAGATACAGGCAACCCTGGAGACCGCACGGAAGAAATACAATGGTAGGGAAATCGTCACCGTTTTCCAGCCCCATACATTCTCCAGGACCGAAAAGTTCCTGAACGAGTTTGCAGAAGCCCTCTCCGGGTCGGATAAGGCGTACATCGTGGACATCTTCGGTTCGGCGAGGGAGGACGCAGGCGCCCTGACCAGCCGGGATCTGGTGGATCTGATACCGGACGCTGAACTGCTTGCAGAAGGAGATATCGAAAAGCTCAATTCACATGAAGAAGCCGTCATCATATTCATGGGGGCCGGAGACATCCAGAAATACGAGAAAAGATTTACCGAGCTATTATCCTGATAAAATGTTTATACCATAACCATTTGGGTTAATTTAAAGAGTGAATAACAAATAAAGATATAGATGGAGGCGTTAAAATGGATTGGCAAATAATTTTGTATATTGCCGCAGGTGTCGCTGCTATTGCCTTCCTGATTCTTTGTATCGCTTTGGCGGTCGTACTGTTCTCAGTCAAAAAGAATCTGGATCATGTAGCGAAGACACTTGATGGAGTAGAAGGACAAATTCAAGGTATCACAAGAGAGTCGACAGACCTCCTGCATAAGACGAACCGTCTTGCAGAGGATGTGCAGGGTAAATCTGCAAAACTCAATTCCGTTGTGGATGCTGTACAAGGTATCGGACATTCCATGAATAACTTGAACTCTTCTGTAGATAGGGTGACGAATTCAATCACTCACAACATATCACAGAATGAAGATAAGATTTCCCAAGTTGTACAATGGTCCAATGTTGCAATGGAAGTTGCCGACAAATGGCAGATGAGACAGAAGCGCAACAGTGCTTTCAACACCAAGTATTCCACAACAGCTGAAAATGATCCGGATAATCTGCCGGTAGCTGTAAACCAGTCGGTGACGACGAACGATAATCTTGATGAAGATCGTGTGAACGCCGGACTCGACAACGACAGCAAATAAGGGGAGGTTCTTACATGGAAACCTATAACCGTGACAGGCACCTTCATGGTGTCGAAGAATACGAGGAACAGGTCAATCAGACGACCGGAAGGGATTTCTCCATCGGTCTCGCCATTGGCCTGCTTATCGGAACGGTCGGCGGCCTGCTGCTTGCACCGAAATCCGGGGATGCGCTGAGGGATGATATTACAGAGCAGACCCAGAAGCTGTCCAAGAGCAAAGATGGCGGCAGCAGAGAAGGTGCAAACTTCAAGGAGAAGGTCCAGGAAAAGACCGATCAGCTGCGTGATAAGATGGAAGACAAGAAAGGCGACATTTCAGCCAAGAAGGGTGAAATGGATGAGAAGAAGAGGGTTAAATCCCTCGATGAATCTGCAGTCAAGGCTCAGAAGGATGCGATCCAGGAAGAAGTCAAGGAACCGCAGACCGATGACCCGAGAACTGTAGATATGTCGAAATACGCCGAAAAGCTTGACGACGACAAGAAATAGTAATAAAATGATATCATTATTTTTCAACCACATGCTCCGGCATGTGGTTGATTTTGTGAGGTGGACGCTATGACCGGAAATGATGGTTTGGACAGGGAAAAACTGATGGAGATCGATACGGCCCTACTGGAGCTCCTGGATTCGAGGGCTGCAGTAACCGGTCCTGTCGAGAAGAGGGTGGACAACGCAGAATACTACAGTAGGCTGCTTGATGAGTACGAAGGCGCATACGATACTGCTTTCATACAGGCGCTGCTGGAGGGTCTGACGGATGCATCGTCCAAGCAGGCTGATGCGGAAGAACCGCCGCCCCTGCTCGTGTCGAGAGCACATCAGAGTGCGGATACAATCGTCAGGATAGGAGAAGCCGAAATAGGCGGGGACGAACCTGCACATATATTCGGCCCCTGTTCAGTGGAATCCTACAATCAGGTTGCGGAAGTGGCGTCAGACCTTAAACGGAAGGGCTTGAAGATGATCAGGGGCGGGGCATTCAAACCCCGCACTTCGCCATACGACTTCCAGGGGCTGGGGAAGGAAGGCCTCGAAATACTGCTGGAAATAAAAAAGGCGCATGACCTTGCAGTAGTAAGTGAAATCGTTGCTCCGGAACACGTCAACCTGGCAGAGGCCCATCTGGATGCATTCCAGATCGGCGCCAGAAATATGCAGAATTTTGAACTGCTCAAGGCAGTCGGACGCTCCAGCAAGCCGGTGATACTGAAGCGGGGCATGAGTGCCACGATAGAAGAGTTCCTCTATGCCGCCGAGTATATACTGGCTGAAGGCAATGGCAATGTAGTCTTTTGTGAGCGGGGTATACGGACATATGAGAAGAGTACAAGAAATACGCTGGACATCTCGGCTGTGCCGCTGCTCAAGCAGGCGAGCCACTTGCCTGTCCTGGTGGATGTCACACATTCCACAGGCAGGAAGGAAATCATGGCCGACTGCGCCAAGGCAGCGCTTGCAGCAGGTGCTGACGGCATAATGGCCGAAGTCCATCCGGATCCGCCCACAGCTCTGAGTGACAAGGCCCAGCAGATGACCCTTGAGGAATTCGATAAATTTCATTTAAGTATCATTTAAGAATGACGAAACTTTGGTATTCATGTTATTATAGTACAAAAAGCGCTTTCAAAAAGCGTGCGGGGGTGCAATATGACGGTTACCATATATGATGTTGCCAGAGAGGCAAAAGTATCCATGGCAACAGTTTCCAGAGTGCTTAACGGGAATCCCAACGTGAAGCCGGAAACAAGAAAAAAAGTTAAAGATGTTATAGAAAGGCTGGACTATCGTCCAAATGCTGTGGCCCGCGGCCTGGCGAGCAAGAAGACGACTACTGTCGGCGTCATCATTCCCGACATTTCAAACTTGTATTATTCCTCCCTGGCCCGCGGCCTGGATGATATTGCAGAGATGTACAACTATCAGACCATCATTACGAACACAGACAATGACCCTGAAAAGGAAAGAGATGCCTTCCTTGGCCTCGTCAGCAAGCAGGTCGACGGTATCGTCTTCCTGGGTGGGGCATTGAATGAAGAGACGCTCAATGATATCAAGAGCTCACATCTTCCTGTAGTCATATGCGGCACCAGCGAAAAGGATGAAAACTTGCCGTCGGTGAACATCGACTACTTCGAAGCCATCAAGGAAGCTGCGTCCAAATTCCTTGAGGAAGGAGCTGAAAAAATCGCCTTCGTCAAAGCTTCATATTCGGAACAGCTGGAACGACACATCGAAGAAGGCATAAAAGCAGCCTATAAGGATCAAGGCAGGGAGTTCGATGAACAGTATCTCCTCTCTGCACCGGCAGACTACCAGGCCGGTAAATCCCTGTTCTCCCAAATTCGTGGGCTGAAGGCGGATGTCGTCGTTACAATGAGCGATGAAACAGCAATCGGAGTCCTGCACGGCGCGATGGACAACAATGTCCAGGTGCCCGAGGAACTGCAGATCATGAGCTGCAGCAATACAAGGTTTGTGAATATGGTGCGGCCACCGCTTTCCAGTGTAGCACTGCCGCTGTATGACATTGGTGCTGTCGGCATGCGTCTGCTGACCAAATACATGAATGAAGAGACTGTGGAAGAGGCGAATGTCATCCTTCCATACAAAATCGAATATCGTGCGACAACGAAATAGAAAAAGACGGACTCTGCAGAGTCCGTCTTTTTCTGTTTGCCATATTCTGGTGATCACTGCTCCTCCAGATGGAGCATGGCCCGAGTAAGCATGCTGCGGTTTTTTTCACTGATTTCCTCACGTCGGGGGATATCGTTGTAGTCCGTCAGCACATCCTCCCAATTTCGAGGAAAGTCCACGGGGCTTTTTGGACCATACTGATCCATGAAAGCTTCCGGCAGAGGACCCCGGGGAGCAGGTATGCCCTTCATGCTGAGCCATATCTGTGACCACATGCGGGGGACGACCTGCCATATGTTATAGCCGCCTCCGCCGACGGCAATCCATTTGCCATCCGTATATTTGTCCGCCATCTCATTGACGAAACGGGGGATCTCCTCGAACGTCCTGGAAGTCAGTGCGAGGTGCGTCATCGGATCCCTGAAATGTGCATCGACGCCATTCTGGCTGAATATCACATCCGGCTGGAATTTCCTGATTGCCGCCTCGAATGTCTCCTTGAATATCTCCAGGAAGGATTCATCTTCAGTAAAGGCATCGACGGGGAGGTTGACGGCGAATCCAAATCCTTCTTCGGTGCCCCTTTCAGTCAGGCTGCCTGTGCCGGGGAACAGATAGCGTCCTGTTTCGTGGATGGAGTAGGTCATGACTTCGTTCGTATCATAGAAGATCCATTGCACACCGTCGCCATGATGGGCATCCGTATCTATATAGAGTACGCGTTTGCCATACTTCTTCCGGATGTGCTCTATGGCGACGGCTGAATCATTGTAGATGCAGAAACCGCTTGCGCGTCCACTGAAGCCATGATGCAGGCCTCCGGCAAGGCTCAGTGCCTTATCCGTCCGTCCGTCCATTACAGCCTCCACAGCGCTCAATGTGGCGCCTACAAGCATGCGGCTCTTCTCATGCATCCCTTCGAAACTCGGGGTGTCCTCCGTATTGAGGCCGTAGCTCTCCATCTTTTCTTCAGACAGCTTTCCCTCACCCGCAAGCTTTACCGCTTCAATGAAGTCACTTTTGTGGACGAGTTCGAGCTCCTCGTCAGTCGCTTCGCGCGGTTTGATGATGTCAGAAGCGCTGAGATGACCCGACGCCATCAGTAGATCGGTCGTCATCTTCAGCCGCATCTGATTGAAGGGGTGTTTGGAATGGAACCGGTATTTGAGCAATGAATCATCATATACATAAAGTGGACTGGTCATTGGCCCATCTGCGAAGGTTCGAGTACGGTGAACCCTCTATCTTTGAGTGTATCGATGGCTTTTCTCGGATTCATCGCCTGTACCCGCAGTACGATCGTCTTGAACCCCTTCTTCTCCTTGTTCCTATAGACGGAGATGCTGACTATCTTAATGTTGAGCTCCTTGAAGACCCTGCCGATATCATAGATGACGCCGGTGCGGTCCTCCACCTCAACTTCTATCATCGAACCGGGCTCGGTAATTCCCGTCAGTTCCAGATAGGTGTTGAGCATATCCTTCTGGGTGATGATGCCTACAATCTTGCCGTTCCTGAGCACGGGTATCGCGCCGATTGCATAGTGATAGAAATCAAGAGCAATTTCTTCGACGAAATCCAGAGGGTGGCAATAGGTCACCCGCTTGCGCATGATCCTGGATATGGGCACCTTCAGTGTGAAATCGGGATCGTCATCCGAGAGTACAGAAGGCAGTGTCAGTTTTATGTCCCTGTCGGAGACGATGCCGACCAGGTTCTCCTCATCATCAACAAGCGGGATGTGGCGGAAAGAGTAGGTACTCATCATATTCAATGCATCTTCAATCGTGTGTTCGGGTGTCAGTGTCCTGACCGGACTGGTCATGATTCTTTCAACTAGCATTTCTCTCCTCCTAGAAAAAAAAGCGGTTTTTAAATCTCAGCTTATCAAAAGCTATCATCTGTTCCTCTTTGATGTTCCTGCCTATGCGTGCCATGAGTGTATTGGCGGGGTGGCCGGTGATTTCCGGGTCGTTCGTCTGAAAGACCTCGAATCCGACGCTTGCCATCAGCCTGATCATCAGATCTTTATATTCATACACATCGAGACCGCTGTTCTTAAGATCCCAATGCCAGTAGTATTCTGTTGTGATAATGATGTAATTTTCCATGAACGCATCCTGCATGGAAAGGCTCAGCAGGCGTTTGCCGAGACCGAAACTGCGGTAGTCCAGACTGATCTCAATGGCACCGAGCTCCATGATATAGGGGAGATTGCCATCAGACCAGCGTTCCATGGGATCCGGGTGGAGGTAGGTCACATAGCCGATAATGTGATTCCCCTCCCTGATAATCAGGATCCGACCTTCTTCCAGTTCGGCGATTTCCTTTATCGCTTCGAACTGCTCAATGGGTGGGCGGAAAGCATCAAGACCATCATCAAATGTGAAGGCGGAAAGCTCTTTGGCGGTCAGGGGTCCTTCAAGTATAAATGAGTGATTTTCCGTCTCGTACTCTTCTTTATAATAAGTCTTTGTGTGATGCAAAAAGAAGCCCTCCTGGATTTTATTTTAATTATTTTGAAAAATGGTTCTATTCTATTATATAATAAGAAGTGTAAAAGAGAAAACACAAAAGGGGAGTTATTATTATGAAGGTAGAACTTTACGAAGCAACGGATCAGAATCCTAACTTGAAGGATTATGACGAGGCGGTGAAAAACCACGATTGGACAGAAGTGGAGAAGCAATTCTCCTGGTATGAGACCGGGAAATACAACATGGCCTATGAGTGCATAGACAGGCATGTTGAGGATGGTCGTGGTGATAAAGTCGCACTTCACTATAAGAACGGAGATAAGAAACTCTCCTATACATTTGAGGACTTGAAGAAAGCATCCAATAAAGCCGCCAACGTGCTCAAGGATGAAGCAGGAGTCGTCAAAGGGGACCGCGTATTCATTTTCATGGCAAGAAGCCCTGAACTCTATTTTTCACTGCTCGGTGCACTGAAGATTGGTGCAATCGTCGGTCCGCTGTTTGAAGCATTCATGGAGAAGGCGGTAAGGGATCGTCTGGAGAACAGTGATGCCAAAGTCATCATTACGACGCCTGAGCTGCTGCCGAGGATTCCGGTGGATGATCTGCCAAATCTTGAAAAAGTCGTCGTCGTCGGAGATGGTTCCGATGAAAGGTATATCGATTTCGACGCGAGCTATGAGAAGGCAAGTGATGAATTCGATATAGAGTGGCTGGAAAAGGAAGACGGCCTGATCCTGCACTATACGAGTGGATCGACAGGTCAGCCGAAAGGGGTTCTGCATGTCCAGCATGCCATGGTCCAGCACTATATCTCAGGGAAATATGTGCTCGACCTCAAAGAGGACGATGTCTACTGGTGTACAGCGGACCCAGGCTGGGTGACGGGTACATCATATGGTATATTCGCACCATGGCTGAACGGGGCAACGAATGTTGTAGTGGGTGGCCGCTTCTCCCCTGAATCATGGTATGGAGCCATTCAGGATCTGAACATCACAATCTGGTACAGTGCGCCGACGGCATTCCGTATGCTCATGGGGGCGGGGGACGAAATCGTAAACGACTATGATCTGTCTTCACTCCGCCATGTACTGTCCGTCGGTGAGCCACTCAATCCGGAAGTGGTCAAATGGGGAATGAAGGTGTTCAACCTGAGAATACATGATACTTGGTGGATGACCGAGACAGGGGCACATATGATCGTCAACATGCCTGCAATGGATATCAAGGGTGGTTCCATGGGCAAACCGCTGCCTGGCGTCGAAGCGGCAATCATAGATGATGAAGGTAACGAACTGCCGCCAAACCGCATGGGCAACCTGGCCATGAAACGTGGATGGCCTGCGATGATGCGCAAGATCTGGAAGAATGATGCCAAGTACGATTCCTACTTCATCGGCGACTGGTATGTATCCGGTGACTCCGCTTATAAGGATGAAGATGGCTACTACTGGTTCCAGGGCCGTGTGGATGATGTCATCATGACCGCCGGTGAACGTGTGGGACCATTCGAAATAGAATCCAAGCTCGTGGAGCATCCAGCTGTTCAGGAAGCAGGGGTGATCGGCAAGCCGGATCCAGTACGGGGTGAAATCGTCAAGGCATTCATCGCGCTCAGGGAAGGCAACGAGCCGACGGATGAACTGAAAGAAGAGATCCGCAAGTATGTCAAGGAAGGTCTTGCAGCACATGCTGCCCCAAGAGAGATCGAATTCAAGGATAAACTGCCTAAGACAAGAAGTGGTAAGATCATGCGCCGCGTGCTGAAAGCATGGGAACTTGACTTGCCGACAGGCGACCTGTCATCCATGGATGACGATTAAAAAACTTGATTGCCCCTAATAAATGTTAGGGGCAATTTTCTGTTTATTATGGCATAATGGAAGGGTAGGAATCCTAATAATAAAAAGGAGATGACAAGGTGGCACATTTGACAGACCAGGAAATTGCTGCGAAAGCAGACATCAAACCTATTGAGGATATTGCACAAAAGGCGGGCATTCCGCATGATGCTTTGGAGATGTATGGAAAATATAAGGCAAAAGTCGACATACATAAGATTGAAGGCAACGAAAAGCAGTCCAAAGTCGTACTCGTATCTGCAATGAATCCGACACCGGCAGGTGAAGGCAAGTCCACTTGTACAGTCGGATTGGCTGATGCGTTCAACCAGCTCGAAAAGAATGTAATGGTGGCGCTCCGCGAACCATCCCTCGGCCCGGTTATGGGCATCAAGGGCGGCGCGACAGGCGGCGGCCGTGCACAGGTACTTCCTATGGAGGAGATCAACCTCCACTTCAACGGAGACCTGCATGCGATCACTACAGCAAACAACGCACTTTCAGCATTCATCGACAACCATATCCATCACGGCAACAAGCTGAACATCGACCCAAGACGTGTAACTTGGAAACGTGTACTGGACATGAATGACCGGGCGCTCCGCCAGGTTGTAGTAGGACTCGGTGGACCGACGCGCGGTGTTCCAAGGGAAGACGGATTCGATATTACAGTAGCGAGTGAGATCATGGCAGTGCTGTGTCTTGCGGGCGACATAATCGATCTCAAGAAAAAGCTTGCTGACATCGTCATCGGTTACACTTATGACAGGGAACCGGTTACAGTCGGACAGCTTGAAGTGGAAGGTGCGCTTGCACTTCTCCTCAAGGAAGCAATCAAGCCGAACCTTGTCCAGACGATGGAAGGCACTCCAGCGCTCATCCATGGTGGGCCATTCGCGAACATTGCACACGGATGTAACTCACTCATCGCAACGAACACTGCAAGGAAACTTGCTGACATCGTCGTTACAGAATGTGGCTTCGGCTCCGACCTCGGTGGAGAGAAGTTCATGAACATCAAGGCGAGAAAAGGTGAATTCGCGCCTGATGCGATTGTACTTGTAGCAACAATCCGTGCACTCAAGATGAATGGCGGCGTAGCCAAGAAGGATCTTGGTGAAGCAAACGTGGATGCACTGAAAGAAGGCATCGCAAACCTTGAGAAGCATATCGAAAATGCACGCAAATTCGGCATCGAACCGGTTGTTGCACTCAACGACTTCGTAACCGATACTGATGAGGAAAGGGATTTCGTCCTCAACTGGTGCAAAGATCAGAACGTAAGAGTTTCCCTGACTAAAGTATGGGAAAAAGGCGGCGAAGGTGGTAAAGACCTCGCCGAGAAAGTACTTGAAGTACTCGACGAGCCACAGAATTTCAAGCACCTTTATGAGAATGAACTTCCGATCGACCAGAAGATCGAAAAAATCGTCACTGAAGTCTATGGTGGTGACGGTGTCATCTTCACCGACAAGGCCAAGAAGCAGCTTGCTGAAATCGATCGCCACGGCTGGGGAGGCTTCCCGGTATGTATGGCGAAATCACAGTACTCCCTGAGCGATGATCCTACTCTGCTGGGCCGTCCAACAGGCTTCAAAGTTACTGTAAGGGAAGTTGTCGCCAAAGCAGGCGCAGGTTTCGTAGTTGCCCTGACAGGTGATATCATGACAATGCCTGGACTGCCTAAAGTCCCTTCTGCAGTACACATGGATGTGGATGCAGATGGCAACTCCAAAGGCCTCTTCTAAGGCCAAAAGAATATAGAGACAAAAAGATCGCCCCTATCAATTGATAGGGGCGATCTTTGGTTACTGCTCTTCTTCAGCTTCTTCTTCATCATCATCGGAACTGGAGCTGTCTCCAACACGATAGCGGTCATCATAGGAATTGGTCACCGTACCGCGGAGGTCTGAAGTGCTGAGTTCGGAATCGAAGTCCTCACCCATCCGCTGCATGATTTCGGAGTCGCTCAGGCCATCCTTATCGTTAAGGCGTGTGTCTTCTGCAATGAGGCCTTCACGTACTTTGTCTACATCCTTTTCGCAATCATCTTCCATCTCCATGGTAAGTGCGCAGAATTCGACTTCCCTGACGGAGGATGGTCTGCTGAACCGTTCATTGGCACCCATCTGCTCCGGTGCGGCCTCGCTTAGGGCCTGGGCAATGTCACGCCAGTTATAGATGTGCAGATGCTGCTCGCTGTCCTGGTTGGCCACTTGTGGAATATTGCGGTCATAGCCCATCCACACTCCGAGTGTGACTTTTGGATTGTAGCCCATGAACCATGAGTCCACAAACCCATTCGATGTCCCTGTCTTGGCTGCCCAGTCATAAGTGCTGTTTACACTGTTGTAGTAGTCCTGGATGTAGTAGGCGGATCCTGTCTGGAAGGTCTCCTTCAGAATGTCCGTCATCAAGTATGCTGTAGAGTCCTTGAAGACCTGCGTCGCCTCGCTTTCATGTTCATAGATGACTTCACCTGTCGGGCTGGTGATCGATTCTATCATGTAGCTGTCGACCAGCTCTCCGTTATTGGCAAAAGTGGAGAATGCATTGGTGTTGTCCTCGACGGACATATCATTCGAGCCGAGTGGTAGGGAAGGGACAAGTGTGTTCTCATCGGCATAGTTGTTGCTTGAAAGCGGCATTCCCATCTTCTCGAAATACTCCTGTGGGTTATGCTGTCTGACGTCTGCCCACAATCTCAGCGTGCTCAAGTTGTATGAGTTGCTGAGTGCGTGCTTGGCGGAGACGAGCCCGAATTCTTCATCGACATCGTAGTTGCGGGGGCTGTAGTCATCACCGAAAGGATTGGGTATGGTGAATATTTCATCCAGCAGCACAGTGTCGGGAGTAATGAGTCCCTTATCAATAGCGGGCCCATAGGTGATCAGCGGCTTCATGGTCGAACCGGCCTGGCGGCTGGTCTGGGTGGCATGGTTGATCGAGGACCGTTCATGATCGCGCCCCCCGATGAACCCGAGGATCTTGCCGGTCTGGTTATCCTTCAGCATTGCGCCGAGTTCGTGCTCGAACACTTCATCGCTTGATTCCTGCTCTTCTTCCGATGCATCCTGGGCCTCCTCGATGTTTCTTGAACCATAATAGTAGCTCGAGTTATCCTTTACATCCTGCATCGTATCGTAGATCGTCTTATCGATCGTCGTATCGATATGATATCCCTGGTTTCTCAAAGCAGTGTTGGCAAGACCTGTGTACTCCTGGTTGATCAGAGGGGTGGAATCGACATCTTCGCGTGTCAGACCATCCTCTTCAGCCAGATGGTACTTAAGTATGTCTATACTGCGCCTTTCGACTTCATCAGTCAGGAATGGATAATTCTGGTTTGGTACAGTCACACTGTCGGTGAGGTTGGCGTACAGATCATACTCGACTGCCTCATCATACTCTTCCTGGGTGATCTTGTCTTCAAGGAGCATCCTTTCGAGTACGAAGTGCTGCCTGTTCAATCCTGCCTGACGCAGGTCCTCATCCTTGACCGTGCCTCCCTGGAGGAATGGGGTGTAGGCATAAGGGTTCTGCGGGATACCTGCGATGAAGGCACTCTCCGCAAGATTCAATTCAGATGCGTCCTTGCCGAAGATTCCTTCTGCAGCAGCCTGTACACCGGCGATGTTCTGACCGTTGGCATTACGGCCGAAGGATACGGCGTTCAGGTAGGCTTCTAAGATCTCCTCCTTGGACAGGAGCTTCTCTACACGGAATGCAAGCAGCAGCTCCGTCGCCTTCCTGTCGAAGGTCGTTTCATTCGTCAGCAGCTGGTTCTTGACGAGCTGCTGCGTCAGCGTGCTTCCGCCTGTACCCGATTCCGAGCCGCCGAGCTGCTGGAGGGTGGCTCTGATGAAGGCTTTCGGCACGACGCCGTTATGTTCATAGAAATATTCATCCTCGGTGGCTATGAGTGCTTCTGTGACATATGGTGAAATGTCGTCATAGTCCACTCGCTCCCGTATGAGGTCGGCCCTTAATGTACCGAGCGATTCGCCGGAGCCGAAGGCGACGGTGGTGCTCTCGGTCATCTCCGTGAGTGCCGTCTCCACCTCATCGGCAGGCTGGATCTCTTCATCATTTACGAGGGCTGCGAAATAGCCCACACCGATGCTGAATGCCAGTATGCCCACCAGAGTGGCTGCAAGCACGGTAAAGAGGATGATGTTCCAGATTGTGTCATAGGCAGTAAAAAAGGAGACCCTGAGCGGGGAACCGGCTTTTTTGAAACGCGCGATGACACTATTGAATTTCTCTTTGAAGGTCGAACCTTCAATGAAATCCTTTTTTGTATCTTTGCGTGAAAATAGGTTTTTAATATAGTTTACAAAGTCATTATTCTTCATTGCTACCTCCTATCCTCGGTCATTATAACACAGAAAAAACAATAAGAGTTAGTGATAAAAGACGGTCATGGTGGACGCCGCCACTCAAATATGAATGGTCGCAGGAGAGGGGAGTTTTGCCCTATGGACGGATCAGCCCTTGACTTTTTTCCGGTAAAAATATATCATTCCTATAAATTGATATTATTCGAATGGCAGACAAGTAATTGGTTTGGCGGAATAAAGAGAGCTGATGGGTGGTGGAAATCAGTGCACGCGTCCAATGAATACACTGCATCAGTTATTCGATCGTCGGGGTGGACGTTCCTGCCCATAAAGTGAAACTGTATGGTGGTACCGTGTACTCAAGCACCCTTACTTTTGTAGGGGTGCTTTTTAATTTGTAAAAATTATACATAACATTAGGAGGAAAAGACATGAATGCACTGCTGGAAGACTTGAAATACAGAGGAATCATCTATCAGATGACGGATGAAGAGAAGATTACAGAACTGCTCGACCGCGGGCAGCTCTCATTATACTGCGGGGCCGACCCGACGGCGGACAGCCTTCACATCGGCCACCTGGTGCCCTTCCTGACACTCAGACGGTTTCAGGATCACGGACACCGGCCAATCGTCCTGATCGGCGGGGGGACAGGCATGATCGGGGACCCTTCCTTCAAAAGCGAGGAGCGGAAGCTTCAGACGGAGGATCAGATCGATGACAACGTCCGTGGCATAAAGAAGCAGATGGAACGCATCTTCGACTTCTCTGATGAAAACAGTGCATTGCTGGTCAACAACAAGGACTGGCTTCAGGAAATCAGTCTGATCAGCTTCCTGAGGGACTACGGGAAGCATGTCAGCCTGAACTACATGCTCGCAAAGGATGCCATCCAATCCAGACTGGAGACGGGGATTTCATATACCGAGTTCACATATACGATCCTTCAGGCGATCGACTTCGGCCACCTGAACCGCCACTATGACTGCAGGATGCAGATCGGCGGCTCCGACCAGTGGGGCAACATCACAAGCGGCCTCGACCTGATGCGGCGTGTATATGGTGAAACGGAAGCAGAAGGCATGACGATTCCACTCGTGACGAAAGCGGATGGCAAGAAATTCGGCAAAACGGAGTCCGGCAACATATGGCTCGACCCGAATCGCACTTCCCCATATGAGTTCTATCAGTTCTGGATCAACCAGAGTGATGCGGACGTCATCAGATTCATCAAACTCTTCACCTTCCTGGAGAGGGAGGAGATAGAATCGCTTGAGGAATCGGTCAGGACTGAACCGCACTTGAGGAAGGCGCAGAAGCGCCTGGCCGAGGATATCACGGCCTTCATCCACGGCGAGGATGCTTTGGCCGAGGCACAGCGCATCACTGAAGCGCTCTTCAGCGGGGATATCAAGTCCCTGTCAGTCGACCAGATCAGGGATGCCTTCAAGGATGTGCCGTCGGCAAGCTATCCGGATGACGACATGAATCTCGTCAAAGTACTGGTGGAGACGGGCATCTCCCCGTCACGCAGACAGGCGAGGGAAGACATCAAGAATGGCGCCATCTACATCAATGGGGAGCGCCAGCAGGATATCGACTATGAAATCCATGAAGATGACAAGCTTGACGGTGCCTTCACCGTCGTCAGAAGAGGCAAGAAGAAATACCATATGGTCAAATATTCATAACAGGAGGGACTGGTGCATTGCACTGGTCCCCCTTGTCATATACCAAGGTTTGAAATGAAATGATTAATGGTAAGATAGAGGTATAAATAAGTGCAGAACAGGAGAAGAAAAATGAGAAAACTACTTATTCCATTAGGCATCATCGTCGGATTCTTCATCATTCTGGCAATCATATTCGCCCCGAAATACAACCAGTTCGTCAACCTTGAGGAGGAAGTGAACCAGAAGGAGGCCCAGATTGAAACACAGCTGCAGAGGCGGGGCGACCTGATTCCGAACCTTGTAAATACGGTCCAGGGTTATGCTTCCCATGAAGAGGAGATATTTACGGACATCGCCGATGCAAGAAGCCGTCTGTCCGGTGCAGGGAATGTCGAAGAGATGGCCGAAGCGAACAACGAAATGACTTCGGCACTGTCAAGGCTGCTGGCCATTTCGGAAAACTATCCGGATCTCCAGGCGAGCGAGCAGTTCACAGGGCTCCGCGATGAGCTCGCAGGAGCTGAGAATCGCATTGCGGTCGCCCGTCAGGACTACAATACAGCTGTACAGGAGTTCAACAGGAACACCAGGACCTTCCCGGGCAACATGGTTGCAGGAATGTTCGGATTCTCCGAAAAGCCATACTTTGAAGCGGACGAGACGAGCAGGGACGTCCCTGAAGTTGAATTCAACACCGATCAGGATGAAGAATGATGAAACGCCTGATCATGCTCATGCTGATCATGTTCGTATTTTCCAGCCTCCCTGCCGAGGCGCGTGTGGCCCTGCCATCCCTCGACACCAGCCATTACTTCATTCAGGATAATGCAGGAGTGCTGAGCGAATCGTCGATTGAGGAGCTCAATCAGATGGGGACGCACCTGGAAGAGGGGACAGGCGTTGAAATGCTGCTGCTCACCATGCCCTCGACCGGTCAGGAGCATCGGCAGGACTATGCCCTCAAGGCACTGCGTGAATATGGCGTCGGCAAACAAGAGGAGGATAATGGCATCGTCATCCTACTCAATCTGGACAATGGCAACGAATACAACAACCGCGGTGTCGAAGTCCAGGTCGGCTACGGGATCGAAGGATACCTGAATGATGCAAAGATCGGCAGGATCATCGATGACGTGGCCATGGAGCATTTCGTCGCAGCGACCGAGGCCGAGGAGGGCTCTGAAGCTGCAGCCTCAAGCTATGAGCAGGGGCTTTCCAACCTCTACCAGGCGCTCTACGAGGAATCTCTTGATGCATATGGATATGAAGAAGGCGAGTTCACCCGGGACACGCCGGAAGCAGACACCACCATGGGGGCGACGGACGGTGAGACCCTTGGTGCAGGCGAGTCCATCTTCCGCCTCATCTTCGCGATGGTCGTCATCTACCTGTTGTTCAAACTCATGGGTGGCGGCGGCAAGCCTCCAAGAGGCGGCGGACGTCGTGGACGCAGACGTGGACCTGTCGTGTTCTTCCCGCCATCCGGAGGCGGTGGACGCGGCGGCGGATTTGGTGGCGGTGGCTTTGGCGGCTTCGGGGGCGGCTCCGGAGGCGGAGGCGGTGCCGGACGCGGCTTCTAAGAGATAATCCGATATAAAATTGAGAAGCGCCTCTGGTCATACCGACCAGAGGCGCTTCTTTTCATCTTTTCATCTTTTCATTTTAGAAGAATATATGCGCGATCACTACGATGACCGGCAGTGTTATCGCGGTACGGAGCAGGAAGATGACGAATAATTTTCCGATGCCGACCGGTATTTTGGAGCCGAGTATGACCCCACCGACTTCGGAAAGGTAGATCAGCTGCGTGATGCTCAGTGTACCGATGATGAAGCGGGTCATATCGGAAGAGACGCCTTCAATCAGTATGGCGGGAAGGAACATATCGGTGAACCCGATGAAGAGCGATTCTGAAGCGGCCTGTGCCTCCGGCACATTCATCAGTTCGAGAACCGGTACGAAAGGTGCGCCGATCCATGTGAACACGGGTGTGTACTCCGCAAATATCGTACCGAGTGTCCCGATTGCCATGACAATCGGGAGCACCGCAAACCACATGTCTCCGACGGTCTTCACACCATCTTTCAGGAAGTCCCTGAAGCCCTCTGCTTCATGTGCCCGGTCGAGGGCCTTCTTGTAACCCCAAGTGACCGGATTGTATCCTGAAGGGACGGTTTCATCTATGGCGCTCCCCTCTACATAATAGTCATCCTTGATGCGGGAAAGGGGCGGAATCCTTGGCATGATCAATGCGGCGATGATGCCCGCGATGATGATCGTCATGTAGAACAGCAGGAAACGGTCCATCAGACCGATCAGGTCAAGTATGACGATCGAGAACGTGATGGATACTACAGAGAAGGTCGTCGCAATGACCGCAGCTTCCCTTTTCGAGTAGTAGCCATTTTCATACTGGTTGCTCGTCAGCAGGACACCAACCGTACCGTCTCCGACCCATGATGCCAGGTTATCGACTGTGGAACGGCCCGGGAGGGTGAACAGCGGACGCATGATTTTGGCGAACATCGTACCGACGAATTCGAGCAGACCATAGTTGAGCAGGAGCGGCAGCAGTATGCCGGCAAAAAGGAATATGGCAAACAGTGTCGGCAGCAGATCATAGAGCATCAGTCCGCCTGTGTTTTCAGAATTTATGAACTCTGGACCGAAGACGAAATATGCCATCAGCGAGAATACTGCACCCAGCACACGCAGGATGACCCATACTGCATTTACACGGAACAAGTTCCTGAAAAACTCTTGGGCAGGATTGACCACCCAGCTGAAGAGGATGGTCAATAAAGCGGAAATATTTATCAGTATGATGACGATGAGGACAACATTGTCGTAACCGATCAGTTCATTGAGTGCATCTGCAAGGTATGCGACGGGTATCGTCGTGTCTCCATCGGCATTCTTCATGGGGAAGAGGAACATGAACACCCCAATCAGTGAAGGGATGAGGAATTTAAATAAAGTTGCACGTTTATGCATAATAAAGCCTCCTTATTAAATAATTATACATGCCAATCTAAACTTGTAAATCTTAAAGATTAAAGAAAACGTTTTCAAACACTCAATTTATTTTATACAACTATTAATAGTTATGCAAATCAAGTCTTTCCATATCGATTCAAGATGGGCGTAATTATTGGTATACTCGCAGAAAAGGAGGAAATCTGAATGAAAATCATCGATACACACTGTGATGCACTGCTGAAGCTTCAATCCGACTACAGGGAGAGCTACCGCAGCCAGGAACGTGTCCTGGATTTCAAAAATGGCGGAGACCTCAATGCCAGTGCCGAAAAGTTGAGGAGGGGAGGCGTCAAGGTCCAGTTCTTCGCCATCTTCATCCCGCCGATGCTGCCGGATAACGAAAAATGGCAGCATGCACTCGAACAGGTGGATTGCTTCTATAATGAAGTGCTGGCGGAAGAGGGTTTCGTGCATATACGGAACTTCGAGGATATCGATTATCTGGAAGAAGGGGAGATCGGTGCGGTGCTTGCTCTGGAAGGGGCGGATGCGATAGGGAATGATCTGATGAAGCTGAGGACCCTGTTCAGGCTGGGTGTGCTGTCCGTCGGCCTTACATGGAACGATGGCAATCTTGCTGCCGACGGTGTAGGCGAGCACAGGGGCACCGGCCTGTCTAAATTCGGGTTCAATGTAGTGGATTGCTGCAACCGCCACAATGTCCTGGTGGATGTGAGCCATCTCAACCCTGAAGGCGTGGATGATGTCATCAGGAGTGCCGAGCGCGTCATCGCAACACATTCGAATGCAAGGGAAATATTCGACCATCGGAGAAATCTCCATGATGCGCAGATAAAAGCGCTGATCAATAAAGACGGCATGGTCAACATCGTCTTCAATCCGCCCTTCATCGAGGATGGGACTCCCGGTATAGAAGCACTTTTCGCGCACATAGACCGGATCATCGAGCTTGGAGGTGAGCAGGCCATCGGACTCGGCTCGGATTTCGACGGCATCGCATCATATGTGGAGGGACTTGAAGACGCAGGGAAATACCAGAACCTTGTAGAAGCGCTCGTCGAGAGGTATGGTGAAGACTTTGCTGAAAGGATCACTCATCTGAACTTCATGGAAAGGTACGTAAAAAAAGACTTGTCCTAACTTGGACAAGTCTTTCTATGAGCCTTCATCGGGAGTAAGCTCCCCATAATGGTCCTGGATTTGATTATAGCGTTCATCCACCAGCTCCTCTTGGGATTCTATTTCGGCAAGCATCGCATCGACTTCCTCTTTGAATTCGGAATCCCCGAGCGGGTTATAGTTGATGACGGTACGGCTGAACTCCCCGTTCAGTTCAACGAGCGTCTCCAGGGAATCGATATAGGTGAGCATCTCTTCCTTGAGCTGTTCATGCTCTGATCCGGTGACCGAATAATTATGGATGGTCCGCCTGAAATCTTCAATTGCCGGAAGCATCTCATCGTAGATCAGCTTGAGCTGTGCTTCCCGGTCTGCCTCACCGCTGTCCTCCATTTCCTCGAGCATAGTGGAGAATTCGATTTCCAGTTCATCATGATTCCTCTCGAAAGCTTCGTAAAGTTCGTCCAGGGCATCCTGGTCAGCCTGCGTACACCCTGCAAGAAGGAGAAATATGAGCAATGGAAGCAATTTTTTCATAATACCACCTCATACTCATTTTAACACGTATCAGTTTGATTGAATCGTGATATGTTGTATAATAATCAGGTTGACTTTTTGAATGGGTGGTTATAATGAATAGAAAATTATTGGTGACATTTACCGTCGGCGTCTTTCTTCTTGGCATGATGGAACTCATCATTTCGGGTATATTGGAGCTGATGAGTTCGGATCTCGGCATTTCGAATGCCCTGACAGGACAGCTGATTACAGTATATGCAGTGAGCTTTGCGGTTTTTGGTCCCATACTCGTCAAAGCAACTGAAAAATTAAGGCCCAAACCCGTCATCCTTGTTTCCCTGATTGTCTTCATTCTCGGGAATATAATCTTCGGATTGTCCAGTACATTCATGATGCTGGCATTGGGTCGGGTCATCACAGCACTTGCAGCAGCAGTGTTCATCGTCAAGATTATGGATATGACTGTGCTGCTTTCGGAACCGGCCATACGCGGACGTATGATTGCACTGGTTTATATGGGCTTCAGTGCAGCAAATGTCTTCGGCATTCCAATCGGAACAATCATCGGACAGCAGTTCGGCTGGCGGGTCATTTTCTGGCTTGTTATTGCCATTGCAGTTATAGTAGGATTAGGCATCATTGCCCTGGCCCCGAATAAAAGGGGAGAGGATCTGGGTGATCCTGTTCCGGACAAGATACTGGACAGAAGGAACATCGTACTCTACATAGGGGTGACGATGTCTGTACTGATCGGAAACTATATCGTCCTCGGCTACATTTCACCACTGATGACCACCAATGGCTACAGTATAGAAAACGTCTCCATTGCACTGCTGATTGCCGGTGTAGGCGGCATGCTTGGAACCATCCTTGGCGGCAATCTGGTCGATAGGATTGGTACACGACGAACCTTGATGATCATGCTGTCGCTGTTCATCATATCGATGGCGGCGATGCCGCTGATATATGGCATTCCGGTGCTGTTCTATATCAACCTGTTCCTCTGGAGCCTCTTCCAGTGGAGTACAAGCCCGGCTGTGCAAAGCGGCCTGGTCGAGAATGTACAGGGTTCTGCAGCTGTGGTCTTCAGCTGGAACATGTCCGGCCTCAACCTCGGCATCGGCATCGGGGCCGTCATCGGCGGCATCTACATCAGCCAGTTCGACATCGGATATGCACCATGGCTCAGTGTATTCATCATCGCCATGGGTCTCCTGTGCGCCGTATTCGTCAAGGAGACGGAAAAATCCTACCAATAATGCCAGTAAAAGGGTGTGAGTTCAAATGTTCATCAGATTGATACTGATTATTGCACTGTCATTTTTCGTCATATATGGACTCAACTATCTGGATCTCGCAGATATCGGCTACAGTTTCCAGACTGTGGCTGTGACAGCCATCGTACTGATTGTGCTCGGGATTCTTTACCGCGTATTTACGAAATTCCTGAAAGTGCTGCTCTTCGTGTTCGTATTTCTGCCGCTCGTGGCACTGCTCATATATTATCTCTACTCCTTTGTTACAGGCACTCCGATGGAGATGCCTGATATGGATTGGATCGAAAAGGGAACTCAATGGCTTTGAGTTCCCTTTTACTATTGAAACGATGTATTATAATCGTAAATGGTATAATCGAATAAAGAATTCTCTAGTTCAGGAGGCATGCTATGCAACACGACTATTCGCCTGTGCAGTCATCAACCAGGGTGTTCGAAATTGATGCGGTACGGGGCTTTGCACTTTTTGGCATATTGATGATGAATATCATGAGTTTTGCCGGCCCACATATGGAAGATCAACTGACGATGAATACGAGTGATATCTATTCCGGTACCAATTCAATCGTCATATTTCTGATCAATACGCTTGTAACTTCCAATTTCTATACGATGTTTTCCTTCCTTTTTGGGCTCGGCTTCTACATCTTCCTATCCCGGGCCGAAAAGAAATCAGGGTCTACATATCTATTATTCATTCGCAGGATGATCATCCTGCTTGTCATCGGCATCATTCATGCTGTATTCATCTGGTATGGTGATATCCTTACCGTCTATGCAATCACAGGACTGCTGCTTATTTTCTTCTATCGTCTGCCTCCGAAGTTCAACCTTGCCATCTCGTTTGTGATTCTTCTGCTCGGCACTGTATTCGTACTGCTGCTCACGCTTCTGATGTTTTCAATACGGGATGTCGACATGGGTGCACTTCCTGCCTCTGGTTACGGTGTGGATATGATGGCCGCAGCTGCGGGGTCCTATGGTGAGATCATTTCACTGAATATATCCATATTCGGACTGATGATGACGAATAATATAGTGATGGTGCCACTTGTACTCGCCATTTTCCTCATCGGTCTTTATGCCGGGCAGAAAGGCTATTTCGAAAGACTGTCTTCCATCCGTGGAATGCTGTGGAAAGTAGCTGTTTTGGGCATCGGCATCGGTCTGCCGATAAAACTGGCTACCGGATATGGGATGACATACGGCATGGATGACCCTGTATGGTCTATTGCCACGATGCTCGCATATACAGCAGGAGGACCATTGATGTCACTTGGATACATCGCACTCCTCCTTCTTATACTCGGACGTTTTGAAGGGCTCACCAGGCTGCTTCAGCCGGTGGGGCAGATGGCATTGACGAACTATATCATGCAGAGCGTACTCATGATCGTCCTGTTTTTCGGGTTCGACCTCTTCAATACGATCGGGGCGGTATGGTTCCCTCTGATTGTACTTTCAACATTCATGCTGCAGATTGTTCTCAGCCACATATGGATGAAGGCATTCAGCTATGGTCCGCTCGAGTGGATCTGGCGCATACTGACATATGGCAGAATATTGCCGATAAAAAAATAAGACCCGATGGGTCTTATTTTTTTACTTCCCTGAACAGCCGGTCCAAGCTTGGCTCATCGGATTGATTGCTGATGACGGAAATGCTGCCGTCGGTTTCAAGGACGACCGCCATGACTTCCGACATGTCATCCTTGCCGCTTGAGCGGGCCGCCTGCCTGATTTCAATTTCCAGCACGCGTTCCTTCTTCATGTTCTGTGTCAGGAATTCCCCATTATAATAGAGGAGGGCGGGCTGTGATTTGATCAGGCTGCTGAAGGCCCGGCTCTTTACAGAGAGTTTGGTGAAGATGTACTGCATGATGACAAGGACAAGGAATGCAGTCAGTCCCTGGGCAATTGTAATGTCCTTGCTCGTGATGATGCTGGCAAGGATGGAACCGAGTGCGATCGTCACGATGAAGTCAAAGGCGTTCATCTTGGTCAGGGTCCGCTTGCCGCTCACGCGGAGGATGACCACGAGTGAGAGGTAGGCCATGATGCCGACCAGTACCGTCCGGATGATGACCTCAAAGTCATTGAATATAATCTTATCGAATTCGAGGATGATATCCACCTCCCTGGAATTAGATTCTGGATTTCAACTGCCAGTCGGCGCTTGTGAAGCTGAGGTCAGTATCGATTTTTCCATTAAGCTTTGTTTCTGTAATGCCTGTGCCATCCAGCCAGGCTGCAAAATCAAATTCATGCATTTGTCCCTCTCCGCCTAGACGGATGCCGGCCTTCAAGTTCTTCCGGTCATATATGGATGTATGGATGGTGCCGGCCCAGCTTTTGTAGTTGTCCACAAAAAGGCCGTGTACCGGATCGGTGAAGCGTGTGAGGAGTTCTTCCCTTGATGGTGAATGTATGTCCTGCAGTATATCAAGGCGCTCCTTCGAATCGACGAGGTATCTCCGATTTTCATGCGCCAGCTTTTCATAGTGGTTGGTGCAGATCTGCGCTTCACGGAATTCCATGCCGCGTGCTGAAGTTTCCGCAATGAAGGAATGATTCTCCCTATCCTGGATGATGTAGCTGAAGCCGCCGCGATGGGGGAGTTCCTTAAGCAATGCAGCCGCTTCTTCCGTTGTCCTGCACAATTCGAGGATGAAGCGGCCGATGATGAAGCACGTGAACCCATCGAAAGGCTGTTTCCTGTTCATGAAATTGTAGGCCATGACGAGGCCATGTTCATTCATGCCGTCCATTCTACCCGTTACCCTGGATGCGGGTCCGATATGCGCATATCCATGACCGGGCTTGAAAAGTTTATACATTCCATCATAAGTATTGGGATGATAGTCATAGTTCCTGATGAATATGTCGTCATCCATGTAGACGCTGCATCCGTTGTCCCGCGGTGATACCCTGTAGTGGGCAAGATTAAGGAGGACTTCGCGGTCTGTGATTTCAAGGGATTCCTGAAGGCCCATGATCTCCTCCCAGATATGAGGAGCGAAATGCATATAGAGCTGCTTTGTTTCATCGTAGTCGAGGTCGAACTTCGGCCGGCGTTTTATCCACTCGTAGTTCCTGTTCTGCATATAGTGTGTCTGCTTGAGCCACTCCCCCTGCTGCACCCCATAGTCGAAATGAGTGCCTCTGAAGGGCTGGACGGCCGCGTGTATCTTCTGCATATGATCAATGCTCCTTTATCCATTATGCTCTTCCTGTCTGCCCTCTGTATACGTCGGTACGTTATATGTGTGCACATGCCATTCGGAATCGATGAATTCGATGTGGCTCAAGCTGCAGTTGTCGAGCTTAGTCCTGAGCATATCGATTTCATCGCTGTATAGTGCAAGTATGGACTTGATCGTCCGAGAGTGGGCAGTGAGCAGCACATACTGACCCTCGAACTGTTCATGGATATATTTTATGGCTTTTTCAGCACGGGCGGACAGTGCTGAAAATGTCTCAGCACCGGGAAGCTCACCATTCGGATACTTTTCGATGATATGGTCGATGTGGCTCCCTTCAAGCGTGCCGAAGTGCTGTTCTTTCAGTTCCTCCATCGTATGGATCGGAAGGTGATGGTGCTGGTTTATGATTTCCGCTGTGCGGTAGGCGCGGCCGAGCGGACTTGAAACAATCGTGTCGAAGGGTTCATCCATTAATTTTTCAGCGGCACACTGCGCCTGATATTCCCCTTCAGCATTCAGGGGGATGTCTGAAGAACCCTGGAGTTTCCTCAGATGGTTATATTCCGTGAGGCCGTGCCTCACTAGGCAGATTCTGGTCATGGTACACCTCATTATTATTTTACATATATGATAACATGAGAATGAAATGATAGGTGAACGAAGGAACTTTTGTTAAAATGGAACATAAGAGTGGAAAGTAATGGAGGGTATGGACATTGAAGAGAAGGATGGCGGTCATCGCCGATATACATGGCAACTATGATGCGTTGTCAGAGGTGATGAAGGATATGGAAAAGTTCGATATTGATGCGGTCTACTGTCTGGGGGACATCGTTTCGCTGGGCCACCAGACCAATGAAGTTCTGGAACTGCTTACGGGGCTTCCGAACCTCACAATCATCCGCGGCAACCACGATGAAGAGGTATTGAAGGCTTTCCGGCACATACCTTCTGAAGTCACCGGTCCCGAGCATGATCACCACGTGTGGGTGGCAGAGCATCTGGATCCGGTGTATGAACAGTACCTCGCAACGCTTCCCCTCACACAGACGCGGGAAAAGGGAGGCAGACAGATCCTGCTTACACATTACCATCTGGAATCGGACGATACATATAGTGCGATTGACCCTGCACCATCTGTGGAGAGCCTGGCGTCCATCTACGGGGGTAGGGGGCATGACATCGTCCTTTTCGGCCATGATCATATGAGACACCATTTCGAACATGGCCATCAGCTATTCCTGAATCCAGGAGCGCTTGGGGTCACACCCAAAGCCTATGCCCCCTACATGATCATCGAAATCGAGGATGACGGCGCGGTGCACATCACCCATAGGAACATCCATTACGACCGCAGTGCCTTCATTGATGGACTCAGGAAAGAAAATCCACCAGCGCTTGATTTCATATTGAATGTACTGCTTAAGGAAAGGAGGTAGAGTATGGAAATCCGTGCGATAGAAATGCGGGATATTGAACAGTTCCTGAACCTGCTTGTGACATTGGAGGAGAACAGCAAAGATGACCTGTACGAAGATCAGCCCCTCAACATTTCAAATACCGAGACGCTGCTCTCTTCAGTACTGCAGAACGCTAAACGTCAGATCTTCGTCGCCAGAGACAACCAGAGGATTGTAGGATACATCAGTCTGGCGGGGAACCATAATGAAATGACGGCGCACCGGGCCAACGTGTCACTGGGGGTACTCCAGACGGACCAGCAGAACAGCATCGGCAGAAATCTGCTGAATGCAGCCATACATTGGGCGGAAGAGAATCGCATCCACCGACTTGAGCTTTCCATACGGGATGATTTTGCTGAAGAAATCGAGCTGTATAAAGCACTTGGCTTCAAGAAGGAGGGTGAACGGGTCGATGCCCTGTTCATCGACGGGAAGTACAGGAACGAAATATACCTTTACAGGCTGATCAATTGAAATGATGGGGGAGACACATGAATCTGCAAAGCTTTTATATTGGTGAAAAACATGCTGAAGTGACGATGATGCTTGGGGAAAGTGCAGTACATGAGAAGGAGGGCAGGCCGGCAGTGGTCATCTGCCCGGGCGGGAGCTATATGTATGTATCCGAAAGGGAAGCGGAACCTGTAGGATATGAGTTTCTGGCTAAAGGCTATCATGTATTTATACTCAGATATTCTACAATCGGTTCGGCCATGCGCAGGGAAGGCAGGCAGACCAACAGGGATGAACTGTATCAGATAGCATCCATGGTGGAGCAGGACGAGGTGCTCGGATCGGAATTCCCAGGGCCTCTTGTGGAATTGGCTCAGACGATCACCTTCATCCGCGAAAACTGTCATGAATTCAACGTGAACCCCGACCAGATCGGCGTCGTCGGCTTCTCTGCCGGTGGGCACCTGGCTGCAAGCCTTGGCGTCCACTGGAATTCCGATTGGTTGAGCAGCCTTACAGGACAGGAACCGAGATGGTACCGTCCGAACTTCCAGGTGCTGGCCTATCCGATACTGGACTATATGCTGAACAGGGATATAGCCGAGGAACGCGGCATCGGCGATCCGAAGTACATGACGACCGCTTCAAGGATGGTATTCGGACACGCTGCGGAAGACGAAACCATCGATCGTGCAGACCTCAAGGCCCATGTGTCCAAAGATACACCGCCGACCTTCATCTGGCATACCGTTGAAGACCGGCTCGTCTTTGTACAGAACGCCCTGGATTTTGCGAAGGCGCTCGAGAAGTTTCAGATACCGTGGGAGCTCCATACTTTCAAGAGCGGCAGCCATGGGCTGAGCCTTGCCACAGAAGTGACCGGCAGGGTGGACTTACGCGCTTCCCAGTGGACCGGACTCATGTTCAGCTGGCTTGATGAAGTGCTGGAAAAAAATTAGAGGACGCTGCTTTCAGCGTCCTCTGGTATAGTTGATCTTGAATTGTGTGAATGTTTCTGTATGCCCGGGATAGATGAACTGGATGAATTTATCATCTTCTGGAGTTGTCTCCTGGAGAATGTATTCCGATTTATCAAATTCATTCACTTTATCATTCCGGATATACTTGAAATCCGTACTGTCGTTCGTGCTGTCCTTAACCTTTACCAAGATTGCCATATGCACCAACTCCTCACTATGTATATATCCACAGCGCCATGGGCTCAAACGTGACTTAGTGAGCATATTATAAATAAAAAGGATGATTTGATGGATTTTAAAACGCTGCATCTCGGAGACCTGCCGGAACTGCTTTCTCTTCAGAACATGGTATACGAAGGCCTCGAGGACAAGGAAGTCCTTCAGACACTGACTGAGAGGGAGTTCAAGGAAATTATTGCACAGGGCTTCATAATCGGGGCTGTTGATGACGGCCACCTCGTAGCTTCCAGGGCCATGTATGTTCCGACACCCGATGAAGAGGAGCATCTGGCGGACGAAGTGGGACTGAAGGACAAAGAAAAGGTGATATATTCTGAGATCAGCTTCATCGCACCGTCCCATAGGGGCAGGGGTCTGCAGACGAGCATGGGGAGACATCTGATTGAAATGGTAAAGGCGGATGGCAGGTTCCATGATGTCCTCACTACCGTAATGCCTGAAAACGTGCCGAGCCTAAAGGATAAATTCAGGCTGGGCTTCAAAATAAGGAAGACTACATATAAATATAATGGCAAAAAGCGTCATGTGATGCACCTCCACCTTTGGGAGCCATATGTCCGCTCCGGTGAAGCCACAAGGATCCACTATACGGATACCGATTGGATGCTTGAACATGGTGCAGATTATGTAGGCAATGATTTCGATGGGGAGTATATTTCCTACTACAGGAAATGAAAGTACGAGGGGCCGGCACTCTGCCGGTCCCTCGTATTTGATTCCATGAATCTCCCCGTCTTCTATGGCTGATGTTTCCATTTAACCAAAAAGGGTAGCGGTCTATAAAAACACAATTCGTGAGAGGTGATACTATGATGAAACTTGAGGAAACAAAATATCCGAATGTGGTATATATCGAAGTGGATGGAAAAGTGACTGAGGAGGACGCTGAGAAATCGGAAGCCTTCATCAAGGAGCACTATGGAAATGAAAAGAAGCTAAACGCAATGGTATACATTAAAGATATGGAAGGGACGGATCTCGGTGGCATCCTGAAGGGCAGCCTCATTGATATCAAGCACTGGGAACAGTACGGGAAGTTTGCACTCATCGCGAATCCGGCCTGGATTGAAGGGGGCGCAGCTGTGGCAGATGTCATGCCAGGCATAGAAGTGCGGCAATTTGACAAGGCACAGATGGATGAGGCCTGGGAGTGGCTTCAGGAATAGGTTTCAGGAACGGTACGCTGCAGCGGCCAGAAGATGACGTCGAGTGTGGCAAGCATTGGTTCTGCAGGCTTTGAAAAGGGTTTTTATCTTCCTTTGAAATAGGGTGTTGAACCGTGCTGGCGGCGGCTGTGATAATGGATCCAGCCGTCCTTTTTGGCTGCTTTTCAAACCATGATTACTGTATCAGGCATCCTGGCCAACAACTTAAGAAAAGGTGAAGCTAATGGAAGATATGCTTACTTATGTGGTCAAACTTACGACCGGCCTGATTGGTGTCATCATAGTACTCAGGCTGCTCGGCAAGAAGGAAATGGCCCAGATTACACCTCTTGATTTCGTCTATGCATTGATTCTCGGCAGCATTGTAGAAGAGGCCCTGTATGAAACGACGATGCCCTTCTATGAGATGCTATTCGCGCTCGCCTATTGGGCACTGCTTATATATGTAATTGAAAAGGTCGCCTTGAAGAATGAGCGTTTCAGAAGGGTGATGAAAGGAAGGCCTGAGCTATTGATCAATGATGGCATCATTGATGTTGAAGTGATGGACAGGAATAACATGGATGTGGATGAAGTACGGGAACTCTTGCGGCTGCAGCAGATCTTTTCTCTGAAGAGTGTAAAGTATGCGGTGCTTGAGAACAGCGGTATGCTGTCTGTCATACAATATGCAAGTGAAGAGCCTGCGCTCAGGCGGGAACTGAAGGATGATGACGAGTATGACGAGAATGAGATCAACTACCTGTTCGTCGACGCCGGGAAGATAGAATACGAGGCACTCGAACGGGCTGGGTTTGATGAGGAATGGCTCCGTGAAAAGCTCAAAAAGGATACTGAATATGATGTGGATGATGTATACTTTGCAGAATGGAACAAGAATACCGGATTCTTTGCCCAAGGTAAACGTAAATAGGGCTTGAAATGCAAAATCATGTCTTCCTGTTGTGGTAAGATTTAAAGTATCTTCTTGCAAATAAAAAGTGAAAGGTGTTTTTAGGATGACACTCGATTCCCGCATAGTGGAAGAAGTTGTTGAATTCAGGAGGCTGTTGCACAGGAATCCCGAACTGAGTGGAGAGGAGCAGGAGACTTCACAGCGTATACAGGAGAAGCTGGATGAAATCGGTGTCCCTTACGAGACGGGGTTCGCAAGAACCGGAATCCTCGGTATCATCGAAGGAGAGAAATCAGGACCCACCATCGGACTCAGGGCCGACATCGATGCCCTGCCGATCATGGAGAGTTCAGGTGAGGATTTTTCCTCTGAAAATGACGGGGTGATGCATGCATGCGGCCATGATGCCCATACCGCGATGCTCTTCGGGACCGCGAAATATCTGCTCCAGCGCCGGGATGAAATAGAGGGCAGGATTCTGCTCATTTTCCAGCCGGCAGAAGAACAGTCGCCGACGGGCGGGTCGAAGCAGATGATGGAGGATGGTGTCTTCGATGAATACGTGCCGGAAGTGCTGATTGCCCAGCATGTATGGCCGCAGCTGCCTGTAGGGCAGTTCGGGGTGATGACCGGGCCAATCATGGGCAACTCGGACCGCTTCAAGATCAAAGTGACCGGATCGGGCGGCCACGCCTCCATGCCGCATGACACCATCGATGCGATCGTCGCCGCCAACCAGATTGTGACAAGTCTGCAGACCATCGCCAGCCGGAATGCCAATCCATTCGACCCCGCAGTGGTGACTGTTGGAAAGTTCAATGCCGGGTTCCAGTATAATGTCATTGCTGAAACTGCAGAACTGGAAGGGACGATCCGGACACAGAGTGATGAGATGAAGCAGAAGGTGAAGCGGCGGTTCTTTGAAGTCGTTGAAAACGTCGCTGAGGCAATGGATGCCAAAGTTGAAATCACCTATCTCGACGGATATCCCGCCACCGTCAACGATGCCGAATGGGCGGAACAGGTCCATACGACTGTAGAAGAAATGTATGGAGAGGAAGCACTGCCTGCATTGACCCCGAGCCTCGGTGGAGAGGATTTCAGCAGATTCCTGCAGAAATATCCGGGCGTCTACTACTGGCTGGGAAGTTCTGTCGGAGAAGGACAGAAGCCGCTTCACAACCCTTCCTTCAGATTCAACGAAGAAGCGATTCCTTACGGTATCGAGGCGATGAGCCAGGTTGCGATCGATACACTCCAGACACTCAAGAATAAGGGATAGCCAGTATATTCATACCTGCATGATGAAAGCCACCTGTGAAGGTGGCTTTTGCTGTGTGGATTTCAAATAGTCTTTCAATTTCCCGGTCTGGTGTCATGCGGGAAGAATCGTCCTCGACTTCCTCATCTTTCGATCCGGGCGCCTGATCTTCAGTGATTTCTTCGTCCTGCTCGTCACCGAAGAAAAGACCGGTACAAGATCCGAGGAAGAAGATCAGAGCAATGATGGCGACCGTCAGAAGCAGACATCCATTGATGCCGGTCCTTTTATTCGCTTCGTATCTTCCTTCCTCACCAGACTGCCTCTTTGCCCGCTTCTTCTCCCTTATCGTCTCCTCATCGTCATTTTCATAGACGTTGGCATCATCTTCCCAGTTTATCTCCTTATCGTCGAACTGATCCCTCTTGCCATCCATCCAGAACCCCCCTAAACATTTTTGTATTATAATACCCTCATATTCCGATAAAAAGCATGGAAACTGAATATTGAGGCATCTATTGAAGGGAGGAGAAAGGACTGCATTAAAAAAAGCCGCAGAAGCGGCCTGATTCCAAAAAGGCTACATGCCTTCTTTCTCGAAACGGTCTATATCATCATTACGTCCGATGATGATCAATGTATCGCCTTCATGTATGACTTCATCTACAGGCGGCGAGATGTTGAATTCCGTGCCTCTCTGGATCCCGACGATTGTACAGCCATATCTCACACGCAAGTTCAACTTTTGCAGGGTGAGGCCGTCAATCTTGGGCGTCGCCTCGATCTCGACGATACTGTATCTGTCCGACAGTTCTATGAAATCGATCATCTTGTCGGAGACGATATGTTTCGCAATACGCTTGGCGACATCGTGGGAAGGCTGGATGACCCGGTCCACACCGATCTTTTCCAGGACTTTCGTATGATGGGCATTCTGCGACTTCGTCCATACTTTGGGGACCCCCATGTCCTTCAGGAGCAGGGAAGTCAGTATGCTCGCCTGAAGATCGTCACCGAATGAAACGAAGGCGTGATTGACATTTCTGACCCCCATATCGTTCAAAGTCGTCTCATCTATCTGGGAGATGCGTACTGCGTACGTTGCCAGATCGGAGTACGCCTTGATCTTGTCTTCATCCTTATCCACAGCGATGACTTCTATACCGCTCTCATGGAACGCCTTGACGAGCGTGCCGCCGAACCGCCCCAGGCCGAACACAGCAAAAGATTTATCCATGCCTTCTCCTCCAGTCCTCATATTGGTTTCCTTATTCGTCAGTCATCTTACTCCCACCGCGTGCTTTTGTAAAGGAGAATATTATGTTCTCTTCAATATTGTGTTCAAAGAAACTATCCAAAAAGGAAAAGCTCCAAACCCTCATGTGAGGATCTGGAGCTTTAAGATACTGTTTCAACCTATTATCTGGAGTAGTACTCGACGATAAGCTGTTCGTTGATTTCAGCAGCGAGCTCGGAACGCTCTGGCTGACGTACGAAAGTACCTTCCATTTTTTCTTCGTCGAATGTAAGGTATTCAGGTACGAAGTTGTTGTACTCGATCGCTTCTTTGACGATGTCGAGGTTGCGGGATTTCTCACGCAGGCCGATAGTCTGGCCAGCTTTGAGCGTGTAGGATGGGATATCCACACGTTTGCCATCTACAGTCACGTGACCGTGGTTGACGAGCTGACGTGCTTGACGGCGTGTTCTTGCAAGTCCGAGCTGGTATACGACTGCATCCAGACGGGAAGCGAGAAGGATCATGAAGTTTTCACCATGAACACCTTTCATTTTTGCAGAACGGTCGAAGATTGTACGGAACTGGCGCTCAGTGATTCCATACATGAAACGGAGCTTCTGCTTCTCCTGAAGCTGCATTCCGTATTCGGAAAGCTTTCTTCTTTGTGTTGGTCCGTGGTCACCAGGGGCGTACGGACGGCGTTCGAGTTCTTTGCCTGTGCCACTCAGTGAAATTCCGAGACGGCGGGACTTTTTCCAAGTTGAACCTGTAAAACGAGCCATTTTGACTCCTCCTTATTGTTTTGTCTATGCAAAAGACATCATAAGGGTGATAACCACTTACATGGGCATGCGATTTTAAGTGCCTTCGCCTTATAGCATCAGTTACGCAGCACACCCCGCGAGGGAACCGCATGCTGACACGTAATGGTCATCCGCTACTTAATCCGTTCATTTACACAATTACTGATTATACACAAACTGCTGTTGCTTGTCAATGGCGTACTCTCTAGATATACTGTTTCAGTACTTCCACGAATTCACTGAGACCCCTGCGGTCTTCCTCCGTGAAGCGGTCGAAGGTAGGGGAGTCGATGTCGAGTACGCCGATTGGTGTTCCATCCTTATATATCGGCACGACGATTTCGGACCGGCTGTTTGCATCGCAGGCGATGTGGCCGGGGAATTCTGTAACATCATCGACGATGAATATGTCATTGCCCCTGAAGGCGAGGCCGCATACACCCTTGCCGTTCTGGATCCTTACACAGGCGGGCAGGCCCTGGAAGGGGCCAAGAACGAGTTCGTCGGCCGCTTCATCATAGAGGTAGAAGCCGACCCAGTTGATATCTTCGAGAAATACGTTGAGCAGGCTTGAAGCATTGGACAGATTGGCGATGCGGTCCGTCTCGTCTTCGATCAGGCCCTTGAGCATCTGGTTCAGTTGTGTGTAGTCCTTAATTCTGGTTTCTGTAAACATTTGATCACCCTGTCTATATTAAATATTAATGAATTATACATTTATATGTTTTTTCTTTCAATTTTTTAAGCTATAATCTAATTATATACTTAGGAGGTAGCTGTATGTGGGTCTATGTTTTAATCATTGTCATACTGGCTGTCGTGATCGCGATCGGCACGCTGTTATATATGCGCAACATCAGAAAAGATGATATAAAGACGCAATATGTAAAACTCGAGGGGATACGAAATCTGCCGTTTCAGGATGAGCTCGTCAAAGTCAAGGACTACAACCTCCACGGCGAGGCGCAGTTACTGTACAAGACTTGGCAGTCGGACTGGCAGAACGTACTTAAACACTCTCTGGTAGAGGCCCAAAATGACCTGGATCAGGCTACTGAAGATGTTGAAAAATTTCGTTTCAACGACAGTCGTGCCAAGACTGAAAGTGCAAATGCGAAACTGGAGAGTGTCGAGGAGAAGTACAAAGCGCTTTCCGGTGAAATCCATCAACTGATCGATGCGAACGAGGAGGGCGAGCGGAAGTACAGTGAGGCGGAGCAGCTGTATCGTGAGTCGAAACGCGATGTACTTGCGAACGGGCATCAGTTCGGTGATGCACAGCCACACCTGGAAAAGCTCATTGAAACATATGAACCTGAACTGAAAGACTATGAAAAGCAGGTGAACCAGGGCAACTATGTCACTGCCAACAAGGAGATAGACGAAGTCCATGAGGAGCTCTCCATACTCAAGGAGAACATGGATGAAATACCGCTCCTGATCAAGGAGGTCCAGAAGGATCTGCCCCAGCAGTTCCAGGAAGTGCGCTTCGGATGCCGTGACTTGAAGGCGGATGGGTATGACCTCGAACATATCAAGGTGGAGGGCAAGCTGTCCACACTCAAAGGGAAGCTCAACCTGGTTGAACCGCTGATCACCCGTCTTGAACTTGATGAGGCCAGGGACATCCTGGAGGACATCAATACCCAGCTGGATGACATGCTTGAACTTGTTGAGCATGAAGTCATGGCGAAAACGAAAGTCGACCATGAAAAGGACATCATTACGGATGACCTTTTCCATGCGAAGGACATGAACTACACGCTGCGTACTGAAATCGACTATGTGAAAGAGCAGTTCCATATCAATGAAACGGATATCCATCAGGTGCAGAAGTACGAACATGAGATCGAGGGCATGATCGAAATCTATGATGAGATCATCTCCGAAACATCCAAATCGATGGCGCGGTACAGCGAAGTTCTGGATAATCTGGAGTACATCAAGGATAACATCGGCTCCATCAATGAAGAACAGCAGCAGATCCAGCAATATCTGATCAATCTGCGTGAAGATGAGGCGGAAGCCCGTGAGAATGCCCTCCTGATACAGGACCGCAAAGAGGAAATCTACAGGGAGCTTCTTGGATCGAACTTGACGAGTGTTCCGGAAAAGTTCCTGGTCATGAAGAACGAACTCGACATAGACGTCAAAGAGATCAACAAGTACTTCAAGCGGCGTCCCCTGAATGTCCAATACATCAAGGACAAGGTGAACCGTACGGTGATTCTGATGAACAAATATGAGCAGGAAGCATACGAGATACTTCAGGCGGCACGGCTCACTGAAGTGATGATCCAGTATGGCAACCGCTACAGGAGGGACGACCCGGATTTCAACCATAAGTTGAATGAAGCGGAACGCCTCTTCAGGGAAAACCGCTACAAGCGTGCCCTTGAGATCGTCCGGGCGGCCTTGGACAAAGTGGAACCGGGAGCAGCAGAACGTATTGAGAAAGAATTTGATAAGCGCTAGAATAGGAGACTTGGGATGACAGATCCCAAGTCCCTTTTGTGTGAGGAGTGATATATTTTGATATACATGGATAACGCAGCAACGACACGTCCATACGACGACGTGCTGGAGACATATATGAACGTCAATAAGATGTATTATGCCAATACGTCAAGCATCCACCAGGCGGGGCGGGAAGCGGCAAAGCTGCTGGAAGCCTCAAGGCGGCAGATCCTCGACCTGATGGGTCTCGAAGGATATGACTGCATTTTCACTTCAGGTGCGACGGAAAGCAACAATATCGCCATCCAGAGTGTGCTCCGCCATAAGAAGCCTTTCGGCAGGACGGTGCTCCTCAGTGAACTTGAACATCCAAGTGTCATCAATGTGGGGGAAGTGATGAAGGACGAGGGCTTCAATGTCCGCTATATCCGCACCCTGCCTGATGGCACGGTCGATATGGCGCACCTCGGGGAGCTGCTCGATGATGACGTCGTCTTCGTCACTGTGATGGCGGTCAACAATATCGTCGGCACCATCCAGCCGATAAGAGAAATGATTGGGATGCTGAAGGCATACCCGAAGGTGCATTTTCACGTCGATGCCACACAGGCTGTCGGCAAAATGAGGATGGATTACAGAGGGGTGGATTCCCTCAGCATCAGTGCCCATAAATTCCATGGAGTAAAAGGCATCGGGGCGCTTATTGCTCGCGAAGCGGAGACGCTGTCCGCCATTGCATACGGGGGTGGTCATGAAAGGAACATCAGAAGCGGTACCGTCAACCTGCCGGGAGCCGTCTCGATGGCGCGGGCGCTGAGGAACAGCGATGAAACGCTGGATGCAGCGGAGAAACGGGTATATGCCTATAACAGGAAGGTGAAGGAGGCGGTCTCGGGGCTCCATGCGGTACAGGTGCAGCCTGGTGGCGTGCCCCATATCATGAACCTCTCATTCACCGGTGCCAAAGGTGAAGTTGTAGTCAATGCGCTCGGTACCCATGATATATTCGTGTCGACGACGAGTGCATGTGCATCAAAGCTGAAAAAGCTGAATGAAACATTGCTCGCGATGGGAAGCGACCAGCCAGTGATAGAAGGCAGCATAAGGATTTCCTTCAGCAGCCAGACTGAAGAAGCGGAAGTGGATAGACTGATCACCGCGCTCTATGCGGTGCATACTGAAATAGGAGATGTTTTGAAATGATATATGACCATATTCTGGTGAGGTACGGTGAAATTACCCTGAAGACGCGGAACAGGAAGATGTTCATCAACGCATTGCGGCAAAATATGAAACGTGCACTGACGGGTTTCAGCATTGAACTCGCTGCACAATGGGACCGGGCCTACATCACTTTGAACGGGGAGGATCCTGATGCAGTGATGGATGCCATCGAGAATGTGAATGGGATATTGAGTGTCTCGCCCGTGGCGAAGCTCGAGAAGTCCGAAGAAGCAATGAAGGATACGGCCGTCCACTTTGCGGAAGAATTCACCAAGGGGGAGACCTTCAAGATTGAAGTGCGGCGTGCAGACAAGAGCTATCATCTGAAGACATTCGACATACAGTACATGCTCGGCGGATATGTCCTGGAAAATGTGCCGGATCTGAAAGTGGATGTGAAGCACCCCGACCATCAGATCATGGTGGAAGTAAGGACCGACGGGATCTATATGTACCATGAAGTAAGACAATGCATCGGCGGGCTGCCGATCGGCACAGGCGGCCGCGCGCTGCTGATGCTCTCGGGCGGCATCGATTCACCGGTTGCCGGGCTGGAAGTGATGAAGAAGGGGGTCGAGATTGAAGCGGTCCATTTCCATTCGCCCCCTTATACGAGTCCCGAGGCGACTGAAAAGGTCAAGCATCTGGTCGATATCATGTCGAAACGGACCGGAGCGGATATAAAGCTCCACATCGTCCCCTTCACGGAACTCCAGACGAAGATATATGACTGGATTCCGGACAACATGTCCATGACGACGACGCGCCGGATCATGCTTATCATTGCAGAACGGCTGGCAGAACGCATTGATGGGAAGGCGATCGTCAATGGTGAAAATCTCGGACAGGTAGCCTCCCAGACACTCACCAGCATGCATGCGATCAACGCGGTCACAAACTTTCCCGTGCTCCGTCCGCTGTTGACGCTGGAGAAGAATGAAATCGTTGAAATGGCACGCAGATACGGCACCTACGAGACATCCGTGCTGCCGTTTGAAGACTGCTGCACCATCTTCAAGCCTAAATCTCCGAAGACGAGGCCTTTGGTGGAGAAGGTCGAGAAGTTCGAATCCAAGGTTGATTTCGAGCCGATGATCGAAAAGGCACTCGAGGGTATTGAATGCTATTCTGTGAATGAGGCAGAAGAAAAAGAAGCATTCAGTTCGTTGCTGTAGAAGATGGCGGATATTGAACTTTCCGCTCTGCTGCTGGTCATCGCGCTCGGTTTCCTGGCAGCATTCATTGATGCCGTAGTGGGTGGGGGCGGGCTGATTTCAATTCCTGCCCTGCTGGCTACAGGCATGACGCCTGCGACTGCACTCGGCACGAATAAGCTTGCTTCCGCCTTCGGTTCACTGACCAGTTCACTGAAATTCCTGAGGGCCCGGCATGTGGATTTCAGGATGGTGATGAAGCTCTTCCCATTGAGCTTCATCCTCTCCGTATGCGGAGCCCTTGTGGCAGTCCGGATGCCGGGTGAGGTGCTGAAGCCGCTCGTTCTAATCATGCTGATCTTCGTGCTCATCTACACCTTGGTGAAGAAGGATTGGGGCGGTATCGAGAAGAAGGCGGTGTTCACGCGGGAAAAGATCGTCTTCTTGGTGGTCTTCGTCATGCTCATCGGGTTCTATGATGGATTCATGGGTGGCGGCACGGGGTCGTTCCTGATGTTTCTGATGCTTTTTTCCGGCTTTGATTTCCTGAGGTCGGCCGGGAATGCCAAAGTACTGAACTTCGGCAGCAACATCGGGGCGCTGCTGCTCTTCATCCTCATGGGGGAAGTGAATTACACCTATGGACTCGCCATGGGAGCGAGCATGATCCTCGGCTCCTATGCTGGTGCCCATATGGCCATTTCAAAGGGTGTGGGCTATGTGAAGGCATTGTTCATCATCGTCACTTCCATACTCATCCTCGCCAACCTGTATGATTTTTTCCGATAGACGTAAAGAAACTTCCTCTGAGGGCTCAGAGGAAGTTTCTTTGTGTTTTATGCCAGAATGTGTTGTTCTTCAATTTCAGCGTCTTGATGAGCTTATCACTCATCCTCAATTCGACTTTTTCGGTGTTGCGTACGCTCAAGGCTTCATTGTCCAGCGACATGACCGGATAGTAGTCGGTATTCTTGTCGATCAGCAGTGTCAGCGGCCGGTCCTTGTTCAGCAGGAAGCTTGTGCCCAGAGTCCGGTGCGTATTGTTGTTGACGCTCGCCAGTTCGGTAACCTGCATGGCATGGATCAGCGGATCGACCACTGCGCCCCCGATCGACTTGTTGTAGCCGGTGGAGCCTGTCGGGGTGGAGACAAGGATGCCGTCGCCGTTGAACTGTTCAAAGAGGAAATCATTGATGTATACGTCCATCTTTATGGTCCTGACGATGCTCGAGCGGAGTGTGAATTCATTCAGGCAGTAGCTCGGGTTGTTGTCATTCACCTTCACTTCAAGGGCAGGATAGTTCCTGACATCGATGTCATCCCTTTCAAAGGCCTCTTCAAGGCTCTTTATATCCTGATAGTGGAAGTCCACGTAGAAGTATCTGGCGCTATCGATTGCGATGCCAAGGTAGACGCAATCATCCCTGAAATTGCTGCGCCTCACTGCCTGCAGGAAGGCGCCGTCCCCGCCGAGGGAGGCGATTATATCAGCTTCCGCATCGGATTCGACGGTACTTATGCCAAGACGGTTGAAAAGCTCTGAAAGCTCTTTCCTGATTTCTTCAGTTTCTTCCCCATGAGGGGCGTAGAAGTAGACGCTCTTATAATTGATCACTCAGTTCACTCCCGTTTCCTGTTGATAATAAGTATATGGTATCATAAAAGCAGCATACAGTATAATCAGAAAGGGATGTTAATGTGAAAAGGATAATAGCAGTTGTTATTGCATTGGCCCTGCTTGTCTTCGGTGTCATGGCATCGATTTTCAATGCCCTGTGGGCGAGCAATTGGGAAGACGTGTTCGAGGACTATGCAGGCAGTGAATACCCACCTTCCTTTGTGGTGGAGGCGGGCGATGCAAACAGCAGGATCGCCATCCTCAACATAGAGGGGACGATCGTGGATTCAGGATCGTCGAACATGTTCGGCACCGAAGCGTATGATCATACATTGACGGTGGAAGCCTTGAAGGAGATCATCAATGACGACAGCATCAAAGGGGTGCTCCTCAATGTCGATTCTCCGGGCGGGGGCGTATATGAAAGCGCCGAGATACATAAGTATCTGGTGGAAGCCAAAGAAGCCGGCAAGACCATCTACAGTTCGATGGCGGGCATGGCGGCTTCAGGCGGCTATTACGTATCCGCGCCCGCAGATGAGATCTATGCTTCCGACGAGACGCTTACCGGATCGATCGGCGTAATCATGCAGAGCATCAACTACAGCCAGCTTGCAGAAGACTACGGCATCGAATTCGAAACATATGCAAGCGGCGATATGAAGGAAATGCTCGGCGGACATAAGGATCCATCCCAGGAAGAGGAACAGTATGTCCAGGGCATGGTCGACAGCATGTATCAGGACTTCGTCGGTGTCGTTGCGGAAGGCAGGGACATGAGTGAGGGGGAAGTCGAGAACCTTGCTGACGGCAGGATCTATCTCGGGGAGGACGCGATGGAGAATGGTCTCGTCGACCAGATGGGCTATCTTGAAGACGCGTTGGCAGGCCTCAAGGAGAATGTCGGCGGCAACCCTGAGGTCATCGAATATGGACGCGGTGGAAACAACCAGATCTCCTTCAGCTATAAGGCAAAAGAGTTCATAAACGGCCTCTTCGGGGATACCGAAATTGCGCAGATAGAGTCACTACTCAAGAACAGACAGGGCGTCCAACCGATGTACCTGTATGAACAGTAAGGAGGGGTCTGTTTGGAATATAATGAAAGATATGGACCGGAACACGATACACTGTTCGACAAACTCGACTATATGGCTACAGCGCACTTCTTTACGAGACTCGTCAGCTATATCATCGACATCATCATACTATGGTCGGTGTCACAGATTCTCGTCTATCCGATCCTGAATGTATTTGAAATCAGCGATGCATATTTCTGGATACCATTCTTCAGTATTGGTAACATCATGACAGCGGTCATATACTTCACCTATTTTGTGCTGATGACGCATTTCTTCCAACAGACGCTCGGCAAGATGATCACCGGCATCAGCGTCATCTCCCAGGACGGCAGAAAATTGACATTTTCCCAAGTGGTCTATCGTGAACTGGTTGGACGGTTCATCAACAACCAGCTCTTCTATCTGCCATACCTGATGATCATCTTCACAGAGAACAGGATAGGGCTGCATGACTTCTTTGCTGACACATATGTGGTCAAGAACAGCTACGAGAACTACAAGAAAATGATTAAATCCCGCTATTTAAGGGAATCATATGATGGACAGTAATTATACCAGGAGGATGATTGAACATGGCAAACGTAACATTTAAAGGCAACCCGATGACTTTGAGGGGCGAAGAATTGAAAGTTGGAGACCAGGCACCGGACTTCACAGCACTCAATACAAGCCTGGAGCAGGTCAGCCTCAGCGATTTTGAGGGTAAGAGGAAACTCATCAGCGTCATTCCTTCAATCGATACAGGCGTCTGCAGTACACAGACCAAGACCTTCAACGAAAGGGCAGCAGGAGTCGAAAATGTCGAGGTGCTGACAATCTCCAATGACCTGCCGTTTGCACAGAAGAGATGGACTGCCGATGAAGGACTTGAAAATGCAGTTACACTGAGTGACCACAGGGACCTTTCCTTCGGTGAAAACTACGGCGTCGTGATGGAGGAGTTGAGACTGCTCGCACGCAGCGTGTTCATCCTGGATGAGGACAACAAGGTTGTATATGTCGAATACGTACCGGAAGGCACAGATCATCCGGATTACGACAAAGCGATTGAAGCATTGGAAGCAATGTAATATAATAATAAAAAGATTCTGGACTGCCGCTTATTGGCAGTCCATATTTTATGGCAATGAGGAGATTTTATGGAACAGACAAATATGGAAAAAACGTATCAGAAACTCGTACAGGAGACAGACCAGCTGATAGAGGAGAACCCTGATGCCTCAAGACTCGAAGCGCTCGGGGAAGCACTTTTGTATGTAGAGGGTGAGGGCTCATTTGACGAACGGAGGAAAGCATTCCAGTTCGCCTACCTCCAGCAGGTACAGAAGGAGCAGGTCCAGCCCAACCACCAGCTCACCCCCGATTCCATCGGTTATATGGTCGCCCATCTCGTCCAGCTCTTCCATGGAAGCTCCGTGGAGGTCCTGGATGCAGGAAGCGGTACGGGACATCTGTCCATGACGGTGAAGGAACAGGTGGAGGAGGCGCAATTGAATGGGATTGAAGTGGATCCTGTATTGGCCCGGCTGAATGCCAACCTGTGCGAATTCCTGGAGGTTCCGATGAACATCTACCCGCAGGACATCATCGAGCCGGCACGTATAAACCAGGTTGATGCAGCCATCGGGGATCTGCCCGTCGGCTATTATCCACTGGAAGTGGAGGGATTCACCACCGCGTTCAAAAAAGGCAGGAGCTTCGCCCATCTTCTGATGCTGGAGAGCGCCATGACCTACGTCAAGGATGACGGCCTCGGTGTATTCGTCGTACCATCGGACATGCTCGAGAAGGACAATGAGACGATCAAGCAGTACTTGTCTGAAAGCGCGACACTGCTCATGTTCCTGAACCTGCCGAAGAGCATCTTCAAGACCGAGAATCAGCGGAAATCCATCATCGTGATGAAGAAGAACTTCTCGCCGCTCAAGAATAACGAAGTCCTCATCGGGGATGTTCCGGATTTCAAGAATACGTCACAGATGAAACGCTTCTTGGAACAGACGGAATCGTGGTATGATAGTTATGCCAGGAATTAAAATATCGGGAGGAAGTTATGTCTAAGATTATTGCTATAAATGCAGGCAGTTCATCTTTTAAATTCCAATTGTTTGAAATGCCCGAAGAGAAAGAGATCGCAAAAGGACTCGTGGAACGGATAGGGCTTGAAAACGGCATCTTCTCCATCACCATCGATGGGGAAAAGCATAAACTGGAGCAGGATTTCAAAGACCATGAAGAAGCTGTGAACCTTATGCTGAAGAAGCTTGTAGAATACAGGGTCATCAAGGATATCAATGATATCGAAGCAAGTGGCCACAGGGTCGTCCATGGGGGCGAGACATTCGATGATTCGGTTCTGATCGATGATGAAGTCGTACGCCATATCCATGAGCTCAGTGAGCTTGCACCACTGCACAACCCGGCAAACCTGATGGGCATCAACGCATTCAGGGAGCTGCTTCCTCATGTTCCACATGTGGCAGTCTTCGATACTTCATTCCACCAGACCATGCCAGAAAGCTCGTATCTGTACAGTCTGCCGTACCATTACTATAAGGATTACGGCATCAGAAAATACGGCTTCCACGGAACGAGCCATAAATATGTGACGCAGCGTGCCAGTGAGCTCCTCGGAAGACCCCTTGAAGAGCTCAGGATGATCAGCTGCCATCTCGGTAATGGAGCAAGTATCGCTGCGGTCAAAGGCGGGAAATCCGTCGATACTTCCATGGGCTTTACACCACTTGCGGGTGTGACAATGGGAACGCGCTCCGGCAACATCGATCCGGCGCTCATTCCCTACATTATGGAGAAGACCGGAAAATCTGCAGTGGAAGTACTCAATGTACTCAACAAGGAATCCGGCCTCCTCGGAGTGAGCGGTTTCTCCAGCGACCTGCGTGATATTGAAAATGAAGCACAGAAGGGCAATGAAAGAGCCATTCTGGCGCTTGAAGTCTTCGGTGAGAGGATCCACAAGTACATGGGTTCATACGCCACCCGTATGGGCGGACTCGATGCCATCATCTTTACAGCCGGTGTCGGGGAAAATTCTAATATCGTCCGCGAAAAGGTCATCGAAGGCCTCGAATTCATGGGTGTCTATTTCGACCCTTCAATGAATAATGTACGGGGAGAGGAAAAGTTCATCAACCATCCGTATTCTCCGGTCAAGATCATCATCATTCCTACAGACGAGGAAGTCATGATCGCCAGGGATGTCATGAGGATTGCTGGACTGTAAAGGAGCATATACGATCTAGAGGCGTAGGACACGTCCAACCACCCTTCATCACACGATGAGGGGTGGTTTTTTATTGTATAATATTGGTAAAAAGGTGGAAATTTACGTCACTATAATATAGGCTGAATATACAGAAAAATATATTCAATTAATAATCCTAATGATAGGAAATTCCATTTTAAATTTATTATGGCAGAAGGGGAGGAGAGGAATGAAAAGATACTTGTTGATGCTTGGTATTTCGACAACAATGCTGTTGTCGGCATGTGGGGAAGAAGAAGTGAGTTCTGAGACGGCATCTAACGATGAGGTGAAAGTTGTACAGGAGGAGAATGAAGCACTTAAAGAAAGGGTTTCAGAGTTGGAAGGGGAGCTGGAAACAGCTGAAGAAATGGAGAATTCCGAAATTGATGAGGAAGAGATGAGGAAACTTGAGAAAGAAAACGATCAGTTGAATTCCCAGGTTTCCGAGTTGGAAGAAGCGCTTTCTTCAGAAGAGGATCAGGAAGAGGAAGTTACTGCATTGAAGGAAGAGAACGAAACGCTTCAATCTGAACTTGCCGAAACTGAAGAAGAATTGGCCTCGACCCGGCAAGAAATTGAAGATGATACAACTGAGGAAGTTACAGAAGAGCCCGAAGCAGCAGAGGAAGAACAGACTGGAGAGGTTGCTGCAGGAGAGGATGATGTTCCGAGAGAATGGGAATCTGCTTTAAACAGTGCATATAACTATGCTGAAATCATGTATATGTCCAAAGCCGGCATATATGATCAGCTGGTTTCTGAATATGGAGAGAACTTCCCGGAGGAAGCGGCACAATATGCGATAGACAATATTGAGTATGACTGGAAGAGTAATGCTTTGGAATCTGCCAGGTCCTACCAGGATCTGATGGATATGTCCCATGCTGCCATATATGATCAATTGATATCGGACTATGGTGATAAGTTTACGGAAGAAGAGGCTGCCTATGCCATTGAAAATCTGGAGTAGATTTGCGGCAGTAAACTTAATACCCCCTGGATGCTCAGCATCCAGGGGGCTTTTTCAATCATGATCATTTGTTTTCGTTCATGAACTCCTCTGTAGCAACAACAGGTTCGAAATCATCAGGCAATGTCTCTGTTCTGACAACCAATACATCGCAAGGTGCATGGCGTACGATGGCTTCCGATACGGAGCCGATGATGAAGCGTTCAACTGCGTTGAGACCTGTGGCACCACAGGCGATCAGGTCGGCGCCCGTCTTCTTGACAGCTTTCTTAGGGATGATGGATTTCGGGGAACCGTAGTCGATGATCTTGTCGACTTCCTGAACCCCTCTGTCGAGGGCAAGTGCTTCGTAGCCATCCAGCAGCTTTTGCGCAAAATCATTGGCGCGTTGTGAAATCGTGCGGTCATAGGCTTCGACTGATGCGAAGGAGCGCGTATCGATCACGTTGATGATGGAAAGTTTGGAGTTGTTACGCTTGGCGATATCGATTGCTTTGTGGAACGCCCATTCAGCTTCACGGGACCCGTCTACTGCGATTAGAATGTTGTCATACTTAAGCATTTTAAATACCCCTTTCCTTGCTGTATCGCTTTCATGTATATTATACCACAATTTGAGAAATTTATAACTTTTTGAAAAAGAAGTTCATGACTAATTTGTTAACTTTATGATACAATTGTCCCGTTGCTAAGTATACAATTGAAAGGGGTTTCAAAAAATGAAGATTGGTGTGCCTAAGGAAATCAAGAACAACGAGAGCAGGGTCGGTCTGACACCGGGCGGGGTGCATGCTTTTGTTGAAGCAGGCCATACTGTTGTAGTGGAGAAGAATGCAGGGGGAGGCTCCTATTTTGAAGATGTGGATTATACCGATGCAGGAGCGGAAATTGTAGATACTGCAGGGGAGGCATGGGACGCGGAGATGGTCGTAAAGGTCAAGGAACCGCTGCCCGAGGAATTCGGACATTTCAAGGAGGAAATGATCCTGTTTACATATCTTCACCTGGCTCCTGAAAAGGAACTGACACAGGCGCTCCTTGAAAAGAAGGTTACGGCAATCGCCTATGAAACGATACAGCTGCCGGATGGTTCCCTTCCCCTGTTGTCACCGATGAGTGAAGTGGCCGGGCGCATGGCGACACAGATCGGTGCAGAATATCTGCAGAAGATCAAAGGGGGCAAAGGGGTCCTGCTGAGTGGTGTGCCGGGTGTTTCCCGCGGTAAGGTGACGATCATCGGAGGCGGCATGGCTGGAACGAATGCTGCCAAGATGGCTGTCGGACTGGGAGCGGATGTAACGATCCTGGACCTTAACCCAAAACGTTTGAGGGAGTTGGATGATCTTTTCGGCACAAGTGTCCAGACCCTCATGTCATCTCCTCTGAATATTGCACAGGCCGTCAGGGACAGCGATCTCGTCATTGGTGCAGTGCTCATTCCGGGCGCAAAGGCTCCACGTCTTGTCACTGAAGAAATGATCAGCTCCATGAATGCAGGGTCGGTAATCGTAGATATCGCCATCGACCAGGGCGGCATCTTCGAGACGACTGATAAAGTGACGACGCATGATGATCCGATCTACTTCAAGCACGATGTCGTACACTATGCTGTGGCGAACATGCCGGGCGCAGTACCGCGTACGTCCACGATTGCTTTGACGAATGCGACCATGGCCTACGGTCTGCAGATTGCGAACAAGGGCTACAGGGAAGCGGCAAAGTCGAACCCATCACTGCTCGGAGGCTTCAATACACTTGACGGTCATGTGACCTACAAGGCTGTGGCGGAAGCACAGAACCTCGAATACAAAGATGTGAATGACCTTCTGTAAAATAGAGTCATTCAACGGAGAAAGCCCTGCAGAGCACTTGCTCTGCAGGGCTTTCTTCATTCTCCATCCTATGGCTTCATGACTACTTTTATGCAGTCATCTTCGTGGCCATCGAAAATCTTATACATCTTTTCAGCTTTTTTAAGGGGTACTTTATGGGTGATGATATCAGTCGGATCGATTTTACCATCTTCCACCATCCTGTACAGTTCAGGCATGAAGTGTATGACTGGGGCCTGTCCTGCTTTTACTGTAATGTTCCTGGTGAAGATCTTCGGCAGTGGGAAGCCTGCAGCAGGCGCACCATAGATGCCGGTCAATTGGATGGTTCCAAATTTCTTGACCGAGTCTGCAGCAGTGATGATCGGGTCGATTGTGCCGATCTGTCCGCCGAGCGTCTTGATGCGGTCCTTCGCTGTAATTTCTCCATCCATGCCGACGCAGTCGATGACGACTTCGGCACCGCCCCTTGTGGATTCATGGAGATATTTGCCGATATCATCGTATTCCTTGTAGTTGAAAGTTTCGACATTGTTTGTACGTTTGGCATGGTTCAGCCTGACAGGGTCATGGTCGACTGCAATGACACGCTTTGCACCTTTCATCCAAGCGAATTTCTGTGTCATCAGGCCGACTGGACCGGAACCGAGGACAATCACGGTATCCCCATTTTTGACGCCGCTGTTTACGACGCTCCAGTAGGCTGTAGGCATCACATCAGAGAGGAACAGAAGACTTTCGTCTTCAAGTTCGCTTTCTTCCGGTACGACGAACGAAGTGAAGTCGGCATAGGGTACCCTTAAGTATTCCGCTTGTCCACCCGGATAGTTTCCGAACTGCTCGGAGAAACCGAAATAGGCGCCGGTGTCACCGTGTGGATTTGAAACGTCACATTGACTTTCCATCTGATTCTGGCAGAAGTGGCATTCGCCGCAGCTGACGTTGAAGGGGATTACTACGCGGTCCCCTTTTTTGATCTTCTGGACACCGGGGCCGACTTCCTCTACGATACCCATCGGTTCATGTCCGATGATGTAGTCATTTGATATTGGCATGGTTTTTCTGTAAAGATGCAGGTCTGAGCCGCATATCGCTGTCGAGGTAACGCGTATGATCATGTCTGTTCCTTCTTGGATTTCAGGCGCTTTCATCTTCTTGACTTTGACTTTGTTTTTTCCCTGTACAGTTACAGCTTGCACAATTGACACATCCTTTACATGAGTGTTGCATACTTTATTCCCCAATAGGGGGGTCGTAAACATCACCCTGCAATACAGACGACCTCAAACGGGATGTTGCGCGTCAATGCCTTCTTCTGGGCTTCGTCTTTGACGACCGGAATGAGGGCGATGCGCTTTTTCGCATGAATCTTGAGTTTTGCAAGTGGCTGCAGTGCATTGAAGTCGTCCGGATCGATATCCCTCACATCATACATCACGCCGGATACATCGTGTGAGACGAGTTCGTCGAGCAGACGGCTCTGAAGGAAGGGCGGCACGCTGCTGAAGCTCGGTCCGGCGATGAAATGACGGCTGCCGATGAGATTTGAGAGTTCACTGACGAACTGGAGGTTGATGTGATGATGCCGGTCTTCAAAGATCTGGTCCGTGATGAAGCCATCTGCATCCGCCAGCATGCGCACGGTCTCAACGATGATGTTGTGGTGTAGGAAGGGGTCCGTCTCCTCCCAATGGTTCAGGGAAACGAAATGTTCACTTCCTGGATACAGCGCCTTCTTCATGCCCGGCAGGACCAGGTTCGGGGTGCTGAAATCCGGTTTTGCCAATATTTCTGATGTATAGTTTTTTGATAGTTCATGATTCAGATGAATCGTTTTCATATATTTCACCTCATAAAAATTGTATCATAATAATGAATGAACCGAAGCGTTTCGGGTAAAGGAATGACATGCAATCATCATTCAAGGAAGGAAGGATTACATGAAACTAAGCTATCACGGCCATTCAATCATCCAACTCGAAAATAATGATACGAAAGTCATCGTGGATCCGTTCATCAACGGTAATGAACTGACGGATCTCGATGCAGGTGAAGTCAAGGCGGACTATATCCTGCTGACACACGGACATAACGATCATGTGGGGGATACAGTCGAGATTGCGAAAAACAATGATGCGACGGTCGTCGCCCCTGTCGAGCTTGCCGGCTATCTGGAAGGCCAGGGCCTTGAGACGATAGGAATGAACATCGGCGGCAGGAAGTCGTTCGAGTTCGGCTCCATAAAATTCGTGCATGCATTCCACAGTTCCAGCTTCACGGATGATGATGGTAAGGTACATTATACTGGAATGCCGACCGGCATCATCATCGAAGCAGGGGAGAAGAAAATCTATCATGCCGGCGACACAGGCATCTTCGGCGACATGAAGCTCATCTCCGACCTCAACGGCCCGTTTGATGTGGCGTTCGTGCCGATCGGCGATCACTTCACGATGGGGATCGAGGATGCGGCCTACGCAACAGACGAACTGATCCGTCCAAAAGTTGCGGTACCGGTGCACTACGATACTTTCCCACCGATCAAGCAGGATGCTGAAACATTCAAAAACAGTGCCAAAACTGAGGTTCAAGTATTGAAACCGGGAGAGACGGTGGATTTCCAATAGAAATTCCGAATATAATGGGAGAGGGACACCAGAAATGGTGTTCCTCATTTTTATAATTTGAATGCCGGGTGATCATATGTCAAAACACGATGAAATCATTGAATATATATACAGCCTTCCGGAAGGGGCCAAAATTTCGGTCAGGCAGATATCCGCCCATCTCGGCGTGTCGGATGGGACAAGCTACAGGGCGATAAAGGATGCGGAAACGGAAGGGCTGGTCAAAACGATAGAAAGGGTCGGTACAATCAGGGTTGCACCGAAGGAGCAGTACATAGAAGGCAACCTGAGCTTCGAGCAGGTGAACAGGGTGATAGAGGGTAAAGTGCTGGCCGGGGCGGAAGGCCTGGACCGGGAAATCAGCAAGTTCATCATCGGTGCCATGCGTACGGATGCGCTCGAGACCTATCTGGAGGAGGGGGCCCTGCTGATCGTGGGCAACCGGGAGGATGCCCAGTGGCGTGCACTTGAGAACCACTCCGGGATACTCATCACCGGCGGTTTCGGCGCGGATGCCGCTATACTGGAGAAGGCCGATGCGCTGGCGCTGCCGGTCATATCGACCACATCAGATACATTCTCGGTCGCATCGATCATCCAGAGGGAGCTCTACAGCATGCTCATGATGACGAATGTCATCACTGCAGGCGACCTTGTCATCAGACAGGATGAGTATGTCCATGATATCAAGCGGGATGCCGGGAAGGAGTATTTCCCGGCGGATGATATTACAGTGCTTACTGAAGATGGAAAGTACATCGGTGTGATCAAGTCCTCGGAACTGCCGAAGCTGGATGACAGGGTACCGGGTGCGCTCGCTTCCGATATCGTCGCCACACCATCCAGTACATTGCAGCGTCTCAGACAGCTGATGAGCTGGCATCAGCTCAACATCGTACCGGTCGTCGAGGAGGACGGAACGCTTGCAGGCATCGTGCACCGCCGTGAGGTGTTCAAGCAGAGGGAGTCCAGCAAACTTGGCAGCGGTCTCTCATCGGACACACTGATGGACCGTGAGATAAGGATTGATGAGAATAAAGTCCATATCAAAGTGATGCCCTTCATGACCGATGAGCATGGCAGCATTGCCCAGTCCGAATTCATGCGTCTCATCGAACGGCTTGCCCAAGTGGTGCTCAACAACAATGGAATCTACAGCTATCATATCGACACGCTCAATGTGATGAACATCAAACTCGTCCAGATGCACCAGGAGCTTGTCATCGAGGGCCGTATACTGGATCTCGGGGACCAGTTTCTGAGACTTGAGGTAGAGGCGCTCTCAAATGGGGAGACGTACTCGAAGGCGATGCTGCTCATCCAATACTACAAAGAAAAATAGACAAGTGGATTCCACTTGTCTATCATCTATTTCCCAGACTTGCGATTGAACTCTGCCCAGGCCTCATCCTCAATCGGCAGATTGCCTTTGAAGTATTTCCTTGCAGCATTGAAGTGCCATATATTATATGCACCGACTGCAATGAACAGTGCGCCGATAATATACGAAACGGCTGTAGGAAACTGTACAATTGTATTGAGGCCGAACGACAGGATCAATATGCCAAGCCAGATCCTTGATATGCTGTTGTAGTATGCCTTTCTGACATCGCGCCCGCTCCTTACCATCCTCACCTTGTAGAGGAGGAACATGAAAAGGCTGAGGAGGAGCACAGTGACGAGAAAGGAGACAGCAATCTGATATAACATTTCCATCGGATACAACTCCATTCCATAATGTAGTATAATTTATTATACTGACCAAGTAAATCCAAATAGAGGGAGATTTTTAATTGTTCACAGAATATATAAATAGGTTTCCAACCTTGAAAAGCAACCACAAGGCACTTCTTAACATGATAAACGAATACGACGAAATAATCATTCTGAGGCATGTCAGACCGGACCCTGATGCAATCGGAGCCCAGCTCGGCCTCAAAGCGATATTGAAATCAATCTTTCCGAACAAGAAGGTGACGGCCCTTGGGGAGACGGAACCTTCCCTTGCATTCCTTGGAGAAATGGATACTGCGGCAGCAGTGGAGAAGCCGCTTCTCATCGTAGTGGATACTGCAGGCGTCGACAGGATTGATGGGGACCTGTCCCTCGGCGATAAGGTCATCAAGATCGACCACCATCCGAATAACGATCCATTCGGGGACATCAATATTGTGGAGACCGGTGTATCATCCACTTCGGAACTGATATTCCTGCTGTCCTTCATATGGGGCTTCGACAACGACTACATCAATGATGTTTCAGCGAGGCTGCTGTTTGCAGGCATCGTCGGCGATACCGGCAGATTCCTGTTCGACAACACGAGCAGCATGACCCACCTGGTTGCATCCGAACTGAAGAAGTTCAATTTTGATGCGACGAAGGACATGAGTGACATGAACAGGCAGTCCATCAGACAGTTCAAATTCAAAGGCTACCTCATCGACAACTTCGACATGACCGACAAGGGTGTCCTTTCCGTGTGGGTCCCGAAAGAGGTGCTTGAAGAATATGACATCAACAGCAATGAGGCAAGCATGCACGTCAACCTCTACAGGGAGATTGAAGAGGCTGCCGTATGGTTCATGGCCGTCGAAGAGGAGGGTGAAATCCGTGTCAGGCTGCGTTCCAGGAAAACCGTCATCAACGATGTGGCAGAAAGGTTCGGCGGGGGCGGACACCCGCTTGCGAGCGGAGTGAGCCTCGCATCCAAGGACGAGCTGGGAGCATTGATCAAAGCATTGGAGAGCAAACTTTAAAAGGGGGCGGCCCTATGATCAACTTGAATGTTCACAGCTGCTACGAATTTTTGAATAGCAATATCAGGATTGATCAGCTGCTTAAGAAAGTATCTTCTGATGGGCAGACGGCTGTGGCACTGACCGACTTCAACCGTCTGCACGCCATCTACCAGTTCGTCAGCCGCGCGGAGCATTTCGGCGTGAAGCCGCTGATCGGCATGGAAATCGCGGTGGATGACCAGCTGGATGGCATCCCCCTGGTCTTGATCGCAAAGAATACTTCGGGCTACCGGGAGCTGATCCGGCTCTCGGCCATGCTTTCCTACAAGGACCTGCACTACACACCTCAAAATTTCCTGACTAAAAACATCCACAACTGCCTCGTGATAGCAAAAGGCGCTTCAGGCATTGATGTGCTGGAGGCGGTGCCCGTCGACCCGGCGGACAAATATGCAAGCCACGAGGTCTCGGATTCTCCATTTGAACGTGTATTCATGAGGCGGTCCCACTACATATCCCCGGAGGACCTGCCTGCAAAGGAAGTGCTGAATGCCATCCGCGACAACGGCAGGATCGACCCGGAGGAGATCCGCAATCTGCGGGGAGCGGACTATGTAAGGACCTACGATGACCTGGATGAAGCGGAAAGGCAGTACTTGGGAAATAATGAATCACTGGCCGGGAAATGTGATGTCACGCTGCCGAGGGCGGAAAGGACACTGCCGCATTATCCCCATGCAGACAATCATGATTCGAAAGCTTTCCTGTGGAACATGCTGAAGGCACAGCTTGAATCGAAGACCGATGGCAGTGAGCCCTATGCAAAAAGGCTTGAGTACGAATATGAAATCATTGTGGAGATGGGTTATGAGGACTACTTCCTGATTGTGCAGGATGCCGTCAACCACGCAAAACAGCAGGGGATATATGTCGGGCCCGGCAGGGGGTCTTCAAGTGCGAGCCTGGTCTCATTCCTGCTGAACATCACCGAGATAGATCCGCTCAAATACAATCTGCTGTTCGAACGCTTCCTGAATCCTGAACGTGTCACGATGCCGGATATTGATATAGACTTCGAGGATACGAGAAGGGATGAAGTGGTGTCGTACCTCATCGAGAAATATGGGGAGATGAATGTCGCCCATATCGTGACCTACGGGACGCTGAGTGCCAAGATGGCTGCGCGCGATGTGGGGCGGGTGCTCGGTTTCAGTGACGACGAATTGAAGATGATTTCGAACATCATCCCGGATACCCCCGGTACAAGACTGGAAGAGGCGTTTGCCACAGATGCGTTCCAGTCACTTGTGGAGGCGGATGAAAGATACAGCCTCTATGCATCCATGTGCCGTAAGATAGAAGGATTGCCGCGGCATACGTCGACCCACGCTGCAGGTGTGCTGCTCAGTGAGGACAGGCTGACGGACAATGTGCCGGTCATCTTCAGCGAAGGGCACACCCTGAGCCAGTGGCCGATGAATGAAGTCGAGGGTTCGGGACTGCTCAAGATCGATATACTCGGCCTGAGGAACCTGTCGCTGCTCAAAAATATGGTGACCCGGATAAAAAGGGAGGACGGCGGATTCAGTCTGGCCGACATCCCCGACGACCCCGACGTGTACCGGCTGCTCGGCCGCGGCATGACACTGGGGGTATTCCAGCTCGAGTCCGACGGCATCCGGAAAGTCATCAGGGAGATGAAGCCGGAGCAGTTTCTGGACATCGTCGCCGTCAATGCCCTCTACCGTCCCGGACCGATGAAGGAAATCCCAAATTTCATCGCCGGCAAACGGAACCCTTCCACCGTCAAGTATCCCCATGATGACATCAGGGACATCCTGAAGGAGACATACGGGGTCATCGTCTATCAGGAGCAGATCATGCAGATCGCCTCCAGGATTGCAGGATACTCCTATGCGGAAGCGGATATTCTGAGGCGTGCAATGAGCAAGAAGGACAGGGAGACGCTCGAACGGGAGCGCGGACATTTCGAGCAGGGTGCTTTGGAGCGCGGCTACAGCAGTAATGTAGGCCGCCATATCTTCAACCTGATCCTCGAATTTGCAGATTACGGCTTTCCGAAGAGCCATGCCGTCGCCTACAGCAGAATTTCCTACATGCTCTCCTACATCAAGACGAAGTTTCCGGAAATATTCTACTCGGTCATACTGTCCCATCACTACGGCAATGACATGAAGGTCAAGCAGGTCATCAATGAGGTGAAGCAGAGGCAGATCAGTATGCACCCGCCGGACATCAACCGTTCGGTCTGGAGCAACAGGAGCGAGGATGGCATCCAGCTCGGCTTTTCGATGATCCGGGGTGTGACATTCCGGATGAGTGAGGCGATAATCGAAGCGCGCAAAGAAGGACCATTCGAGGACATATATGACCTCAAGACGCGTGTAAAGGATGTGGTGCTGAACAGGAAGGTGCTGACACAGCTCATTTTCTCCGGGGCACTGGACTGCTTTGAGGAGAACCGGAAGACATTGCTCCAATCCCTTCCCATGCTCGATGAGCTGAATTCTGAAGAATATGCGCACGACTCATTCCTCAGCACGCTGGGTTTCAACATAAAAAAGGAATACAATTATGCGGATGAAATGGATGATATCGAGAAGATAGAAGGGGAGAAGGAAGTCTTCGGTTTCCACCTGTCGGATCATCCCATCATCTCGTTGCAGAAATCCCTGCAGTACATCCCGTTTTCCCTCCTCCATCAGAAGAAGCAGGGGACCTATCTCGTCTTTTTTGAGAACATCAAGACGATACGCACAAAAAATGGACAGAATATGGCCTTCGTCAGAATATCCGACGGATACCAGGAGATGGAGGGCGTCATCTTCCCGAAGGTCTATTTCACTGCACATCCCAAGCTGTCTCACAGGATCGTTGCGGTGAGCGGGAGGATCGAGGTCAGGAAGTCCCAGCCGCAGCTGATCATCGATTCTGTGGAAGATGTGGAGACTTTTCGTGATCAATACATCCATAAGTCGAAAAGTGTCGTCATACGCAACGCTGCAAACTACGACATATCGGAGCTGCTTGGTGCAGAAGGCATACCCGTCCATGATTTCGACCGGAAGGAAAAGCTCGGCAATGTTGAAAAATCAAATATCCATAAGCTGCTTGAGCACATCGACCTGGCTGATATCCGCCTGCTTGCGTGAATCTGTTGTCATGGAAATTGGATAATGTTAATATAATTGGTGGTATGACCACTCAAGAAAGGAAGATCATATTGTCCCTAAGAGATGATGCACTAGAAATGCATAGAGAAAAGCAAGGAAAACTTTCCGTAAATTCCAAAGTGGAGATAAAAGACAAGGAGGCGCTGAGCCTCGCCTATTCGCCGGGTGTGGCCGAGCCCTGCAAGGAAATCTATGAAGATGAACGCACGGTCTTCGACTATACGATAAAAAGCAATACCGTCGGCGTCATCACAGACGGCTCAGCTGTACTCGGCCTGGGCAATATCGGTGCGATGGCAAGCCTCCCTGTAATGGAAGGCAAAAGCGCCCTGTTCAAGAATTTTGCCGGAGTGGATTCCTTTCCGCTGGCTCTCGACACGAATGATGTCGATGAAATAGTCAGGACGGTCAAACTGCTTACACCCGTCTTCGGCGGCATCAACCTTGAAGATATTTCCGCTCCAAGGTGTTTCGAGATTGAAGAGCGTCTTGGCCGTGAAACGGACATCCCCGTCTTCCATGATGACCAGCATGGTACGGCAATCGTCACCCTGAGCGGCCTGATGAACGCCCTGAAGCTGACCGGCAAATCCCTCAACCAGATCAAGGTGGTGCTGAACGGCGCAGGTGCTGCCGGAGTGGCGATCGTCAAGCTGCTCCATAGTTTCGGTGTGAATGAGATGGTCATGTGTGATTCCAGAGGCGCCATATATGAAGGCAGACCGAACGGCATGAATGATGTGAAGAAGGAAGTCAGCCGATTCACCAACTATGATCATGAGGAAGGCGATCTCAGCGATGTCATCAAAGATGCTGATGTATTCATCGGTGTATCGGTTGCGGGCGCATTGACGAAAGAGATGGTTGAGAGCATGGCCGACGATCCGATCATATTCGCCATGGCCAATCCGAATCCTGAAATCATGCCGGAGGACGCGAAGGCTGCAGGTGCACTTGTCGTCGGTACGGGTCGGAGCGACTTCCCGAACCAGATCAACAATGTTCTGGCCTTCCCGGGCATCTTCAGGGGCGCACTCGATGTCAGGGCCACACATATCAATGATGAAATGAAGAAGGCTGCCGTCCTTGCGATTGCGGACCTGATCGATGAGGGCGATCTGCACAGCGACTATGTCATCCCAGAGCCGTTCAATAAGGAAGTGGCACCGAACGTGGCACGGGCTGTGGCGGCAGCTGCGATGGAGACGGGCGTAAGCCGCATCAAGGTGGATCCTGATGAAGTCTATGATAAGGCGCGGAGGCTGACGCTATAGTGTCTGATGAAATGACAGGAAAAAAAGGTCTGGAAAATATTATTGAAGAAATTCACAATCTCATCGAATCGGAAAACATCCAGGTTGGTGAAAAACTGCCAAGTGAAAGATATCTGAAAGAAAAACTGAATGTGAGCAGGCAGAGTGTAAGGGAAGCTCTGAGGGCGCTTGAACTGCTCGGCATCATCTATGTCCGGCGTGGAGAAGGGACATTTCTGGCTGACATCGACAGCCACCAGCTTTTCCAGCTCATCGGCAGATATCTGATACGGACGGAAAGGCAGCAGAATGAAATAGTTGAAATAAAACAGGTGATCGAGGCCTATGTAAAATCAAAGCATCAGGATGATACAGCGACAGTGCTCGATGATGACAATCAGATCATGAAGAAGATCTACATCCTGCTTGACAAATATTCAAAAGCTTTCAAATCGTAAAGAAGCAAGGGGTTTATTATGCTAAAAGACTTGTTCTCCAAACTGAATAAAAAAGTCAATGAAACCGACCAGAATGATGGCACTTTCGAAAACAGCGAGTCCATCATGACGAAGTGTCCGAACTGCAAAAAGATACTGTACTCGAAGGAACTCTATAAGCGGCTGAATGTCTGCACGAACTGCGAACACCATCTTCCGATAACCGCTCCGGACCGTATGGAGGCGCTCATGGATGAAGGGACGGTCAAACCGATCCTGGAAAACATCACTTCCGCCAATCCCCTGAACTTTCCGAACTATGAATCGAAGCTGAACAAGGATAAGGAGAAGACGGGATTGAATGAAGCGGTCATCTGTGCAGAAGGGACCATCGACGGCACGCCAGCTGCAGTGGCCATCATGGATTCCAGGTTCAGGATGGGCAGCATGGGTTCTGCCGTCGGCGAAAAGCTGGCCAGGACATTCGAATATGCTACAGAGCGCCGCCTGCCAGTGATCATCTTCACTGCAAGTGGCGGCGCGCGCATGCAGGAGGGCATCATCTCACTGATGCAGATGGCAAAGGTGAGTGTGGCCATCGAACGCCATAACTTGGCAGGCCTCCTCTACATCGCCTATATGACCAATCCGACGACCGGTGGTGTGTCTGCCAGTTTCGCCTCTGTCGGCGATATCAACCTTGCTGAACGGGGCGCGCTCATCGGGTTTGCCGGCAGACGTGTGATAGAGGAGACGATAAAGGAAAAGCTGCCGGACGATTTCCAGACAGCTGAATTCCTGCTGAAGCACGGGCAGCTGGATGAAGTCGTCAACCGCAGGGATATGAAGAGCTATCTCGGAAGAATACTGAAATTGCATAGTGGGGTGTGACCATGGCGTTTGAATTTGAAAAGCCGATTTATGAGCTGGAAGATAAAATTGGGGAACTTGAGAAGTATGCCGCAAAGAACAAGCTGGATCTGACGAAGGAAATCAGTTTCCTTGAGAAGAAGGTCAATGACAAGAAGGATGAGGTCTACAGCAATCTGACCCCATGGCAGCGCGTCGAAATAGCGAGATATGTAAAACGCCCGACGACGCTGGAATACATTGAGAAAATGTTCGATGATTTCATCGAGTTCTTCGGGGACCGAGTGCACAGTGATGACGCTGCCATCGTAGGTGGAATCGCATCATACCACGGCACTCCTGTTACGGTCATCGGACATCAGCGCGGACGAGACACGAAAGGCAATATCCACAGGAACTTCGGCATGGCGCATCCGGATGGCTACCGCAAGGCACTGCGCCTGATGAAGCAGGCGGACAAGTTCAACCGCCCGGTCATCTGCTTCATCGACACGAAGGGTGCGTACCCGGGAAAAGCAGCTGAAGAGCGCGGACAGAGCGAGTCCATCGCACGTAACCTTGTTGAGATGGCCGGGCTTAAAGTGCCGGTGATCAGCATCGTCATAGGAGAAGGGGGTTCCGGCGGCGCGTTGGCGCTCGGCGTATGCAACCGACTCCTGATGCTTGAGAATGCGACATATTCCGTCATTTCACCGGAAGGAGCAGCGAGCATACTCTTCAAGGATGCATCCCTCAAGGAGATTGCTGCGGAATCCCTGAAGATCACTGCTGCAGACCTGAAATCATTCGGCATCGCGGATGAAGTCGTCATGGAACCAAAAGGCGGCGCCCATAATGACAGGGAGTCAGTGATCTCCTCGCTTGATGAAGCAATCGGAAGGCATCTGGATGAACTGCGGGCCATGGATGGCCAGGCATTGATGAATGACCGTTATGACAAATACATGAATATCGGCATTTTTACTGAACAGTCCTGATCCAGACTGTTCTTTTTTGGCTCTAAAACGGTTTCAACCATTCAAATTATGGCTAAGGATAAGCAGTTGTGCTATTTTAAAGATAAGATCACATTTAACGGAGGGAACTATGAAGAAAATTGCAGTACTGACAAGCGGCGGCGATTCTCCCGGCATGAATGCCGCAGTAAGAGCCGTCGTAAGAAAAAGCATATATGAAGGCATAGAAGTCCATGGTGTATACCAGGGCTACCAGGGCCTCGTCACCGACAATATAAAGAAACTCGAACTGGGGGATGTCGGGGACATCATCCAGAGGGGCGGCACGAAGCTCTATTCTGCAAGGTGTCCGGAATTCATAGAGCCCGACGTCAGGAAAAAGGCCATTGGAAATCTCCAGAAGCGCGGTATCGACTCCCTTGTGGTCATCGGTGGGGACGGTTCCTACAGGGGCGCCCAGCGTCTGGATGAAGAGGGTATCCATACAGTCGGCGTACCGGGTACGATAGACAATGACATCAACGGCACGGACTATACGATCGGCTTCGATACGGCCCTCAATACCATCATCGACGCGGTCGACAGGATCAGGGACACTGCGACGAGCCACGAAAGGACCTTCATCATCGAGGTGATGGGACGCGACGCCGGTGACCTCGCACTCTGGGCCGGGGTGGCAGGCGGGGCTGAGACGATCCTCATTCCGGAAGCCCCGTCCGATATCAAAGAAGTTGCCGAAAGGATCGAAACCGGCATGAAGCGCGGCAAGAAGCACTCCATCATCATTATTGCAGAAGGTGTGATGAGCGCCGCGGAGTGTGCTGAGGAACTGCGGAAATACATCAATGTAGATACGCGTGAGAGTGTACTTGGGCATATGCAGCGTGGCGGAAAACCGACGGGCAGCGACCGTGTCTTGGCCTCCCGCCTGGGGGCGTATGCAGTCGAACTGCTCCTGAATGACATTCACGGACACGCGGTCGGCATTGAAAACAACCGCATGACGAAGACGAGTTTCGACAAGGTTTTCGAAGAAACCCACAAAATAGACGAAGGTCTATACAGGCTCTCAAGAGAGCTATCCATATAGGAGGAATTGACATGCGCAACACTAAGATAGTATGTACGATAGGACCGGCTTCCGAATCACCTGAAATGCTGGAACAGCTGATGAATGCAGGGATGAACATCGCCCGCCTGAACTTTTCCCACGGTGATCATGAAGAACATCGGGCAAGAATCGCGAACATTAGGAAAGCGGCGGACAAGCTCGGCCATACAGTAGCCATACTGCTCGACACGAAAGGACCCGAAATCCGTACGCATACGATGGAAAATGGAGAGATCGAACTGTCCAAGGGGCAGAAGATCACTGTATCCATGGAAGAGGTTGTCGGGACGCCTGAGAAGTTTTCCGTAACATATGCAGGGTTGATAGATGATGTCGATACAAAAGACCGCATCCTGCTCGATGACGGGCTGATCGAGCTGAAGATCGATGACATCGACCATGAAGCGAAAGAAATACACTGCCATGTCCTGAACGATGGCGTGCTGAAGAACAAGAAGGGCGTCAATGTACCGGGGGTATCCGTAAAACTTCCAGGCATCACCGAGAAGGACCGCGAAGACATCATCTTCGGCATCGGGGAAGGTGTCGATTTCATTGCAGCGAGCTTCATCCGTACGAACAGCGATGTGCTGGAGATACGTGAGCTGCTCGAAGAGCAGTCTGCCGAATACATCAAGATCATTCCGAAGATCGAGAACCAGGAAGGCATCGACAACATTGATGAAATCCTGGAAGTATCGGACGGCCTGATGGTGGCGCGTGGAGACATGGGTGTTGAAATTCCGCCCGAGTCGGTACCGATGGTCCAGAAGGACCTCATCAAAAAATGTAATATGCTCGGTAAACCGGTGATCACTGCCACCCAGATGCTGGATTCCATGCAGTACAACCCGCGCTGTACGCGTGCTGAAGCGAGTGACGTGGCCAATGCCATCTATGATGGGACGGACGCTGTCATGCTGAGTGGTGAGACGGCTGCCGGGGACTATCCATTGGAATCCGTACAGACGATGGCCAGCATCGCAGTTTCTGCTGAGGAGGCACAGGACTACAAGAAGCTCCTCTCTGCACGGACCAAATCACTGCAGACGAACCTTGTCACTGCCATCGGTGTATCCGTGGCCCATACAGCCCTCAATCTCCAGTGTCGTGCAATCGTGGCGGCCACCGAATCCGGCCATACGGCGCGGATGATTTCGAAGTATCGTCCGCATGCCGACATCGTCGCCGTGACGCCGCATGAACATGTGGCCCGTCAGCTTCAGCTCGTCTGGGGTGTGCATCCCGTCGTCAAGGAAGGGGAGCGGGACACTGATGAACTGTTGAACGTATCCGTATCTGCGGCGATGGAAAAAGGCTTTGCCACACACGGTGATCTGCTGATCATCACTGCAGGGGTGCCGGCTGGTGAAGCCGGGACGACCAACCTGATGAAACTGCACATCGTCGGTGATGTCCTCGTTCGGGCCCAGGGGATCGGCCGAAGGAGTACAGTAGGCGAAGTCCTCATGGTGGATGGTGCAGATGACCTTTCCAAAAAGGATCTTGAAGGCAAGGTCATCGTCGTCCAGTCCGTTGATGCCGACATGACGCCTTATCTCGAAAAGGCCGCTGGTCTCGTAACCGTAGAAGGAGGACTCACTTCCCATGGTGCCATCGTCGGGCTGAACCTGAATCTGCCGACAATTGTCGGCGCTAAAGATGCACTTGGAGTCCTTGAAGAGGGCATGACGATCACTGTTGATTCGGAACAGAACTGCATCTTCAGCGGCCATGCCAATGTACTATAGGCACCATTCAGGAAAGGGTACTGTAAAAGTGCCCTTTTCGTTGTTGTAGAGCAAAGGAACGGCCGGTATAATGTAGATGAGGTGGCGGAGATGAAAAAATTACTATTGTTGGCAGTCATGCTGTTGCTGGCTGCATGCGGCAATGAAGCCGATGAGTCCGGAGCGCAGAATCCGGAGGGACAGAATGAAGAAACGGTGGAATCTCCTGAAGGGGAGTCCCAACCTGAAGAGGAAGAGGAAAGTTCGATGACTGCTTCCGAACTGCTGGATGAGGCATCTTCTGCATGGGGGGACACTGTGAGCTATGAAGCGAGGCAGACATCCACCATTTCTTCAGGTGAAAGCCAGTATGTGGTCAGGACCATCACGACGAGAAGCGAAGCGGATGAAATCAAAGTGGAAGTCGATGATGGGGAAGAAATCAAAACACACTATATCGTTGAAGGTGAGCATTTCATCTATCAGGGAGGCAGTACCGAAGCCCAGGATACGCCGCGTGAAATCGGCGGCAGCGAATACGGTGTACTCATCTCCGATCTTGAGCCCTATAGGGAAGGGACGCTGACGGAGGTCGAGTCCGGGTATGAATTGCGCTATACCATGGATGAAAAAGCAGATGCCGAGCCATTTTTTAATGACGGTATGGCAGATATGCTCGATGACGTCGATACATTCAGCGGCCAGGTGACGCTGCAGTTCAATGATGAATATCAGTACACCGGTGCCAAGTTCACCCTGACGGTCGGTGCAGGTGAGGAAGAGATGAATGTCATCTCGAATATCACCATGGATAGGATTGGGGAAGTGGACAGGATTGAAAAACCGAAAAATATGTAGCAGAAGCAGCCGTTCAGGAATGGACGGCTTTTTTTCATTATTTATGGTAAGCGCTTACATATTGTGTAAATATATACGATTTTAATTATTCAAAAAATTGACATTATTATACACCCCCCATAGAATGTTAGTTACAAGGGGGAATTGAAATGTCAAATATTGATTATAAGAAGATTTCTGATCAGCCTGAATTCGAGGCGCTTCTCAGAAAGCGGAATAAGTTCATTCTGCCGATCAGCATCTTCTTCATCATCGCTACGCTTATTTTTCCGGTACTGACGGGATACACCAACCTGCTCAATTATGAGGCGTTCGGTAACATTTCATGGGCGTGGATCTACGCAATTATGCTTTTCATCATGGTCTGGACACTTGTCACGATCTACATGAAAAGGGCGAAGGAGTTCGACAAGGAAGCCGATGAAATCATCAGAAAGTACAGGGAAGGGGAATACAAATGAATTTAACAGTCATCATCATGTTCCTGGTGTTTGTTGGGGCAACATTGGTAATTACATATTTTGCTTCCAAGCGCACACAGTCCACGAATGACTTCTATACCGCAGGCGGAGGCCTGACAGGCTGGCAGAACGGCCTGGCAATTTCAGGTGACTATCTGTCAGCGGCTTCATTTCTGGGTATCGCCGGTGCAATCGCCCTGTGGGGATTTGATGGGTTCTTCTATAGTGTGGGCTATCTGACGGCCTATCTGGTCGTTCTTTATATAGTCGCAGAACCACTCAGGAATCTGGGTAAATACACAGTTGCGGATATGATAGCCGCAAGGTTTGAAATGAAGAAAGTTCGGGCCTTTGCTGCCCTTTCATCCATCACGATCGTCATCTTCTATATGCTTGCCCAGCTTGTCGGCGCAGGCGCACTGATACAGCTTCTATTTGATATACCATACAGTATCTCAGTCATCCTTGTGGGTATCATGATGACGATCTATGTACTGTTCGGCGGAATGACGGCGACGAGCTGGGTGCAGATGGTCAAGGCGGTACTGCTCATGATCGGTACCCTCATCATCTCTTTTCTGGTACTGCTCAACTTCAACTTCAATATATTCACGATGTTCGGGGAGATGAAGAACGTTACGGCACCGGAATTGGAAGGTCCATTCCTCAACCCGGGATCCCAGGGCAGTTCGCCCCTCAATAACATTTCACTCATCGTCGCGCTGCTGTTCGGTACTGCAGGGCTGCCGCACATCCTCATGAGATTCTTCACCGTCAAGGATGCGAAGACGGCGAGGAGTTCCGTCATGTGGGCAACCTGGATCATAGGGATCTTCTACATCCTGACGATCTTCCTCGGTTTCGGCGCTGCTGCACTGTTGACGCGTGAAGAGATCATCGCTGCGAACCCTGCAGGCAACATGGCTGCACCGCTCCTTGCTGAAAGGCTTGGGGGAGACTTCCTCATGTCCTTCGTCGCCGCGGTCGCATTCGCAACGATCCTCGCTGTAGTAGCCGGGCTGGTGCTCTCCGGTGCAAGTGCATTTGCACATGATATATACGGCCAGGTGATAAAGAAGGGCAAGATGACGGATAAGGAGCAGATGCTTGCCGCAAGGACAGCAGCTTTGAGCGTCAGCATACTGTCCATAATCCTTGCGCTCTTCGCGCAGAACCAGAACGTGGCATTCCTGGTATCGCTGGCATTCTGTGTGGCCGCCAGTGCGAACCTTCCTGTCATCATCTATACGATCTTCTGGAAGCGTTTCAACACCCAGGGGGCGATCGCCGGAATCATCACCGGCCTTGTCGTATCACTTGTACTCGTCATACTGAGTCCGAATGTAATGGACCCATCCGGGAATGCGTTCATTGCCATGGAACCGATCTTCCCATTGGATAACCCTGCACTGATTTCTGTACCTGCAGGCTTCATCGGTGCTTTCCTCGGGACGTTCCTCGGCAAGGCGGAGTCCCATGAGAAGTATCGGGAGGTCAAGGTCAAATCGGTCACGGGCATATCCACTTCGGATGTATCCCACTAAATATAAGGTTAACTTATATGAATCAATAAGATAATTAATTGTTTCTTATGAAAGCGGTAATTCTTACAGATTACCGCTTTTTCCTTTGTGTAAGGGCTTTCGAGCATGATAACGGTAGGTTTTTCACAATATAATATATTTTCTTGATTTATTCACAAAGTTCTTGAATTTGATATAATGGGGTAGAAGCCGAAGTGGCTATTCTATGAATTAATAAGAAGGAGAGTCAATATGTCTGACAAAAAAGGTTTAGAAGGTATTGTAGCGGCCGAGTCCCGCATCAGCTCCATCATTGGTTCACAGCTGACTTATTGTGGCTATGAAATCGATGACCTTGCTGAAAATGCATTGTTCGAGGAAGTCGTCTTCCTGCTTTGGAACGATAGGCTCCCGAACCAATCAGAACTGGATGATTTCCAGGCGAAACTATTCGAGCATATGACACTCAACCCGAGAGTCTACACTCATTTCGAAGAATATGCTGCAGATAAGGTCCACCCGATGACGGGCATCCGTACTGCACTGTCATACCTTGCGCATTTCGACCCGAATGCTGAAGATATGAGCGAAGAGGCGAACCAGGAAAAGGCGATCCGCATCCAGGCGAAGGTTGCATCCCTCGTTTCTGCATTCTCAAGGATCCGCAACGGTCAGGAAGTCGTGAAGCCGAAGGAAGGCCTGAGCTATGCAGCCAACTTCCTGTATATGCTTAATGGGGAAGAACCGAATGACACTGAAGTTGAAGCGATGAACAAGGCGCTTGTACTTCACGCGGACCATGAGCTGAATGCCTCCACATTCACTGCACGTGTATGTGTAGCGACATTGTCCGATGTATATTCCGGTGTTACTGCGGCAGCCGGTGCCTTGAAGGGGCCGCTCCATGGTGGCGCCAACGAACGTGTGATGAAGATGCTTTCTGAAATCGACTCCTCTGACGATGTGGAAGACTACCTCAAAGAGAAATTCGAGAACAAGGAAAAAATCATGGGCATGGGCCACCGTGTATACAAAGAAGGGGATCCACGCGCCAAATACTTGAGGGACATGTCCAAGAAGCTGACAGAACAGATCGGCGAACCGGACCTCTACGAAAAGTCCATCAAGATAGCTGAAATCGTAGAGAAGGAGAAAGGGCTCCTTCCAAACGTCGACTTCTTCAGTGCATCCGTCTATCACTCGCTCGGCATCGATCACGACCTGTTTACACCGATCTTTGCGATGAGCCGTGTTTCCGGATGGCTTGCACACATCCTTGAACAGTATCAGGACAACCGTCTGATCAGGCCAAGAGCAGAATATGTTGGCCAGACTGACAGGAAATACGAACCGATTGAAGAAAGATAAATGATCAAGATAAATAATTGGAGGAATAAATTCTATGGCTAGTCAAAAAATCACTACAGACAACGGGGTACTCAACGTACCGGATCAACCTGTCATTCCATTCATCGAAGGGGACGGCATCGGCCCTGACATCTGGAGCGCAGCAAGCAAAGTGCTTGATGCAGCAGTTGAGAAAGCATACGACGGCAAAAAAGGCATCGAATGGAAGGAAGTTCTTGCGGGACAGAAAGCCTACGACAAGACTGGCGAATGGCTGCCGCAGGAAACGCTCGATACAATCGATGAATACCTGCTGGCCATCAAAGGCCCATTGACAACGCCAATCGGCGGCGGCATCCGTTCCCTCAACGTTGCGTTGAGACAGGAATTGGATCTCTTCACTTGCCTTCGTCCGGTAAGGTATTTCGAAGGCGTACCTTCCCCGCTGAAGCGTCCGGAAGAGACTGACATGGTCATTTTCCGTGAAAACACTGAAGATATCTATGCGGGCATTGAATTCCAGGAAGGTACTGATGATGTCAAGAAAGTCATCGATTTCCTGCAGAATGAAATGGGTGCAAAAAATATCCGTTTCCCTGAAACTTCCGGAATCGGCATCAAGCCAGTATCCAAAGAAGGAACGGAAAGGCTCGTCCGCTCTGCGATCAACTATGCGATCGACAACAACCGTCCGTCTGTAACGCTTGTCCACAAAGGGAACATCATGAAGTTCACTGAAGGGGCATTCAAGGCATGGGGCTATGACCTCGCTGAGCGCGAATTCGGAGATAAGGTCTTCACATGGAAAGAATATGACAAGATCGTCGAAGATGAAGGCAGAGAAGCAGCTGACAAAGCGCAGTCTGAAGCTGAAGCAGCAGGCAGGATCGTCATCAAGGACGCAATTGCAGACATCTTCCTGCAGCAGATCCTCACACGTCCGAAAGATTTCGGTGTCGTAGCAACGATGAACCTGAACGGCGACTATGTTTCTGATGCACTTGCAGCGCAAGTCGGCGGAATCGGCATTGCACCTGGTGCAAACATCAACTACGAGACTGGCCATGCCATCTTCGAGGCGACACATGGTACTGCACCTAAATATGCAGGACAAGATAAGGTGAACCCTTCTTCAGTCATCCTCTCCGGCGTATTGATGCTTGAGCATATCGGATGGCAGGAAGCAGCCGACCTCATCACCAAATCAATGGAGAAGACGATTGCTTCCAAAGTGGTCACTTACGACTTTGCACGTCTGATGGATGGCGCAACAGAAGTGAAATGTTCCGAATTCGGAGATGAACTGATCAAAAACATGTAATCATGTTTGATGACAAGGAGCGTGGACAGCATGAACAGGAAGAAGATTTCAGTCATCGGTGCCGGTTTCACCGGTGCCACGACAGCTTTCATCGCTGCATCAAAAGCATTGGGTGATGTTGTACTGGTTGATGTCCCACAGGCAGAAGACCCGACCCGGGGCAAGGCGTTGGATATGTCTGAAGCGGCACCTGTACTCGGTGTGGATGTGGATATTACAGGTACGTGCGACTATGAAGACACAAAAGACTCCGACATCGTCATCATCACAGCAGGCATAGCAAGAAAGCCGGGCATGAGCAGGGATGATCTTGTGAAGACCAACCAGAAGGTGATGTCTGCGGTCACACGTGACATCGTCAAATATTCACCGGACTGCTCAATCCTCGTCCTGACCAACCCGGTGGATGCCATGACCTATACTGTATACAAGGAGTCGGGCTTCCCTAAGAACAGGGTGATCGGCCAATCCGGTGTTCTTGACACGGCAAGGTTCAGAACATTCATCGCCGAAGAGCTGAAGCTCTCCGTGCAGGATGTGCAGGGCTTCGTGCTCGGCGGCCATGGTGATGATATGGTGCCATTGATACGCTATTCAAACGTAGGGGGCGTCCCTCTTACAAGCCTGCTTAGCCAGGATAAGATCGATGCCATCATCGAACGTACACGGAAGGGTGGGGCGGAAATCGTCAACCTGCTGGGCAGTGGTTCTGCATATTATGCGCCTGCCGCAGCTCTTGTGGAAATGGCCGAAGCCATCCTTTCGGATCAGAAACGCGTACTTCCGGCAATCGCATACCTTGAAGGTGAGTACGGCTATGAGGACATCTATCTCGGAGTGCCTACAGTGCTTGGTGCAGAGGGTATCGAGCGCATCATTGAACTGGAACTGACCGACGAAGAAAAGAGCGAGCTGGATAAATCCAGGGACTCTGTGACGAATGTCATGAACATGTTGAAATAATATTTGTAAAATTCAAGTACGGGTATTATACTGAAAAGGCTGCCAATTGGCGGCTTTTTCGGTTTATATTTTTTAATGGGAGGAAATTTTTGGAATGGAAAATGGTAGGAAGAAAAATGGTATTTTTCAGAAATTTCTTGATTTTGTAGAGTGGCTTGGCAATAAGCTGCCTCACCCGGTAACCCTGTTTGCGCTGCTTGCAGCGTTGACTCTGGTAGCATCCGCCGTTTTGGCGATGTTCGAGATTACGGTGGAACACCCGGGAGAAGATCAGGAAACTGTTTCAATCAACAATCTGCTGGACAGTGAAGGAATAAGCTACATATTCTCAAGCATGACCGACAACTTCATCAATTTTGCGCCGCTTGGCGTAGTACTTGTCACGATGCTTGGGATAGGTGTTGCTGAAAGGTCCGGACTGATCAGTGCTGCATTGCGCGGCTTCGTGCTGTCCATACCGAAGCAGCTGATCACTGCCGGGCTGGTATTTGCCGGCATCATGTCATCGCTTGCATCTGATGCAGGATATGTCGTGCTGCCGCCGCTTGGGGCGGTGCTGTTCCTCGCGCTGGGAAGGCATCCGCTGGCAGGACTTGCAGCAGCATTTGCCGGTGTTTCTGCCGGCTTCTCTGCCAACCTGCTCCTCAGCGGAACAGACGCGATGCTTGCGGAACTTTCGATCGCAGCTGCATCAGTCATAGATCCCCAATATGCAGAGGGCATGAACGTGGCGATGAACTACTTCTTCATTGCAGCGAGTGTGTTCCTGCTCACGCTTGTAGGGTGGTTCGTCTCAGATAAGATCGTCGAGCCGAGGCTTGGAAAGTTTAATCCACAGAACGGCGATTCGACTGCAGTGGAGAACACTGATGATATGAACCCGCTCAAACCTGTCGAGAAGAAAGGTCTGATCTGGGCAATCGTTTCAGCGGTTGTGGGCATTGGACTCGCACTGCTTCTCGTCGTACTGCCGAACTCACCGATGCGCGGTGACGATTCAATCGGCAGCTACATGGACACCATCGTCCAATCACCATTCATGAGTGATGGGCTGGTGCCGGTCATTGCGATCCTCTTCTTCATACCGGGGCTCGTCTATGGACTGATCACACGCAGCATCAAGAACGACAAAGATGTCGCCAACCAGATGACCGAAACGATGGCTGCCATGGGCATGTTCATCGTCCTGGCATTCACTGCCGGACAGTTCGTTGCATACTTCGCAGAATCCAACATCGGCCTCGTAATCGGCGTGTATGGTGCAGAGCTGCTTGAAGCACTCAACCTTACCGGCATTCCATTGATCATCGGCTTCATGTTCGTAACGGCCGTGGTCAACCTCTTCATCGGAAGTGCCAGCGCCAAATGGGCGATGATGGCACCGATATTCGTGCCGATCATGATGCAGCTCGGATATTCTCCGGAACTGACGACCATGGCATACCGTGTTGCGGATTCATCCACGAACATCATCACACCACTGATGACATACTTTGCGATCATCATCGCCTTTGCCCAGCAGTACGATAAGAACATCGGAATTGGTACACTGATTTCCGTCATGCTGCCATATTCCATCTTCTTCTTCGTTACATGGGCACTCATGCTCATCGTATGGATGCTTTTCGGAATTCCGCTCGGACCGAATGCACCAATCGAATATACCGGATAACAACAAGGCGCAGCCCAGGCTGCGCCTTTTTCTATGGATTAAACCGCCCTGGAAATGTATAATCTGATATGAAGAGGCTGAGTTGGAGCGGCCGGGACGATTCAGCAGAGAGGAGATATTATAATGAAGAAACTGATTCTGATAGATGGAAACAGCGTCGCTTTCCGTGCATTCTATGGACTGCCGCTGTTGAGCAACCAGAGCGGCCTGCATACGAATGCCATTTTCGGCTACGCAAGGCTTTTGGAGAAATTGATTGCAGATGAGGCACCCACCCATTTCCTCGTTGCCTTCGATGCAGGAAAATCAACTTTCCGGCATAAGCAGTACGAAGAGTACAAGGGGGGCAGGCAGAAGATGCCGCCTGAACTGGGTGAACAGCTCGCCCCGATCCGCAGACTGATCGATGCGTACGGCATCAAAAGGTATGAACTGGACGAATATGAAGCGGACGACATCATCGGTACCATGAGCAGGAAAGCGGATGAAGAAGGCTTCGAAACGATCATCATCACCGGAGACAGGGACCTCACCCAGCTGGCCAGTGCCAATACGGTCATCTATTATACGAAGAAGGGCATATCGGATATCGATAAATACACCCCGGAATATATCGAGGAGATATATGGACTCGATCCGGAACAGATCGTCGATCTGAAGGGCCTGATGGGGGACAAGTCCGATAATATACCTGGCGTGCCGGGCGTAGGCGAAAAGACGGCGCTTAAACTGCTCAAGAATCATGGCAGTGTGGAAGAAGTGCTGGAGCATCTGGATGAAGTCAAAGGGAAGAAGCTCAAGGAGAACCTCACTGCACACAAAGAGGATGCACTGATGAGCAAATCCCTCGCTACCATCCACCGTGCCGTGCCCGTCGATTTCGGAATGGACGACCTGAAATTCACTAATGATAATGAACAGGAGAAGTATGAACTCTTCAAGGAGCTTGAGTTCGACTCCCTGCTCAAGAACATGGAAGCCAGTGAAACGGAAGACAAGGTCGAGTTTTCCGACGAACGTGTGACGGACATGGAGGCGCTTCGGGAGGATATATCCTTCCATCTGGAAGTGCGGGCGGACAACTACCTGGTCCACAAGCCGGAATATGTTGCGGCCACCGATGGTGAACGCACTTTCGTCAGCCATATGGATGATGTGGATCCAGGGCAGCTTGAAAGTTTCCTTGAGTCTAGAAGCACGATCAATGTGTATGACATCAAGCGCCAGATGGGTCTTCTCAGGCACCTGGACATCCATTTTCAGGATTTCGATCATGACATCATGCTGGGCAGCTTCCTGCTTGATCCGTCCAAGAAGATCATCGACGTAGCAGAGACGGCGGCCCAGTTCAACATCAATATAGACAGTGATGACTATCACTACGGCAAGGGACGCAATGCCAAGGAACCGACGGGGGAGGCGCATTTCAAGTTCCTGAATGACAAGGTCATGGCTGTGCATAACGTGAGGAACAAAATGGATACTTCATTGGCAGAGGATGAAATGCTCGATCTGTGGAAAGATCTCGAAATTCCCCTGGCCAAAGTCCTTTCCGAGATGGAATACCGCGGCATCAGGGTGGATGCTTCACGCCTCAAGGAAATGGAGTCGGGAATAAAGGAACGGCTCGAGGAAATAGAAGAACGGATTTATACACTTGCAGGTGAGGAATTCAACATCAACTCGCCGAAGCAGCTCGGCCACATCCTTTTTGAAAAGCTGGAGCTTCCGGTCATCAAAAAGACGAAGACGGGCTATTCGACAGCAGTCGATGTACTGGAAGAGCTTCAGGATAAGCATGAGATCATCAAATATCTCCTGGATTACCGGACCCTCGCAAAACTCCAGTCCACCTACGTCGTCGGGCTCCAGGGGGAGATAAAGGAAGATTCGAAGATCCACACGCGCTTCAACCAGACGCTGGCACAGACGGGCCGTCTGTCATCCGTGGAACCGAACCTCCAGAACATACCCATCCGTATAGATGAGGGCAGGCGGATCAGGAAGGCATTCGTCCCAAAGGATGATGCGCACGTACTGCTGGCGCTCGACTATTCTCAGATTGAACTGCGGGTGCTTGCACACATCACAGGGGACGAGACGATGACAAGCGCATTTACGAGTGATACTGACATCCACACAAAAACGGCAATGGAAGTCTTCAATGTGGAGCGTGAGGATGTCACATCCGAGATGCGGCGGAACGCCAAGGCCGTGAATTTCGGCATCGTCTACGGCATCAGCGATTATGGTCTCAGCCAGAACCTCGGCATCACACGCAAGGAGGCCAAGACGTTCATCGACAATTACCTGGATTCCTTCCCTGAGGTGAAGGGCTTCATGAAGTCCATCGTACAGGATGCCAAACGCGACGGTTATGTGAAGACCCTGCTCAATCGCAGGAGATATATCCCGGATATACACAGCCGCAATTTCAATGCGAGAAGCTTTGCGGAACGGACGGCCATGAATTCGCCGATACAGGGAAGTGCGGCGGACATCATCAAACTCGCCATGGTCAAGTACGAACAATCGGAAGCAGCACAGAAATTCAACGCCGAATTATTGCTCCAGATCCACGATGAGCTGATCTTCGACATTCCAAGAGATGAAGTGGAAGATTTCATTCCGGTCATCAAGGAAATCATGGAGAATGCGATGGAACTCCGGGTTCCGCTCAAAGTGGATTATGGATATGGCAATGATTGGTACGAAGTGAAGTAGGTGAAGAAATGCCGGAATTACCGGAAGTGGAACTGGTGCGGCGGTCCTTGGAGAAGGAGGTCGAAGGTGCAGCCATCGAGGCGGTCGCCTTTTCGGACTTCGTGAAGAAGGGCCACGCAACCAGTCGAAAGACAATTGTAAAACAGGAACTTGATGCCTTCAGCAGAAATGTCGAAGGGGCGACGATAAGCAAAGTCGGCAGGCGTGGAAAATATTTGTATTTCATCATGGAGAAAACCGGCGGCATTTTCCATATGATCTCCCACCTCGGCATGTCCGGTGCGTTCTTCGTCACAGACTCGATCGACGGGATAACAGACAGCAACTACAGGAAGCATTGGCAGGTCGCCTTCAGGCTTCAGGATGGACGCACCTTATCCTATTGCGACATCAGACGATTCGGGGAGATGCTGACGATCGGCAGGATGGCGGACTTCCCGCCGTTCAACCGCATGGCGGTTGAATACACCCACCCGGACAGCCTCCCCGACTTCATCGACAGGGTGCGGGCGCCGGCCAACAGGAAGAAGGCGATCAAAGCGGTGATCATGGACAGCACCGTGATACCGGGAGTCGGAAACATCTATGCCTCAGAAGCCCTGTTTGCTTCAGGGATACTGCCGACGAGGAAAGCCGGGAACGTCTCAGTGAAGCGGCTGATGGCACTCCATAAGGCGATTGCAGAAGTATTCGACCTTTCCATAGAAAGCGGCGGCTCCACCATATCCGACTACCGGGGCGTGTCGGGGGAGAAGGGGAGCATGCAGGACCGTTTCCATATCTATCAGAAGAAATCCTGTTCCTCGTGCGGCGGACCGGTCAAGACGAAGACGATCGCAACACGGAACACATTCTACTGTACCAAATGCCAGAGGTGATGAAATGAATTATGTAATCGGTCTGACAGGCGGGATTGCCAGCGGCAAATCCACCGCCTCGGACTATATCAGATCAAAAGGATATCCGGTCCTCGATGCGGATACCTATGCGAAGAAGGCAACCGCCAAGGGCGGACCCGCATATCAGGGGATCATCAATCATTTCGGCGCAGAACTCCTGCAGGATGACGGGGAGATCGACCGGCGGAAACTGGGGGCCATCGTCTTCAATGATGACGGAGAGAGGAAGGTCCTGAACCAGCTGGTGCATCCGGAAGTGCGGCGGATGATGGATGCAGACAAAGATCGTCTGGCTGAAGAGGGCCATGTATTCCTCGATATCCCGCTGCTTTTCGAAAATGGACTGGACCGTCAATGTGACATCACATTGACGGTATATGTGGATCAGGAGACACAGATTGAAAGGCTGATGGAAAGGAACGGGTTCTCCCATTCCGAAGCCCTGTCCAGGATAAACAGTCAGATGCCGCTTTCCGAGAAGCGTGACAGAAGTGATGAAGTACTTGACAACAGTGGTTCAAAAAATGAGCTGTATGCGCAGATTGAAGACTTTTTGGCGAACATTGAAAAGTAGACAATTTATACTAAATACTCCTTTTAATCAAAAGTTAATATGTTATACTAATTATTGAAAAGTATAGCATAAAGGGGCTAATGTCATGAAAAAAGTAGCAATCAACGGTCTTGGAAGAATAGGGAGAATGGTATTCCGCATTGCGGCCGCTTCCGATGAATTGGAACTTGTAGCAGTCAATGCCAGCTATCCGGCAGAAACGCTTGCGCATCTTCTCAATTATGACACTACCCATGGCAAGTGGGAAAAGCATGTGGAGGCTAAGGAAGGCAAGCTCGTCATAGATGGCAGCGAAGTTCAGATCACCAATGAAAGAAACCCTGAAAACCTGCCGTGGGAATCCATGGGTGTAGATCTTGTCATAGAGGCGACAGGTGCATTCAATCACGGCGACAAAGCCATAGCCCATGTCAAGGCGGGCGCAAAGAAAGTACTGCTTACTGCACCGGCCAAAGGCGGAGATGTGCAGACGGTCGTACTCGGCGTCAATGATGAGGCCCTCGACCTCAATACATATGATGTGTTTTCAAATGCTTCATGTACGACAAACTGTCTGGCGCCCGTCGCAAAGGTGCTCGATGATGAGTACGGCATAAACAACGGCCTTATGACTACGGTCCATGCCTATACAAATGATCAGAAGAACATCGATAACCCCCACAAGGACCTGAGAAGGGCGCGGTCTTGCGCAGATAACATCATCCCGACTTCGACCGGAGCGGCAAAGGCACTTGGCGTCGTGTTGCCACAACTGAACGGCAAGCTCCATGGTCTGGCGCTCCGTGTACCTGTCTCCAATGTTTCCCTCGTGGACCTGGTGGTGGACCTGGACAAGCCGGTCACCAAAGAGGAACTCAATGCAACATTTGAAAAGTATGCACAAGGCGAGCTCAAAGGTATACTCGGTGTCACAGACGCGCCGCTCGTCTCGAGCGACTTCAATACTGACAGCAGAAGCTCCATCATCGATTCCTCCCTCACCATGGTCATGGATGACAGGAAGGTGAAGGTGCTTGCGTGGTACGACAACGAGTGGGGCTACTCCACACGTGTCGTCGAACTTGCTGAAAAGATCGTTTCGGAAATATAAATGTTTTTTTAAAGAAGAAACTTCTGTTTCTTCTTTTTTTATTCCTGATATATTATAATGGTATACTAATCCCTGGAAGTGAGGTGGTCATATGAGATGTCCAAACTGCCAGCATACGAGTTCCAGAGTGGTCGATTCCAGGCATACGGATGAGCTGTCCGCCATCCGCAGACGCAGGGAATGTGAGGAGTGCGGTTTCAGGTTCACCACTTTTGAACGCATGGAACTGTCTCCACTCGTCGTAGTAAAAAAAGATGGCAACCGAGAAGTCTTCAGTCGGGACAAGCTCATGGACGGACTGCTTAGAGCATGTGAGAAGCGTCCGATCCCATACGAAGCATTGGAAAAAACGACTGCACGCATAGAATCTGCGCTCAGAAACCTGAACAAGCCAGAGATATCAAGCAATGAAATTGGTGAATTTGTGATGAAGGAATTGATTACACTGGACCAGGTGGCCTATGTCAGGTTCGCTTCGGTCTATAAGGAATTCAAGGATATCGACCAGTTGATGGATACACTGAAGCACCTCGCCAAAGGCAGGGATGATGATGAACTTCAATGAACGTCTGAAACCGAATACCGAGTTCATGATCTATAACCCCTCCGATTTTGAAAAGTCCCACCTGAATGTGCTGAATGAACTCTATCTCCCCCTCATCCATCAGGATGCTGCGATGGCATACATCTATCTGCAGGAGTCCTCCCTGCATCACGGGACGCTCGAGATCAGGTTCCATAAGGAGATCATGGATGAACTGAACATGCCCCTGTCCACATTTTCTGCGCTTCTGGAGAAATTGGAGGGCATCGGCCTCATAAGGACCTTCGTCTCCAATGAGGAGCACGATGACCTGTTCATCTATGAACTGCTACTTCCGCTTACCCCGGAAGACTTCTTCAAGGATCCCATGCTGAGCCTTTACCTGTACAGTCATATCGGTCCGAATGCATACAAGAAGAAGAAGGAGCGGCTGACATATCCGATGAAGCCGAAGAACATCACCGAGGTGACGCGGAAGTTCACTGAAGTGTTCCAGGCAGGGAGCGGCGAAGGATTCACCGTACCCGATGCCTCATTCAAGAGGGAGAATGTCTCCGCCGGGTCGAACCTTGATATCGAAGACTTCGACTTCGATGTACTCTTCACACACTTGAAGGGCACGAAGATCGACAGGTCCTTCTTCACAAGGGAAGTCAGGATGCTGATTGTGAAGTTGAGTGTGCTATTCAACCTGAATGCATATGATGTGAAACAGATCCTGCTGTCATCGACGACACAATATGCCGGCATCGACATGGAGCAGCTGAAATACGAGGCGAGAAGGTACTATCAGAAGGAGAGCCGGGGGAAACTCCCGGCGATATCAAAACCCCAGGTGGCGGAGAGGGAGACGGAGCAGGATTCCTATATCGACCGGCTCGAGTCGATCAGTCCGCTTGATAGGCTGAACGACATCAGGAACAATCAGCCAAGCGACAACGACCTCAAACTTGTGACCGATATCATCGCCAGGACCAGCCTGCCGAACGGGGTGATCAACCTCCTGCTTGAATATGTCTATCAGCAGAAGAACGGGGACCTCGGGTACAATTATACGATGAAGATCGCAAGGGACTGGGAGGACAAGGGAATCCGTTCCGCCAAAGAGGCCTACCAGTCCATAATGGACTACAGGAAACAGATGAATGCAAAGCGCAAAGGACCGAAAGACCGCCAGGGTGAACGCAAGCCATCCTGGATGGACGGCGGCCGGAAGCGGGCTGAAAAGAAAGAAGCGGAGCAGCCTGCGCCCCGGAAGGAAGCTGTCCAGAAGACGGCCAAGGACGATCCTGAGATCCAGAAAATGATAGACGACTTTAGAAAGTCCAGGTGATATGAATGGAACCCATCAACCAGTTCTTGAAGAACTCGAAAAAAATAAAAGATAATAACGACAAACTCTATGACTCCCTGATCCAGCACCCGAGGATCATAGAGCTGATAGAGAACAGTGATTTCGAAATCACCCGTTCGATGATCCGGAACGACCTGCTTCAGCTGAAGCGGTACACCGAACAGTCGCTGGCATGCGAGAAGTGCAGCTCACTTGGTGAATGCATCAACCACCCGCAGGGATATGTCCCATCCATTGATGTCAGAGGCGGAAGGATCCATATCATCTATTCCCCATGTCCGACAAAGATCAAAGATGATGCATTCCGCGAAAAGGAGAAGATGATCGAATCCTACCATGTGCCGAAGGATGTCAAGGATGCGACATTCGAGACGGTGTTCCTCGATCCGGATTCGAACAGGCAGGAGATCATCAAGCGCGCCATCGGGACAAGCAAGAAGATCATCGAAGGCATCGATACGAAGGGGCTCTATATACACGGCAGCTTCGGCATCGGCAAGTCCTATCTGCTCGGCTGCATCGCAAATGAACTGAAGGACCAGTCGGTATCCTCGATCATCGTCTATGTACCGGAAATCATCCGCGACCTGAAGGCGGGGTTCAAGGATGGAACAACGGATAAGAAGTTCAATACCATCAAGAATGCCCAGGTACTCATGCTGGATGACCTCGGTGCGGAGGATGTGACCCCGTGGGTGCGGGACGAAATCATTACCGGTATACTGCATCACCGTATGGTCGAAGGGCTGCCGACCTTCGTCAGCTCCAACTATTCCATCGAGGAGCTGGAGTACCGCTACAGCAGGACGAAGGAGAACGGCATCGAGGAGACCAAGGCGCGCCGTATGACGGAGCGGCTCCGGGCGTTGTGCGAGGAAGTGCAGCTTGAAGGCAGCAACTACAGGAACAATTGATGCTTGATTAATGGATGTCCCTAAAGTATAATCTATGTATAATTTCATTAATTAAATTCCAAGGACAATACTTTTTCTCGTCTGTTCAAAGAGAGTGCATGAATGGTGGGACATGCATAACAGACCGTCTGAGTTACTCCCTTGATATATGCTGGCTAATACCCAGACGGATCGGACCGTTATTTCCGGCTGAAGGCAGGTCCTGGACCTGCAAATCAGGGTGGTACCGCGGTGAAAGTCGCCCCTCTATCAGAGGGGCGACTTTTTTATTACAATAAACCAATAATTGGAAAGGGTGGAGAAGATGAGCGAAATAGAAATCAAATTTCCCGATGGGAATGCCAAAAGTTTCGATGAAGGTGTAACAGCTGAGGAGATAGCACACTCGATCAGTCCGGGCCTCAGGAAGGCGGCACTTGCTGCGAAGGTGGATGGTGAGATGTACGATCTGAGGCGGCCGATCGAAACGGACAGTGAAATAGAGCTGATCACGAACAAGAACGAGGAGGGGCTTGAAGTACTGCGCCACTCCACGGCACACCTAATGGCCCAGGCGCTCAAGCGCCTGTACGGCGATGTGAAGTTCGGCGTCGGCCCCGTCATCGAAGAGGGCTTCTACTACGACTTCGATATGGATGAGAAGATCTCCTCCGATGACTTTGAGAAGATAGAGAAGGAAATGAAGAAGATCATCGACGAGAATGTTGAAATCGAGCGCAGGGAACTCTCAAGGGACGAAGCGAAGGAGCTGTTCAAAGATGATCCCTACAAGCTCGAACTCATTGATGCGATTCCAGAGGATGAGACGGTGACCGTATATTCACAGGGCGAATTTACGGACCTGTGCCGCGGTGTGCATGTACCGTCGACATCGAAGATCAAGTCGTTCAAGCTGCTGTCTACAGCCGGCGCCTACTGGCGTGGGGACAGCGACAACAAGATGCTCCAGCGGATATACGGCACTGCCTTCTTCGACAAGAAGGATCTGAAGGCATACCTCAACCTGCTCGAAGAAAGGAAGGAACGCGACCACAGGAAGATCGGCCGGGACATGGAACTCTTCCAGAACAACCAGCTGATCGGGGCAGGGCTGCCGCTGTGGCTGCCGAATGGTGCGACGATCCGCCGTGAGATCGAACGCTACATCGTGGACAAGGAGATTGCACTTGGCTACGATCATGTCTATACACCGGTGATGGCAAACGTGGACCTGTACAAGACGAGTGGCCACTGGGAGCACTACCAGGATGACATGTTCCCGCCGATGGACATGAACGGTGAGGAGCTGGTACTCCGTCCGATGAACTGTCCGCACCACATGATGATCTACAAATCGAGTAAGCACTCCTACAGGGAACTGCCGATACGCATTGCGGAACTCGGCATGATGCACCGCTATGAAGCGAGTGGTGCGGTCAGCGGCCTGCAGCGTGTAAGAGGGATGACGCTCAACGATGCACATGTATTCGTGCGCCCGGACCAGATCAAGGAAGAGTTCAAGCGCGTGGTCCAGCTGATCATCGATGTGTATGAAGATTTCGGCTTCGAGAACTATTCATTCCGCCTGAGCTACCGCGATCCTGAGGATACGGAGAAATATTTCGATGACGATGAAATGTGGAACAAGGCGGAATCCATGCTGAAGGAAGCGGTCGATGAAATGGCGCTCGACTATACTGAGGCTGACGGGGAAGCGGCGTTCTATGGTCCGAAACTCGATGTCCAGGTACAGACGGCGCTCGGCAAGGAGGAGACGCTGTCCACAGTGCAGCTCGACTTCCTGCTCCCTGAGAGGTTCGATCTGACATATACGGGCAGTGACGGGGAACTGCATCGTCCTGTCGTCATCCACCGTGGTGTCGTCTCCACGATGGAACGTTTCGTTGCATTCCTGACAGAGGAGTACAAGGGAGCCTTCCCGCTCTGGCTTGCGCCACAGCAGGTGGAGATCATACCGGTCAACCTAGACCTGCATTATGATTACGCAAGAGCCCTTAAAGATGAGATGAAGAGCCATGGCATCCGTGTCAACATCGATGACAGGAATGAAAAGATGGGCTACAAAATCAGGGAGGCCCAGATGAGGAAGGTGCCTTATCAAGTCGTCATCGGCGACAGGGAGATTGAAGAGAACCAGGTCAACGTCAGAAAGTATGGGCAGAAGGACCAGAACACCTTCGACCGGGATGACTTCATATGGCAGATCGTGGATGAAATCAGGCTGAAGAAATAGATGCTTGACATTCACGGTACAAACGTGTAGTATATTAAGAGTTGATAAGAACGGACAAGAAGAAGCTCCCGCTTCTCACCCGCAAGCGTCCAATGTGGCAGCGACCGGGTTTGTACAGTGAGAATGGAATGCAGAGTGCCAGGCACTTCTGCATGTATCTCAATGCTGGTTGGCGGGCGCATAATGTGCCCGCCCTTTTTGTTCGTCTTCAAAATTTATGGAGGTGTCAAAGATAGCAAAAGACCAAACATTAATCAATGACAGGATTCGTGCTAAAGAAGTGCGCCTTATTGGACAGGATGGTTCCCAGCTCGGAATCAAATCCAAAAAGGATGCACAGGAAATGGCAGACCGTGTAGAACTTGATCTTGTACTCGTTGCACCGAACGCAAAGCCGCCGGTCGCACGCATCATGGACTACGGCAAGTACAGATACGAACAGCAGCGTAAAGAGAAGGAAGCACGCAAAAAACAGAAAGTGGTCAACGTCAAGGAAATCAGACTTTCCCCGACAATCGAAGACCATGATTTCAACACCAAGTTGAAAAATGCCAAGAAATTCCTGGCAAAAGAAGACAAGGTGAAGGTTTCAATCCGATTCCGCGGCCGTGCAATCACGCACAAGGACATCGGACGCAAAGTATTGGAGCGGTTCGCAGACGAACTTTCCGAAGTTGCAACAGTTGAACAGAGACCGAAGATGGAAGGTCGTTCAATGTTCCTCGTGGTTGCCCCAATCACTGAAAACAAATAATAATCCGGAGGTTAGACCCATGCCAAAAATGAAAACTCACAAAGGTTACGCCAAACGTGTAAAGCGTACTGGAACAGGTAAATTCAAACGCAACAGCGCGTTCACTTCCCACCTGTTCGCCAACAAATCCACTAAACAGAAACGTCACCTGAGGAAAGCATCCCTAGTGGCTAAAGCTGACCAGAAGCGCATCAAAAAACTACTATCATACGTAAAATAATCGAACGATTAAGGAGGAGCACACATGGCACGTGTTAAGAATGGTTTGACGTCCCGTAAAAGACGTAAAAGAGTATTGAAGCAGGCAAAAGGATATTTCGGTGCGAAGCGCACTCTCTATAGAACAGCAAAACAGCAGGTTATCAAATCCGGTCAGTATGCATACCGTGACCGCCGTCAGACAAAACGCGAATTCCGCAAGCTTTGGATTGCGCGTATCAATGCGGCAGCCCGCCAGAATGGCATGAGCTACAGCCGTCTGATGAACGGCCTGAAGACTGCCGGCATCGACATCAACAGAAAAATGCTTTCAGAAATCGCCATTTCTGATGAAAAGGCATTTGCTGAAATCGTCAGCCAGGCTAAAAATGCTCTGGAAAAATAAGGATGAATAAAAAAGGAGCCACTCATAGAGGAGTGGCTCCTTTTTTAGATATGTCCGGAGAGTTCCTCGAGCAGCGGCTCGGAGAATTCAAAATAACATTCCTTCTGCTCCTTGTTGTCCTCATCAGTCTCCTGTTCCGGGACGATATCCAGCCGGATCAGTTTTTCCCCTTCATCAAAGAACGGGAGGGTCTGGTCGGCATATTCATCGGTAAGTCTGTTATAGAGGCCCACTGCCTTGTCGTCTTCATAAGTGCTGCTCTTCACCAGCACTTCCTGACCGGATTCTTCCACTTTTGATATCGTAATATTCATCAAGGTAACGCCTCCTAGAGTGTTTCTATATTTCTATCTATATTGATGATATCAACTTATCTGAAATATGTGTATCAATATGGATTATATTACGGAAACTGAAATAGTTTATGGTAGAATGGAATTATCTTAATAAAAGACAAGGAGATTGATTATGGACAAGCAGCTTCAAATGATGAAAAGCCTTACGGATGCCCATGGCATTTCCGGTTTTGAGTATGATGTGAAGAAAGTGATGCAGGGGTACCTCGAGCCCGTGAGTGATGAACTCGTACAGGATAACTTGGGCGGAATCTTCGGCAAGCGCAATGCCAAAGAAGGGTCGCGCACACTGCTCATCGGCGGCCATCTTGATGAGATCGGCTTCATGGTCACAAGGATTGATGACGAGGGATTCATCCGCTTCACGCCGATCGGCGGATGGTGGAACCAGGTCATGCTTTCACAGAGGATGAACGTCGTGACCGGATCAGGTGTACTGACGGGTGTCATCGGCTCCAAGCCGCCCCACGTGCTCTCCCAGGAAGCGCGCAAGAAGCCTGTGGATATGAAGGACATGTTCATCGACATCGGTGTCGCTTCGAAAGAGGAGGCGGAAGAAGCGGGTGTGAAAGTTGGCGACATGATCACGCCGCATTGCGACTTCACAGAAATGGCCAATAAGGATTATCTGCTGGCGAAGGCATGGGACAACAGGTTCGGCTGTGGTGTCGCGATTGAAGTGCTCGAATCACTGAAGGATGAAGATGTGAACATCAATGTCGTCAGTGGTGCGACAGTGCAGGAGGAAGTCGGTCTCCGCGGTGCGAAGGTCGCTGCGAACAAAGTGAAGCCGGACCTTGCGATTGCAGTGGATGTCGGCATCTCCTGGGATACGCCGGGTATGAGCGAAAAGGATGGCACTGGCAAGATGGGCGACGGCCCGCTCGTGCTTCTGCTTGACGGCTCCAATATCGGACATGTCGGCTTCAGAAGGCATGTCGAGCAGCTGGCCAAGGATAAGGATATTCCGGTACAGTGGTCTGCCATCACAGGCGGCGGCACCGATTCAGGTGCCTTCCACGTCTCCAACGAAGGGGTACCGTCCATCTCGATCGGTGTGCCGCTCAGATACATGCACTCCAATGTTTCCATATTGAACCGCAATGACTACAACAATGCGGTGCGCCTCGTCACTGAAATCGTCAGGTCGCTCGACGACAGCAAGGTGGAAGAGATCATTTGGTAGCACCGAAACATATTGCGTCAAAGGACAACAGGCGCATCAAAGATCTGAAGAAGCTTCAACAGAAGAAGTACCGCAGAAAGCAGGACCTCTTCCTGATCGAAGGTGCGCATCTGGTAGAAGAAGCACTCAATCACGGTCAAAAAGTGCAGACACTCATTGCGCTCGAAGACTATGACTACAGCCCCTACGCCGCAGCTGACATGGAAGTGATCACTGTCGCCCCGGGCGTGATGAAGCTCCTTTCTTCACTCGAGACGCCTCCCGGCATCATGGCTGCGGTCTCCTACAGGAAGCCGTCGTCAGAGGGCCGCCGTGTTCTGCTGCTTGACGGCATCCAGGACCCCGGTAATCTGGGGACGCTTCTGCGTACCGCAGATGCCTTCGGCTTCGAGCGGGTCATCCTGTCGCCGGATACCGTCGACGCCTTCAGTGATAAGGTGCTCCGGAGCGCACAGGGCAGTACCTTCCACATTGAAATTGCTGTGGCGGATGCCGTGCAGTCTGTCCGTGAATTCGACGGAACGGTGCTCGGGACTTCGCTTGAAGGCGCGTCTTCACTGGAACAGCTGGAACTTCCGGAGGGACCGCTCATGATCGTCCTCGGCAATGAGGGCCGGGGCGTTTCGGAGGAAGTGCTCTCCAATGTGGATGTGCGGATGAAGATAGAAATGCCCGGCCAGAGCGAAAGTCTGAACGTCGCGATTGCCGGCGGCATCATCATGCACCATTTCAAAGCTTGATTTTTAATAACTTTGATTTATAATAATGCTATAGATGAATATCAAGCTTCAGATGAAGCCGGACATAAATGGTCCAGGAATCCGAGACAGGGAGTGCAGCACATGGACTGGAATGCTGTGCACGGATGGGACCAGGGTTCACCTGGCAGATGGAGCAGTGGGATAATCCCTTATCTTTCCAGAAGTGTCTGTATTTGTTATGCAGAAAATCAGGTGGTACCGCGGAAACTCCGTCCTTTGATACAAGGATGGAGTTTTTTATTTATATTGGAGGAGTGGAGAAGATGGATACAGCAGGAATCTTGGAAGTCAGGCAGTCGTTCGATGACGCGATATCGGACGTCGATAATCTGAATGCACTACAGCAGTTGAAGGTGGAATACCTCGGCAAGAAGGGCAAGGTCACTGGTCTCATGAAGGAGATGAAGAACCTCTCCAACGAGGAGCGCCCGGAATACGGTGCGAAAGTGAATGAAGTCCGCACACATATTACGGAAGCGATCGAGCGACGGGGTGAAGTGCTGGAAGAAGCGGCACTTGAAGAGAAGCTTCGGGAGGAGACGATCGATGTCACCCTGCCGGGCCGTACATTCAGTCTCGGAAGCCCGCATCCGCTCAGCCGGACGATCGAGGACATCGAAGACTTCTTCCTCGGGCTCGGCTATGAGATAGCGGAAGGCTATGAGGTTGAGACCGACTACTATAACTTCGAGGCGCTCAATCTGCCGAAATCCCACCCTGCACGGGATATGCAGGATACGTTCTACATCTCCGAGGAGACGCTGCTCCGCACACATACTTCGCCGGTACAGGCTCGGACAATGGAGGCGCAGGAAGGCCGGGGGCCGGTCAAGATCATCTGCCCGGGCAAGGTCTACAGGCGGGACAGCGATGATGCCACCCACAGTCACCAATTCACGCAGATCGAAGGGCTGGTCGTGGATCGGAACATCCGTATGAGTGACCTTAAGGGTACGCTCGAGCTATTTGCCAAGGAGATATTCGGTGCAGAACGCGAAATCAGGCTGCGCCCAAGCTATTTCCCGTTCACGGAACCAAGTGTGGAAGTGGACATCTCCTGCTTCAAGTGCAAAGGGGCAGGCTGCAACGTCTGCAAGGGCACTGGATGGATAGAGATCCTCGGCGCTGGCATGGTCCATCCGAACGTGCTGGAAATGGCCGGTTTCGATCCGGATGAATATTCCGGCTTCGCATTCGGCATGGGGCCCGACAGGATTGCGATGCTGAAGTACGGCATCGAAGACATCAGACATTTCTACACGAATGACTTAAGGTTTATCAATCAGTTCAAAGCGACAGAAGATGGTGGTGCGACAAATGAAAGTATCTAAAGAGTGGTTGAATGAATGGATCCAGATAGATGTGCCGATTGATGAATTGGCCGAAAAGATCACGCGCGGGGGCATCGAGGTTGATGATGTCATCGACTACACAGCCGAGGTGAAGCATCTCGTCGTCGGTTATGTAGAGCGCGTCGAACAGCATCCGGAAGCGGACCGGCTGAAGATATGCCAGGTCGATACGGGCGGGGAAACAAACCAGATCATCTGCGGTGCCCCGAATGTCGAGGCGGATTCCTATGTGGTCGTCTGCAAAGTGGGCGGACGCCTGCCGGGCGGCATCAAGATCAAACGTGCAAAGCTCCGCGGGGAGGTTTCGGAAGGCATGATCTGCTCCCTTGAGGAATTGGGCATTCCGGAAGACTATGTCCCACAGGAGTACCAGAACGGCATCTTCATGTTCCCGGAAGAGAAGACGGCCGGCAGCAATGCGCTCGAAGCTCTGCTGCTCGATGACCAGGTCATGGAATTCGATCTGACACCAAACCGGAAGGATGCCCTCAGCATGGCGGGGGCGGCCTATGAGGTGCGCGCACTGTTCGGCGGCGAAGTGGTTCTGCCTGAACATGAAGTGACTGAAAAGAATACGGCTGAAGACGGCGCGCTCGAAATCAGGAATGAGGATGCGGCCGCTGTACCATACTATGGTGCACGTGTCGTCGAGAACGTGAAGATCGCGCCGGCACCGGCATGGATGCAGCTGCGCCTCATCAAGGCCGGCATCCGTCCGATCAACAACGTCGTCGATATCTCGAACTATGTGCTGCTTGAATTCGGACAGCCCCTCCACATGTTTGACCGCGACCATATCGGATCGGACCAGATTGTGACGCGCTATGCCGAAGAAGACGAAAAGATGACGACGCTTGATGGGAAGGAACGGCATCTTGAAAGCCAGGACATCGTCATCACCAACGGCACGGAACCGATCGCGCTCGCTGGCGTGATGGGCGGAGCGTTCTCGGAAGTGACGGATGAAACGACGAATGTCGTAATCGAATCCGCCGTATTCAACCCTGTCTCCATACGCAGGACGAGCAGCCGTCTGAACTTGCGGAGCGAAGCTTCCACACGGTTTGAAAAGGGCGTCTCCCACGAATTCGTGCTCAAGGCGCTGGACCGTGCAGCACTGCTGCTTGAGCAGTATGCAGGCGGCACCGTCTCGACGCCTGTGATCTCCGACGGGGCGCTTGAACTTGAAGATACGTCGATAGATATCTCAGAGCATTTCATCAATGCCCATCTCGGCATGAGCCTCACGACTGAAGAGATCCAGGAAAGTCTGTCGAAACTCGGTCTGAAGGCAACAGCGAAGGGGGAAGGGCTCGAAGTGTCCATTCCATCCCGGAGGGATGACCTGAAGATCAAAGAGGACATCACTGAAGAGGTGGCACGCATCTACGGCTACGACGCCCTGCCGTCCTCCCTGCCTGAGTACACGAAGATCACACCCGGCAGACTGACGGATGAACAGACTAAGGTCCGCATCATCCGCCACCAGCTCGAATCACTGGGGCTGTCGCAGTCGATCAACTATGCACTGACGAGCCGGGAGAAGGCAGCCCAGTTCAGCGGCCCGGAAGATGCGCTTGAACTTCTCATGCCGATGAGCGAGGACCACGCGGTGCTCAGGAAGAGCATGATCCCTCATCTGGTGGACAACGTCGTCTACAACAAGAACCGTCAGCAGAAGAATGTCCAGCTCTATGAGATCGGCAAGATCTTCGTTTCCAACGGCACGACGGTGCTCCCGGATGAAGAGGAGATGCTGGCCGGAATCCTGACAGGGGATATGAACCGGACGGACTGGCTCGGAACGAAAGTCCCTGCAGATTTCTATGCAGCCAAAGGCATCGTGGAGAGCATCCTTGAAAAACTGGGCCTTGAAGGCAATGTCCGCTATGAGCAGGTCGCAAGGTTCGATGAACTGCATCCGGGCAGGTCGGCGGATGTCCTGCTGGACAATGAAACGATCGGCTTCATCGGTGAACTGCACCCCAAATATGCAAGGGAGAACGATCTTGAGCGGACAGCGGTCTTCGAAGTGAATCTGGATCGTCTGCTTGCCGTCAAACAGGGCAACGTCGTCTATGAACAGCTGTCCAGATATCCATCCATCACACGTGACATCGCCCTGGTCGTCGACGCATCCGTCGCGGCGGATACACTTGTCCGGACCATTGAGGCGGCGGCGCGGAAATATCTTGTGGATGTCTATGTGTTCGATGTCTATGAAGGTGAAAATATGGAAGCGGGCAGGAAGTCCGTGGCACTCCGCCTCACCTACCTAAATAAGGAGAATACACTGACGGACGAGGAAATAGAAAAACTGCATACACCTGTTCTGGAAGCACTTGAAGAGAGCGGTGCACAGATCAGATAGAAAAAAGGACGATCACATAAAGATGTGATCGTCCTTTTCATGTCTGTTCTATTTGGCGAATACGACATCCCAGCCGTCTTTTTTGGCGAGCATATTCCGGGCAATCTCCTTGGCGCCTTCCAGGCTGTGGCTCGCTGCCCAGCCGCACTGCACTTCATTGCATGCAGGGACTTCATCTGCTTCGAGCACATCATCGAGTGTCTTTTCCACCACTTCCCGGATATGGTCGAAGTCATCATCGTTCAGCACGGCAAGGTAGAAGCCGGTCTGGCAGCCCATCGGGCTCAGATCGACGACCTTGTCATGATGGTTCCTGATGTTTTCTGCCATCAGGTGCTCGAGTGAGTGCAGCCCCGGCATTTCCATATGCTCCTTGTTCGGCTGGCAGAACCTTATGTCGTATTTGTAGATGACGTCCCCATGCTCACCTTCACTCTTTCCGGCGAGGCGGATGTAGGGCGCATCGACTTTCGTATGGTCGAGGTTGAAGCTTTCGACATTCATTTTCGGCATTTTAAAGACTCCTTTAACTGATTGATTATTCCCATAATAAAGGAAAAGCCATTGATTCTCAAATGTATCGGATCTACATGGAGCCTTTCTTCCTGAGCAGGTCCATCACCTTCTGCCTCGATTTGAAATGCTTCTTCGTCATATTATCGAGGTAGTCCATGCCATGACGGTCTGCGATCTTTGCTGCAAATGCATCCGTCTTTCCGCTGGCGCCCCGCGGCACCGTGGTTTTCAGATTGCGGTTCAGATTTTCCATCTGCTCCAGATATTTGCTCCGTGCAAGTATGCTGGCACAGGCGACGGCGATCGATTTCGACTCGGCCTTCGTCTCCTGATGGATCAGTTCCGGCCTGAACGGATCGGGGACATATTTCCTGTAGGCATTCTCCGTCGTGAACTGGTCGATGACGATTGCCTGGACATCCTGCTGCGCCCCGTCATCAAGCTTTTCATATACATTGCGGATGCAGTGGTCGTGCAGGACCGCCTTCAGCTTGACGATGTTCCATCCTGCATCGATCTTTTCATTGTAGGATGGATTGTCGAGTATGACGAGTGAGTAGGGGATGATATGGATGATGTCACGGGCCAGTTTATCGACCGTCCCGTTCGAGAGGTTTTTGGAGTCCTTCACCCCAAGTTCCTTCAGGAGGGCCACTTTATCCGCGGGGACGTGGGCCGCACATACCGTCATCGGGCCGAAGTAGTCGCCGACACCGGCCTCGTCACTGCCTATAGTATTCAGTTGATCATAGTTCATATTTACCCGTTCCTTTATGTTTTTTCGTATGCATATACTTGTATAACCACTGGTGGATAAGTATAATAAATTAATGATAACATAAAGAGCTGAAACTTTTGATAGGGAGGCAATGTCAGATGGCAGAATACAGAAACCGCATTGCTGTCGAAATAAATGATCAGCAGTATACGCTGGTCGGCGAAGATGATCCGGAACACATCCGTTATGTGGCCAGACTCGTCGATGAAAAGATCAAGGAGATCGGTATGAAGAGTGCAGGGCTTGATACCACCAGGAAAGCAGTGCTTACGGCAGTGAATGTCATGGATGAATACGTGAAGCTGGTTGAAAAGCATGAGGCATTATTGAAAGAAATGGACCAGCAGGGTAATTGATGCCATGACACTACTTCTACTGATACTGCTTGTCATTGGGATGGTCATCGGCTACCGGAGGGGCGTCATTCTGCAGTCCCTTCATCTGATCGGTACGATTTCGGCCATCATCATTGCTGCCATGAACTACGAAAAGCTCGCCTCTCGCTTCGATATGGTGATGCCCTATCCGTCAACTGCAGAGACACTTACGAATCCGCTGCTCCCTGAAGTGGATAATGCAGAACTCGCCTTCTACAGGATGGTCGCGTTCTTCATGATATTCGTGGTGGCGAAGATTGTGATACAACTGATCGTCAGCGCATTCGACTACCTGCAGCAGATCAACGCGTTCGGCACCGTCGGTGATGTCCTTGGCACGATACTCGGCGTCATAGAGATGATGTATATACTGGTTGTCCTTCTGATGATGGCAGCCGTAATACCGCTCGAAGGTGTGCAGACGATGATGGAGAATTCCGGATTGGCACAGTTCCTCATGGAGAACACCTTCATCATTTCTGATAAATTCATAGAATGGTTACAAACTGAGTCATAGCGATATGGCTCTTTTTTTGGAGGACAATATGACTAAAAAAGATATAATCAACCTGCTTGAAACGATAGCCACATACATGGAGCTCTCCCTGGAGAACCCGTTCAAGGTCTCCGCCTACCGGAAGGCGGCTGGAGCGATCGAGAGGGATCCGAGGTCGCTTGCAGAGATCGATGACTTCTCCGAAATCAAGGGCATCGGCAAAGGCGTGAACGAAGTCATCACTGAATATGTCGGGAAGGGGGAGTCGTCCGTACTCGGCGAATTGAGGGAGTCGGTCCCGGCACCGCTCATCCAGATGCTCAAACTGCCGACGCTCGGCCCCAAAAAGATTGCGAAACTCCATAAGGAGCTCGGCGTCGTCTCGCTTGAATCCCTAAAGGCGGAATGTGAAGCGGGCAGGGTGAGTGAACTGAGCGGCTTCGGCAAGAAGACGGAGGAGAACATCTCCAAGGCCATCGATGAGCTGCTCACACGTCCGGAACGGTATCCGATCGAAAAGGTGCAGCAGTTCAGGCGGCTCATCGAAGCGTCATTCGAGGATATGGAAGGCATCAGCCGCTATGATAATGCAGGCAGCGCCAGACGTTTCAAGGAAACGAGCAGGGATCTCGACTTCATCGTGGAGACCAGGGATGCAGCCGGCGTGACGGAAAAATTCATCGGCCTGCCCTTTGTGAAGGAGGTCGTGGCGAAGGGGGAACGGAAACTCTCCGTCGTGATCGAACATGATTTGGATCAGATCGGTGTCGATATACGTTTTGTGACGCCTGAAGCCTATGCGACGACCCTTCATCATTTTACCGGTTCCAAGGATCATAACGTGAAAATGCGGCAGATCGCCAAAACCCGGGGCGAGAAGATCAGTGAATACGGTGTGGAGAAGGATGGCGGGGTACTCACATTCGATTCCGAAACGGATTTCTTCAGCCACTTCGACCTTCCCTATATTCCGCCGGCAATGCGGGAGACGGGGGAAGAGACGGACGTTGATGTATCCGGCATCGTCACACTGGAGGACATCCGCGGGGACTTGCATATGCACACGGTCTACAGTGACGGCGCCTATTCCGTCCGTGAGATGGTGGAGGCCTGCATCGCCAAAGGCTATGAATACATGGTCATCACCGACCATTCCAAAAGTCTCCGTGTCGCAAACGGCCTCGACGAGGCGCGGCTGCGCCGTCAGATCGAAGAGATAAAGGCGCTCAGGCCGGAGTACCCGGAAATAGACATCTATACAGGTACGGAAATGGACATCCTGAAAGATGGCACACTCGACTTCCAGGATGATATGCTTGAGGAACTCGATTATGTCATCGCGGCCATCCACTCGAGCTTCCAGCAGACGGAGGAGGAGATCATGCACCGTCTGCAGATGGCATGCGAGAATCCGCATGTCAGGCACATCGCCCATCCGACGGGCAGGCTGATCGGCAGGCGGGAAGGCTACGCGGTCGATATGGAAAGGCTGGTACAGATAGCGAAGGATACGGGAACAGTGCTTGAAGTGAATGCCAATCCAAGGCGCCTCGACCTATCATCGGATGTCATCAGGAACTCGGGGCTCATGTTGATGGTGAATACGGATGCACACCATTCCAGCCATCTGGATTTCATGGATTACGGAGTAGCGACCCTGCAGAAGGGTCTGATAGAAAAAAATAAAGTGGTCAACACTCTCTCCCGTGAGAAGTTCAGAGAGTGGGTCCAAAAAGGGAAATAGAGGGTTTTGAATGAATGAAAGAACGATAAATACATTGGAGTTCAATAAGATACTTTCCCAGCTTTCTGCCTTTGCAGAGAGCGGGAAGACGAAGAAAGCGATCACTGCCGACATCGTCTCGACCGATCTTGAAGAAGTGCTGCAGATGATCAATGAGGTCGATGATGCTTCGACGATGCTGAGGTACAGGGCGGTTGAACTCGGCGGCATCACGGACATCAAAAGGCATGTCAGGCGTGCAGAGATCGGAAGCATGCTCGGTGTGGCGGAGCTGAATGAAATCAGGACGATACTCAGCCGCAAGCATGCCCTGAATGCGGTGTTCAATGATTTCGAGGAAGATGAGGTCATGCTCCCGAACCTGCCTGTCTATATCAACGGGCTGCCGGACATCCATTTCCTGTACAGGCGGATTACGGAGACGATCGACGAGAGCCAGGTGCTCGACCATGCTTCGGAGGCGCTGCTCCGACTCAGACGGAAGATCAAATCCGAGGAAGGCAGGATACGGGACCGTCTGAATGACATCATCCGCGGCGGCAGCCAGAAGAAGCTGTCGGACAGCCTCATCACGATGCGGAACAACCGCTATGTGGTCCCGGTCAAGGTGGAGCACCAGGGCGAATTCAATGGCATCGTGCACGACATGTCCTCAAGTGGACAGACGGTCTATATGGAGCCGATGGCCGTCGTCCAGATGACCAATCAGATCCAGAGGCTGAGGGAGGAGGAACAGTCGGAGGTTGAACGCATCCTCTACCAGCTGTCATCCGAAGTCGCCGAAGTATCAGAAGAGCTCGGCATGACCGATGATGCGCTGCACCATATAGACATGGTGTTCGCCAAGGCGAAGTATGGGGCGAAGATCCGGGGATCGAAACCCGAAGTGATGGCCTCGGGCGGCATCTATCTGCCCGCCGCCTTCCACCCGTTGATTCCAGGCGATGAAGTCGTTAAGAACGACATCGAGATGGATGAGGAGACACTGGCCGTCATCATCACCGGGCCGAACACCGGCGGGAAGACCGTGACGATCAAGACCATCGGCCTCAGCGTGCTCATGGCCCAGGCAGGGATCCCTGTGCCGGCCCGTGATGGCAGCCGCCTGCGGCTGTTCGAAAAGGTCTACAGTGACATCGGTGATGAACAGTCCATCGAGCAGTCCCTCTCGACCTTCTCGAGCCATATGACGAACATCACCGGCATCCTCGAAGAGGCGGATGACAACAGCCTCGTCCTGCTGGATGAGCTCGGGGCGGGGACGGATCCGGAAGAAGGTGCAGCGCTGGCGATCAGCATTTTGGAATATCTGCTCGACAAACACACTACGGTCGTGGCGACGACGCACTACCCGCAGTTGAAATCCTTCAGCTATACACGGGAGGATACGGTCAATGCCAGTGTGGAATTCGATGTGGAGACGCTGTCGCCGACGTACCGTCTGCTGATGGGCATTCCAGGAAAATCCAACGCTTTTGAAATATCAAACAAGCTCGGCCTCGACAGCACGGTCATCGACCGGGCAAGGAAACTCGCAGGGCGGGATTCCACAGATGTCAACGATATGATTTCAGCCCTTGAGCGGCATACGAAGACCGCCCAGGATAATGAGCGGGAAACGCATGAACTGCTCAGGGAATCCGAAAGGCTCAACAACGAGCTGAAGTCCTATATGAACGATTATGAAGCCTATAAGGAAAAGCTCAGAAAAGAAGCGCGTGAAAAGGCGAACCGGGTCATAAAGGATGCCGAGGCGAAGGCGGATGACATCATACGTACCCTTGAAGATATGAAGAAACTCGGCGCCGACATCCAGGAGCATGAACTGATCGACCAGAAGAAGGCGCTGTCCGACAGCTATCAGCAGGAGGATATACGCAAAAAGGAGCGGGCGGAAAAGATCGAACAGATATCCCCGGGGGATGAAGTCGATGTGCTCTCCTATGGCCAGAAGGGCGAAGTGATTGAAGTGAAGGACGATTCCATCACCGTCCAGATGGGCATCATTAAGATGAAGGTCGGCAAGGATGAAGTGAAGCGGCGCAAGAAGGAGAAGCAGAAACGCACTGTATCGAGGCGGATCGGCAAATCTCCGGTGAAGCGGGAGCTCGACCTCAGGGGAGAGCGCTATGAGGAGGCCATCCAGAAACTGGACAGGTATCTGGATCAGGTGATACTCTCGAACTATAATGAAGTGGAGATCATCCACGGCAAGGGGACGGGTGCGCTGCAGAAAGGCGTGCAGCAGTTCCTGAAGTCCCATTCCAAAGTGAAGTCATTCAGGGGCGGCATGCCGAGCGAAGGCGGCTTCGGAGTGACCATAGTTGAAATGAAGTAGGTGTCCGGATGGATAATTTTGATATGTATAAGCTGGCGAAGATACTGATAGCAGCAGGCATCCTCATGTTTCTGAGCGGTGTCATCTATCTGATGTTCTTTGCCTAAGCAGTAAAATTGAGGACAAATATATCCTCATGCTATACTTGTTTCATAACTTAACCTAATGGAGGTATTTTATATGGCTATTATAGAAGTGAATGATCAGAATTTTAAAGAAGAAGTGGGAAGCGGCATCAAATTGGTGGACTTCTGGGCACCTTGGTGTGGACCTTGTAAGATGATCGCACCGGTTCTTGAAGAAGTGGCACAGGATGTCGAAGGGAAAGCGGACATCGCAAAACTGAACGTCGACGACAACCAGGCGACGGCCAGCGAGTACGAAGTCATGAGCATTCCAACACTCATCCTGTTCAAGGATGGCCAGCCGGTGGATAAAGTGGTCGGCTTCCAGCCTAAAGAGCAGCTCGTTTCACTTATCGAAAAACATGCATAATTGATACAGCCGCCCTCGGGCGGCTTTTTTATCATGAAATATAGAGGGATCGCTATGGAAGAACTCAAATTGAAACTGTCGGTATTGCCGACTGAACCGGGATGCTACCTGATGAAGGACAGGCATGGAATCGTCATCTATGTGGGCAAGGCCAAAAACCTCCGGAACAGGGTGCGGTCATATTTTACCGGAGCGCATGATGAGAAGACGATGCGGCTCGTCAAGGAGATTACGGATTTCGACTTCATCGTGACAAACTCCGAGGTGGAGTCGCTGCTGCTCGAACTCAACCTGATCAAGAAGCACTATCCGCGGTACAATATACTGCTCAAGGATGACAAGAGCTATCCATTCATCAAGATCACAAAGGAAGAGCATCCGAAACTCATCGTCACAAGAACGGTGAAGCCCGCTACAGGGACCTATTTCGGGCCCTACCCGAACGCCTACAGCGCACATGAGACGAAGAAGCTGCTGGACCGCATATACCCCCTCAGGAAATGCAATACCATGCCCGACAAGCTGTGTCTCTATTATCATATCGGGCAGTGCCTGGGACCGTGCGTCTATGATGTGCAGCAGGAACAATACAAGGAAATGATCGATGGCATCACCCGTTTTCTGAATGGCGATACGAAGCAGATCACCGATGAGCTGAAGGAAAAAATGAATGCCGCTTCGGAAGCATTGGAATTTGAGAAGGCGAAGGAGTACCGGGATCTTCTCGGACATATCGAGGCGACCATGAACAAGCAGAAGATGATGACCAAGGATATGACTGCAAGAGACTGTTTCGGCTACAGCGTTTCCAAAGGATGGATGGCGATTTCTGTGCTGCTCATCAGAAACGGCAACCTGATTGAAAAGAAGGCGGACATGTTTCCGATCAATGATGATGTACAGGAGGAGTTCTTCCGGTACATCGCACAGTTCTATGACCTGAAATCCAACCTTCTGCCTAAGGAAGTCCATATCGCCAAGGGGCTGGATCAGAAGATCATAGATGAATATCTGCCGGTGGCGGTCGTCCAGCCCAAAAAGGGCCAGAAGAAGGAAATGGTCGACTTGGCGATCAAAAATGCGGAGATTGCGCTTGAAAACAAGTTCGAGATGATCGACAAGGATGAAGCGCGGACGGTCAAGGCGATAGAGTCCCTCGGGGAGGTGCTCAACATCGAGACGCCGATCCGCATAGAGGCCTTCGACAACTCGAATATACAGGGTGTCGACCCGGTCAGCGTCATGGTGGCCTTCGTGGACGGCCGCCCGAGCAAGCGGGACTACCGCAAGTACAAGATCCGCACGGTGACCCAGCCGGATGACTATGCATCGATGGCAGAGGCAGTCAGGCGCAGATACACACGGGTGCTGAAGGAAGGGCTCCCATTGCCGGACCTGATCATCGTCGATGGCGGCGTCGGCCACATGAATACGGTCAAATCCGTACTGATGGATGAATTGTCACTGGACATCCCCGTGGCAGGCCTCGCGAAGAATGAAAAGCACAAGACGGCTGAACTGCTCTACGGCGACCAGGCGTCCATCGTGCCGCTCAAGAAGAATTCGCAGGAATTCTACCTGCTCCAAAGGATCCAGGACGAGGTCCACCGGTTCGCCATCAGCTTCCATAGGAATACACGCCGGAAGACATCAGTCACATCGAAGCTCGATGGCATCGAAGGTGTGGGGCCGAAGCGCAAGCAGAAGCTGTTGAGCCATTTCGGGTCCATAAAACGGATGAGCGAAAAGGAAATAGAGGATTTCACAGAAATAGGGATTCCGGCGCCGATCGCAAAAAGGATTTTGGAGGCTTTGAGGGCCTGATCGACACGTTTGAATTTTCACAATCTTTTTTTGTGCAAGAACCCAAGTTGTCTTGATTTATGCATACCTTGAGAGTAAAATGATGGATGTGTAAACTTATTTCATTGGAGAGTTAGGGGGGAATTCGAGTGTCGAAACAAGATTCAAGTTTTGCGATCAGGCGCCTTCATTCTTTGCTGGGGGTCATTCCTTTAGGTGTCTTCCTGATACAGCACCTATTGGTCAACCATACGGCTACAAGAAGTGAAGAAGCGTTCAACGCAGCATCAGAGTTTATGGGTAATCTGCCTTTTGTACTATTTTTGGAGATCTTCATCATCTATATTCCAATTCTATTCCACGGTATCTACGGCATCTACATTGCATTTACTGCAAAGTACAATGTCGGACACTACAGTACATACAGGAACTGGATGTTTCTTCTTCAGAGGATCAGCGGCGTGATTGCATTCATCTTCATCGCCATCCACGTGTATCAGACGCGTGTTCAGGTGTTCTTTGGTGAAGAGGTCAACTTCGATATGGTGCATCAGATTGTTACGAACCCGGCATGGCTGGTGTTCTACATCATAGGTATCATCGCGACCGTCTACCATTTCGCCAATGGTCTCTGGTCGTTCATGGTGACATGGGGCTTCACACAGTCCGACAAGTCACAGCGTGTGATGAGCTACGTGACTGCTGTCGTTTTCGTAGTAGTCAGCTTCATCGGCGTACAAGCAATATTGGCATTTATTTAATAAGGAGTGGACAGAATGGCTAATGATAAAATCATCGTTGTCGGTGGCGGACTCGCCGGATTGATGGCAACGATAAAAGCAGCTGAGACAGGCGCCGAGGTGGACCTGTTCTCAATTGTGCCCGTAAAACGTTCTCACTCCGTATGTGCTCAAGGCGGAATCAATGGAGCGGTCAACACGAAAGGTGAGGGCGACTCTCCAGCAATCCACTTTGATGACACAGTCTACGGTGGGGACTTCCTGGCCAACCAGCCTCCGGTCAAAGCAATGACGGATGCTGCGCCTCAAATCATCCACCTGCTGGACCGCATGGGTGTCATGTTCAACAGGACGCCGGAAGGTCTGCTTGACTTCAGGCGTTTTGGTGGCACGCTGCACCACAGGACTGCATATGCAGGGGCGACGACTGGGCAGCAGCTGCTGTATGCCCTGGATGAGCAGGTCAGGAAATATGAAGTGGATGGTCTTGTCCGCAAGTTCGAAGGCTGGGAATTCCTTGGTGTCGTCCTCGATGACGAAGGACGCGCACGCGGAATTACGGCACAGCAGATGACCAATGCTGAAATAGAGACGTTCAAATCGGATGCTGTGGTCATGGCGACAGGCGGTCCGGGAATCATCTTCGGCAAATCTACAAACTCCATGATCAATACAGGATCTGCTGCATCCGTCGTATACCAGCAGGGTGCCATCTATGCGAATGGTGAGTTCATCCAGATCCACCCGACGGCGATCCCTGGTGATGACAAGCTCAGACTGATGAGTGAATCCGCCCGTGGTGAAGGTGGACGCATATGGACATATAAGGACGGCAAACCATGGTACTTCCTTGAAGAGAAGTATCCGGATTACGGAAACCTCGTACCAAGGGATATCGCCACACGTGAAATATTCGACGTCTGTGTAAACCAGAAGCTCGGCATCAATGGTGAGAACATGGTCTATCTGGACCTCTCCCATAAGGATCCGCATGAGCTTGACGTCAAACTCGGCGGCATCATTGAAATCTACGAAAAGTTCACAGGGGACGACCCGCGCAAAGTTCCAATGAAGATCTTCCCTGCAGTCCACTATTCAATGGGCGGCCTGTACGTCGATTTCGATCAGATGACGAATATACCTGGACTCTTTGCAGCCGGAGAGTGCGACTATTCACAGCATGGTGGAAACCGTCTCGGTGCGAACTCACTGCTCTCAGCCATCTATGGCGGCATGGTCGCAGGACCGAACGCCATCGAATACGTTAAAGGCCTCGAGACTTCGTTCGAAGATCTGGATGATTCCATCTATGAGAAGCACACGAAGGCAGAACAGGAGAAATTCGACAACATCATGAGCATGGACGGCGATGAGAACGCCTATGTCATCCATAAGGAGCTCGGTGAACTGATGACGGACAACGTCACTGTCGTGCGTCACAACGACAAGCTTCTTGAGACGGATAAACGCATCGTTGAACTCATGGAGCGCTATAAGCGCATCAACATCAACGACACCAAGAAGTGGAGCAACCAGGCGGCATTCTTCACCCGCCAGCTCTGGAACATGCTTGTCCTTGCACGTGTCATCACGATCGGCGCCTACAACCGGAATGAATCCCGTGGTGCCCACTACAAGCCTGAATTCCCTGAACGTAATGATGAGGAATGGCTCAAGACGACAAAAGCACATTTCGAAGGGCCGCACGAAGCGCCACGCTTTGAATATGAAGATGTTGATGTCAGCCTCATCCCGCCACGTAAAAGAGACTACTCTACAAAGTCGGAAGGGAGTGCTAAAAAGTAAATGAGTGAAAAAACAGTAATATTCAATATAAAACGTCAGGAAAATACTGAATCAAAGCCATACTGGGAAGAATTTGAAGTTCCATACCGCGAGAACATGAACGTGATCAGCGCATTGATGGAAATCCAAAGGAACCCGGTGAATACCAAAGGCGAGAAGACGACACCGGTCACTTGGGACATGAACTGTCTTGAGGAAGTCTGTGGTGCATGTTCAATGGTCATCAACGGCAACGCCCGCCAGTCCTGTACAGCACTGATCGATCAGCTCGATCAGCCGGTCAAGCTGGAGCCGATGTCCACATTCCCTATCGTGAAAGACCTTCAGGTCGACCGTTCATTCATGTTCGACAGCCTGAAGCGCGTCAAGGCATGGGTGCCGATCGATGGTACTTACGACCTCGGTCCAGGACCACGCATGCCTGAGAAGAAACGTCAGACAGCCTATGAACTTTCAAAATGCATGACGTGCGGCGTGTGCCTTGAAGTATGCCCGAACGTCAATGACAGCTCCAAGTTCATGGGTGCTGCACCGATCAGTCAGGTCAGACTGTTCAACCTGCACCCGACAGGCAGCATGAACAAGAATGAAAGGCTCGATGCCCTCATGGGCGTCGGCGGTGTCGCTGAATGCGGCATGGCACAGAACTGTGTCAAAGCATGCCCTAAAGGCATCCCGCTCACCACTTCCATTGCTGCAATGCAAAGGGAGACGAACTTCCATATGTTCAAATCCTTCTTCGGAAGCGACCATGAAGTAGAATAATCTGAAATGGGAAGAGCGCTGCTCTTCCTATTTTTTTATTTTCAAGTACGTTATAATGAAGGAAATAAGCGAGAAGGACTGGGGTTAATGAGTGATAGGGAATCGATCATATCGATAGAGAAATCAATCAGATACATATCCGCCCATGTCAAAAGCCATGGACGGGAAATATTGAAGAAATACGAACTTTCACCTCTTCAGTTCGTCGCCCTGCAGTGGGTGGATGACAAGGAGGGCATCACCATCGGGGAATTGTCGAACAGGCTGGATCTGGCGCATTCAACCACCACCGACATCGTCGATAAGCTTGAGAATGGTGCATTCGTAAAAAGGCAGAAGTATGAAAAGGACAAGAGGATTGTGCTGGTGCTGATGCAGGACAAGGGACATCAGATCATCAAAGAGGTCATCGCCAAACGCATCTCCTATATTTCGGAAATCACATCACATCTCTCGGCCGATGAAAAGGAGATGCTTCCGGTCATGCTGGAGTCGATTCTGCAGGAAAGTGAAAAACGGAGCCATGAGTAGACCGATCGGTGTGATGGATTCTGGTGTCGGCGGCCTCACGGTGGCTAGCGAGATCATGAGGCAGCTGCCTGACGAATCGATCATCTATTTCGGAGATCTCGACCGATGTCCTTATGGCAGCCGTCCGATGGAGGAAGTGAGGCGGTTCACAATAGAAGTGGCCGACCATCTCGTGGACCGGGGCATAAAAATGCTTGTCGTGGCCTGCAATACTGCGACTGCGGCAGCGCTTGATACGTTGAAGGACCGATATGACATACCGGTGATTGGCGTCATAGAGCCGGGAGCAAGAAGTGCGATACAGGGCAGTACGAACCAGAATGTCATCGTGCTGGCGACGGAAGGGACAGTCCAGTCAGGGGCCTACCCGGAAGCGATACGGCACATCAACCGCAATTTCAGCGTCCAGAGCACCGCATGCCCGAAATTTGTCCCACTCGTCGAAGAATTGCGGTACAAGGACCGTGTGGTGGTCCGGGTCGTCCTCCACCAGACTTTGAAGCATCTGGCGGATTCCAGGGCGGATACCGTCATATTGGGGTGTACACACTATCCCCTGCTGGCTGGTGAAATCAGGGACTATTTCGATGGCAGGAAGAAAGTGATCGATTCCGGGTACGAAACCGCACGGGAAGTTAGCGCCATACTGACGCTCTTCGATTCGCATGCGCCACCTGGATCGGAGCCGCATCACCTGATGATTGTAAATGGGGAGACGTCCCGTTTCGAGTATATACTGAAGGACTGGATGCCCTTCATGAAGTACACATTGGAACAGGTTGAACTTTAAGGAGGAATGCATGATGGTCAGAATAGTGGTCGCCAGCGGAAACGAAGGGAAGATCAATGATTTCAGGGCGATATTCCCCGATGATGAAATCATCGGCATAAAGGAGATGCTGCCCGGTTTTTCGGTGGATGAGACAGAGGATACATTCAGGGGCAATGCCATACTCAAGGCGGAAGCAGCTGCAGAGGCGCTCGACATGCCCGTCCTGAGTGATGATTCGGGCCTCAGTGTCGATGCGTTGGACGGTGCGCCGGGCGTCCATTCGGCAAGATTTGCCGGAGTGGATGCGACGGATGAGGAGAACAACAGCAGGCTTCTGTCCGAACTCGAAGGTGTCGGGGACCGCACTGCACATTTCACATGTGTCATCGCCCTCGCCATGCCGGGCCGGGAGACGCGGACGTATGAAGGGAAGCTCCAAGGTGAAATCCTCGAATCCCCGCAGGGTGGGGGTGGATTCGGATATGACCCCCTCTTCCGGACGGAGGATGGCAGGCTGCTCGGCATGGTTAGTGCCGAGGAAAAAGGGGAAATAAGCCATAGAAGAAATGCATTGGACCGGCTTCGGGAAGACACCGAATTATTCGATGCATTAATACACTTTGATGGAGATGATGGCAATGAGGATTCTGATCGTAAGTGACAACCATGGTGAAAAGGGGATCGTATATGAGGCATATGGCAGAAATGCAGGCGATCTGAACATCCACCTTGGGGATAGTGAGTTCAACTACGACGATACCGAGATGGTGCATTTCGAACGTGTCAGGGGAAATGTGGATACGGACAGCCGCTACCCTGTAGAAGGGCATCACGAAACATCAGGCGTCTTCTATACACATGGACACTACTACGATATCAAGAAGGGCCGGGAGGTGCTGGCAGACCGCGCCAAGGAATACGATGCGACGTATGCATTCTACGGCCATTCGCATGTGGCGAAGGCCGAAGCCGTGGGCGGCGTCTACTGCATCAACCCGGGAAGCATCTCGAACTCCAAGGGTGAACTCGTGGAGTCATATGCGGTGCTCGACACATCCAGCAATGTCGTCACCTTCCTGGACAGGGAGCATGAGGTCATCAAGGAAGTGGATCTGGATACGCTCTAGGCCATGAGCGCAGTCATGAGCATCAGTACTGTAAGCATGAGCATCGCCCATTCGACTGTCCCCCGTCCGTGGCTCTCCCGCATGGCAGAACCGAGGAAGACGAGCAGTACGATGGACAGGAGGATGAAGATCGGGGGATGCATTTCAAATGTCGTATATCTTCCGGTCAGGTAGAGTATGGAGAGTGCGGTGAAAAACGTGGCGAGAAATATTCTGCCTGGATTCTTCATAGGCATGATGCATCCTTTCCCAATGAGTTTGAAAGTCAGGAGGGTCAAATATGAATATACTTTATTTCGATGACGATTGCATCATCTGCAACCGTTTTGCGAAGATCATCACTGCCCTGGACCGGAAGGACACCATACACTTCAGCTCCATAAAGGCGCTGGAGGGAATTGTGCCGGAGGACATCGATTCCGTCGTGTACTACTCCGACGACATGTACATCCATTCCGATGCCGTCATCGAAGCGGCCGCCGATGCGACAGGCTTCAGGGCCGTCAGACTGCTGAAGGCCATTCCCGTCTGCTGGCGGAACGCCCTCTACAGGCTGATTGCAAGGAACAGGTATCGGCTGAACGACAGGATGTCATGCACCATCGACCCGGAAGTGAGAAGAAAGATCATCTCATAGGTTAATATATGGCCAAAATCGACTAATCATGACAGAGGGATCATAATATGGTGAGGATAAAAGTGGATGCGGATATAGAACTGAAGGCCATGGAACAGCGTGACCGGGCGATGGTATTCGATACAGTGGACCAGAACCGCGGCCATCTCAGAAAGTGGCTGCCATGGGTCGACTACATGACCAGTGCAGAGGACTATATCGGCGTGATAAAAGCATGGCAGGAGGATATCGACAACGGCGTCGGCCTGCAGCTCGGCATCTTCCATAAGGGAAAATTCGTCGGCATGTGCGGATATAATGAAATATTCTTCCTCAGCAGGCGCGGCCAGCTCGGCTACTGGATCTCGAAGGAGGGGGAGGGGAAGGGGATCGTCATGCGGTCCGTCCGAAAGCTTGTGGAATACGGATTCAGCAGACTCGAACTGAACCGGATAGAGATCATCTGCGGAGAATACAACTACAGGAGCCGGGCCCTGCCCGAAGCGATGGGATTCACGAAGGAAGCTGTACTTGCAGACTACGAGTTCCTGTACGACCATTATCACGACTGCATCATGTACCGGCAGCTGAAAAGGGAGTACGATGCAGGGCAGCCTTGAAGGGGAATATCCGCTGGTGTAATAAAACATGAATTATTTCAAATAGGTGTTTGACTTAGAGGGGACATTTTGATTATAATTGTATTTGTCCGATTCAGTCCTGGTAGCTCAGCCGGATAGAGCAATAGCCTTCTAAGCTATCGGTCGGGGGTTCGAATCCCTCCCAGGACGCTATGAAAGAACCCCCTTGAGTGGGGTTCCTTTTTTTATCATTCCAAATGATGTCCCAGTAGCTCAGCAGGATAGAGCGACAGCCTCCTAAGCTGTAGGTCGGGGGTTCGACTCCCTCCTGGGACGTAACCGCCCTCCCTCGTGGAGGGTTTTTTTATTTTACAAACAAAACAGGCTTCTATAAAATTATTATGACTTCATATAAAGGAGAATTATGATGAGCAAATTTGATGAACCTATTCTCGTAGTACCGAGGGATGTTCTTTTTAATGATGAGGCGGATGCCTTCAATGGTTTCATTGGCATGAACGACAGAAGGTACGAAAACATTGTTTCAACCTTTCCGAAGTTCGAAGTGAAGCGGCGGGGGGACATGGAGGAGGATCCGGCGTACAAGCAGCTGGTCGGTTATGTCATAATCACTTCCGACAATGGAAAAACACTCGTCTACAAGCGCCTGGATGGCGGTGGTGAAGCACGTCTGCACGGCATGCTGTCGATTGGCGTCGGCGGGCATATGAATGACGTGCCGGATGCTTCCGGCATCGAGGAGAAGCTTTATATCAATGCAGGCCGGGAACTTTCTGAGGAAGTGGGACTCTCCCAGGAACAGCTCGAAGATATAGAAATCGTCGGCCTGATCAACGACGATGATAACGAGGTGGGCCGTGTCCATATCGGTGTCGTATTCAAGGTGACGGTCGAAGAAGCGGATGTTGCCTCCCATGAGGAGGATACACTTGAGCTCATCTGGGAAAAGGACGACCAGCTGGCGGAGCGGTCCCCTTACGAATCATGGAGCGAACTGATCATCAAGGATGCCTATGGACGATAAGGTCATCTCCCACCGCCGGTTCCTCGGCAAGATGGAACGCGACATGGAAGCCGACCGTCAGAATGACGATCATGCGGCATTCGTCGACAAGTTCAGAAGATACGAAGCACTTCTGGAGCCGGACATCGGCCTGATCGAACAGTTCTACCGGGCGCTCTTCGCCATCGGAAAGCATGAGGAGATCATCGACTATGCCCTGCTGCAGATGAATGCCGGGCGTGGACATTATGATGTGCACATGCGCCACCTGCTCGAAGGACTCCTGAGCCAGGAGCGGTATTTCGAGGTGGTCGAATTCTCCGACCATCTCATGAAGGAGGAAATCCCCCATGACTTCCGGATTGAAGTGGCGGCGCTCCGCCACCGGGCGAAGAAGGCAATTGACGAGAAGAAAGAGGCTCCGATGTCTGAAATGCCGGAAGTCGATGCCGACTCCTACAATGATATGCAGTCCTATGAACGGATGGATTTCCTGAAGCGGATCATTGAAGAGGCGGATGACCGATACCGGGAGCTCATCCGGAACGTGGCGGCGGCGGAGGATAACCCTGAACTGCTGACGTTCATGCTACTGTATCTAAGGACGGCCGGGGACGGAAATGTGCTCGTCGTCCATAAGATGGGTAAAAGGATAGAGGTCGTCCCCGGAGAACTGCATGACCTTGAGGAAGGTCCCTTCAGGTCGATCAGTGCGCGTGTCATGGATGAAGTGGAGGACAGGATTCCGCAGTTTGCCGAGTCGGCGGCTGCCATGCTGATGTCGCATATGCTCTACTGCTACCCGGTCGAGCCGCCTTTTGGGACAGAGGATATGGTGGCTGCATATCTGGAGGAGATACTCGGTATGGTGAACATCGAGTATGAAGTCGCGGCCAACCCCCAGGCAGTCTCCTGGATCCGGGCGCTCGAGCAGTCGATTGCCGGGGAATGAAGGCTGGAAATCAAATGTTGGATATGAAAAAGTGATATGTTATACTATATTGGTTGATTGAAATCATGGACTAACGGAGGAATAAGAATATGTCTCAAAAGTGGGAAAAACAAGAGGGTAACGAAGGAGTTCTGACTGTCACAGTCCCTGCAAAGGAAGTTGACGGTGCTCTCAATGAAGCATTCAAGAAAGTTTCAAAAGATGTAAGCATTCCAGGATTCAGAAAAGGCAAAGTGCCGCGCCAAATGTTCGAAAAGCGTTTCGGTGTAGAATCCCTTTACCAGGATGCACTGGATATCCTGCTTCCAAAAGCTTACACAGAAGCTGTAAATGAAGCGGACATCAATCCTGTGGATCAGCCTGAAGTGGACATCGAGCAGATGGAGAAGGGCAAGGACCTCATCTTCACTGCGAAAGTCATCGTGGAACCTGAAGTGAAGCTCGGCGAATACAAAGGGCTTGAAGCTGAAGAGCTTGACACGGAAGTGACTGACGAGGATGTTCAGAAGGAAATCGACAACATGCTCGAAGCACATGCCGACATGGTTGTTAAGGAAGATGGAAAAGTTGAAGAGGGAGACGTCGTCAACCTCGACTTCGACGGCTATGTAGATGGCGAACAGTTCGAAGGCGGCCAGGCTGAAGGCTATGAACTCGAAATCGGTTCCGGCAGCTTCATCCCAGGCTTCGAAGAACAGGTAGTCGGCATGGGTGTTGAAGAGGAGAAGGACGTCAACGTCACTTTCCCTGAGGAATACCATGCAGAAGAACTTGCTGGCAAAGAAGCGACTTTCAAAGTCAAAGTCAACAGCATGAAATCCAAGGAGATTCCTGAGCTCGACGACGAACTCGTCAAGGAACTCGATCAGGATGTAGAGACTGTGGACGCTTTGAAGGAGAAGGTCGAAAAAGACCTCAAAGAAGCGAAGGAAAATGAAGCGGATGTGACCATGAAGGAACAGCTCATCGAGCAGGCTGCAGATAATGCAGAAATCGATGTGCCGGAAGCGATGGTCAAGACCGAAACGGACAGGATGCTCCAGGAATTCGAACAGCGCCTCTCCCAGCAGGGCATCAACATGGAGATGTACCAGCAGCTGTCCGGCCAGGACGAAGATGCACTCCGTGAACAGATGAAGGACGATGCACAGAAGCGTGTACGTACGAACCTCGTGCTCAAGCAGATTGCTGTCGACGAGGACATCGAAGTGACTGAAGCGGACATGGACAAAGAGCTTGAAAAGATGAGCGAACAGTTCGGCATCAAAGTGGAAGACATCAAATCCACTCTCGGCGACCTCTCCATGCTCCAGGACGACCTCAAAGTACAGAAGGCAATCGACGTACTTGTAGACAACAGGAAACAGAAGTAGAACAGGCATAAGAGTACAAATGAATCAAGAGCTCTGCAACAGGTCGTTGCAGAGCTCTTAGCTTTATGGCCCTCCGAGACTGTATATTTGATTTTAAAGATGATTTCTAGTATATTTTACAGGAATGAAAAAAGAGGTGTTGAAAATGTTTAAATTTAATGAAGACGACACAAATCTCACTTGTTCCTTCTGTGGCAAGGATCAGGAACAGGTGAAGAAATTGATCGCAGGCAGTGGTGTCTACATTTGCAACGAATGTATCGAACTCTGCCATGAAATCATCGAAGAAGAGCTGAAGTCCGAAAAGACGGAAGTGTTTACAGAAATACCGAAGCCGCAGGAAATACTTGAAGCGCTGAATGACTATGTCATCGGGCAGGACAATGCCAAGCGTGCGCTGAGTGTGGCTGTATATAACCACTATAAACGTATCAACCAGAACCAGGAAGACGGCGTGGAAATCTCGAAGAGTAACATCGCGCTGATCGGGCCGACAGGAAGCGGTAAGACACTGCTCGCCCAGACGCTGGCCAGGACACTCAATGTGCCGTTTGCCATCGCCGATGCAACAAGCTTGACTGAAGCGGGCTACGTCGGGGACGATGTCGAGAACATCCTGCTCCGTCTGATCCAGGCAGCGGATTTTGATGTAGAACGTGCTGAACAGGGCATCATCTATGTCGATGAAATCGACAAGATTGCACGCAAGAGCGAGAACACTTCCATCACAAGGGATGTTTCCGGTGAAGGCGTCCAGCAGGCACTTCTTAAGATTCTCGAAGGAACGACTGCAAGCGTTCCGCCACAAGGCGGCAGGAAACATCCGAACCAGGAATCCATCCAAATCGATACGAAGAACATCCTCTTCGTCCTCGGTGGTGCCTTCGACGGTATGGATGAGATCATCAAGAGGCGCATAGGCGAGAAGGTCATCGGGTTTGGCGGTGCATCCGACAAATCAAACGACAAGGATGAGATCATGAAAAAGGTCCGTCCGGACGATCTTCAGAGCTACGGCCTGATTCCGGAATTCATCGGACGTGTACCGATCATCAGCTATCTTGAGGAACTTGATGTCGATGCACTCAATTCCATTCTGACAGAGCCGAAGAATGCGCTCGTCAAACAGTATCAGAAGATGCTCGAGATCGACAATGTGGAACTGGAATTCGACAAGGACGCACTGAATGCCATCAGTGAACTTGCGATCGAAAGAAAAACAGGAGCGCGTGGCCTCCGTTCGATCATTGAGGAGCGCATGGTCGACATCATGTTCAATGTGCCTTCCAATGAAGAAATCCGCAAGGTGAAGATCACAAGAGCGACAATTGAAGAGGAAGCAGAACCCCTGCTCTTCGATGAAAACGGGGAAGAGATTCAACTGAACCGTAAAAGTGCATAATACCTGAAAGAGCTGTCTGAACCATGGACAGCTCTTTTTACTGAAAGGGAGAAGAGCGATGAGAATCAATCCAAACAATGTAGAAATACTCATCTCTGCCGTAGGCAGTGACCAGTATCCGAACACCGGCCTGCCGGAGATCGCTTTGAGCGGCCGCTCGAATGTCGGCAAGTCCTCCTTCATCAATGCGGTGGCCGGCCGGAAGAATATCGCAAGGACTTCCTCCAAGCCGGGGAAGACGCAGACGCTGAACTTCTATAATATGGACGATCAGTTCATATTCGTGGACGTCCCCGGCTACGGCTATGCCAAGCAGTCGAAGAAGTCCCGTGAAGAGTGGGGCCGGATGATTGAGAGCTACCTGGCGGAAAGGCAGGAGCTGGCGGCTGTCATCCAGCTGGTCGACTTGAGGCACAAACCGACGGAAGATGATGTGCTGATGTATAATTATCTGAAGCATTTCGAGATTCCGGTGATCATGATATGCACCAAGATGGACAAGATTCCGAAAAGTAAGCTTGAGAAGCATCTGAAAGTAGTCAGGGAGACGATCGACTTTGAAGAGGGAGATGTGATGATCCCCTTCTCTGCAGTGGACAAGAAGAACCTCCCCAAGGCAATGGATGCCATTTCACAGTATATGTAGGATTGTTCACAAAAAATACTTATTTATAATTGATATAAATAAGATTGTGCCGTGGATTATAGGCCTGCAATCTGTTAAAATAATAATTATTGAAAGTGTCCAAAGACGAGGCATAATAGGATAGTGGGGGGCAATTCGGATGCATGTCATCGCATTGAGTCTGAATTACAGGAAAGCGAGTGTCGAAGAAAGAGAAAAGGTAGCGTTCAAGGATGAGGAAGTCATCCCGGCGCTGCATAGGCTGAGGGAGCAGAAAAGTGTGCTTGAAGCCGTACTTCTGTCCACATGCAACAGGACGGAAGTGTACGTCGTCAGCGACCAGGTGCATACAGGGAAGTATTATTCCCAGATGTTCCTTGCCGACTGGTTCGACCTGGACCTGGCATCGGTCAAGAGGATCACGGACATCAAAGTCGGAGATGAGGCGGTCGAACATCTTTACCGTGTCGCTTCTGGCCTGGAATCCATGGTACTCGGCGAGACCCAGATACTTGGCCAGATCAGGGAGGCGTTCTTCACCGCCCAAAATGAGCATACCACGGGAACCATCTTCAACAAGCTTTTCAAGGAAGCCATTACAGTGGCGAAGCGTGGACATAGTGAAACGGATATTTCAAAGAATGCCATATCCATCTCCTATGCTGCAGTGGAGCTTGCAAAGAAGATATTCTCACGTGTAGGTGACAGCAGGGTGCTGGTCATCGGGGCGGGGGAAATGGCTGAACAATCCCTGTTGAACCTGACTTCGAATGGCATCAGGAATGTCACGGTCGTCAACAGGTCTGAAGAGAAGGCTGAACATTTGGCAGGCCGGTTCAATGGTAAAAGTGCCTCCATCGAAAGTCTGGAGCAGGAACTTGCAGGTGCCGACATCGTAATTTCGAGCACTGCTGCACGGAACTACGTCATTACCGAGGAACTTGTCTCGGAAGCGATGGCGGGCCGTAAAGGAAAGCCGCTCATCATGATGGACATCGCGCTGCCGCGTGACATCGACCCGACCGTGGGTGGAATGGATAATGTATACATGTACAACGTGGACGACCTCCAGGGACTGGTTGACGCCAATCTGTCTACACGCCAGGAGGAAGCTGCAAAAATTGAAGGCATGATCGCCGAAAGCATGGACAAGTTCACCGAGTGGGTGAACATGCTTGGTGTGGTGCCGGTCATCCAGGCGCTCCGTTCGAAGGCGCTCTCCATCCATGAAGAGACTTTCCAGAGTGTTGAACGGAAGATGCCGGATATGACCGATCGTGAACGTACGGTGATATCCAAGCACATGAAGAGCATCATCAACCAGATGCTCAAGGATCCGATCATCTACACCAAGGAGATTTCAGGTGACAGGAAAGCAAGTGCAAAACTTGAAGAAATAGAACAGCTCTTCGGCATCGAAGAAGAAGTGGATGCCATCCGCCAGCAGGAAAAAGAGAAGCAGCATCAGAAAAGATTGGCAAGGAAGCAGGAGCTGGCTCTGGATTAAGGTGGAAACCATATGGATATGATGTTCCGCAGTCATGAATTTATATTGTTATTATACTTTTTGAGCCTTTCTGTGCTAAGCTACGATCTGTTTTTCAGGAATCGGCTGGCCAGGAAGGTTTCCTTTTATCTTGTCGTAATTGCCGCCGTGCTGCAGGTCGCCACATTCATATATATCGGGGTGAACCTCGGCCGCATTCCCATCCAGACGACGTTCGAAGGGATATATGTATTTTCCGCCCTTGTTGTGATCATAGGCCTGGTACACTACAGCCGGAGCGATTCGGAAATCGCCTTTTCGCTCTATGTATTCTGTGCCTTTATACTTTTTTCCATATATACATTTGCACCTGTCGCCTACAACAGGGTGACCGAAGTTTCAGCCATCATGAATGAACTGCTCGTCATCCACATCGTATTGGCGCTGTTTGCCTATGTGCTGTACTTCATTTCGGTGATACATGCCGTGATATATATCATCCAATATGATAATCTGAAAAAGAAGCGTTTCAATCGCCTATTCTTCTCACTCTTCAGTGTGGAGAAAGCGAAGAAGACGATGATACGTACGCTCGTGCTCGGGATGCTGTTCATGCTGATCAGCATATCTCTTGGAACTCAGTGGGGAGTATATATATTCGGAACTGAAATATTCCAGGACTTCAAGGTGCTGGGCACCCTGTTCGTACTCATGCTGTATGCAGCGCTTTTCTTCCATCTGAAGATAAGGAAGGACATATACCAGTTTGCCTGGTTCAACATACTGATCTTCATCATATGCATGTTGAACTATCTATTCATTACACAACTTTCCAGTTTTCACTTCTGGAGCTATTAAAGGAGACGCAAAATGAGAAAATTTATCGTTGGTTCAAGACGCAGCGGCCTGGCGATGACCCAGTCCAGACAGTTCATCGACAGCCTCAAATCGCATTATCCGGACATGGATATCGAAATCAAGGAAATAGTGACCAAAGGGGACAGGATCGTGGATGTCCAGCTGTCGAAAGTCGGCGGCAAAGGCCTTTTCGTCAAGGAGATCGAGCAGGCGCTCGCCGACAAGGAGATCGACATGGCGATCCACAGCCTGAAGGATGTGCCGAGTTCCATGCCGGAAGGCTTCACCATTGCGTGTGTGCCTGAACGGGAAGATATGCGGGATGCCTTCCTGGCCAACAACAAAGTCCACTTCAAGGATCTGCCTGCAGGCAGTGTCGTGGGTACAAGCAGCCTGAGGCGCGGCGCCCAGCTGCTTGCGATGCGTGATGATATAGAAGTGAAGTGGGTGCGCGGCAACATCGATACACGCATCAAGAAGATGGAATCCGGTGAATATGATGCAATCGTGCTTGCAGCTGCCGGCCTCAAACGCATGGGCTGGTCCGACAATATCGTCACGGAATACTTCGATCCGGAATCATTCATTCCGGCCATTGCCCAGGGCGCCCTCGGCATCGAGTGCCGTTCTGACGACAAGGAGCTGATCGAAATGCTGCAGAAGGTGCATTCGGATGTGGATGCGACGTGCACGTCTGCTGAACGTGCCTTCCTGAAGCGCATGGATGGCAGCTGCCAGGTGCCGATTGGCGGTTATGCAGCCTATGAGGACGGGGAACTCTATCTGACAGGACTCATCATGCCTGAAGACGGCAGTGAGCAGTATATCGTCAAGAAATCCCATCAGGATCCGGATACGCTCGGCAACCTCGTCGCTGATGAAATGGAGCGCATCGGTGCAAAGGATATCATCGACCGCATCAATGAATCGCTCTAGACCTTTCCTCATCATGACGCAGAGCAGGGAGCAGGAATGCCGGTCGGACAGGTTTGTGCTCCATCATGTACCGTTGATTACAACCGAACGGCTGTCTTTTGATGCATCACTGCTGGAAGATGAATATGACTGGCTTGTGCTCACAAGCCGCAATGCGGTGGAGCACTTCCTGCCGTATATGGACTCCGTCAAATTCGACAGGCTGGCGAGCATCGGCAGAAAGACGAGTGAAAGCCTGGAGGCCCATGGCTTTACGGTGGACTTCGAGCCGCCGGATTATTCACAGGAAGGTTTCATGGCGCATTTTACAGCCCAACCGGGTGACCGTGTGCTCTATCCCGTCAGTGAGCGGGCACGCCCGCTCCTTTATGAGCATTTGGGCAGACAGGGATGTACGGTGACACGCATCGCCCTCTATCGGCCCACAGACAACGGTGCTTCAAGGAAAGTGCTGCAGGAGCTGCTTATGGAGAAACCGTATGGCATCACATTCTCGAGCCCGTCGGGGGTCCGGACCTTCATGAAATGGTTTGCTCCCGGCATGCTCAAAGGCATGACTGTCGCTGCAATCGGACATGTGACGGCGGAAGCTTTGGAGGAGTACGGCGTATCCTCCATCCAGCCCGCGAAGGAAACGGTGGAGGATATGATCCTGATGCTTGAAGAAAGAATAGATAGGGGAGTATAAAATGAATTTCGATAGACATAGACGTCTGAGAAGGACAGAATTTATGAGGGATATGGTCAGGGAGACGAAAGTTGCAAAGGAAGACCTGATCTACCCGATCTTCGTAGTGGAAGCAGATGATGTGAAGGAGGAAGTGCCATCGATGAAGGGGGTCTTCCAGATTTCACTGAACCGCCTCCATGAAGAGCTGGAAGAGGTGAAGGCAGCCGGAATCAAATCCGTCATCTTCTTCGGCATACCGGACGAGAAGGACCCGGAGGGCCATGGTGCCTACCATGACCATGGCGTCGTCCAGGAAGCCTGCAGAATTTCAAAGGGACTGTATCCTGAAATACTGGTCATCCTGGATACATGCCTGTGCGAATATACAGATCACGGCCATTGCGGCCTTATCGACCCGGACACGAAGGATGTCGACAACGACAGTACACTGCCGCTCCTGGTCAGGACGGCCGTCTCGCAGGCAAAAGCCGGCGCCGATATCATCGCACCGAGCAATATGATGGACGGTTTCGTCACGGAAATAAGGAAGGGGCTCGATGACAACGGCTACAGCCATATACCGATCATGAGCTACGGAATCAAATATGCCTCCAAATTCTATGGGCCATTCCGCGATGCGGCGGATTCCACACCATCCTTCGGCGACCGCAGGACTTATCAGATGGACCCTGCAAACCGTCTGGAGGCACAGCGCGAACTGGAAAGCGACCTCGAAGAGGGATGCGACATGATGATCGTCAAACCGGCGCTATCCTATCTTGACATCATCAGGGATGTCAGGAACAATACCAATGTACCGGTAGTCGCCTATAATGTCAGTGGAGAATACGCAATGACGCGCACCGCAGTCGATATGGGCCTTCTCGAGGAGTCCGTCATCATGGAGCAGATGGTTTCCATGAAGCGCGCCGGTGCGGATATGATCATCACATACTTTGCCAAAGACATATGCCGAATGCTTGATGAAGGGATGAAATGAAATGTACGAAAAATCGAAAGCACTCTATGAAAAAGCAAAAGACCTCATGCCCGGCGGGGTGAACAGTCCTGTCAGGGCTTTCAACTCCGTTGGTATGGACCCGGTATTCATCGATCACGGGAAAGATGCGAGGACCTATGATGTGGACGGCAATGAATACATCGATTACGTGCTCAGTTTCGGTCCACTGATCCTTGGACACAGTGACAGGACCGTAGTCGATGCCCTTACTGCGGCCGCACAGAAAGGCACGAGCTTCGGTGCGCCGACGGCACTTGAAAATGAACTGGCGGAACTCGTCATCGACCGTGTGCCTTCAGTCGAGATGCTCCGCATGGTCTCTTCCGGTACGGAAGCGACGCTTGCTGCGCTGAGGCTGGCGAGAGGTTTTACGGGAAAGAATAAAATACTGAAATTCGAAGGCTGCTACCACGGCCACAGCGACTCCCTCCTGATTAAGGCGGGCAGCGGCGTTGCGACGCTTGGATTGCCGGATTCCCCGGGTGTGCCGGAAGGGACGGCGGCGAATACCATCACCGTACCGTACAACGATGAAGAAAGCCTTTCCGAGGCATTCGACAAGTTTGGTGACGACATTGCTGCAGTCATCATGGAGCCGGTCGCCGGCAACATGGGCGTAGTGCCTCCGAAAGAAGGGTTCCTGAAGTTCGTCCGTGAGATTACGGAGCAGAATGATACACTGCTCATATTCGATGAGGTCATGACCGGTTTCCGTGTCGACTACAACAGTGCCCAGGGACATTATGGCATAACACCTGACCTGACCTGCCTCGGCAAGGTGATCGGCGGCGGACTGCCTGTAGGGGCCTATGGCGGCAGGCGCGACATCATGGAGCGCATTGCACCCGTCGGGGACATCTACCAGGCCGGTACACTGTCCGGGAACCCCCTCGCGATGACGGCAGGGCTCGAGACGCTCAAACAGCTGACGCCGGAAAGCTATGAACATTTCAATAAGCTCGGCGACATGCTTGAAGTCGGCCTGAAGGAGATATTCAGCGAAAAAGGCTACCCGATCACCGTCAATCGTGCCGGCTCGATGATCGGCTTCTTCCTTACCGAAGGACCAGTCGTGGATTTCGACAGCGCCAACACGAGTGATCTGGAGCTTTTCAAAAATCTGTACCAGGAACTGCTCAAGGAAGGCGTCTACCTGCCGCCTTCCCAGTTTGAAGGCATGTTCCTCTCTACCAAGCATACAGAGGAAGATATACGGAAGACGCTGGATGCATTCAGAAATGCACTCGACCGCGCAGCGGACAGGTAAGACATGAATTTTGATTTTATCTGTACTGAATAAAGTGTATAATGGAAGAGAATATACAACGGGAGGTAGTTTGAATGGCCAAGGACAAGGATAAGCACATATCCGACAAGGATATGAACATGAAAGGCGAAAGAGATGAAGATAAAGTCTACATCGAAGGTCAGAACAGGGAAATGATCGAGCACAAAGAGGACAACAAGAAGAACCCGCTCATGTGGATCATTCCAATCGTCATCGTCCTGTTGATTCTTCCACTGATCATCAACCAGTTCAGTGGCGGTGGAGATGAAGAGGATGGTTCGACATCGACCACTTCCGGAGAAGAGGAGACACAGGAAGAGGGGATGACTGAAGAGGAGAGCACGGAAGAAGGCTCCGGTTCAGAAGGATCTGAAGAAGAGGAAAGTACTGAAGAGGACGCATCCGGTGATTCAGAGGAAGAAACTACAGAAGAGGATTCTGGATCTGGTGATTCAGAGGAAGAGACCTCTGAAGGCAACTAGAATGAATCCTGATACAACCCCGCAGCAGTGGATACTGGGCGGGGTTGCATTATGCGTGGATATTGTTTTGGATTCCGAAATAATCAAGGGGAGGGGGCAGGTCCGATGAAATATATGAACCTGGTCTTCCTGTTCATCGCTGCAATCGTCCTGTCTGCCCTGCTCCAGTGGGTGGGCATGGTGCTGCCATGGCTTTTCGGAGCAATGATGGCAACAGTCCTGTTCTACAGGCTGGTGACGAAGGCGTTCCATTATCCGAGATGGCTCGGCAACGTCGGCCTCGTCATCATCGGGGCGGAGATCGGATCCGCCTTCACTCTGCAGACACTCAGTGATATGGCAGACGACTACATGAACATCATCCTGATTTCACTGTTCATCATCATTCTGAGCCTGATTCTGGCGCGGTTCTTCATGAAGATGACCGGCTGTACAATGGAGACGGCGGTCCTTTCCTCGATTCCGGGGGCATTGTCACAGATGATTGTGATGGCAGAGGAGGAGAAGCGTGCAGATCTGCTGCTCGTCACGATGACGCAGATGTCCCGCATCGTACTCGTCGTCATATTCGTACCGCTGATCGCGAGCCTCACGAAAGGGCAGGGAACTTCTGAACTGAATGAAACTGCTGCACCCCTCCTCTCAGTCGTGACATGGGATATGCTCTGGATCATTGCAGCGGTTCCCGTCATCATCCTCATACTGATGAAATTGAAGTTCCCCGTCCCATTCATGATGGGGCCGATGCTGGCCATACTCGGCTGGAACATGGCCACGGACTATACATTTTCGGTCGACACGGAGTTCATGTATGCAGCACAGCTGTTCTTCGGCATCCGGATCGGCGTCCAGCTGTCGGCGCTCATCACCCAGCTGAACAGCCGGATGATCGCCGCCATGTTCATACAGAATGTACTGGTGATTGCAGGGACGATGGGCATCGTGCTGATGTTCCTGCTCGTAACAGACCATAATTTCACCGATCTGTTCCTCAGTGCGGCACCCGGCGGCATCGGACAGATCATCATCGTAGCTGTTGAAATGGGGGCGAACACGGCGATGATCTCCAGCTATCACATATTCAGGATCTTCTTCATCCTCCTGATCATCGCCCCCCTCATAAACTATCTTCTGAGGCGGAACAGGCGCCGGCGCCAGCATGCGGATGATGGGGCTTGACAGCGCCCGGGTGTTGGAATACTATAAAATTAATGCAATAGATGAAGGCAGGAGAGTAGTGGTGTACGGGTTACAGAGAGCATGTGGATGCTGTGAACATGCCGAAGTATGCCATGAAAGTAGTCTGCATAGATCAGTCCTGAACCAAAGTAGGGCCTGACGTGGGATGAGCGTTAATCGTCTCGAGTGCAGCATTTCATGCTGAATCTAGGTGGTACCGCGGAGCTTCCGTCCTATAGTCATGGACAGGAAGCTTTTTATTTTGTCTAAAGGAGAGAATGTTATGGAAATGTCCAAGAAGTACGATCCAAAAACGGTTGAAGAAGGTAAATATGAAAAATGGGTGGAAGCCGGATATTTCAAGTCCGATGCGTCTTCAGACAAGCCGCCGTACTCCATCGTCATTCCGCCGCCGAATGTGACGGGGAAACTGCACCTCGGCCATGCCTGGGATACGACACTGCAGGATATCATCACGCGCATGAAGCGCATGCAGGGCTATGAGGTCCTCTACCTGCCCGGCATGGACCATGCAGGCATCGCTACACAGGCGAAGGTGGAAGCACGCCTGCGCGAGCAGGGCGTCACCCGTCATGAGCTCGGCAGGGAGAAGTTCCTTGAACGGGCATGGGACTGGAAGGAGGAGTATGCCGATTTCATCCGCAGCCAGTGGGAGAAGCTCGGCCTGGGCCTCGATTATGACAAGGAGCGCTTTACGATGGATGAAGGCCTGTCGAAAGCGGTGCGGAAGGTCTTCGTCGACATGTACAACAAGGGGATGATCTACCGCGGTGAATACATCATCAACTGGGACCCGGCAACACAGACTGCCCTGAGTGACATCGAGGTCATCCATAAGGAAGTTGAAGGGAACTTTTATCATGTGAAGTATCCGCTGCCGGACGGCAATCATCTTGAAATCGCAACGACACGTCCCGAGACGATGCTCGGTGATACGGCGATCGTCGTCCACCCCGACGATGACCGATACAAGGAGTACATCGGCAAGACCGTGACGCTGCCGATCATGGAACGCGAACTGCCGATTATCGCAGACCCGTATGTCGACATGGAATTCGGCACCGGTGTGATGAAGGTGACGCCGGCACACGACCCGAACGACTTCGTGCTTGGCGAACGCCATGAGCTGAAGCGAATCAATGTCATGAATGAGGACGGTTCGATGAACGACCTTGCAGGCAGATATGCAGGCATGGACCGTTTCGAATGCCGCAAGGCACTGGTCAAGGATCTCGAGGCGGAAAGCTACCTGATCAAGGTGGAGCCGCATATCCACTCGGTCGGACATTCCGAGCGCAGCGGAGCTGTCGTCGAGCCCTACCTGTCCACACAATGGTTCGTCAAGATGGACGACCTTGCCAAAAAGAGCCTGGACAATCAGGATTCCGATAATGCGATCAACTTCGTACCCGAGCGCTTCGATGCGACATTCCGCCGCTGGATGGAAGATATCCGCGACTGGTGCATTTCCCGCCAGCTCTGGTGGGGACACCAGATTCCGGCCTGGTATCATAAAGACTCCGGAGAGATGCATGTCGGCATGGAACCGCCGGCGGACTTAGACAACTGGGTCCAGGACGAAGATGTGCTGGATACATGGTTCTCAAGCGCACTATGGCCGTTTTCCACGATGGGGTGGCCTGAAGAGACGGAAGATCTGAAGAAGTTCTTCCCGACCAACGTACTTGTAACAGGGTACGACATCATCTTCTTCTGGGTGGCGCGGATGATCTTCTCCTCCCTTGAGCATACAGGTGAGAATCCGTTCGATGATGTACTGCTCCATGGTCTGGTGAGGGATGAGCAGAACCGGAAGATGTCCAAATCCCTCGGCAATGGTGTCGATCCGATGGATGTCATCGAAAAATACGGAGCAGATGCCCTGCGCTACTTCCTGTCCACAGGAACAACACCGGGACACGATCTCAGATATTCCGACGAAAAAGTCGAATCCGTCTGGAATTTCATCAATAAAATTTGGAACGCCTCGCGCTTCAGCCTGATGAATATCGGTGAGGACTTCGGCATGGACGACATCAATCTCGAAGGTGAAAAATCATTGGCCGACGAATGGATACTGACGCGGCTGAATGAAACGATCGGCAACGTCACCCAGCTGTCCGAACGCTACGAATTCGGTGAAGCAGGGCGTCTGCTGTACAACTTCATCTGGGATGACTTCTGTGACTGGTACATCGAAATGGCGAAAGTGCCGATGACTGAAGGTACTGATGCAGAGAAGGCGATGACACGCTCCGTGCTGCTTCATACACTGGACAATATACTGAAGATGCTCCATCCGTTCATGCCATTTGTGACGGAGGAGATCTACCAGACGATAGAGCCGGGCAGGACGATCGTCACAAGCGAGTGGGCGAAGGCGCATACACACCTCAGCAATCCGACTTCCGAGGATGCCATGGCACTGCTCGTCGACATCATCAAATCCGTCCGCCAGACGAGAAATGAAGTCAACACACCGCTGTCGAAGCCGATTGACATATCCATAGAAGTCAAGGACGCGGCACGTCGGGAACTCATCGAGAACAACAGGCACTACATCGAAAGGTTCTGCAACCCGTCGTCCCTCGAAATCTCTTCTGAGATCGTGTCTGAAGAGGATGTGAAGACGGATGTAGTGAACGGCGCGACCATCATACTGCCATTGTCCGGCCTGATAGATATGCAGGAGGAGATTGCACGCCTCGAAGGCGAGCTGAAGCGCCTTGAGGGTGAACTGAAACGTGTCGACGGCAAGCTCTCCAACGAAAAGTTCGTTGCGAACGCACCGGCGGATGTAGTGGAAAAGGAAAAAGAGAAACAGATCGGTTACCAGTCCCAGTTCAATGAAGTCAGGGAAAGGCTGGATAATCTGAAAAGAAAGGGATAGGTAATGAGCTACCAAGAAGGATTGAATTGGATTCATGAAAGAATGAAATTCGGCATCAAACCGGGTGTTCGCCGCATGGAGTGGATGCTTGAACGTCTGGAGAATCCGGAACAAAACATCAATGGCATACATGTAGTGGGCACCAACGGCAAGGGATCCACGGTGTCCTACATGCGGAATGCACTGAACCATAATGGCTACACTGTAGGGACGTTCACCTCTCCATACATCGAGACATTCAACGAACGGATTTCAGTGGACGGCACGCCGATACCGGATGATGACATCGTCGCTCTGGTCGAAATTGTCAAACCGGTGAGTGAAGCGCTGGAGGCCGAGACGGATCTCGGCACCGCAACAGAGTTTGAAATCATCACGATGATGATGTTCATCTATTTTGGAAAGATGCATTCGGTGGACTACGTGATCGTTGAGGCCGGGCTTGGTGCAAAGAACGATTCGACAAACGTATTCCAGCCGATCATGACGGTATTGACAAGCATCGGGCTTGATCATACGAGCATACTTGGGGACAGCCTGCTGGATATCGCCAAGGACAAGAGCGGCGTCATCAAGCCGGGGATCCCGCTCGTCTTCAGCATCAAGGATGATGTGTCGCGCGAATACATCCATAAGGTGCTTGAAGAGAATCATGCGAAGGGGATCGAACTGAACCGGGACATCATCATGATTCCCGAGAATGGCGAGTTCCAGTTCCAGTATGGCACCTATGATTTCCAGGACATCCGCCTGAGCATGGCAGGCAGGCATCAGAAAGAGAATGCCTCCCTCGCCATAGCTGCCCTGATCGAACTGCATGAAAGGGGGAAGGCCGTCCTCGACTGGAACCTGATGATCCGGGCCATGGAAGAGACCACATGGCCTGGACGCATCGAGACCTTGAGCGAAGATCCGCTGGTGATCATAGACGGCGCCCATAATAATGAAGCTGTCGAGGCCCTGGTGGAGACCATCGGCAGGCAGTATCCGGACAGGGAGATTACTGTGCTCTTCTCTGCGATAGAAGGGAAGCCGCTCTCTACGATGGTGGAGAAGCTTGAAGGGATTGCGGATGCGTTCAGCGTCACGGACTTCGATTTTCCGAAGGCGCTGCCGAAAGAGGAGATCTATGACAAGGTGAAGCATCCGAACCGGTCGATGGTGGATGACCACATCCAGTTCATTGAAGCGTTCGAGGGGGATATTCTGCTTGTGACGGGAAGCCTCTACTTCATCAGTGAAATCAAGCAGCACTACAATGCAAAAAGACGATGATCCATTAGGATTATCGTCTTTTTCTATGCTAGAAGGGCCCGTAGCCGATCCAGAGGCTGATGACCATGAAGGCGGAACATGCAATGATCCATACGAGCATGATCGGCCAGACGAACCTGAGCCATTTCTCATATGGGATATTGGCGATGCTGAGTCCTGCCATCAGTATGGCCGAAGTCGGGAACAGGTAGTTCGACAGCCCATCCCCCATCTGGAATGCGAGGACCACCGACTGTCTGGGCACACCCACGATATCCCCGATGGGCGCCATCAGCGGGATGGTGGTGGCCGCCTGCCCGGAACCGGACGGGATGAAGAAGTTGATGATGAACTGGGTGAAGAACATGCCGACTGCCGCTATGGAGGCAGGCAGCCCCTCCAGGATGGAGCTGACGGAGAAGATGACCGTATCGATGATGGTGCCGTCCTCCAGTATGAGCAGGATGCATCTCGCCAGCCCGACGATGAGCGCACCGAATGTGACTTCCTTAGCGCCCTTGATGAAGTCTTCGGCGATCCCGTTCGGGGTGTTGCCTCCGACCAGTCCGGAGAAGATGCCCATGGCAAGGAATATTGCTGCAAGATCAGTGCCCGTCGACCAGCCCTGGACGACCCCATAGATGATGAGACCGAATCCGGCCAGTATGATCAGGAGGACGAATATATGCCTTGACGTCAGCGTCTTGAATTCGTAGGATTCCGCCTGTGCATTCTTCTCAAGTCGATATACATAGCTGTTGTTCATGTCGCGTTGGACACGTTTGCCGTACCGGTATACGAAGAAGGCGGCAATGATGACGAATACGACCTGGATGATGATCCTGTAGAACATCCCTGAGAACAGGGGCAGGCCGGCGACTTCCTGTGCCACACCGACCGTGAATATGTTCATGAACCCGCCTGCAAATCCTGCTGCGGCCCCGAGTGCGACCATGGCCATGCCGGTCATCGCATCCATGCCGAGGGAGCGTGCAAGCATGATGCCCATCGGAATGAATATCAGGGTGGATTCGGCCATGCCAAATGTGGCGCCGCCCAGTGAGAATATGAGCATCGTCAGTGGTATGAGTATGATTTCGCGGTTCTTGAGCAGCGAGACCACCTTGTTGATGCCTGCTTCTATCGCCCCGGTGCCATTGATCATCCCGAATGCGCCGCCGATGATGAAGATCAGGAATATGATGCCTGCAGCATCCGTCATGCCTGCAGGGACGACGCGGAATATTTCAGTCCAGTGGACGGGGCTCTGTTCAGTGAACTCGAAAGAAGTTTCGTCCACCACGAGGATGCCGTTCTCATTCTCCGTCCGGTCGTATTCCCCAGCCGGGATGATGTAGCTGAGGAGCATCGCCAGAATGACGATGGAGTAGATGAGGACGAATGCATGAGGTACTCTTATGTATTTCAATCTTGATGCCTCCTTTATTTTGATGACGTTAATTATACCGGACTGATGGGAGAAGGCAAGCGCACAAATATCAAGGTCAAACAATTCAGTCTTTTTATATTTTGCAATAAATGTATAATGGAATCATCAGAATTTGGAGGGAGATCATATGGATAAAGAAGAAAAAACAGAACAGAGGCCTGCGGGATTCAGGTTTCCGCATACTTATGCAATTCTATTTTCAGTCGTCATCATTGCAGCAGCACTCAGCTATGTCATACCAGCCGGGGAATTCGAACGGGTCGAGGTGGGGGATCGGACGGAAGTCGTGCCCGGAAGCTATACGGGTGTAGAGCAGAGCCCGGTTTCATTCTTTGAACTGTTCAAGGCCATCCCGACAGGCCTGATCGATGGGGCGAACATCATCTTCTATATATTTCTGGTCGGTGGCGCCTTCGGCATCATCCGGGCGACAGGGGCCATCGAAGCGGCCATCCAGAAGGTGATGGTCATGGTCAAGGGGAATGAGAGGTTGATGATACCGGTCATCATGCTCGTATTCTCCATTTTGGGCTTCACGACGGGCATGGCGGAGGAGGCGATCATATTCGTTCCCATCGGCATCGTGCTGGCGACAGCCCTCGGATACGATGCGATGGTGGGGACCGCCATGGTGACGCTTGGAGCGGCTTCAGGCTTCATCGGCGGCATGCTCAACCCGTTTACGGTGGGGATTGCGCAGGAGATCGCCGAATTGACCATCTTCTCGGGCTGGCAGTTCCGGGGTGTCGTCTATTTCTTTGTGCTGGGCCTCGCCATCCTTTATGTCATGCATTATGCGAAAAAGGTGAAGCGGAAACCGGAGTCGAGCCTGGTCTATGAGGAAGCGCAGAAGGGGCACGTGAACTTTACGGATGATGTCATGAATTTCGACGAACTCAAAAAACGGCACATCATGATCCTCATCACGTTTACAGCCGGAATCATCATCAATATCTATGGTATATTCCAGCATGGGTGGTTCCTGACCGAACTTTCCGCAAACTTCTTTGTGATCGGCCTCATCGCCGGCCTTGTCGGCGGCATGAAGATCAACGACATATTCGATGCATTCATCGACGGCATGAAGCTCGTCGTCTATGGAGCGATCATCGTAGGTTTTGCAAGGGCCATTGTGGTGGTGCTCGAGTCCGGCGTCATCATAGATTCGGTCATCAATGGAATGAGCGGTGTGCTCGACTTCCTGCCGCCGTCCATTACGGCACTCGGGATGCTTGTCATACAGGTCGTGATCAACTTCTTCATCCCGTCCGGGTCCGGCCAGGCGATGACGACGATGCCGATCATGACGCCGATCGCCGATCTGCAGGAAATTCCGAGGCAGGTCGCCGTACTTGCCTATCAATACGGGGATGCAATCACGAATACGATCATACCGACGTCGGCCTCGCTCATGGGGGTTCTGGCCGTTTCAGGCATCCCATACATCAAATGGGTCCGGTTCGTCTGGAAATTGACGCTGATGTGGCTCATCATCGCTGCCGCAGCACTCGTTGCTGCAACGATCCTCGGCATCTCATAGTACATGAAAAGGCCGGCGGTTACGCCGGCCTTTTCTGATGGATCATGAACTTGCGTCTTCCTTTTTCAGTGCGTCCCTGATCTCCCTGAGCAGCACCGTCTGCTCATCTTCGGCCGCCTCCTCGACGAAGCGGTTCCGCGTCAGGAGATTGACGGCTTTGATGAATACGAATATTGCTGCTGCTATGATGAGGAAGTCTATGATCGCCTGGATGAAGACGCCATAGGTGATCCCCTTGTATGCCCATTCCGATGTGAAGTCGGTGTTGCCGAATATCAGTGCAATCGACGGCATGATGATGTTTTCTACGAGTGCAGTGACGATTTTGCTGAATGCCGCACCAATGACGACGGCGACTGCAAGATCCAGTACATTGCCCCTGAGTATGAAGTCCTTGAATTCCTGCCACATGATGATTCCTCCGAATTTTTATTTATCGGTCCAGCATCCATCATACAGTAAAAGTCCGTACTTGCAAGAGGGCATAATACTTTATTTACAGCGCTGTTGATATATACTTGAATGTAGAGTGGATGTATATTTGCTAGACTCCGGATGATGTGCTAACATCAATAATTGTTTTGTAAGTTGCGTTACAAAAAGTAATTAAAGGGAATAACCCATCTAAAGGAGGAGTAGAATGGAAGAGAATCAAAAATCAAGATTAACTCCAGTTTTCTGGATTGCACTTGCCATCGTTTCCGCACTTGTACTCTATGGCGTGTTCTTCTCAGAAAACTTCGAAAGTGTCACAGGTGTGATGCAGGGGTTCATTACGAGCAACTTCAGCTGGTACTATGTTTCACTCACAACCATATTCATCGCTTTCTGTCTAATATTCGTATTTACACCGATGGGGCAGATCCGTCTCGGCAAGCCGACGGAAAAGCCTGAATTCAAGACCGCTTCATGGTTTGCGATGCTGTTCAGTGCCGGTATGGGGATTGGGCTGGTCTTCTGGGGGGCGGCTGAACCGATCAGCCACTATTTCACCCCGCCGACAGCCGAACCAGGCACAGATACCGCAATGAAGGAAGCACTCAGGCGGTCATTCTTCCACTGGGGCTTCCATGCTTGGGCTGTCTATGCTGTAGTCGGCTTGGCACTTGCGTTCGCCCAGTTCAGAAGAAATGAACCGGGTCTGATTTCAAGCACCCTGAGGCCGATACTCGGCAAGCATGTGGATGGACCGATCGGTACAGCCATTGATGTACTCGCGGTATTCGCGACGATTGCCGGTGTTGCGACATCACTTGGTCTTGGTGTCATGCAGATCAACGGCGGACTGACTTATCTGTTCGGCATCCCGAATAACATCTATGTGCAGATCATCATCATCGCCGTAATCACTGTACTGTTCATGTACAGTGCATGGACAGGCCTGTCAAAAGGCATCCAGTACCTCAGTAATGCAAACATGATACTTGCCGGCCTGCTGATGATATTCACACTGGTACTCGGACCGACCGTACTCATTCTGAACATGTGGACGGATACATTCGGCGGAATGGTGAGCAACTTCATCAACATGAGCTACGATGTTGCGCCACTGAACCAGGAGAAGAACGACTGGCTTGGTGCATGGACGATCTACTACTGGGGCTGGTGGATGGCATGGAGTCCGTTCGTCGGCATCTTCATCGCCCGTGTCTCCCGTGGACGCACAATCCGTGAATTCGTCCTCGCGGTCATGGTCGGCCCGGCAGTCGTCAGCTTCCTATGGTTCAGCATATTCGGCGTCACTGCCATTGAATCCGACAGGGCGAACGGCGGATTTGCAGACCTTGCGACTGAAACAGTATTGTTTGAAATGTTCAATAACATGCCGCTCGGCTTCATCGTTTCACTCGTAGCCGTGCTGCTGATCGGGACGTTCTTCATCACATCTGCAGACTCCGCTACATTTGTACTGGGCATGCAGACGACGAATGGTTCCCTGACACCATCCAACAGGGTCAAGATGATCTGGGGTGTCGCCCAGGTGATGATTGCTGTCGTACTCCTTATGGGTGGCGGCCTGACGGCATTGCAGGCATCTTCAATCATCTCGGCATTCCCATTCTCGCTCATTCTGATACTCATGATGATTGCGACATACAAGGATATCGCAAAAGAGCAGAGGTCATTGAACCTCCTCATCGAGCCGAACTACAAAGGTACGGAGTATGAGAAGCTGATGGAAGATCATGAGGCGAAATTGAGAAGAGAGAATAATGAAGGCTAGGGTATACTAGAGTTAAGGTTAATATATAGTTATGATGATGACCTATAGAGATAAGTTATACTTATTGCTATAGGTCATCTTTTTGTATCGAAATTATGGCAGAATTGACAGGGACGGCGTTTACATCCCTTATGTAAAGATATACAATTGATACGAACGGTCTTATGACTGGAATATTGATAGGGGGCTATTACAATGAGTCAAAATGTTAATGAAGCTGCCAGGAAGTCGTTCAATGTCGGCGGCAAGGACTATAACTACTATAGTCTGAAGACATTGACTGAACGGGGCATGTCCGAAACACACAAATTGCCATACTCCGTCAGAGTACTGCTTGAATCGGTACTGCGCCAGTATGATGGCAGTGTCATCAAAGATGAACATATCGAATCTCTGGCAACTTGGGATAAAGGCGATCACCAAGGAAAAGAAGTGCCATTCAAACCTTCACGTGTCATCCTTCAGGACTTTACCGGTGTGCCTGCGGTCGTCGACCTGGCATCACTCAGAAAAGCAATGGATGATGTAGGCGGGGATGTACAGAAGATCAACCCTGAAGTGCCTGTCGATCTCGTCATCGACCATTCTGTACAGGTGGATGCCTACGGTACTGATGATGCACTCAAATTGAACATGGAGCTCGAGTTCGAAAGGAACCAGGAACGCTACGAATTCCTGCACTGGGCGACGAAGGCATTCGACAACTACAAAGCTGTTCCGCCAGCAACAGGTATCGTCCACCAGGTCAACCTCGAGTACTTGGCGAACGTTGTCCATGTCAAGGAGGATGGCGATGAGCTCGTCACGTTCCCTGATACACTTGTCGGTACGGATTCCCACACTACCATGATCAATGGCCTCGGCGTCCTTGGCTGGGGTGTCGGCGGTATCGAGGCTGAAGCCGGAATGCTCGGACAGCCATCCTACTTCCCAGTACCTGAAGTCGTGGGCGTGCGCATGACGAATGGCCTGCCGGAAGGTGCAACAGCGACAGACCTCGCACTGCGCGTCACTGAACTGCTGCGCAAACACGGCGTTGTAGGCAAGTTCGTCGAATTCTTCGGACAGGGTGTAACAGAGCTTCCACTCGCTGACAGGGCGACGATTGCGAACATGGCGCCTGAATATGGTGCAACATGCGGCTTCTTCCCTGTCGATGACGAAACACTCGAATACATGAAGCTCACAGGACGTAGTGAAGAGCATATCGATATCGTCAAAAAGTATCTGCAGGAGAATGACATGTACTTCGACCCGGCAAACGAACCGGTCTACAGCGAAGTCGTCGACCTCGACCTCTCCACTGTCGAGCCTGCACTTGCCGGACCAAAACGTCCACAGGATCTGATCCAGCTCTCCGACATGAAGAAGGAATACAGGAAATCCATTACAGCCGAAAGCGGCAACCATGGCCATGGTCTGGATGAAGCAGAATTCGACAAGAAGACGACGATCAAATTCAACGATGGCAGGGAAGTTGAAATGAAGACCGGCGACCTCGCCATTGCAGCCATCACTTCATGTACGAACACATCCAACCCTTATGTCATGCTGGGTGCGGGTCTGATCGCAAAGAAAGCAGTTGAAAAAGGCCTCGAGGTACCAGCATATGTGAAGACTTCCCTGGCACCAGGTTCCAAAGTCGTTACCGGCTACCTCGAAGACTCCGGTCTGCAGCAATACCTGGATAAACTCGGCTTCAACCTTGTAGGCTACGGCTGTACGACATGTATCGGAAACTCCGGTCCACTGCTTCCTGAAATTACAGAAGCGATCACTGAAAGCGATCTGCTTGTAAGTTCAGTACTGTCCGGAAACCGTAACTTTGAAGGCAGGATCCACCCGCTCGTCAAAGCGAACTATCTTGCTTCACCACCACTCATCGTGGCATATGCGCTTGCCGGTACAGTGGACATCGATCTGCGCAATGAACCGATCGGCAAGGATAAGGACGGCAACGATGTCTTCATGAAGGATATCTGGCCATCCACCCAGGAAGTCAAGGATGCAGTAATGGGCAACGTCAGCCCTGAACTCTTCAGAAAAGAATATGAAAGGGTATTCGATGCCAATGAAATCTGGAACAACATCGAAACGACGGATGCACCACTCTACGACTTCGATCCGGATTCCACGTACATCCAGAACCCATCATTCTTCCAGAACCTGTCCACAGAACCGGGCAAAGTGGAATCACTGAATGGCCTGCGTGTACTCGGCAAGTTCGGCGACTCCGTAACGACAGACCACATCTCACCTGCGGGTGCGATCGGCAAGGATACACCTGCCGGAAAATGGCTGATCGAGCAGGGCGTATCTCCACGGAACTTCAACTCATATGGTTCCCGACGCGGAAACCACGAAGTGATGCTCCGCGGTACATTTGCCAACATCCGTATCCGCAACCAGATTGCGGACGGCAAAGAGGGCGGATTCACAACGTACTGGCCGACTGGTGAAGTCATGAGCATCTATGATGCTGCAATGAAATATCAACAGGATGGCACAGGACTCGTGGTCATCGCAGGAGACGACTACGGCATGGGCTCCAGCCGTGACTGGGCAGCCAAAGGTACGAACCTCCTCGGTGTCAAAGCGGTCATCGCAGCAAGCTATGAGCGTATCCACCGTTCGAACCTCGTAATGATGGGCGTCCTCCCACTCCAGTTCGTCGATGGGGAAGATGCAGATTCACTCGGCTTCGACGGCAGCGAGACATTCGACATCCAAGTCGGTGAAGATGTCATGCCTGGACACGTCCTTGATGCTGTAGCGACGAACCAGGACGGCAAGAAGACTGAGTTCAAAGTCAAGGCACGCTTCGATTCAGAAGTTGAAGTGGACTACTACCGCAACGGCGGCATCCTGCAGCTTGTACTCAGAAACAAACTTAAAGAGCAGTAATATTAAAATAACCCATCTCATTTGAGATGGGTTATTGCTTTTATCTGCTTTCGAATGTGACTTCATCATCCTCAGAGTCTATGACCAGTTCCGTATCTTCAAAGTACCACAGGTCCGATTCCTTGATGAACACCTGTATGCCATCATAGTCGAATACTTTACTGTCAGAGGGGATGCGTTCTACTGTCAATGCTGGAGAAAATCCCTGTTTCAGCTGTGTTTCCCCGCCATACCTTACATAGATGTTGACGCCCTGTCCTTCTTCCGGGTCCAGTTCTTCCTTCATCCAATCCAGTGCACGATCTGTAACTTCCAACATTTCAATCATCCCTTCTGCTACATGAATGTGATTTTAGATTCTGTACCATCCATTATACGTTTAATGTTGGAGATATGTCTAACGACAATGACTACAGCGATGATGAAGGAGAATGCAATCAGCAGCGGATCCCTGAATGCCAGCGAAAGAATAAAGAATAAAACGGCACTCACTATGCTGGACAGGGATACATACTTGCTGAGCTTCAGCGTTATCAGAAAAGCGGCCAGGAGCATGATGAAGAGCAGGGGATTGTATGCCAGTACGGCACCTGCACTGGTAGCGACTGCCTTGCCACCCCTGAACTTGAGGAATATGGAGTAGACATGGCCGATGGCCGCCACAAGGCCGGGAATGAATATATGCATATCCACGTTGAGGAGCATCGCTGCAACCACTGGAAGTGCCCCCTTGAACATATCCAGGAGCAGCACGACGATGCCTGCCTTCTTCCCAAGGATCCTGAAGGTGTTTGTGGTGCCTATATTGCCGCTGCCATGCTGTCTGAGGTCGATCTTATAGAACCACAAGCCGATGAGCAGGCTGAATGGCGTGGAACCCAGGAGATAGCTCAAGACCAGGAGTATTATGATCGTTTCCATTTAAAAACCCCTTTATTATCAGGTACTAACAGTTTACCATAAATTTTTAATGGGGTATAATAAAATATAGTTTACCATAAAATTATTATGTAAACTATTAGTGTTATATGCAATATGAATACATTGATTATGGTTGCAATCCTCACGCTTTTGTATAAAAATAGAACATGAGATAAAAATAACGAACATACGTTTGTAGGAGGAAATCCGATTTGGCAAGACAGAATACTTATAACGATGATTCAATACAAATACTTGAAGGTCTGGACGCCGTAAGGAAAAGGCCTGGGATGTACGTCGGTTCCACCGATTATAGGGGGCTGCACCACCTGGTGTACGAGATCACCGACAACTCGGTCGATGAAGTCATCAATGGCTACGGCGATGAAATAAATATCACCATCAATCCGGATGAAAGCATCACCATCCGCGACAACGGGCGGGGCATGCCGACGGGCATGCACACATCCGGCAAGCCGACACCGGAAGTCATATTCACGGTGCTCCATGCAGGCGGCAAGTTCGGTGCCGGCGGCTATAAGACATCCGGCGGCCTTCACGGTGTGGGGGCTTCGGTCGTCAATGCGCTGAGCGAATGGATGGAGATCAGGATCTACCGGGATGGAAAAGTGCATGAGATGTCATTCAAGGACGGCGGCAAGCTCGACCGTCCATTGGAAGTGACCGGAAAGACGAAGCAGACCGGCACGGAAGTGACATTCAGGCCCGATGGAAAGATATTCAAGAGCGGCACTTCATTCCATTTCGAAACCATCATGGAAAGGATGCGGGAATCCGCGTTCCTGCAGAAGGGGATGCGCATTTCGATTACGGACAGGCGTCCCGAGGAGCCGCTCGAGGAAGTCTTCCAATATGATGATGGGCTGAAAGCCTTCATCAACTTCCTGAATGAGGGCAAGGATGCAATCGGTGATGTGGTCATGTTCTCCGGCGAGTACAACGATATCGTGGCTGAAGTGAGCTTCCAGTATAATGACCAGTACAGTGAAACGCTGATCTCCTTCGTCAACAATGTACGGACGAAGGATGGCGGAACGCACGAGGTCGGCTTCAAGACTGGCTTCACGCGTGTATTCAATGAATATGCACGCAAAATCAAGGAATTGAAGGACAAGGACAAGAACCTTGAGGGCAGCGACATCAGGGAAGGCCTGACTGCCGTCATCTCGGTGAAGGTCCCTGAGAACCTGCTCCAGTTCGAAGGCCAGACGAAGAGCAAGCTCGGTACGAGTGAAGCGCGGAATGTCATGGAATCGCTGATGAGCGAACATCTTCCATACTATCTGGAGGAGAACGGGGCGCTGAGCACCCAGCTAGTCAAGAAGGCGATCAAGGCAAGGAGCGTCCGGGAGACTGCACGGAAAGCCCGTGAGGAGGCTAGGAACGGCAAGAAGCGCCGCAAGGATACACTGCTTTCCGGCAAATTGACGCCCGCCCAGAGCCGCAATGCCAAGAAGAATGAACTGTATCTTGTCGAAGGGGACTCTGCAGGCGGATCTGCAAAGCAGGGCCGCGACAGGCGATTCCAGGCCATCCTGCCGCTTCGTGGGAAGGTCATCAATACCGAGAAGGCGAAGTTTGAGGATATCTTCAAGAATGAAGAGATCAATACGATCATCCATACGATCGGCGCAGGCGTCGGTACGGAATTCAGTGTGGATGATACGAACTACGACAAGATCGTCATCATGACGGATGCCGACACCGATGGTGCGCACATCCAAGTGCTGCTCCTCACATTCTTCTTCAACTACATGCGTCCACTCTTCGACGCGGGCAAGATCTATATCGCCCTGCCGCCTTTATTCCAGCTCAAGAAGAAGGGCAGGAAGAAGGATGAGGTGCGGTATGTCTGGACTGAGGACGAGCTCGTCGAGGCCCAGAAGGAAATGGGCAAAAATATCGAACTCCAGCGCTATAAGGGTCTGGGTGAGATGATGCCGGAACAGCTGTGGGAAACGACGATGAATCCGGAGACGCGGACGTTGATCCAGGTGCGTATTGAAGACGAGGCACTTTCATTGAAGCGTGTCACGACCCTCATGGGGGACAATGTGGAGATGCGCAGGAAGTGGATCGAATCGAATGTCAGCTTCACACTCGAAGATGCGGACAGCATATTGGGGAATGAAGATGTCACAAAACTGGGAGAAAGTGGTGAATTGAATGACTGAACAAGTTCAGCAGCTACAACTTGAAGATGTCATCGGCGACCGTTTCGGACGCTACAGCAAATATGTCATCCAGGACCGCGCCATCCCGGATGTCAGGGACGGCCTGAAGCCGGTCCAGCGGCGTATCCTCTATGCGATGTACAAGGAAGGGAACACTTTTGAGAAGAGCTTCAGGAAAAGTGCCAAGACTGTAGGGAACGTCATCGGCAACTATCATCCGCACGGGGATTCCAGTGTCTATGAAGCGATGGTCCGACTCTCCCAGGAGTGGAAGATGCGCGAGGAACTGATCGATATGCACGGCAACAAGGGGAGCGTCGACGGCGACCCGCCGGCTGCGATGCGCTATACGGAGGCGAGGCTTTCAGAAATCTCGAATGAGATGCTCCGTGACATCAACAAGAAGACCGTCGACTTCATCAACAACTTCGATGATACGGAGATGGAACCGACCGTCCTGCCTTCGAAATTCCCAAACCTCCTGGTCAATGGTTCGACGGGCATTTCTGCAGGCTATGCCACGGACATTCCGCCCCACAACCTCGAAGAGGTCATCGATGCGACATTGAGGGTCATCGACAAGCCGTCCGCCTCCATGGATGAGCTGATGGATATCATCAAAGGGCCTGATTTCCCGACAGGGGGCATCATCCAGGGCAAGGACCAGATCCGGAAGGCATATGAGACCGGACGCGGCAAGATCATCGTCCGGAGCAGGGTGCGGACCGAGGACACCCGGGGCGGCAAGACCCATATCATCATCGATGAACTGCCGTTTGAGGTAAACAAGGCGAACCTCGTCAAGAAGATGGACGAAATCCGGGCCGACCGCAAGGTGGACGGCATCATCGAAGTCCGGGATGAAACCGACCGCGAAGGGATGCGCATCGTAGTGGAAGTGAAGAAGGAGGCGAATGTCGAAGGCATCATCAACTACTTCTACAAGAAGACGGACCTCCAGGTATCCTACAACTTCAATATGGTGGCGATCAGCGACAGGGCACCGAAACAGCTCGGGCTGAAGGAGATACTGGAGAGCTACATCGCCCACCAGAAGGATGTCATCCTCAGGCGCTCGCAGTATGAACTCTCGGAAGCGGAGCGCAGGATGCACATCATCGAGGGGCTCATGCACGCACTGTCCATACTGGATGAAGTGATCCGCGTCATCCGCGAGTCGGACAACAAGCGCAACGCCAAGGCGAACCTGGTGGAAGCCTTCAGCTTCACGGAAGCCCAGGCGGAAGCGATCGTGATGCTCCAGCTCTACCGTCTGACGAACACGGATATCGCAGAGCTCGAAACGGAGCACAGCGAGCTGGAATATACGATCAATCAGCTGCGGGAAATACTGGGCAATGAAAAGCAGCTGCTCAAAGTGATCAAGAAAGAACTGCGCGACATCAAAAAGAAATATGCCGCGCCGCGCAGAAGCACGGTGGAGGATGAAATCGAGTCCATCGAGCTTGAGAAGGAAGTGTTGATCGCCAAGGAGGAGGTCGTCGTTTCACTGACGTCGGAAGGCTATGTGAAGCGCACCAGCCTGCGGAGCTATAATGCGAGTACACCGGATGAAATCGGCATGAAGGAGGATGATCAGGTGCTCCTCTCCCGCCATGCCCATACACTCGAGCACCTGCTCGTCTTCACCAACCTCGGCAACTATATGATCATTCCCGTCCATGAACTGCCTGAGATCAGGTGGAAGGACAACGGCCAGCACCTCTCCAACCGCTTCAGGCTCGGGACGGATGAATCACCGGTGACGGCCTTCGTCATCGAGGATTACGGAGCCGACATCTCTATAGTGACGACCACACGCCGGGGCCAGATCAAGCGGACAGAGCTTAAAGCCTATGAAGCGAGCCGCATCAGGCGGCCGATTTCAGGCATCAGCCTCAAAAAGGACGATCAGGTGGTCTCAGTGGAACTCTCGCATGGCGGCACGGAAGATGTGCTGCTGATTACACAAAAGGGCATCTCGCTCCGGTACCCGCTGTCGGAAGTTAATCCGGTCGGCCTGAAGGCCCAGGGCGTCAGGGCGATTCAACTGAAACCGGATGATGCACTCGCATTCTCGGGACTCCTCTCCAATGAGAAGTTCCTTGTTACGGTCTCCCAGCGGGGGGCGGTCAAACGGACATCTATCGATGTATTCGAAAGGGGTGCCAGAGCCCAGGTGGGCAGCACCCTGCTCAAGGAGATCAAATCGAAGCCCCACCGCATCATCGGGGCGCGGCTCATCGAAAACAATGTCGATATAATCCTTTATTCGCAGAACACCAGTTTCAAGTTGGACGCGAAATCCATCCGGGTGAGCGGCAAATATGCCAACGGTTCATTTGTGGTTGATGAAAATGAATTCGGCGAGGTGGCGCGCGTCGCATTTGAAACGGTGCAATAATCCGAATAGTCCAATTTTCAATTCGGCCTTTAAAGCGGTTTCCCAAATGATATAATACATTTATATCAGGAGGTGCTTTATGGATTTTGAAGGAATTGTACCAGATTGGTTCAAAAGTTTTGTCGACATAGGAAACACCCTGCTGTGGGGTGACTTCCTCATCGGGCTGCTTATTCTTGCAGGTCTTTATTTTTCCATCAGCTCGAGGTTTGTACAGTTCAGATGGTTCAAAGAGATGTTCAAGGTCATTACCGAAAAACCGGAGACGCTGCCTGACGGCAGGAAGGGGATCGCCCCTTTCCAGGCATTTGCAATCAGTGCCGCTTCACGCGTCGGCACCGGCAACATCGCAGGTGTAGCGACGGCCATCGTGCTCGGCGGTCCCGGCGCGATATTCTGGATGTGGCTGATCGCGTTCTTCGGCGCAGCGACCGCATTCTTCGAATCCACGCTTGCACAGGTATATAAAGTGAAGGATGAGGAGGGCGGTTTCCGTGGGGGCCCGGCCTACTACATGGAGAAGGGCCTCAACCAGAGATGGCTCGGACTGTTCTTCGCGGTGCTGATCACAATCACATTCGCATTCGTCTTCAACGGGCTGCAGGCGAACACCATCGCCCATGCCTATCAAGAGGCATTCAACCTCGACAGGTGGGTGGTCGGACTCGTCATCGCAATCTTCACGGCCATCGTCATCTTCGGCGGGGCCCGGACCATTGCGAATGTGGCCGGCTATATAGTCCCGGTCATGGCGGTCATCTATCTGCTGGTCGTCTTCGTGATCCTCATCATCAACTACGACCAGATCATTCCGATGCTGACGGCCATCGTCACAAACGCGTTCGGCATCCGGGAAGTCTTTGGTGGTGCACTCGGTGCAGCGATACTGAACGGCTTCCAGCGGGGGCTGTTCTCGAATGAAGCGGGTATGGGTTCTGCACCCAATGCCGCCGCATCCGCTGCGGTCAGCCACCCTGTCAAGCAGGGGCTGATCCAGGCGCTCGGCGTGTTCTTCGATACGATGATCGTCTGTACGGCAACGGCCATCCTGATCCTGATGTATACGGATCTGAGCTATGGAGCAGACGCACTCCAGGGCATCCAGGTGACACAGGCGGCGATGTCGGAGCAGATCGGCTCCTTCGGGGCGACCTTCATCGCGATCGTCATCCTGCTCTTCGCCTACAGTTCCATCCTCGGGAACTACTTCTACGGTCAGAGCAACCTGAACTACATCAAGGAGAACCGGGTGGTTCTGCTTATATTCAAGGCGCTCGTGGTCGTCATGGTCTTCATCGGTGCGGTGATGGACCTTGAGACGGCCTGGGCGACAGCGGACATGTTCATGGCACTCATGGCGGTGACCAACCTTGTCGCGGTATTCGGACTGAGCCATATCGTCTGGCAGGTTGCAGCCGACTATAAGGCGCAGCTGAAAACGGGTGTGAATCCCGTCTTCCAGACGAACAACATCAAAGCCGACCTTTCGGAAGTCGATGAATGGGGCGAGAACCGATACGCCTATCGTAATGAAGAAAGGCCATAAAAGGCACATAATAAAAAGAGCAGACCATATGGTCTGCTCTTTTCTAGTTGAAGAGTGATCTGAAGAAGGAGACGATGCTTGAGAAGAAATCGGATGCCGCCTTCTTGAATGATTCCCAGGCGCTCGATTCCTGTATATCCTGTCCAATCTCCTCAGCCTGATCGGCTGCATTCTGGAATGCTTCACTCGAAGTGATCTGATCGAGGAGGTTCTGGGCGCTGTCCTTCAGCCGTTCGGCCTCCTCGCTCTGGAAGATGCCGGAGTCCTGTATCTGGATGATGATGACGACGATCCTGTCGATCTGATCCTGTGACAGCAGGCCGTCGAGGCCGTTGGCCGCCATCTGCTCATCGACGATATCCCTGATCTCCTGCTCCGTCAGGTCGCCGCCCTGGTTGATGACTTCAATTTTGATGTCGGTGATCATCTTGTTCAGCTGCTCTTGTGAGAACCCTTCGACATTGCTGTTCTCCTCGGAGATGCCGGAGATCGTCTCAAGTTCCTCCTGGGAGTTCTGTGTACGCTCGGTATCTATGGCTTCCCCCTGTGATTCGTATGCCTTGTAGATGCCGGAGAGGGCACTTTCACCGGTGACATCCTCGGCCGCTCCGATGACCACTTCCGCATCGGTGATGCCGGAAGTCAGCAGTGCATTCTTGTATGTCTCCTCGGTGATTTCAGTGATGTCCCCCATGCTCTCATCCACGGTGATGTCGAGGCCATGGCCTTCGGATTCCTGGATGATGCGGATGCTCGATTTGAGCACCTCATTGCTGTAGTCCTTGCCGATATACTGCTGTACATCCTCGCTGTAGACATATTCGACCTTGTCGCTCTCCTCGGTGCCGAGTATTTCACGTGTCGCATCAAGCAGCTGCTGGTCGCTCTCAAGCGCTGCGCCATACACTGTGACCGCTTCCTCCCATTCCGAAGCCGCCTGGGCCGGAACTGGCACCAGCAGCATGAGCATCATTGCCAAAAGTAATATTTTTTTCATCATTTCAATCCCTCATTCCTTATATATATTTTACTATATAAGCATACGGCACCACAATTTTTTATCCTCCATGGAATGATGGGGAGATATTATTTCTTTATTAATTTCTAAAAACCGGTTAAAATGATTTGATAGATTGATGACAGGAGCATGATTATGGACAATGAATACAGACGTTCCGACAGACCGCAGCCCGAAGGGCGGAAGCGGCGCATCCGGAAGCGGGCGCTCATTCCGCTCATACTGCTCGCGGTGCTCGTCGGCACAATCCTATATGTATACTTCTCATACCAGTCCGGTCTCGATATCGCACGCGACAACGGGGTTGAACAGGAGGAGATGGAATTCAACGGGGCGGATGACAACGACGGCAAAAAGAACATCCTGCTGCTCGGCGCCGACCGCGAGGTGGATGGTGCCCAGCGGACGGACGTCATCATGCTGGCCCAGTATGACTACATGAACAAGGAAATGAAGATGGTCTCTCTCATGCGGGATATATACGTGGAGATCCCCGGCTTCCAGAGCTATAAGATCAATTCCGTCTACTCCCTCGGGGGTGTCGAACTGCTCAGGCAGACCATCCAGCAGAACTTCGGCATCGAAGTCGAGGAATATGCAGTCATCGACTACCAGGCCTTCGAATCGGTCGTTGATGTGATCAATAAGGACGGCATCATGATCGATGTTGAAAAGGACATGTCGGAGAAGATAGATACCGAACTGAAGCAGGGGGAACAGCGCCTTGGAGGGGAAGATCTTCTTGCCTATGCCCGGTTCCGCCAGGATGCAGAGGGTGACTTCGGCCGTGTGAGACGCCAGCAGCAGGTGATCAATGCAGTCAAGGACGAGGCGCTGACTTTGGGCAGCATACTCAAGCTTCCGAAAATTGCGGGCACCGGAATGGGTCACGTCAATACGAGCATGAGCGATGGGGAACTGTACCGGATGATGGCCTCCTTCCTGATACGGGGCGATAAGGACATCCCGACACTCACCGTGCCTGTGGAAGATACGTACCAGTTCATGGACACGCCGCACGCCGGAAATGTCATCGATCTTGACTTCGAAGCGAACAGCCAAGCGATTCATGACTTCTTTGAAGCGGATGCAGAGGATCCGGATGCCGGAGAGCCGACCCGAGAGGAACCGGCAGCGAATGAATAGAAAATAAAAAGGATGGCGGTTACGCCATCCTTTTTTTCGTGCTAATATTTCGGTTTCCTGTCGAGGTCGTCCTGGGTCTTCGGCCATGTACGCTTGCCGTCATTCAGTTCGAACTCCATATTCACATCCGTCACGTGCTGCTGCTTCAGGATCAGTTTTTCTATCTCATCCCTGATCCTGTTGACCTCCCTGGAAGTGAGATTCGGGTCGATTTCGGCGACGACTTCCGCGTGGAGGTTGTCGCCTTCCTTCATGACGAAGAGCTTTCTGATGTCCTTTATCTCATCGTGGCGCAGAACGATCTGTGAGACCCGTTCCTCCATGCGCGGGTCATGTTCTCCAAGTGCCCCGGCTGCATTCTCCATGAAGATCTTATAGACGATATAGAACATCGCCAGGCCGATGAGGACCGAAGCGATCCCTTCACTCTGCGAGAATCCTGTGAAGCGGGCGACGAGGATTGCGATGATTGCAAATATCGCACCCCCTGTGGCGACAGCATCCTCGAGGAAGACGAGTTTTGTGGCCGGCTTGGCCCTGTCCATATTGGCGAAGCTCGTCGTTATCGGCTTCAGGCCGTCATAGGGCATGTCCGCCTGCTGGAGCAGCTCCTTTCCGGCCTTATAGAGCACGAATGTCTCGAGTACCGCTGCGATGGCGAGGACGCCGATGTTGATCAGCAGCATGGTCGTATCGGTCTCTACAGGCAGGGGTTCCAGAATGTGGTGGAGACCCTCCCTTACCGTCTCGTAGGCGAGGATGCCGACGATGATGACTGCAAAGAGCAGGACGAGGTTCACCAGACGGCCGAAGCCGAAGGGGAAGCGCTCGGTGGGTGCCTTTTTCGACAGCCCGGAACCTATGAAGACGAAAAGCTGGTTGAGCGCATCGCCGATCGAGTGCATCATTTCGGCGAACATCGCGACGTTGGCCGTCAGGATGAAGGCTACACCTTTGAGCCCTGCGATGAAGAAGTTGACGATGGAAGCGGTGAGGGAGGCCATGCTCCCTTTTTTAAGTAATGCGATGATATCCTTCAATGAGTGTTCCTCCTTTTTCTCTGTAAAGGTTTTATAATGTCCCATACCCAATTGGCACGCATTTACTTATGAATGCAGGAGATTCGTGTCTATCCGGATGGATTCTGTGATATGATGAATATACGGATGTGCGAACATATGTTCTGTATGGAGGGATGACATGTACAATTATCATATCTGTCCGCAGCGCCATGTATTATGCGTCGATCAGAAAAGCTTCTTCGCCAGTGTCTCATGCATTTTGAAGGGGCTCGATCCCATGACGGCCAAACTTGCTGTGGTGGCGGATACGAAAAGCCTCGGCTCCGTAGTGCTTGCGGCTACACCGGAACTGAAGAAGCTCGGCATAAAGACGGGGTCCAGGCTGTTTGAAATACCGGCCCGCCGCGACATATACATCATCAATCCGTCGATGAAGACATATCTGGACTATTCGGCAAGGATTACGGAAATCGCCCTGAAATATGTGGCGCCGGAAGATTTCCATCAATACTCCGTTGATGAGTTTTTCATGGATGTGACGGAAAGCTACCGCATATTCGAGGATTCACCCTATGCTCTGGCCAAGCAGCTCAAGAAGGAAGTATATGAAGAGACGGGGATCGACTGTGCAATCGGCGTCGGGGATAACATGCTGCTCAGCAAACTGTCCCTGGATATCGAGGCGAAGCGGATGCCGGACGGCATTGCAGAGTGGCGCTATCATGATGTGCCCCGGAAGCTCTGGCCCATCAAGCCGCTCAGGAATTTCTGGGGGATCAACAGAAGGAGTGAGGTCAAGCTTAATGAACGGGGGATATTCTCCATCGGGGATCTTGCACGCTATCCGGTGGTCCATCTGAAGCGGGACTTCGGGGTCATCGGTGTGGACTGGCACCTCCATGCCAACGGAATCGACTTCAGCCTCATCCGCGAAAAGCACGCCATCCATTCCCCATCGATCGCAAAGAGCCAGATACTGATGCGGGACTACCGTTTCGATGAAATATATGTGGTGCTGCTGGAACACGTGGACGAAGTCACCCACCGTCTGAGGCTGGCGGGGAGACTGGCACGGACGATCCAGTTTGCCGTGGGGACTGCAGAAGGCAGGATATACCGCAAGCAGTTCACAGTCCGGGAAGGGACGGATGACGGGGATGTCATCATGCGGGGGATATGGAAGGCGCTTCAGGCACTTGCCGATCCCCATGCCCGGTACCGCACCTTGAGCGTCACGCTGACGAACTTCATTCCAGGATATGCGCGGCAGATTTCACTGTTTGATGACGTGGAGGCTGTCGAAAGGCGGGAAAGGCTGTTGAGGACCGTGGATAACCTCAAGGTGAAGTACGGGCAGCTGAGTGTCATGCGTGCCCTCAGCTGTACGGAAGCCTCGACTCTGAAACTGAGGGATGGGTTGATTGCAGGGCATAAAAGATAGCAGGCAGTCGGGCATAGATTGGGGCAGAAAGGGTATAATGGACATTGGAAGCAGGGATGGATGGCGCATCATAATAGATGGACGGTGCCAGTCCGTCCTCCAAGTGATATAATACATAGGACTATGCTTAAATCATTCACTAATTATGGAGATACTACAGCAAATCTGATAATATAAGCAAAGTATTAAAATTAGTTGACAGGAGTGCCAATATGCAATTTACAGAGTTGACCACTGAGGAATTCGATCATTTCACCCGGACCCGCTTCAGTCATTTTACACAGACGGAGGACAACTACCGCCTGAAGGTGGAGCAGGGTGTTGAAACCTACCTTGTCGGTGTGAAGGACGGAGAAGCGGTCAGGGCTGCCTGCCTCATTACGCTGACCCCGGTGATGAAAGTATTCAAATATGCCTACAGCAACCGGGGGCCGGTGATGGACTATACAGACAAGCAGGTGTTCGATACGTTCTTTGAGGGGCTCCAAAGGTTTCTGAAACCCAAGAAGGTCATGTATGCAAGGATCGACCCATATGAAGTGCTCAGGGAACGGGATCATGACGGCAAGATCCTCAAGGACCGGGGCAACCAGCACATCTTCGATCATTTCGAGGCACAGGGGTTCAGGCATGATGGATTTACGGTAGGATTCGATCCGGTCATCCAGATCAGATGGCATTCGGTACTCGATCTCTCGGGAAAGGATCCGAAGACGCTCCTGAATGATATGGACAGCCTTCGGAAGCGGAACATCAAGAAGGCCCAGAAGCATGGCCTGCATGTACGCTATCTGGAGCTCGATGAGATTGATGTGTTCAGGAAGTTCATGAAGGATACATCCGAAATGAAATCATTCGTCGACCGCGATGATGCCTACTACATCAGCAGGAAGAAGCATTTCGGCGACAACGTCATCATCCCGCTTGTATACGTCAATCTCGACGAATACACGGAATCGATTGCCAAGGACCGCGATGGTCTCGTCAAAAATATCGAAAAGGCCGAGAAGGATCTGGAGAAGGACCCATCCAACAGCAAGGCCGAGAAGAAGATCAAGAATTTCGGCGACCAGCTGAAGAACATAGAGGATAAGCTTGCCGAAGGGAAAGAGCTCCGTGAGACCCATGGTGAGGAGCTGCCGATTGCGAGTGCATACTATTTCATCACACCGCATGAAGTGGTCTATCTTGCCGGGGGCAGCGACAATGCCTTCAGGCATTTTGCAGGAAGCTATCTGATACAATGGCATATGATCAACTATGCACTCGAACATGGCATCGATCTATACAATTTCTATGGCATCAGCGGAGACTTCTCCGAAGAAGCGGAAGACTACGGTGTCATACAGTTCAAGAAAGGTTTCAATGCTGCCGTGTATGAGTATGTCGGAGATTTCATCAAGCCGATCAATGCGCCGGCCTATAAGGCCTATCAGGCGCTCACGAAAATACGGAAGCAGATTGGGAGGTAGGAATACGGATGAAATTTGTTGAATTGACTGAAAAGGAATATGCGAATTATATAGAAAAAGGTGAGGAATCCGCCTTCTTTCAAATGATAGAGAATAAGAAGAACAGGGAGATGGACAAGCAGAAGGTCCGCCTGCTCGGCGTCAAGGACGAGGAAGGTGCAGTCATAGCAGCCTGCCTCTTCACTTTGAAGAAGACCGTCATGGGCAAGTACTTCTACTATTCCAACCGCGGTCCTGTCCTGGACTATCATAATCATGAACTCGTCCGGTTCTTCCTGCAGGCCCTTACGAAATATTTGAAGAAGAACAACGGCCTGTATGTCAAACTGGATCCGAACTGGATCTACAGGAAATATGACAAGGATGTAAATCCGAAAGAGGACTATCCAGCACAGGATGCACTGATCCAGATAATGGAGGAAGAGGGCTATGTCCATCAGGGATTCACACGCGGCTACTCGAAAACATCACAGGCGCGATGGATGAGTGTCCTCGACCTGTCCGGCCATGATGAGAAGTCACTCCTGAAATCCTTCGATTCCCAAAGGAAGCGGAACATCAAGAAAGCCCAGAAGTATGGGGTGAAGGTACGTTTCCTCGAGGTGGATGAAATTGACATCTTCATGGATCTCTATCTTGATACGAGTGAAAGGCAGGGATTCTTCACCCATCCGAATCCAAAGGAATATTTTACAAATTTCAAGAAGTCCTATGGGGATAAAGTCCTCATCCCGCTTGCATACATCGAGCTTGATGAATATGTGGACAACCTCTCCGAACAGATCGAGGAGAACGAAGGCAAACGCAACCAGCTGATGGAGAAGGAGAACAAGAACGACAAGACGCTCAATAAGATCGCCGAACTCGACAAGCAGATCGACAAGATGACCGAAGACAGGATGCAGGCGAGTGAAATACAGAAGAAGGAAGGCAACATCCTCAATCTTGCTTCAGGCATCTATTTCGAAACACCATATGAAATGGTCTACAACTCCGGAGCAAGCTCCAGTAAATATGCCCAATTCGTCGGACCGTACATGATGCACTTCGAAATGATGAAGTACTGCATGGACAGGGGCATCAGCCGCTATAACTTCTATGGCGTCAGCGGGGACTTCTCCGAAGATGGGGAAGACTATGGCGTGTACCGGTTCAAGCGCGGCTTCAATGCAGAGATCGAGGAGCTGGTCGGAGACTTTGTGAAAGTGATCAGCAAAATGCCGTATAACCTCTATAAGGTCAAGCGTAAACTCGAGCAGAAAGCTGCTGCAAAATCCAATTGACGAGTAAAGGAAGGTTAGTGCCGACTATGCAGATAACACCAATACAAGAGGAAACTTTCAAGGCGTTCATGGCCGATTATGACAGCTACTGCCATTACCTGCATGATCCCCTGTACTACGATTATATTTCCAGTCTTCAGGAAACGCATCTGCTCGGGCTCTATGAAGATGAGGCACTCGTCGGTGTATCCATGCTCAGCAGCCGTTCCGTCCTGAAACGCTACAGGATGTTCACTTCACATACCGGCCCATTGATCCAACCCTTTTCAAATGAGCGTCTCCAATTCTTCCTGAAAGAGATCGACGCATATGTGAAGGGGAAGAATGGACTCAAAATGATCCATTCGCCGTACCATATATACCAGATGCGGAATGCTGAAGGAGAAGTCATGGAGAGTGATATGAACAACCATGAAATCGTGGACATATACCGCAATCAGGGGTACAGCCATAATGGATTCACAAAGCAGCTGGTGACGGAAGAACTGCTGAGGCATCAGGCGGTCCTTGACATCAGTATGTCCGAAGAAGAGCTGCTCAAAAGCATGGACAAGACCACCCGCTACAACACACGGACGAGTGAACAGATGGGGGTGCGCCTCAGGTATCTCGAAGAGAATGAGTATGACAAATTCATCGACATATACAAGGACACGGAGGAGCGCATCGGCTTCGACCCCGTCAACAGCCAGAAGATCAGAAACCTGCTCCATGTATTGAAGGACCGGACCTACCTGACATTGAGCTATATCGATCTTGAGGAATATCTGGACCGTCTTTCGGAAGAGCTTGAAGCATTGGAAGCCGATCGGCTGGATATGCAGAATAAGCTCGACAGCGGCAATGGCACGAAACGCATGAAGGGACGCCTGAATGAACTGAAGGATCTGACCGCCAACAAAGAGAAGCGCATTGAAAAGATCAGGGGTGTACAGGCGGAGTATGGCAGCATCATCGAACTGTCAGCTGCGATGTACTACTACAACAACCACGAGATGGTATATCTTTTCAGTGGAAGCTATCCGGAGCACTCCATGTTCATGGGCACCAACTATACGACATGGCAGATGATCAAAAAGGCGAAGTCACTCGGACTCCGCCGATTCAACCTTTCCGGATTGACCGGCGACTTCACGGAAGACTCGAAGGACTATGGCGTCTACAAATTCAAGAAAGGGTATGATCCCTTCATTGAAGAGTTGCCGGGCACATTCGAAAAGGTATTCAACAGACCGGTATACAAGCTGGCTGAGAAGCTCAGGAAGGTATAGACGCAAAAGAAGCTATAGCAATGCTATAGCTTCTTTTCTTTATGCATTTCCTGAAGTAGGGTACTGTATTTTCCGTTCCAGCTTCTGTAGGAAATGATCCATAACAGAAGGATGAGCAGCATGAGCGCAATGGTAGCTGGCCAGAACCAGCCCGAAACGATGCCTTCGGCGTATGAGAGACCGATGGGTGAAAACAATATATAGCAGAAGACCATGGCGCCCATCAACAGAACTGTAACAGGAACCGCAAACTTCCAGGGCAACATATCCACTTTAGGGTCATGCGTGAATTGATGGGGTGCATCAAGTGGTCTGATGAATCCTGAAATCATCATGATCAAGACGGCGAGTGCGAACAGGATACCTTGAATATGGATGAAGCTGATATCAAAACTGAAGCCGAAAAACATGGGGAACCCCCATATCAGCATGTAATAGAGGACGACATGGACGACGATTGCAATCTTGGCACCGATGGGAGGAATATATTTTGAGAATATGCCTACTAGGATGATCGCAATCACCGGGATGTTGAAGAAGCCGGTAAACTCCCTGATGATGTTCCAAAGCCCGTCCGGTGCACGCAGCAGGAGTGGGGCGATGAAGAAGGAAACGAGGGCAAGAAGCGTACCGAACCATTTGCTGACTCGTATCATTTCCCTGTCGGAAGCATCCTTCTTTATTTTCACTTTGTATAGATCATAGACGAACATCGTGGCAGCACTGTTGAGCAGTGAATTGAAACTTGAAAATACTGCACCGAGGAGTACAGCCAGGAAGAAGCCGCTCAGAATCGGCGGCAGCAGCTCGCTGATCAGTGCAGGATAGGCCAGATCCATCGTCTCGAGTCCATCGCCGTATAGATGATAAGCGATGATTCCAGGAATCATCATCATGAAGGGGACGAGGATCTTCAGGAATCCGGTGAACAGTGTGCCTTTCTGGCCTTCAGCAAGGCTTTTTGCACCAAGTGCCCGCTGGATGACATATTGGTTGGTGCCCCAATAGAAAAGATTGGCGAAGATCATCCCGGTGAATATCGTACCGAACGGTACAGAATCTTCACTCGAACCGATGGCATTCAACTTCTCAGGTTCTTCGGTGGCGATGGTCTTCATGCCTGCAAGCATATTCCCATCACCAAGAGCATGGAATCCGATGAGGGGAATCAATAGTCCGATGACGAGCAGCCCGACACCATTCAAGGTGTCGGATATTGCAACGGCCTTGAGTCCACCGAATATGGCATATGCGGCCCCGATGATCCCGACAACCCAGATGACGATCCACATGGACTGTTCGAGTGACATGCCGAGAAGGGCGGGTACATCGAAAAGCTGCAATACGGCAATCGCTCCGGAATAGAGGACTGACGGAATCGTTACGAAAGTATATCCCAGCATGAACAGCAATGTGACCATCATGCGGGTCCCTTCGTCAAAACGGCTGTTCACAAATTCAGGGAGGGTGGTGAAGGCGCCTCCTATGTAACGTGGCAACAGAACAAGGGCAAGTATGATGACCGAGATCCCCGCAGTCACTTCCCATGCCATGTTCGACATGTTGGCATTGTATGATTGGCCGTTCAATCCTACAAGCTGTTCGGCGGAAAGGTTGGTAAGCACGAGGGAACCCGCTATGAACCCGCCGGTCAGACCGCGTCCTGCAAGGAAATACCCATCACTGTCACTGATGGTGTTACGCGTCCTGCGATAGGAATACCAGGCGACAAAGGCCATGAAGAGGATGCAGGTGATAATGGTATAGGTCATTGAATCAACTCCTGATAATATATGTAATTCGTTTATAGTATCTATATATTCTGAATTTTAAGAGATAAACATAGAGAACAAATAATATTAAGCTTTCAGAGGGAAAAATTGCAGTGTCTATTTAACGAGGGTTTTATAAACATTAACAGTAAATAAACAAAAACACCTAAAATGTTAATAAATGTTGTGTTTTTACTTGTCTTTTTTTCTCTGTAGACTTATACTATAACTATACCGTTTAAAATACATTTAAAGGAAGGTATGGAAAAATGAGTAAAATAGGATATGCAAGAGTAAGTACAAAGGGACAGAAACTGGAAAGTCAGCTGGATATGCTGCAGGAGGCGGGATGCATCAAGATCTTCTCCGAAAAGGTGAGCGGACGCAAGGCAGACCGCACAGCGCTGGAACAGTGTATGGAGTACATGCGGGAGGGCGACACGATGGTGATCACCAAGCTGGATCGGCTGGGCCGGACGACAAAACAGTTGATAGAACTCGCGACGACGCTGGAAAAACGCGGAATCGACCTTGAAATCATCAATATGAACGTCACGACGAAAGATCCGATGGGAAAGATGTTCTTTACGATGATGTCGGCATTTGCGGAACTGGAAGCAAGCTTGCTGAGCGAACGGACGAAGAAAGGTCTGGAATCAGCAAGGGCGCGCGGCAGAAACGGCGGCAGGCCTGGCATAACGGATGACAAGAAAGCGATGATACAGTCATTGTATGATACACAGAAATACACAGGGAAACAGATTGCAGAAATGGTTGGCGTATCAAGGGCGACTGTATATAAAGTTGTAAACGAATCAAAAGAAAACAGTTGAACAGCAACAGGAAACATAAAAAATGATGAATGGATGTTAAATGCCTGATCCGGTAATCACTGGATCGGGTATTAATTTGGTCAAATACTGGTAATTCTACAAGGTATTATTTTTCTTATTATAAAGTTTACATAATATATATTATAGGAAGTTATCTATATATCTGAAAGGTGCACCCTTTTTATCTTTTCTTCATATTCCCTATGATTATTCGTTTACTTTATTTTACCTCTGCCGGCCTTCTAACGACGTCGACCCCAACAGTCAAGTGATGGTTCCTTCTATATGCCTATAATCCTATAGATGATCTGTTATTGGATTCATCATATCCAATTTGCTGCAATCATTCCAATCTATTCAAACCTGTATTATATGTATATACATGTGTATCGGCTTTTTCGGCATAAAAAAACAGCTGCATCATATACAGCTGTCCCGTTGCTATCTTTTCCTTTCGTCATGTGGATGATCAGTTTGATCCACTTCCTGTGCGCCTGCATGTTCATCTGCAAGTGCCTTCTTCCGTCTGCGGCCTCTGACATACAGCCATGTCAGGACACTTACGATCAATGACAGTATCCCAAGGAATACGGCATAACCCATCAGCGGTTCCCAGTTGGTATCCTCCATGAAGTTCGGCACGATGAACGCTGTCAGTGCCATTATAATGAAAACGGCAATCGGCATGAGTATATATTTACTGGTGCTCAATGCAATGAGTACGCTGATGATGATTACCAGCAATATGCTGATTATATAGAAGCTTGGACTATCGATCATTCCGTTCACCTCCCTGAAGCATCTATTCCATACTCATATTCTCTTAAATCACAGCAACAAAACCTATTCATTTTGCTTTATTCATATTCGTATAATAAAAGATTTCAATTTTTAGAATTTTCCTGTATAATGGCCTTAATACTTCGGTTTCCGAAATTAAAGGAGTGTCAAAGAATGGAACAATTGAAATCCAGAAATGAAGTTGATGTGAATTATACATGGAACCTGACGGATCTGTTTGAATCTGATGAAGCATTCGAGCAGGCAGCAGAAAACATCCGCCCTGAAATAGAAAGCTACAGCAGAAAGTATGAAAACAGCCTGACAGATGCTTCGGTTGCAGTTGAAGCGATCGAAGGCTTCAAGGGTCTCATGGAGTCGCTGGTGCCGATCGGTGCATATGCGAACCTCAGGCTGTCTTCCGACCAAGGGGATGCATCGGCACAGCGTCTGAGTGGCATTGCGAGCAATATCGGTACATATTTCGGCAGTGAAACGAGTTTTCTGACAAGTGAACTGCTGCAGAAGGACGAATCATTCCTCAAGGATATCAGAACCCGGGCGCCGGAATTCGAAAACTTCGTGGATGAGCTGCTGAAACAGAAGCCGTACCAGCTGGATGCGAAAGTTGAAAAGGCACTTGCCTCCTACTCCACCGTTTTCGAAGGACCCTATAGCCTCTACCTGAAAACGAAGCTGCTGGACATCGATTTTGGGACATTCACAGCCAATGGACAGGAAATCCCCCTCTCCTACCTTGCTTTTGAAGGTGAACTTGAATCGCATGAAGATACTGAAGTGAGACGCAATGCGTTCCGTGCATTCAGCGATAAGCTCGCAGATTATCAGCACACGACGGCAGCAACATACGACCTCCAGCTGAAGCAGGAGAAGACGACTGCAGACCTCAGGGGCTTCGATTCGGTCATCGACTACCTGCTCCATCGCCAGGATGTGGATCAGACGCTCTATAACCGTCAGATCGACATGATCATGAGTGACCTTGCGCCACATATGAGACGCTATGCGAAGCTGCTCAAGCGAGTCCATGGCCTGGATGAGATGAAATACGAAGACCTCAAGATCTCCCTCGATCCGTCCTCTGAACCTGAAATCAGCGTAGAGGAATCCAGAAAGTACATCAATGATGCACTCGGCATCATGGGGGAAGACTATCTCAGCATGGTCAACCGTGCCTATGATGAGCGCTGGATCGACTTCGTGAAGAATAAGGGGAAATCGACCGGTGCCTTCTGTGCAAGCCCGTACGGTTCCCATCCATTCATCCTGATATCATGGACCTCCCTGATGACCGAAGTTTTCGTCCTTGCCCATGAACTGGGACATGCAGGGCATTTCTACAATGCCAACCGGGAACAGAATGTATTCGATGCAAGAAGTTCCATGTACTTCATAGAAGCACCGAGCACGATGAATGAAATGCTCATGGCGAACCATCTGCTCAAGAATTCGGACGATCCGAAATTCAAGCGCTGGGTCATCAGTTCCATCATTTCAAGGACGTACTACCACAACTGTGTGACACACCTGCTTGAAGCTGCCTATCAGCGTGAAGTGTACAAGAAGGTGGACAATAACGAAAGCGTTTCTGCACCGGAACTGAACCGCCTCAAACGTCAGGTGATCGAGGAATTCTGGGGAGAAGATGTGACGATCACCGAAGGTGCCGAACTCACATGGATGAGACAGCCGCACTACTACATGGGTCTCTACCCGTACACATATTCCGCCGGCCTGACCATTGCGACCGCAATGAGCAAACGGGTGCTGAACGAAGGGCAGCCTGCCGTCGATGACTGGCTGAAGGTGCTCAAGTCCGGAGGCACGAAATCGCCTGTCGAACTGGCCCAGATGGCGGGTGTAGATGTAACGACGGACCAGCCCCTGCGTGATACGATCGATTATATCGGGGAGCTTGTGGATCAGCTTGAAGCACTGACGGAAGAAATAGAAGGATAGAAAAAACCGGTAATCGAATTTCGATTACCGGTTTTCTTTGAGCACTGTCTCTTTAGATGTCTGTTCTACTTTCCCCTCCTTCATCAGGCGGCCGAGTGCGCGCTTGAAGGAGCCTTTCGACATGTTGAATGCCTCTTTGATGTCCTCTGGTGAGCTTTTGTCGTTCAGCGGCATGCGTCCGCCATTTTTAGTGATGTAGTCCAGCAGCTTCTCGCTGTCGGCATCCATCTTCTTGTATGCCTGCTGTATGAAGGAACCGTTGATTTCCCCCTTGTCGTTGATGCCGATGACCCTGAACTTTTTCAGTTCGCCGAGCCTCGGTTCATCCTCGCGCTCGCTCTCATGCACAAAAACCTTATGCCCATCTTCGGTCAGAAGGAAGGTGCCGATGCGGAGAAGGCGGTACGGACGCCCTTCCATCCACTTGTTCTTCAGTTCCTCGAACTTGGATGCTTCAATCGGGGTGAAGCGTTCTGCTGCTTCATTTTCAGTGATGAGCCTGCCGTACAGCTGGCTGTCGCTCTCCGCCCTCAACTTGAGGTAGAGCTTATCGCCCTCCTTCGGCCACACGCTCTTCACTTTGGGAAGGTCGATCCATGGCACCAGTATCTCCCGGGGTATGCCGATATCCACAAAGGCCCCCTCCCGGTTCACTTCCGTAACAGTGGCATAGCCATACTGTTCCACTGAAGCGTCAGGGACGACAGGTGCTGCAAACAGTTCGCCACTTCTGTTCGGATAGATGAAGGCGCTGATTTCCTCGCCGATTTCATACTCCCTGTCTGAAGTCGATGCGTTCATCCGGATGTAGAGTGCATCCTCCGTCTTCAGATGATAAGTGGATCCTTCCTTCTTGATCACTTCCAAAAATTGTACTGTACCTGATATCTGGTTCATATATTATCTCCTTCATTATTATAGATCGTTTCAATCACTTCGGTCATATCTTCATTGATGACAAGATCTGCCTCCTCATCGAATGGCGTGTCATCCCGGTTGATGATGACCAGATGACTCCCATTGAAATAGTTGATGAGGAATGCTGCAGGGTTCACGAGCAGCGATGAGCCCATCACCACCAATGTATCTGCCTTCGCCAGTTTGTCTATGGCAGAATTTATGACGGTTTCATCAAGCATTTCCCCATAGAGTACGATATCCGGCCTGAGTACACCGCCACATTCGCAATGTGACAAGTTCTCGGCCATCACGGTCTGTTTGCTATATGCTTTATGACATGCTGTGCAGTAGAACCGGTTGAGAGACCCATGGAGTTCATCCACATTCCGGCTGCCTGCATCGTGGTGCAGCCCGTCGATATTCTGGGTAATGACTCCGAGCGACCGCCCTGTCCTTTCTTCATGGGCGATGAAATCATGGACGATGTTCGGTGCCTTGTCTGCAAGCATCAGGCGTTTCCTGTAGAAACGGATGAAACTTTCCGGGTCATCCTCCAGGTGCTCCCTGCTCAAAAGGTATTCCGGCGAATGGCCTGCCCTGCTGATCTCATCGAACAGACCACCCATACTTCTGAAATCGGGGATGCCGCTTTTGACCGACACCCCTGCACCAGTGAAAAATACGGTACGACGACTCTCATCCATTATAGTGGAAAATCGGCGCAATTCGTGCTCCATTGGTATCCGCCCTCCTAGAATTATATTTCAATGGTACCATAAATGTGTTATCATCGCTTAAGAATATACTAAAGGAGAATGCCTATGCTACAGGTTATAGATGTTGGTCTGAGGTTTGGCGACCGCAAACTGTTTGAAGATGTAAATATAAAGTTCACTCCGGGCAACTGCTACGGGTTGATCGGTGCGAATGGTGCCGGAAAATCCACATTCCTCAAGATACTTTCAGGAGAAATGGAGGCGCAGACGGGCCATGTGAGCATGGCGAAGGATGAGCGTCTTGCCGTCCTGAAACAAGACCACTTCGGATATGAGGAATACCGTGTCCTGGATGTCGTAATGATGGGCCACGCGAAACTTTGGGAAGTCATGAATGAAAAGAATGAAATATATATGAAGCCGGATTTCTCAGATGAGGATGGCATACGTGCTGCAGAACTCGAAGGCGAATATGGTGAAATGGGCGGCTGGACGGCCGAATCCGATGCCGAAAGCCTGCTGCATGGCCTCGGCATAGATTCAACCCTCGTGGACAAGAACATGTCCGAGCTTGAAAACAACCAGAAAGTCAAAGTCCTGCTTGCACAAAGTCTGTTCGGCAACCCTGACGTACTGCTCCTCGATGAGCCGACCAACGGCCTCGACATACAGGCAATCCAATGGCTTGAAGAATTCCTGATCAATTTCGACAATACTGTCATCGTGGTTTCCCACGACCGCCATTTCCTTAATAATGTGTGTACCCATATTGCCGACCTCGACTTCGGAAAGATACAGCTATATGTAGGCAACTATGATTTCTGGTACCAATCCAGCCAATTGGCCCAGCAGATGGCCCAGGATCAGAACAAGAAGAAGGAAGAGAAAATCAAGGAACTGAAGGACTTCGTTGCACGGTTCAGTGCGAACGCCTCCAAGTCCAAACAGGCGACAAGCCGTAAGAAGACGCTTGAAAAGATCGAACTCGAGGACATCAAGCCATCTTCCAGAAGGTATCCGTTCGTGAAGTTCACACCGGAACGTGAAATCGGCAATGATCTGCTCTATGTCAAAGGGCTCACGCACAGTGTCGATGGAAACAAAGTGCTGGACAACGTCAGCTTCACGCTGGATCCGTATGACAAGGCGGTCCTGATCGGCTCCTCTGAAATTGCACGCACCACCCTCCTCCGTATCCTGGCCGGTGAACTCACTCCGGACGAAGGTGAAGTCAAATGGGGAGTGACGACAAGCCAGAGCTATATGCCGAAGGACAACTCGGAATATTTCGAAGGCGTCAATACGAACCTTGTCGACTGGCTGCGCCAGTACGCGCCACCTGAAGAACAGACGGAAACCTTCCTGAGAGGATTCCTCGGAAGGATGCTGTTCAGCGGCGAAGAAGCCAAGAAGAAGGCAAGCGTATTGTCCGGTGGGGAAAAAGTCCGTGCAATGCTGTCGAAGATGATGCTCTCCAAGGCGAACGTCATCCTGCTCGACGAACCGACCAACCACCTGGATCTCGAAAGCATCACTGCAGTGAATGATGGGCTCAAAGACTTCAAAGGCTCCATCATATTCACTTCCCATGACTTTGAATTCATCAATACGATCACGAACAAGGTCATTGAACTGAAGGACTCCGGCGCAATAGTCAAAGAGTCCACCTATGAGGAGTACCTGAAAGACCAGGGTCTCATAAAATCGTAATTTATAGACAATTCCATATATTTTTGAAAAAGTAGTTTACATGCATTGGTTATGTATGTATAATGGCATTTATAAAATTAAATATCAGTTGGATGAGGCGCATCAATCATCAGTAGCCACTTAATATATAGTCTGCGAACTTTAAGTGTGTGAAAGGGTGCGATGCCGAAATGGCCTGCCGTTGCAGCGGCAAGCCATTGGATTTGAGGGTTAAGAGCTCCAGGTCTGTCATTATTTTTACAATAATGGAGTGCATCACTTGTGTATAGATCAGAACAAGTCCGGCATTCCGCCGGGCTTGTTTTTTTTAGTTTGAGTGAGTGCTTCCCCACAGGAGGACATATGGAAACGAGTGTTTTGAAATTTGGCGGAACATCAGTCGGTAATTTCGACAAGATAAAAGATATTGCGAATGAATTGAAATCAAGGGTTTCACGGGGAGAAAAGCTGATTGTTGTAGTCAGTGCAATGGGCGGTACGACAGATGAACTGCTGTTGAATGCAAACAGCCTCTCCTCCACTCCCAAGGAGGATCATGTGGCACTGCTGCTGACTACAGGAGAACAGCAGACCATCTCCTACCTCTCGATCGTCCTTGAAGATCTTGGGATACGGACAAAGGCGATGACAGGCTACCAGGCAGGCATAAAGACATTTGGCGGGCACATGAAAAGCAGGATTGCGGATATTGACCAGAAGCATCTGGAAGCCGCATTGGATAACCACGATGTCGTCGTAATCGCCGGATTCCAGGGCATCAACGATGAAATGGAGATCACCACACTCGGCCGCGGAGGTTCCGACACGACAGCGGTGGCCATAGCAGCCCGGTGCAACATGCCGTGTGAAATATATACGGATGTGGATGGTGTCTATGCGACCGACCCGCGTGTATATGAAGAGGCAGGAAGGATCTATGAAATCACTTACGATGAAATGATGGAAATGAGTGCCCTCGGGGCAGGCGTTCTTGAAACACGGTGCATAGAGATTGCAAAGAACCATTCGATCCCCCTCTACTTGGGCCGCACACTATCAGATGAGAAAGGAACATGGATCATGGAAGATACACAAGTTCTCGAAAGGAAGGCAGTAACCGGTGTGGCGCTCGACAGTGACATCATTCATGTCACCCTGTACGAACCGGAAAGGGAGTCGACCCTCATCTTCGATCTTTTCGAAAAGTTCGAGGCCCATGACATCAACATCGATATGATCTCCCAGGTGGTGAACAGTGAAGGGTTCCAGTTGTCCTTCACCGTCAAAGGAAATGAATCCTATCGCCTGGATGAGATATTCGAAGCGGTCGAACGCCTCCACCCGGAGATGGTGATGGATGTCAGGACAAACCACTCAAAAGTTTCAATCATCGGTTCCGGGATGCGTGATATGACCGGTGTCGCCTCACGGGCGTTCATGGCATTGCAGCAGGCCGGCATCCCCTTCTATCAGACGACGACTTCGGAAATCAGCATTTCCTATGTCGTGGATGGTGAAAAGGACAGGCAGGCAGTCGAAGTATTGGCGAAAAAATTCAATCTATAAAATCAGGAGGAATCGTTATGGTCAAGGTAGCAATAGTTGGAGCGACGGGTGTCGTCGGAAGTAAAATGATAGAAATGTTCGAACAGTACGAGATAGCAGCAGATGAGCTTGTCCTCTTCTCTTCCCCACGATCTGCAGGCAAGGAGGTCGAGGTGCAGGGACAGATGTATACAGTCCGGGAATTGACTGAGGAAGCGGCAAAGGAAGGCTTCGATTATGTCATCATGAGTGCCGGCGGCGGTACAAGCAAGCACTTCGCCCCACTATTTGAAGAAAGCGGCGCGATTGTGATAGACAACTCAAGCCAATGGCGGATGCATGAGGACATCGACCTGATCGTACCGGAAATCAACAGGCCCGTCCTTGACCGCAGGATCATCGCCAACCCGAACTGCTCCACAATCCAGTCTGTTGTCGCCCTTCAGCCGCTGAAGGAGAAATTTGGCCTCAATAGAGTGCATTACACGACATACCAGGCAGTATCCGGCTCAGGTGTCGGCGGCCTGCGCGACCTTGAAGAAGGGGCGAAGGGAGAAGCGCCGACGACCTACCCGCACCCAATCCATGATAATGTCCTTCCGCATATAGACGTCTTCCAGGAAGATGGCTATACGAAAGAGGAAAGGAAGATGATCGACGAAACACAGAAGATCCTGAGCCAGCCAGACCTCGCCGTTACAGCAACATGCGTCCGCGTACCTGTTACAAACAGCCATGCCGTGCAGATCAACGTCACTCTGGACAAGGAAGCGACGGTCGAAGAAGTGCGTGAAGCATTCAAGGGCATCCCCCATATCAAACTGGTGGACAATCCGGAGAACAATGAGTATCCGACTCCCCTTGACAGCACTGGAAAAAGCGAAGTCTTCGTCGGGCGCATCCGCAAGGACGAGTCACTCGAAAACACATTCCATATATGGTGTACAGCAGACAACCTTCTCAAAGGCGCAGCGCAGAATACGGTACAGATCCTAAAAATGATGATGGAAACGGAGAGTGTTCAAAATGGATAGCGATATTATTTTTGAAGGTATTGGCGTAGCAATCACGACCCCTCTGACGAATGACGAAGTGGATTATGCGGCGTTCAGGAAGCATATCGAGTATCTGATCGACAACAATGTCCAGGCGATCATCGTAAATGGTACAACCGGCGAGTCCCCTACACTGTCTTCAGATGAAGCGCGCGAACTGCTCAAGGTGGGTGTGGATACGGTCGCAGGCAGGGTTCCTGTCATCGCAGGCACCGGTACAAACTCGACCCGTGCCAGCATAGAACTGTCCAAATATGCAGCAGAGATCGGAGCAGATGCCTTGATGCTCATTACGCCCTACTACAACAAAAGCAATCAGAGCGGCCTCTATCAGCATTTCACCAAAATTGCAGACAGCACGGAGCTTCCAGTCGTCCTCTACAACGTCCCTGGCAGGACGGGCATGACCATCGAGCCGGATACGGTTGCAGAATTGAGCAGGCACCCGCACATCGTGGCATTGAAAGATGCCGTGGGCGACCTCGAATACACCAAGGAAGTGCTCGAACTGACGTCAGACCAGAATTTCATCCTTTACAGCGGTAATGACGACAATATGCACGATTTCTGCCAGCTGGGTGGAAAAGGACTGATTTCCGTGGTCGGCAACATCATTCCGGGCGAGCTTCAGGAAGTCTATGAAAGCATAAAGAATGGCAGCGGGGATTCACAAGAGAAGTTCGACGCCTTGATGCCGATGATCAAAGCCGTACAGGTGGATGTCAATCCGATCCCTGTCAAAGCGATGACGAGTGAACTTGGTTTCGGCAATTATGAACTCAGGTTGCCGCTTGTTCCCCTCGAAGAGGAGGCATTGAATGAAGTGATCCAGACAATGAGAAAATTCAAGGAGGGTTCCTTCGTATGAAGATCCTTCTCATAGGCTACGGCACAATGAACAAAATCACAGCAAGACTTGCCGAAGAAGAGGGACATGAGATCGTCGGAATCATCGCAGGCAGCGGCAAGGATGCCCCCTACCCTGGCTTCAAAACGATTGACGAGGCAGGAGCGGATGTCGCTATCGACTTCTCGCACCCGGAACTGCTGCTCCCTCTGCTTGAGGATGATGTGAAGACTCCCCTTGTGATCGCCACGACGGGACAGAAGGAGGAAATCGTCTCCATACTGAAGGAAAAAAGCACTTCCCTGCCGGTATTCTTCAGTGCCAATATGAGCTACGGTGTCCATGTGATGAATACGCTGCTCAAGAAGGCGTTGACGGTGCTGGACGAATTCGACCTTGAGATGGTGGAACGCCACCACAACAAAAAGGTCGATGCACCAAGCGGCACACTCGTCAAGCTGCTGGATACGGCCCTGGAGCACCGCGATGGAAGCTATCCGGTCTATGACAGATCCAATGTCCACGAGAAGCGGAAGAAGGAAGAGATCGGCGTCAGTGCAATCCGCGGCGGTTCCATTGTAGGTACGCATGATGTTATATTTGCCAAAGATGATGAAGTCATCGAAATCACCCATCAGGCACAATCCAAGGAAATATTTGCAAATGGTGCACTCAAGGCCGCAAATGTCCTGGTCAATCGTCCGAACGGCTTTTACGACTACAATAATTTATTCGAGGAGAGATAGGAAAATGGAAAACTTTACAGCAGAAGAAATCATCCAGTACATCAGTAATGCACACAAGGTGACGCCAGTGAAAGTCTACGTCAACGGAAACTTTGAAGGCGTGGAATTCCCGGATACACTCAAGGTGTTCGGCAGCGAAACATCAAAGACCATCTTTGCAGACCTGGCGGACTGGAAGGCATTCGAAGAATACAACAAAGATGTCATCACAGACATTGAAGTTGAAATGGACAGAAGGAACTCTGCAATTCCCCTGAAAGACCTGTCGGAAACGAATGCACGTATAGAGCCGGGTGCGTTCATCCGTGAGAATGCAGTGATTGAAGACGGTGCAGTGGTCATGATGGGAGCAACGATCAATATCGGTGCAATCGTCGGAGAAGGCACAATGATTGATATGAATGCCTCCCTCGGCGGACGTGCTGTTACAGGGAAAAATGTCCATGTGGGTGCAGGTTCGGTACTCGCCGGCGTCATCGAGCCGCCAAGTGCTTCCCCGGTCGTCATTGAAGATGATGTCCTGATCGGTGCAAATGCCGTCATCCTTGAAGGTGTAAGGGTCGGCAAAGGTGCGATTGTAGCAGCAGGCGCAATCGTTACGGATGATGTTCCAGCAGGAGCGGTTGTAGCAGGCACACCTGCAAAAGTCATCAAGCAGTCCCAGGATGTGGACAGCTCCAAGAGGGAAATCGTTTCAGCTCTGAGGAAGCTTAATGACTGATCTTGAATTTGTGACTGAACACAGACGGATGTTGCATCAGCATCCTGAAACGAGCATGCAGGAGTACAGGACGACCGAATACATCATTGAATTCCTGCAGCAGATGGAAATACCTTTTGAACGGCCTCTTGAAACAGGGGCCGTTGCTCATCTGTCGGGAAACTCCGATCGGACGATCGCCTTCAGGGCGGATATAGATGCCCTGCCGATACAGGAGAAAAATGATATACCCTACCGCAGCACAGAAGATCATGCCATGCATGCGTGTGGGCATGACGGCCATACGGCGGCCCTGATGCTTTTTGCCAAACGCTGTAAAGCTTTGCATGATGCAGGAGAACTGAGGCACAATGTGATATTCATTTTCCAGCCTTCTGAGGAGACAGCGGCAGGCGCCAACCAGCTGATTGATGCATGGCAGCCTGAGGAAGAAATCGAAGCGGTGTTTGGCGTCCATATGATGCCGAATGAAGATGAGGGTAAAGTGGTGCTCCGGGACGGTGAAATCACTGCAAGTGCAACTGAATTCCGTTTCTACGTGGATGGAAGATCGGCCCATGTGGCGGCGAAGCATGAGGGTGTATCAGCGATAGAGACACTGCTTCATCTCACGACGCAGTTGACACAGCTCCAGCACTTCCACCTGAATGGCCTGAACCGAAACATCATCCATATCGGAAACCTGAATGCGGGGGAAGCCATCAACACTGTTGCAAGCAGAGGCTACCTCGAAGGTACGATACGGACTTATGAGATGACGGATTTTGAGGCGATAAAGGAACGGATGGAAACGTTGGCCCGCACGGCCACTGAACTGTTCAGTTCCAAGGTGGAGGTCACCTTCAATGAAGGATATCCACCGGTGATGAATGCGGATGCGCTGAGGCCGTCTGTAGAAGCGGCCCTGACTGCCATAGATATTAACATCATCGACAGCGAAAAGCCCTACCTGTTCGGGGAGGACTTCAGTTTCTACAACCGGATTGCGCCCTCCTATTTCATATTTTTCGGGAGCCGTAATGAGGAGAAGGGATTTACAAGCAGCCTGCATACATCGACATTCGATTTTGATGAAGCCGTACTCGTTAAAGTGGCGGATTATTATGAAGCGCTGATGGAAGAATTATAAGAAGGAAGTGGATGGAATGGGTGGCACACTCACAATAGACAGAAAACAGTTCATACAGACAGCCGAAGGGGCAGCAGGAGGCAATGATGTCATCGCTGTGGTCAAAAACAACGCATACAATTATGGTCTGGAATTTTCAGTAAGGGCATTTCTTGAGGCTGGCATCCATTCGTTCGCTACCACTTCAATGGATGAAGCGCTTGAGATCAGAAGGATTTCACGTGAGGCGATGGTTTTCCTGATGAATCCGACCTATGATCTTGAGACCGTCAGGGAGAATGGATTCCATATCACCCTGCCCTCCCTCGAATATTATCATGAGTACAGAGAGGCGCTCTCCGGCATCAGTGTACATCTGGAATACGCTGGACTCTTCAACCGTTCCGGCTTCGGTACATCCGAAGAGATGATTGAAGTCATCAACGATGTCCATGCCCTTCCCCGTCATGCAAGGGTGGATGTTGCAGGCGTCTGGACCCATTTCGGCTATGCCGATGAACTGGATATGGAAGAATACGATGTGGAAAGGGAATTATGGATGTCCCTCCTTTCCGATGTTCTGGAGACAGGACATGTCTTCGACTATATCCATTCCCAGAACAGCGCAAGCTTTGCGCGTGACGGGCTGTTCAATGGCCACACACATCTGAGGCTCGGCATCGCCCTGTACGGCTCACGCCCCTATGCATCGCTGCCCGCCGAAAATTACATGCAGAGCCTGACTCTGAAGGCGCCGATCGTCCAGCTGAGAAGACTTTCCGCCAACCAGAAGTGCGGCTACGGCGGAAGCTACCAGCCTGAAAACGATGCAAAAATCGCAGTGGTAGATATCGGCTATGGGGACGGCATCCTGAGAAAGCGCGCCGACTTCGACTGCATGATCAATGGGAAACGCTATGCGATCAAAGCTTTGATGATGAGCCATATGATTGTGGAAGTGGATGAAGATGTGACACTTGATGATGAAGTCATCATGTACAGCAATGATCTGCGGATCGACGACTACACGGCACTGGGTGCAGGGGCAAATTCCGAGCAGCTGGGTGCACTGAACTACAACTCTCTAAAAAAGGTGATTTTAAATGACACTAGCGTATATCAATGATGAACTGCACTTGAACGGCCATTCCCTGAAAGGTCTGGCAGCACAGTATGGGACTCCCCTATTCGTCTATGACGAAGATGCATTACGCAGCCAATGCAGAAGGTTCCACAGTGTTTTTGAAGGGGAAGCGCTGGATTATTCCATTTCATATGCTTCAAAAGCCTTCACTTCCATACAGATGGTCAAACTTCTTGAAGAGGAGAATATGAAACTCGACGTCGTTTCTGCAGGTGAGCTCTACACGGCACTCGAGGCAGGATTCCCGGCTGCAGACATACACTTTCATGGGAACAACAAGACAGCTGAAGAAATCGAATATGCACTTGAAATGGGTATCGGTCTGTTCGTGGTAGATGCTGTGGATGAAGTGGCGCTGATCGACAGGTTGGCTGATCACCCTGTGGATGTGCTGCTTAGAATCAATCCGGGCATCGATGTAAACACACATTCCTATATCCAGACCGGCCAGGAAGACAGCAAGTTCGGACTGTCGATCCACAACGGCACTGCCGAATCGGCAATCGACATGATACATAAAAGCGACAAGCTGAATTTCAAGGGTGTCCATTATCATCTGGGCTCCCAGATCTCGGAGGAAGGCCCTTTCCTGAAAGCACTCGATGTCGTTTTCGAATGGCTGTCCAACGCCTCCATCGATGTTGAGATATTGAATATGGGCGGCGGCTATGGTGTCCGCTACACTGAAGCGGATGTAAGGTTTCCGATCGAGGAAGGCTTCTCAAGGATCATCGGCAAGCTGAAGACCCTTGCTGCCGAATATGACATCGCCTTCCCCCACATCATGATAGAGCCAGGACGTTCAATTGCGGCAGAAGCCGGAACGACCATTTATGAAGTTGGGGTCGTAAAGGATATTCCAGGTGTCTCAAGGTATGTGTCGATTGATGGCGGAATGAGCGATCACATACGGACGCCACTGTATAATGCCGAATATGAGGTGTTGACTGTAGAGGCCGGTGACGGGGAAAGCATCGATTCACATGTCGTCGGCAAGCTGTGTGAATCCGGAGATATCATCGGTAAAAACCTCAGCCTTCCGGAGGACATCAGCCGCGGTGATCTGGTTGCGGTCGCTACTACAGGGGCCTACCACTACTCCATGGCTTCAAATTACAATCAGATGAGGAAACCGGCTGTCGTATTCGTCACTGAGGATGATGTAAGGGAAGTCATCAGAAGGCAGAGTCTGAAACAGCTTATTCAAAACGATGTGATATAAAATAAAAAGAGCCCGCGGGCTCTTTTTTTTGATATAAAAAAACCTGGGATTATCCCAGGTTCAGATGATACAAATCAATTTTTTATAAATAGATTTATATTAGAGTTTAACAACGTTTGCAGCTTGTGGGCCGCGGTCGCCTTCAACAACTTCGAATTCTACAGACTGACCTTCTTCAAGGGATTTGTATCCTTCTTGGTTGATAGCGGAGAAGTGTACGAATACGTCGTTTTCACCCTCGATTTCGATGAAGCCAAAACCTTTTTCTGCATTGAACCATTTTACTGTACCTTGTTTCATTAATTAAATCCTCCAGTGACGATATTCAATAGCATAATCCATATAGCGTAGAAATGTATGGTACATACAATTTCTTATATGGAGAACACTTATTGATATCTCAATTATAAGGCATATGAGCTGGATTTGCAAACCATTCTTTCCTGATTTCATATTTTTTTATGAATATTCAAATAATATTATGCAATTAATTCCCCGTCTTTAAGCATCATCGGTGTATAGAAAATCTGAAGATCTTCTCCACAGTCTTCGCAATTCTCCATCTCGCAGCTGTTGAAGAACGCAAGAAGGCTGTATTTTCCTTCTTTGAATGAATGGAACTGTTCTTTCATTTTCTGGATGATGTCCCTGTATGCATCTTTCATCGCAGTTTCGGACTCATAGCTGAACTGCCTGATGATGTCCTCCTGCCATCCCTCAAAAAGCCACCAGCCTTCATAATCCGCCCTGAGTATGACAATCTTAAACATTTTAAAAACTCCATTCGCGTTTGATAATATATGTATTATATACGCGTATAATTCGCATTATCAAGCTAAAAATCCTATAATATAGTATAAGAGGTGTTGCAAATGGAATCAAGAATGATAATCGTATCCGGACGTGTCCAGGGGGTCGGTTTTAGATATTCGACAAAAGTCATCGCAGATCGGCTGAACATCACCGGATATGCAGCAAATGTCCGGGACTATGTGGAAATACTCGCCACAGGATCGGAAGCGGATCTGGATGAATTTGTAAGGCAAGTCACTGAAGGTGCCTCCCCTGCTTCGAATGTTGATGACTATTCGGTCAAGACCATTCCCCTGGAAGATGGCTATGACAGATTTGTAACCAAATAGTATTGACTGAAGGTGTAATCCAAAAATGAAGAATAATATATCACACTGGTTCGCCTCATTGATTTCCATACCGGTTGCAGTTGTAGCTGGTACGTTTTCGATGATCGCCTTCGATATCCATCTGGCTTTGGACATGATGGTTGCAGCAGGCGGTTTTTTTGCAGCCTACTTCCCTACCCAATCGATAAGCCTGAATTCCCAGCTGCAGAAGATGGGAATATCCAAAAGTGAGTACCGTTACGTCAAAAGGCAGCTTGCAGAAGCGAGGGAAAAGATCAAAAGGCTGAGGCAGAGCTATAAGAATGTAAGGACCTTGAAGGATGTCAAACTCATATATGACATCAATCGGCTCGTCCGAACGATCTACCAGGCGGTCGAAAATGATCCCAAGCTCTTTTTCAATGTACAGCAGTTCTTCCATTCGAACCTTGATTCTGCCGTGAATACCATCGAACAGTATCTTTTTCTGTACAAGATGCCCGGCAAGACCAGGGAGGAGAAGGTGAAGCTGCATGAAACGCGCATTTCACTGCTGGAACTCAAAAGGACCATCCAGTCGAACCTTTCTGCGATGAACCGGGACAGCTATCAGGCTCTTGAAGTTGAGAAGGACTTCATAAAACTGAATAAGAAGCGCACGATGTCCACACTCAAACTCGACAACAAACTTGATAAGGAGAAGGTGGACCTGAATAAGAAAGAAAAAGAGCCAGTATATCAAAACAGAGGTGAAGATGATGAAAGAGGAAAATAAACTAAAAGAGAAACTATTATCCGATCCATTCTCTTCTGTAGATGAAGACACTGACCTCATGCCCCAGCCTGAAGTGGGCATCGAGGAAAAGAATGAGCAGAGCACTCTCGCGACATATCAGGAAAGGTTTACAGAAGAAGATCTGAAGAGGATTGAAGAAATTAAGAATAAGATAGAACCATTGGATAATGATGCACTCATACAATATGGTTCAAACGCCCAGCAGGCATTGTCCAAGTTCTCACACCAGATGCTCACAGAAGTCCAATCGAAGGACGTCGGTCCCATCGGAGAGACGCTGGAGAGTCTGATGAAGAAACTGAAGGAAATCGATCCGGATGAACTGACGAAAGAGAAGAAGAACATCTTCAACCGCATATTCCGGAGGGTGAAAAAATCAGTGAATGAATTGATTTCGAAACACCAGAGCGTGGCCTCGCAGGTCGACCGCATCGGCATACAGCTTGAACATGCCAAGGAGGTTCTGGTCAAGGATGTGCATCTCCTGGACAAGCTGTACGATCAGAACAAGGATTACTTTGATGCAATCAACATCTACATCGCTGCGGCTGAAATGAAGAAGGAAGAGCTTGAAAACCAAACACTGCCTGAACTCAGAAAGAAAGCTGAGGAATCAAGCAACCAGATGCATGTACAGGAAGTCAATGATATGATGCAGTACGTCAACAGGCTTGAAAAGCGGATACATGACTTGAAGCTCTCAAGACAGATCACCCTGCAGTCCGCCCCACAGATCAGAATGATACAAAACATCAACCAGACGCTGGCAGAGAAGATCCAAAGCTCCATTCTGACAAGCATACCGCTTTGGAAGAACCAGATGGCCATAGCCCTCACACTGCTCCGTCAGGAGTCCGCATCACAGGCACAGCAGGCAGTCACCAATACGACCAATGACCTGCTTACAAAGAACTCTGAAATGCTGAAGCAGAACTCCATACGGACAGCCCAGGAGAATGAGCGTGGCATCGTGGATATCGAAACGTTGAAGACGACCCAGGAAAATCTGGTGACCACCATTGAAGAGACATTGAGAATCCAGCAGGAAGGTTCGCAGAAACGCCAGGCAGCAGAGCGGGAACTGGAAACCATGGAAGAGGAACTGAAGACAAGGCTTCTGGAGCTCAAAGAAGAGCATCGTTACTGATACAATAATAAAAAGCGCATCCATCGGATGCGCTTTTTATTATGAATATTTCACTTTTTCATGCTTCATGCCGATCAGATATCCAATGATATATCCGATGATCATTACTGGAATCCATTCAAATGAATTCGCGAATAGAGGCATGCTCTCTATCCATCCAAGATCCATCCATCCATTCCTGTGTACGACAGCAAGGATGCTTGTGATGATCACAAGTGCAACTGGGAGCTGGAAACTCAGTCTCGGTGAAGGGACAAAGTATGTCAGGAACAGCAGCGCGACAGAAGTCATTGCGATCGGATAGATGATATAGAGGACTGGAACACTGGTCTGAATGACTTGGTTAAGCCCCTGGTTCGCCAATACGAGGGAAATCAGTGTGAATACGACGACGAACTTTTCGTATGATATCTTTGGCAGGATGCTGTTGAAGTATTCACTTACGGCAACAATCAGGCCAGTAGCCGTCGTTATACATGCAACCGCGACGATTACACCAAGGAGTATCGCGCCAAATTGGCCGAAGGAGTCGTCTGCGACGAATGTCAGCAGGAATGTTCCCAGATTCTGATCATCGACCTGCTCACCACCGAGATCTACACGGTTGCCGATCCATCCAAGTGAGACATAGATGATGCCGAGGAGCAGTGCGGCGATGGAACTTGCCTTAATTGTTTCGATAAGCAGCTCTTTTCTGCTGGTGACACCAAGATCACGGATGGAATTCAGAACGATGACTGAGAATGCGATGGCTGCGATGGCATCCATTGTAAGGTATCCTTCTGTAAAGCCGACAGAAAATGGCGCAGTTGTATCGAAGCCTTCCGCCGGGGCACCTGGATCGTTGCTTATGTACATCATAATGGCTTTGATGATAAGCGCTACAATAGTGACCAGAAGCACTGGTGTAAGGAACCGGCCGATGTTGTCGACCATGCGGCTCGGGTTGTAGCTTAAAAGGAAGACGATAGTGAAGAAGACGATTGAGAAGATGAGCAGGCTTACCCAACCTGTTCCATTCATAAATGGCATAAGTGACATCTCATAGGCTGTCGTAGCTGTTCTTGGAATGGCGAAGAACGGCCCGATGGCAAGATAGATGACCACCATGAAGATGACTGCAAAAGCCGGATGGACGACTTTCAATGATTCCCTGTATCCACCTTGTGAAATGGATCCGGCGATTACCCCGACGAGAGGGAGTCCGACACCGGTGATGACGAATCCGATGATGGCCATCCAGAAATAGTCTCCACTCTGGAACCCGAGACCAGGTGGGAAGATCAGGTTCCCTGCCCCAAAGAACATGGCAAAAAGCATGAACCCGATGATGATGCTGTGTTTGAAATTCATGGGTTGACCTCCTAATACTTAAAAGTTATTGAAATGATAAACCTTAGTTTACAATACAAACCCCTTTAAGTCCATAAAATTCTTAATTGTCAGATATTTCAAAATGTGAAAAGCTACACTAATATTTTGGTCAATATCCTCTTGAGCAGGTTGGGCAATGCAGCAGCAATTTCTTCTGCATCATTGACGATGATGGCATTGGTGTCATAGATATTCCTGATGGCGGCCAGTGTGTTTTCCTCATTCGATTCATCGATGAAGATATTGATGACCTGGACGCCGGATTTTCTTGCTTCCTGCACTGCCTCATGCGTATCTATGATACCGCTCTGGTTATATTGTTCGGCACTTGGCAGGCCATCGGAGAACATGATGATGAATCTGTCCTTCTCACTGCGCATCCGCAGCTTTTCGGTCTCATGTCTTATCACGAGTCCATCACGGTTATCGCCCGAAGCTTCAATGTCCATCAGTGATACCGGGTAGTAGTATTTGGATTTCCCGAAGTCCATGTGCTCATAGATGTTATTCGGATAATGATTCTTCATCACTTCAAATGTGTCCTCATGATGGGAAACGATACGGTGTGGTATATCCAGTGACTTGAGGATATTATTCAGTATGATGACACCATTCCGGCAGCCTTCAAGGTTTTCAGTCATCGAGAACGACTGGTCGATGATGACTGTAAACGCAGCATCCAGCTCCTTGGATTCGGTATTCTTCTTTACAAAAAGCTTCGGGCTGTCATCGATTATCGGTCCTATTGGATTCTTCATGAGTTTTCCTGTAGTGCGCCTCGTCTCGAAAGCGTTCATCTTGTAGTTGAGTATCTGGGTAATATCCCCGATGACCTTTTTGGCTACAGCATTATAGGACTCGAATATCCGCTGATAATCCTTATACTGGGAGAGTTTGATTTTGGGCTTTACGATGTTGAGCACTGCGTGCTGATTGATGGCGCCAGAATCCTCCATCAAGTTGTCCCCGGTATTTTTACCGAAGCCTTCATGGTAGTCGGATACATCATCCTCATGTGGATTCTGCCTCCCATGCGCACTTTTACGTGAAGTATTGTCCCCGGTCTCACCGAGCATATTGGCTTCATCAGCATCACGGTCCGTCTTGGTGTCCACCCGGCTCGTCTCCTCTTCTTCCTCCTCCGCCTTTTCATCGAGACGTTCGGCATCCTTCCTGAACGGTGTCGTTTTATTGAATTCATTGATTTCATTGAAGGGCATGTCATGGATTCTATAAGAAGTGTTCAGCGAAATTTGGGAAGATAACTTTTCTATTATCTCTTCTGTCAATGTGATGCTTTCTCCGGTGCTTTCACTGATCAGTGGAAAGGATTCTCCGAATGCCTCCATGTTTTCCCTGTCCTCCAAAATCGCAACATTGAAAGATCTCAGGAATGCTTCAGCATCATTGGAAGCATTCTTTTGGTATTCATCCGTTTTTATGCGGTCCCCAAGTTGAATGATTTTTCTGATCATCGGCCGCCATTCAATGGCTGCCCTTCTGTTCCGGTAATATTCCAGGGAAAGGAAGACCTGCTGTGCGAATACCTCCCTGTCCTTCATCCTGTCATATTCCGGGTAATTGAAAATATAAGGGGAAGGATATCTGGTAAGTATATCGTACCTGAACCCTTCCCTCTCACTGATGTCCGTCCTGTGCTTCCAAAAGAAGCTCAGATTGAACTCATTGGAAGCAGGGTTGTAGTAGCTGTATTTTCGTACAGTGACCGTAACTTCCTTCCTTTTCAGCAGAAGGCGCAGCAGGTCAGTGATTTCCATCATTATTTTGGAATCCACAATTTCATCATTGAATTTTATAAATGAATAGCTCATGTTAATCACATTCCAAACTGAAGTTCTGCTGCATTCAGGATTGCCTTCTTCTCCTGTTCACTGTCGAGCTTGTCGATGATCGCCCGGTAGCATGCACGCCCGATCGGCATCTTTGTACTGAGGTCGGCGAGGTCGATCAGACTTCTCACACTGGAAGCCTCCTGCGATATCTGGCCCTGCTCCGTCATCGTGACGAGATCTTCATGGAAATCTGTGATGGATTCGATGAGGGACGCATCTTTCTGGATGCTCTGTGAATTCAGGACCTCCCTCAGCGATTCTTTCGAGACGTAGCCAATTTCTATGACGTTGAAACGGTTCAGCAGTGCTTCATTCATGGGCATGGTGCCGACATAACCGACGTTGATGGCTGCAATGACGTTGAACCCCTCATCAGCAACGATCGTATCACCGGTCAGGGGGTTTGTGATGGTCCTGCGATAGTCCAGTGCCGCATTCAAAATCGGAAGAACTTCAGGTTTAGCCATATTGATTTCGTCAATATAGAGCATCGCCCCTTCTTTCATGGCTCGGATGACCGGCCCATCTATGAAGGTGATCTCCTGCCTGCCTTCGTTGTATTCGATTGTTTTGAAGCCGAGCAGGGATTCGATATCGACATCCACTGAACAGTTTATGCTGTACATGTCCTTGCCGAGTTCCCCTGTCAAATCTTCAGCCAGCCTCGTTTTACCGGATCCGGTCGGCCCTTTAAGAAGAAGGTTCTTTCCAAGGGAAAGGATGATTTGTGCATCGCCTTTTATATTTTCATCATTATGCAGGAATTTTATGGCCATATCTATTCAACTTCTTCAAAGTATGTTTTGTAGTAGCCGCCGACTTTGCCTGAATTATCTTTGACGAATATATACTCTTCCGTTTCATTGACGACCGTATACGTCTCTCCGGGAGTGAGCATATCAGAGACTTTATATTTTTTTGCATCTGTATGCTTTACCTTGACTGTCCTTAAATTGTTGTCATTCCAAGTTTCATGAAGCATATTGATCTCTCCAAACATTTTAATTTATTTTGATTCTAACATAAAAATGACAGGCATCCCACGGGAGCCTGTCATGATCCTTCAATTAACCTTCCAGCAGGAGGTCTTCCGGATTTTCAATCAGATCTTTGATCGTTTTGAGGAATCCGACTGCCTCTTTGCCATCGATGACCCTGTGGTCATAGCTGAGTGCAATGTACATCATCGGACGATTTTCCATTTTCTCATCATCTATAGCTACAGGACGTTTCTGGATGGTGTGCATACCGAGGATGGCCGCCTGTGTACCATTGATGATTGGTGTGGACATCAGTGAACCGAAGACCCCACCGTTTGTGATTGTGAATGACCCGCCTGTCATATCATCAAGGCCGAGCTTCTTATTCTGGGCTTTCTTGGCCATATCGACGATATCGCTCTCGATTTCTGCGAAAGTCTTGCGGTCGCAGTCCCTGACTACAGGAACGACAAGGCCTTCATCTGTGGATACCGCAACACCGATATCGTAGAACTGCTTCATTACGAGGTCTTCCCCATCGATTTCAGCATTGACGGCCGGGTATTTTCTGAGGGCTGCCACTGAAGCTTTTGTAAAGAATGACATGAACCCGAGGCGTGTGCCGTCATGACGTTCCTGGAATTCATCCTTTTTGCGCTTCCTGAGCTCCATGAGGTTGGTCATATCCACTTCGTTGAATGTTGTGAGCATTGCTGTACTTTGGGATACTTCAAGCAGACGTTTGGCAATCGTCTGTCTTCTGCGGGACATCTTTTCCCTGACGACCGGCTTTTCAGGTTTTCCTGATGCCTGCTTCTGCGGCTGCTCCTCTTTTTTAGGCGCTTCAGATTTTTCAGGCTGTTTGCCATGATTGTCGACATCCTGGCTTCTGACGAGGCCGCGTGGATCGGAGGCGTTGATGTCGCTCAGGTCAATGCCCTTCTCACGCGCCATGCGTCTTGCTGATGGCGTCGCAACAATGCGTTCGCTGTCGTCTGAAGATTCTTCTTCATCGGATTCTTTGGAATCGTCCTTTGGAGCTTCCTCTTTTTTCTCTTCCTTATCTGAGCTCTTTTCGGATTCCTTGGATTCCCCTTCTTCCTCTTTGGAAGTATCCTCGGACTTCTCTTCAGAGGATCCGCCAGCTTCCCCATTATCTTCGACGATGGCGATGACCTGGCCGACTTCAACAGTGTCCCCTTCTTCAGCTTTGAGCTCGGTGATGACACCGGCTTCTTCACTGATCACTTCTACATTCACTTTATCGGTTTCAAGTTCGAGAATGTTTTCACCCTTCTCGACACGATCACCTTTCTGCTTAAGCCAGCTTGCGATCGTTCCTTCTGTAATTGATTCAGCCAGTTCCGGCACTTTAACTTCAGCCATTATTCTACCTCCTGTGATTTTAGAGCAGTTTCAATAATATTTTGTTGTATCAGTTTGTAGGATTCCCCATCACCTTCTGCAGTAGAGGCGCGTTTGATCCTGCCTACATAGTTCAAGTCCACCTTGTCGGGGACGATTTCAAGAAGGAAAGGCAGTGCATAGTGATAAGTACCCATATTTTGCGGTTCCTCCTGAACGAATCTCACTTCATCAAGGTTTCTGAGGTCATTTAAGATCTCCTGGATCTGTTCGGATGGGAAAGGATAGATCTGTTCCAGCCTGATGAGGAGGATTTCGTCGTTCGGATTCTCCTTCTGCTCGGTCATGAGATCCACGGCCATCTTACCGCTCGCAATAAGCACCTTCTTGACCTTCGTCTTCTTGTATGAAGGGACGATGATCTCCCTGAAGCCGCCTTCTACAAAAGCACTTACCGGTTCGCTCACGATCTGGTTGCGGAGCAGGCTCTTCGGAGTCATGAGGACCAGAGGCCTCATCTTTTCAGTGTCCAGGTATTTTGCCTGTTTCCTCAGCAGGTGGAAGTAGTTCGATGCACTGGACAGGTTGGCCACGGTCATATTATTCTCTGCAGCAAGCTGGAGATAACGTTCCAGTCGTGCTGAGGAGTGCTCTGCCCCCTGGCCTTCCTGGGCATGAGGCAGGAAGAGCGTCATGCCGCTGGTTTCGCCCCACTTGGCATTGCCGGCAGCCATGAAGTTGTCGAACATGACTTGTGCCATATTGGAGAAGTCCCCATACTGTGCTTCCCAGATTGCGAGGACATCCTTGCGTTCCACATTGTATCCATAATCGAATCCGACGACGGCTGCTTCTGAAAGCGGTGAGTTATGGACATCGAAGGTGGCATTTGAATTGCTCACCTCATGAAGTGGCACATGCTCCTCCCCTGTTTCAGGGTCATGCAGGACTGCATGACGCTGGGCGAATGTTCCACGTTCGGAATCCTGTCCGGTCAATCTGATCGGTGTACCATCCTGGTTGATCGTTGCAAATGCAAGCACTTCTGCATGTGCCCAGTCCACAAGATCTTCCTCATTGTCAAATGGCTTCTTCCTGCGGTCAAGAACGTTGGACAGCTTTTTGAAGACAGTGAAGGATTCCGGATATTTGAATAGATCCTCATTGATCTCCTGGAGACGTTCACGGGAAATTTCATCGGCAGGATTTTCCTGGCCTTCGAGAATTTCCTCAGGTGTCTGAAGGTCTCCATCAATGTTCGTATCCTTCTTGTCGATCTTATCATGCGCCGCCCTCATTTCATCGAAGACGCCCTGGATGATTTCATCCTTTTCGTCCTCGGAAATGATATTCTGTTCGACAAGCTGGGCACCATAGATCTCGTCGATCGTATCGTGGGATTTCACCTCCTGGTAAAGGAGCGGATTGGTTGCAGAAGGTTCGTCCATTTCATTATGTCCGTATCTCCTGTAGCCCACTACATCGATGACGATGTCCTTGTTGAACTTCTGACGGTACTTGAGCGCGATCTCTATGGAACGCAGTACATGCTCAGGCTTATCAGCATTGACATGCAGTATCGGCAAGTCGAACCCTAAAGCGGCATCTGAGGCGTATACTGTAGATCTGGCATCCGTCTCCTCTGTCGTGAAACCGATGCGGTTGTTGGCGATGATGTGCATCGACCCGCCAGTGCTGTAGCCATCCAGCTTGCCGAGGTTCAGGGATTCATAGACGATGCCCTGTCCAGGGAATGCGGCATCCCCGTGTATGATGGCGGCGATCGCCTTATTATAGTCCTGTTCAGGCTTGCCGGCATGGTCGGTGGTTTCCTGCTGTGCCCGTGCTTTTCCAAGCACGACAGGGCCCACTACTTCCAGATGGCTCGGGTTGTTGGCAAGGCTGATGCGCTGCTCAAGTCCTTTGTCTTTTCTCGTCTTGGCCCCACCCAGGTGGTATTTGACATCTTTCATCCAACCCTGTGTAATCTCGAGGGAGCCATCTTCCGGAAGGAACTTCATCGGATCAGTATGCATGAATTCACTGATCATCATTTCATAAGGCTTCTCCAGAATATGGGTCAATACATTCAGACGGCCGCGGTGCGCCATCCCGATCTGGAGGTTTGGAATGCCCTCCTCAGCCATGAGACCGAGCAGATGATCGAGCATCGGCACGAGTGAATCGAGCCCTTCGATTGAAAAGCGTTTGGCACCGACGAAATTCTTATGAAGGTATTTTTCAAAGCCTTCAACCTTCGCCAATGTTTCAAACAGGTGTTTCTTTTCATCTGAAGAAAGTGAAATTTCTTCCTGTGTTTCGATGGTTTCCTTCAGCCATTGGCGCTCTTCCGTATCGTTGATATGCATATACTCATACGCAAGCGGGCCAGTGTACAGTGAATGGAGTTGGGTTACAGCTTCATAGGCATTGTCATAGTAGTCGCCGAGATGCACGCTCACAAGCGACGCAGGCATATTCTTAAGGTCGTCCTCAGTGAGGTCGTAGTCTTCGTAGTCCAGACTCGGAATGTTTTTGACATCCGGCCGGTAGAGCGGATAGATGTCTGATTCCAAGTGCCCGAAGAGCCTGATGTTGTCGATCAGCCGCAATAGGCTTTTCACTTTACTATGATCCATATCCGATTGGACAGTGCCTGGCTGACCAGAACTGATGTTTTCAAACAGGAAGCGCATTTCATCACTTACACTGTCCGGATCGTCTTGATACATGTCATGAAGCTCGAGAAGCAACCCCATATTGGCACCGAAACGTACCGGGGCGCTCTCAAGTTCTCTCTCTTGCATTTTGCCACCCTCTTTAGAATCTTTTTAACTTATACAGTTCCATTCTAGCACTATGGTATACCGTTTTAAAGCCAATAATGCCTGTTATTACAACATTTATCTAATTTTCAAGAGGGAAACGGATGGTCACTTTTGTAAAATGCCCCTCTTCGCTTTCCATCCATACTTTCCCCTTATAGTTATCGATAAGTTTTCTTGCTATGGAGAGTCCGAGACCATTTCCTCCAAGCTCCCTGCTCCTCGATTTATCCACCCTGTAGAACCGGTCGAATATGGCCTCGATTTCATCTTCCGGTATGCCGATGCCGTGATCTGTGATGGCGATATCGAAATGCCCGTCCTTCTTCTCGGTGGTGACGATGATGTGTTTGCGTTCATGGTCATATTTGAGGGCATTATCAAGGAATATGACCAGTATCTGTTCAAGGTGGTAGGGATTGATGTGGAACTTTATGGGCTGTTCATCGAGGTCAAGTGTGAAAGTATAGTCGGGATGCAGTTTCCTGAGCGCATCAACCCTGCTCTTTATTTCTTCATTGATTTCTGCTTCTTCAGTCACTTCTGCAGTTTTTCCATCATTTTTGGTGAGCAGCAGCAGTTCTTCGACCAGCTTGTTGATCCGTTGGAGCTCATCGATGGATATCTTCAATGATTCATCGAGCACTTCAGGCTTGTGCCTCCCCCATCGGCTGATCAGCTTGAGGTGCCCCTGGATGATCTGGAGCGGCGTCCTCAGTTCGTGGGATGCATCTTCAACAAACTGCTTCTGCTGATTGTATGAACGCTCCAGCGAATCCATCATATGGTTGAAGGAGTCGACCATATAGTCCGTCTCTTCAGTATTCGTCTCTATCTGGAGACGTTCCGAGAATCCTTCCGACTCTATCCGCCTCAACTGATATGCTATGTTCCTGAACTGATATGCTATGTTCCTGATGGGTTTCACCATCTGCGTTGAAAAGAAATAGCTGACGATTGAAGTGAACAGTATCGACAGGAATCCGACGATGATGGCAATGAACACCATCATTCTGATGACGGAATTATAGTAGTCGAGGGGATGGACGACAGTAATGTAGCCATCCCAGTATTGCGAATCCAGTTCTACGCGGCCTTCAAGAAAGCTGCCATCGTCATTGTTCATGGCGGATATCTCCCTGTCATGGACAGGCTCGAAGCTGCTGTCAAGATCCATTGGGATGCCGGTCGTGGCACTGAATACTTCTTCACCGCTCTGGGTGTAGAGGATCATCTTCTGCCTGTCATACAGGCTGGAATAGATTTCATTCTGGCTGATCGTATTGATCGGCTGCGATTCATACAGGCTCTCCAATTCTTCAAGGCTTCTGTCTACTGAACGGTATTCCTGGTCCTTCAGATACATGCTGGTGAAGTAGATGAGCAGCGAACTGAATATCAGGTACGTGACGGAGATGATCAGCGTCGAAAGGCGCAGCCACCTGTATTTCAGGGATTGTTTGTTCATGGTCGGATCACGTACCCTACACCCCTTACGGTTTCTATCAGTTTGTGCTTGTCGAAAGGTTTGAGTTTGTTGCGGAGGTATCTGATATACACATCGACCACATTCGTCTCCACTTCACTGTCATATCCCCATACATGGTCCAGGATGGTCTCACGTTGCAGGACGACACCGGCATTCTTCATCAGGAGGTGGAGGAGTTCATACTCAGTCTTGGTCAAGTCGAGCTCCTTGTCGTCCAGAGTGACATGGTAGGCGGATGTATCCATCGTTATGCCATGGAGTTCCAGTATTTCCCGTTTGTCTTCCTGTGAACTGGAACGCCTCATGATGACGCGTATCCTAGCGAGCAGCTCCTCTATTTCGAAGGGCTTCACAATGTAGTCATCAGCGCCATAGTCCAGCCCGATCACCTTATCATAGGTTTCCCCTTTGGCTGTAATGATGATGATTGGTGTGTCCTTCTCCTTCCTCAGCCGGCGGCAGACTTCCAGTCCGTTCAATTTCGGAAGCATCAGATCGAGCAATATGCAGTCGAAATCATGATCGAGTGCCTTTTTCAACCCCTCCTCCCCATCAGCAGAAAGGGTTACGTGATACCCTTCATGGACCAGTTCCAGTTCTATGAATCGTGCGAGGTTCAGTTCATCTTCAACTACTAGAATATTTTTCATCATTATCTTCCTATCATCTGTTTTTCCCCATCATAACATCAAGGGATGGCAGGACAGCAGGAATGTATGGCTGCTCCTGCAATTCAGCTGCCATGAGTATCATGGGATGGATGCACAATCTGTCCTCCAAGACATTATATTGGAAACATAAAAGAAATGGCAACGCCCCGCGGGACGCTGCCATGTGTTTATGGATATATAAACTTGTCTTGAAAATGATCTGTTAAATAAGGGGGGCTTATTCATTCTCATTGATAATCATTTTCAATTACATTTTATATAGGCAATGGTAATCTGTCAAGTTTTTTTATGCAGAATGAAACTTGTAGCGATGACGACAGCTATACCGGCTACAATTCCAGCAATTACATCCGTGGGATAATGGACGCCAAGGTAGACTCTTGAAGAAGAAATCATCAGTATGAAGAATGCACATAATCCATACAGTATGCTTTTATTATTCAGACCGCTGTTCTTGATCAGCGTCATGAGGGAGCCAAAGAAGATTGTCGATCCCATCGCATGCCCACTTGGAAAACTGAATCCTGTGATATCGATGAGTCTCAGCATGGAGGGTCTTTCCCTGTCGAATGAATTTTTCATGACTGGTATGAGTATGCTGCTTGCGAGCATGGAGATGATCATGAAAAGGGTCTCGAACTTCAGCCTGTAGAGCATCAATATCGTAATCATTATCAATGAAAGGATGACCATCGACAGGACTTCACCGACCTGTGTGAAACCGAGCATCAAAGCTGTTGTAATGAAGCTTTCGGAAGCATAGATGAACTCATAGACTTCAGTATCGATCCAATGTCCGATACGGGACTCATGGAAATAGGCGATGACGCCAAAAATGAGCGTGAAAACCAGAAAGAGCGAAAGTTTCTTCATTCGGGTCATCGCTGCGCCTCCCCATCGAGCAGGAGATTAACAAGTGATTCCGGCCTGAAGCCACCTTCAAACTTCTTCATGCATTCCACGATGGCATCCTTTTTGCCTTCGATGCGGTCCAGGGTGGTCTGGAATGTTTCAAGATCCAGTTCTTCGTCCTGAATGACTTCAGCATAGCCCTTTTCCTTGAAGTACTCGGCGTTTTCAACCTGATCTCCCCTGCTCTGAGAGAGCGGCAGCGGGATGAGTATCATCGGCTTTTCATTCAGCAGGAACTCATAGATGGCATTCGAACCACTTCTTCCGACGGCAATATCCGAAATCCTCAGAAGGTGCGGCAGCTCCTTCTTCACGAATTCGAACTGTCTGTAGTTCGGGTTGTCGAGCCCCTCCTGGTAATTGCCCCGTCCACATAGGTGGATGATCTGCCATTCCTTCGTCAGGGCATCGAGGTTCTCCCTTACGAAGGTGTTGATTGAACGGGCACCGAGGGAGCCTCCCATCACGATCATGACGGGCTTTTCTTCAGTGAATCCGGTGAGTTCATATCCGATATCCCTGTAGCCCCTTTTGAGTTCATCCCGTATCACTGGGCCCAGATACTCGGATTTTCCTTTCGGAACATACTCCAGGGTCTTCTTGAAAGTGACATAGATTTTAGTGGCGAATTTTCCAGCTATACGGTTGGCCAGGCCCGGAGTGATGTCGGACTCATGTATATATACTGGAATTCCAAGAGATTTGGCTGCCAACACAACCGGTACACTGACGAAACCGCCTTTTGAAAATACGAATTCGACCTGTTCCTTCTTCAATACTTTACGGGCATCCCCGACACCCCTCATGACTTTGAATACATCCTTGAAGTTCTCGGCAGAAATGTAGCGTCTCAGCTTTCCGCTTGAAATATTGTAGTATTTGATGGATGTTGCACCGATTATTTCCTTTTCAATTCCCTTTTTCGAACCAATATAGACAGGTTCAACACCCTTATTTATAAAGCAGGGTATAAGCAGTTTGTTAAGCATTACGTGTCCGACGGTGCCTCCACCGGTGAGGACAACTTTTCTCTTTTTCGCTTCCATACTTTCCTCCAAAACTCTTTTATGCTAATTACTTTAAACCATTTTTACTGCGGATACAATATAAAGCCGTATAAACACTGTGTTCATACGGCTTTACATTATTCTTCTGTAGATTCTTCTTCAGGAGATGCTTCGTCTACAGGTTCTTCTGTGGATTCCTCTTCCTGTTCTTCATCCTGTCCTTCGGAAGGCTCACCTTCTTCTGTTTCCTCTTCAGGCAATTCTATTTCAAGGTGCTGTGCCCTGCTTTCAGCATACTCCTCAATTTCTTCTTCAGTGTATTCCCCATTGATGTAGTCGACGAGATATTCGAGCTGGGCATCATTCTCATTGATGTACTCCCTCAGTTCACTCATGAGGATGGTGGAAGTTTCACCTGTCACATTCCCGGTCATTTCAAGACCATTGTCGGACTGGAAGTCACCGACCGCTGTCGTAAGATCAGGGCCGAAATCTTCATCGAAGTCTTCAATTTCGTAGCCGAGGGTATCGAGAGCAACTTTGATCGACGGCACCGTCTCATTGGCAATGCCCTCTGTGTACACTTCATCCGGGCTGAGCATATCGACCCTGTAATAATCGGGGTTGACGAGTTTAATGTCCGGTGTGATGCCTTCCCCATGTATCCAATGGCCGTTTGGTGTCAGCCATTTGGTGTTCGTATATTTCAGAAGGGAGTCGTCACCGAATTCCACTGTCTGCTGGACGACACCTTTGCCGAATGATTGCGTACCAGCGATGGTGGCGCCGGTGAGGTCGTCCATGGCGCCCGCAAAGACTTCTGAAGCGCTCGCCGATCCTTCATTGATCAGGATGTAGACGGTGAAGTCCTCCGTATTCGGGTTTGCTTCCCCGCTTGTCGCTATTTCATTGCGTTCGCCATTATTATCTTCAAGGGACAGCACGGTCTGGCCCTCATCGATGAACTGGTTGATCATGTTGACCGCCTCATCCAGCAGGCCGCCAGGATTGTATCTGAAGTCGATGATGACGTCCTCGACGTCGTCTTCAGCAGCTTCATTCAGTTTGCTTTCAAATTCTTCGGTCGTCCCTCTCTGGAAGCGATTGACACTGATGTGTCCGACGCCATCGACTTCTTCATACGTCACACTGTCGATATGGATCGTATCCCTTGTGATCGTTATGTCGATCGGATCGCCTTCCCCTCTTACGATGGTGAGCACGACGTCCGTCCCCTTTTCACCACGTATGAGCTGCACAGCCTCCTGGGTCGTCCATCCTTCAATGGACTCGCCGTCGACCGCAATGATCTCATCGCCAGGTTCGATGCCCGCCTCTTCTGCCGGCGAGCCGCGCATCGGTGAAGTCACGATGATGCGATTGCCTTCCTGCATCACTTCTGCTCCGATGCCTTCGAAATTTCCTGTGACCGTTTCCTGGAATGCTTCCGTCTCTTCGTTGTTCATGTATTCACTATACGGGTCATCCAATCCTTCGACCATGCCCTGGATGGAGGATTCAATCAGGGCATCCCGGTCCACATCTTCATAGTATTCGGAGTTGATCGTGTCATATACATTGTACAGTTTGGAAAATTCGCTTCTCGTATCGGTCCCCACATTGACGGCCTTTTCATTCCCGGCTTCCAGACTGAGCGCAGTAATGACCGCCGTTGCTATGACCGAAGTCAGCAGGATGATGATGAACCAGAAAAGTTTTATGTTGATCCGGCGTCCGCCCGGATTCTTCGTCTCATGACGCTCATGTTCTTCGTTCAAAACTTACACCTAATTTCTACTTGAATAATTAAGTTTTAGTTTACCAGTTTAAGTATGAAAGTTAAAGAAAAAGAACAGTGCATGGCACTGTTCCTGGCTCCCTATTGATTTTCTTCGATGAATGGCAGGCTGGCATCCAATGCGACTTCAATCATCTCATTGAATGTCGTCTGGCGCTCCTCGCTCGATGTCGCTTCACCTGTCAGCACATGGTCGGATACCGTCAAGATGGAGAGCGCCCTTGCATCGAACTTCTTGCTGATGGTGAACAGCGCACTCGATTCCATCTCGAGGGCAAGCACACCATATTGGGCGAGCTGCTCGATGTTGCCATTTTCATCATAGAATGAATCCGCTGTGAAGACGTTGCCCACTTGGACGTTCAGGCCCTTCTTCTTCGCTTCATTATAGCTTGAAAGCAGCAGTTCGAAGTCGGAAGTCGGAGCATATTCGATATTTTTGAAAAGCTTCCTGTTCTGATAGGAGTCGCTTGAGGCACTCTGTGCAAGGATGACATCCCTTACTTTGACGTCCTTCTGGATTGCGCCGCATGTACCGACCCTGATCAGGTTTTTGACCCCATATTCATCCATGAGTTCGTGGATGTATATGGAGATTGACGGTACACCCATTCCCGTACCCTGTACGGAAATACGTTTTCCTTTGTAGTACCCGGTGAAGCCGAGCATATTACGCACTTCGTTGTAGCAGACGACGTCGTCCAGGAAGTTTTCTGCAATATACTTCGCTCTCAGCGGATCGCCCGGCAGCAGGATCGTGTCCGCAATGTCACCTTTTTTTGCATTGATGTGAATACTCATGGTTAAAATTCTCCTTTGGTAGTATTGCGGCTGCAGCTAATGCTCCAGCCAGTTGCGATAGTCTTCAAAAGCTGTGTCATAATGCGAAAGCGGCATGTCCTCGTAGGGGTTCCTCTCCAGGTAGTCTGATATTTCAAGATAGTCGTCGGAATACTTCGGGAACATGGCATCACCCGCAATATGTTCGGCCAGTCGGCCGATGGGAGAAGCTTCCCCTCTTCGTGTTCTGATATATTGATAGAAGGAATAGTTCTTCATTACTTGATGGATGCGCTCGCAACGACAGTGTCCGCCCGATCCAGGTCCGTAACTTCCTTAAGGTCGAACGAGTCAAGAACATCACTGTTTGTGATGATGACCGGGGAGATTGTACTGTTCGCTTCCGATTTTACTAGATCCATGTCGAAAGTGACAAGCTTGTCACCCTTCTCGACCTTGTCCCCTTCCGATACGTGGCCTTCAAACCCTTTACCTTCCATCGCTACAGTCTCCAGGCCGATGTGTATGAGCACTTCCAGACCGTTATTGGTTTTGATGCCGACAGCATGGTTCGTAGGGAATACCTGCATGACTGTTCCAGCCACCGGTGCTACGACTTCCCCATCCGTCGGATCGACGCCGAACCCTTCGCCCATCATCTTTTCTGCGAAGACCGGGTCGGGAATATCTTCCAATTTAACATACTTTCCATTCAATGGACTCGTGATTTCGATTTCTTTGTCTACATCATTCTTTTTTCCAAATAGATTTTTAAACATTTGAATTCTCTCCTGTCCAAGTAAGTTTTTGAAAGTCTACTCAAAGTACTTCAAATATTCACCATAGCCTTTTTCCTCAAGTTCATCCTTCGGAATGAACTCGAGCGCTGCTGAGTTGATGCAGTAGCGCAGTCCTCCGAGTTCCTGTGGGCCGTCTTCGAATACGTGGCCAAGGTGGCTGTCCGAGGACTCACTCCTGACTTCGGTACGCCGCATGCCGAAAGAATCGTCGAAGTGCTCCGTCACATCTTCCGATATGCTTTTTGCAAAACTCGGCCATCCGCAGTCGGAGGCAAATTTGTCCCGTGAAGTGAACAGGGGTGTTCCCTTGATCTTATCCACATACAGGCCATCCTCATAATGGTTCCAGTATTCATTCTGAAAAGGAGGTTCTGTGCCGTTCTCCTTCATCACCTTGTATTCTTCTGCAGTCAGTTCGCTTTCATTTCTTTCAATAGCCATCTATTCCACTCCCCAATGCTCTTCCAAGAATGATTTTCTGCCTGAGCCCTTGAAGTATGCGTTGTAATGCGCACTGTTCGTCTTGTAGAAGTCCTGGTGCTCCTCTTCCGCCCTGTAGAAATTCTTATAGGGCAGAACCGGAGTCCTGATGGGACCATTGAATATGTTCTGGGCATCAAGAGACTCTATCGTTGCCTCGGCAACACGCTTCTGTTTGTCATCATGATAGAATATCGCAGGCATATACTGCGGGCCCCTGTCGCCAAACTGGCCGCCTGTGTCTGTAGGATCGAAGGTTTTGAAGAATATATCCAGCAGTTTTTCATAGGACATCACATCTTCATCAAAATCAATCTGTACTGCTTCGACATGACCCGTGGTGCCACTCGTCACCTCTTGATATGTCGGGTTCTCCACATGTCCGTTCGAATACCCGGAAACGACGGAGTTGACGCCTTCAAACTGATCGAATGGCTTTACGAGACACCAAAAACATCCGCCTGCCAATGTTGCTATTGCCAAATTGCTCACCTCTTAATTATCTTGTTATAGAAAAATACCACTCATCATTCTCATAATCAATCGAATCGACTCTGACATCCCATTCAAGCTGCTCTGTGAACACTTCCGAATCGATTACAAGGGCACGTTCGTCATCCCTGAAACTGATGCCTTCGGGCAGGTCGCTCTGATCTTTGATCAGGCCATACATCATGTTCTGTGAGAGTGGCAGATCAGAAATGTTGATGTCCACCAGCTCAAACACCACTTCTTCACCAGTGGAGACCGGTTCAAGTTCGACCGAAGTTTCAATCGATAATCCGATTACCTGCCTGACCACATCCAGGGCGATCTGCTCCTCGTCTACGGTGATCGCGAGGCTCTCATCATCGATGGCATCATTGATGATGGATTCCATTGCATCGTTGTTCATCTTTACCTCTATACCCGATTCTTCTGGAGTATAATTATCATTTTCTGCCGAAGGGGCCTGATAATCGCCGCTTAGCGCTGTAGACAGCCATATGACGATAGCTGCGTTCACCAGCAGCAGTCCCATGAAAAGCCATTTCCAAATATTCAAAAGGTCACTCCCCGCTAATGTGTCCTGCGCCTGAAATGAAGGAATTCATGGGGATATCTGTTCTTGTCGTCTATGATGCCTTCTTCACTGGACACAAGTTCCCATTCCGACTCATCATATTCCGGAAAGAAAGTATCCCCGCCAAAAGTTTCGTGGATCCTTGTGATGTGCATTTCATCGACAAGGTCCATCGTCTGATTATAGACGCCGCTGCCGCCGAAGATGAATACCTCCCCTTCCAGCTCTTTGATGTCCGCCACTTCATGGATGACATCAATACCTTCCGCATCAAAATCCCTGTTTCGAGTCAGCACGACATTGCGGCGGTTCGGCAGGGGCCGCCCGAGTGAATCGAAGGTTTTCCGCCCCATGACGATTGTATTGCCCTGAGTCAGCTTTTTGACATGCTTAAGGTCATTCGGCAGGTGCCACGGCATCTTGTTCTTGAAGCCGATGACATTCTGTTCCGCGTGACATACGATTAAAGATACCATTTTCTTCCTCCTATACAGCGATTGGTGCCTTGATATAAGGATGTGATTCATAGTCCACGACTTCGAAGTCCTCATAATCCAGTTCAAACATGGAGCGCTCACCATGTATCCTTATTCCAGGGGCTTCGAAGCCATCCCGCTCGAGCTGTGTTTCAACCGCATCGAAATGGTTGGTGTAGATGTGTGCATCCCCGAGCGTATGGACGAATTCATGTGGACGGAGGCCGCACTCCCTGGCAACAAGATGCAGAAGAAGTGCATAACTTGCGATGTTGAAAGGCACACCTAAAAATACATCTCCACTCCTCTGATAGAGCTGGAGGCTCAGCTTGCCGTCATTTACATAGAACTGGAAGAAGGCATGGCATGGCGGCAGGGCCATCGTACCGATCTCAGCCGGGTTCCAGGCGGTGACGATATGACGGCGGGAATCAGGGTTGTTGCGGATGTTTTCAACGACATCCTTGAGCTGGTCCGTAAAGCTGCCGTCAGGACCTTCCCATGCACGCCATTGGCGGCCATATACATTGCCCAGGTTTCCATACTTCCCGGCAAATGCATCATCCTCCAGGACCATCTTCTTGAAGGCATCCATCTCCTTCTGATAGACCGCCTTGAAGTCTTCATCCTTCTGGGCACGATTACCGAAGTCGGTCATGTCCGGGCCCTTGTACTCTTCCGACTCGACCCAGTTCTTGAAGGCCCATTCGTTCCAGATGTTGTTGTTGTACTGGAGTAGGAAACGTATGTTCGTATCCCCGCGTATGAACCATATCAGTTCGGTCGCAAGCATCTTGAACAGCACCTTCTTCGTGGTGAGCAGTGGAAATCCGTCCTCCATGTTGAACCTCATCTGATGGCCGAAGATGGAGTGTGTGCCGGTGCCGGTACGGTCCCCCTTGTACTTTCCCTCTTCCATGATCTTCTTCAGGAGATCATGGTATGTCTGATCGAAACGATTCATCATATCCTCCCCTTTTCTTTTTATGCTTATTTATATATAATAATACATGAATACATGAATTCGAATAAATAAATTTCTTTTGGAGTGTGGCTTATGGAAATTATGATGACAATCGGTCTGACGCTGCTCGCTTTATATATGATCTCGATGAGCATCTACGACTAGGGCGCATAATGTCAATAAAAACAGGAAAGGCTCAGCCTTTCCTGTTTTTTTATGAGCAATGGTCGTCGAAAGCCTCTTTGATATCCATCATGATATCGTTGACGTCCCTGCCCTCGATATGTTCGCGCGGCATGAAATGAACGAGTTCCTGGCCTTTGAACAAGGCCATGGATGGGCTGGAAGGTGCCTGCCCGATATATTCGCGCATGCGTTCAGTCGCTTCCTTGTCCTGGCCGGCAAACACGGTCGCCTTCCTGTCAGGGCGCACAGGATTCTGTTCAGCTACTGTTACAGCAGCAGGTCTTGCAAGACCTGCTGCACAACCGCAGACACTGTTGATGACAACGAAGGCTGATTCATCTGATTCCAGACTGTTCATGAACTGGTCCACTTCCTCCGGTGTCGTCAGGTCATCAAACGCCCTCCCGGTCAGCTCTTCACGCATTGGCTGGGCTACTTCCTTCATGTATGCTTCATATGGATTCATACTACCGCTCCCTTTCTTGAATTTGTTTCCAGACACTGCCGAGGGCAGCTTCCCCCTGCTCTATTCTGGCGATGGCCATTTCGATCTGCAGACGGACATCATACTGTGGCTCGTCCGTATGTGCCTTAAGATGTGGCAGGCTCTCTTCATCCCCCACCTCGTAGATGAACATTGCGGCACGCCATCTGACGATGGGGCTCCTGTCATCCAGAAGAGGATAGACGTCCTCGAGTCCTTCCTTATACCCGAGATCACTATAGGCATCTCCCGCCGTCCTCCTGACGGGCACCGAACGGTCACCGAGCGCACGCTTCAGATATGGCAGCGTCGCCTTCTCCTCAATCATGGCAAGCAGACTGACGGCTTCCCTCCTCACCTGCATCTTTTCGTCCTCAAGTGCAAGTGAAAGCACTTCATAATCCGCTTCCGTCGGCGTCTCCATGTGGTTCAGCAGCCACAGACGATCCTTCCAGTTCTCTTTTGACCGGAAGTCGTCGACGGAAACTCTGAAATACCTTTTCGGCTCAGGTGTCGTCTTCGTCCGGGCTTCCTGGACAAGCTCTGCAAGCCTCTTTTCATCATAGAGTGCATCCAGTTCCTCCAGCAGTTCCCCGAATATCTCTTCAGGTTCACCATATCGCGTGCCATAGTCCTCCCACTTCCTGAGGAGGATGATATTATCCTCCGGCAATGTCGCTTCCTCCACCGCCTTCAGGAAATGGCCGGGCAGCTGCTTCCGGTGCTCCTCCCCATCATTCAGTTTGATCTGGTAGGGTATATTTTTGAATGTCAGGACCTGTGTGGAGACGGCCCCGAAATCACTCTCTAATTTTGGTTTTTTTTTACATCCTGTTCCCGGGATGTGAACGTCTGTTCAATTTCCGGGATCAGGGTCTCCCAGTCGGCTTTCGGGGACTTGTCCACAGAGACGAAGTCGAGGGCGTGGAAGACGCTCGTTACATCTTCGAGTTCAAGAATCCGGTTGATGAAATCAGGCGCTTCATCCGTCACCTGACGGTATGTGGATGACTTCATCTCCGCTTTCTCTTCGCTTACAGTGATCTTCATTGTGTTCGGGCTTGGTGTTGGTTCAATTTTAACGATTTCCATTGTAATCCTCCTATTGCAGCTTATTCCCGTGTGACCGTATGGCGATGCCTACAGAACACTCGTGGATGCAGAAATTATGTGCAGCCGTCCGGGTGCCTTCGGAACGGTTCAGTTCCTTAAGAAGACAGCCTTGGCAATACTTTTCTTCAAGGGCATTGATCTTATCCAATACTTCGAGATTCACTTTTCAACCTCCTCAATCAATTATACCGAAATGTCCTGTATAAAAAAAGGCTGATCTCCTGGATCAGCCTTTTCTGTTCCTGTACAAAGTTTCCTTCGCCAGTTCGTCTGCCCGCCGGTTACTGCCCCTCGGCGTCCAGCTGACGATGAACAGGTCGAATTTATCAAGGTGCTGTGAAATCTGATCGAAGTATTTTTTGAATACTGGATTTTTTACATGATTCCTGTCGAAACTGTCTGCGATCACCTTTGAATCCGTATGGACGATCAGCGAATTGAGGGAATGCTCCAGTGCCTTATCCACTGCAAACGCCAATACAGCCCATTCCGCTTCGTGGTTGTCCATCTCCCCAAGGAAGGTGGTGAACTCGAGGGTGGTCCCTTCATCCTTGAAGACAACCGCGCCGGCGGCCATATCAGGATTCTTCGATGCCGCCGCATCTATATATGCTCTTGCCACTGCCCCACCTCCTATAGATCCAGGGTCTGCACATATTTGCTGCTGATCTTGAGGTCATGTGCATCCAGGATGGTCTGGATTTCAGGTTTTGAAATGTTCAGGGTGCTGCGTGATTCGACGAGGTCCAGGTCTACCGGTACATCGGTGATGATTCTGGCAAGCCTGTGGGAGATCTTCAGGGAGTCGATATCCGTCTCGATCTTCGTACGCACAGCAGGTGTCAGCTGGTCGAGGTTCAGGAGGAGGTCCTCCACACTTCCGAATTCACGGATGAGTTTGAAGGCCGTCTTCTCCCCTATACCCTTGACGCCCTTGTATCCGTCACTGGCATCCCCCATCAGCGCCTTGACGTCGATGAACTGGTCGGGTGTGATGCCGTGCTCCGCTTCAAACCGGGCCTTCGTGTACTGGTCATACACCGTATAACCCTTCTTGGTGAGCCATAATGCATTGTCTTCATCCAGAAGCTGGAGCAGGTCACGGTCGCCGCTCACGATGACGATATCCTTATATGTCTTTGAAAGGGTGCCGATGATGTCATCCGCTTCATAGCCCTTGAGGCCGATCTGGAACATGTTCAGATCATCAAGCACTTCCTTCACATAGTCGAACTGGGGAATGAGTTCATCGGGCGGTGCCACCCTGTCCTTCTTATAGTCTGCAAACCATTCATTCCTGACGGTCTGCGATCCCATATCCCATGTAATGATGAGCTGCTGCGGCCTCAGGGTCTCGACCAGCTTCAGGACATGGCGGACGACCCCCTGGACACCGTTGGTCGGCCTGTCGTAGGCATTGTACATGAACTGCTGGCGGAAGCTTGTTGCATAGAAGTGGCGGAACAGCAATGCCATGCCGTCCACTACCAGTATATTGTTATTCATTTTGTGAAACGATCCTTTCATTGAGGGGGCTCTCCCCTGTTTCAACGCTGTTGGCCCCGTCCGTAATCCACTCGGAGAAACTGCCGCCGTAGAGCCTTGCGGGCAGTCCCATTTCATGAAGGACGAGAAATGGTGGTGTTGCACTCATGCCCGAGCCGCAGTAGACGATGATCTCACTGAAGCCGCCGAGGAAGCCCCGCATATCTTCGAGTGCATCGAAATCCATCCTTCCCGAACGGAAGACATCCCCATAGGGAATGTTCACAGCCCCTGGTATGTGCCCCATCTTCCGGTCGATGGGCTCCTCTTCACCGAGGTACCGCGCGCGTGCCCGGACGTCAATCAGCAGCACGTCCCTGTCATCCACAGCCGCCTTGACTTCATCCATGCCTGCAAGCAGGTTTTTGTCGGCATCATCAAATGTGCCCCTACGCTCCAGGTCTTCAGCAGGAAGTGTTGCTGCACTATCCCTGATCTTCCCTGACAGGGACTTGAGGCGCTCCAGCGAATCATTCCACAAAAGGGCATCGAAGCCGTAGAGACTGAATAGGTAGTAGAGCCGTGTGTGGAAGAACTGCTTTTCATCATCGACGAGCAGCAGTGTCCCGCCCTCCTGTTTCAATGCCTGATGCAGGGCTTCGACCACACTCCTGCAGGGTATCGGATGCCTGCCTCGGTTCAGCCCGGGTGAATCGAACATCCACGGGCTCTGGGGCATATGGACAGCCCCTTTGAGAGGATGGTCGGCCACTTTCCGCCATGATGCCTCCAGATCGTCCATCACATTCCTGCAGTCGACCAGTATAAGATCATCAGGCAGGTCACCTGCGTGGGTACTTCCGTCTATGATCGTCATGCTTCAATCCCCTCCAAATTTTCGATTGCCTGATCCAGTTTCCTGTCTTCGGCATATTCCGCATCGCTTATTTCCGGCAATGGCTCCTTCAGGGACTGCCGGATGCTCTCGAGTGGTTCCTGCATCTTCCGGTCCACATCTTCGAGATAGCCATCGATCATTGCGCTCATATCGGCCTGCATGTTCTCCGCATCCATGGACTGCACGAGGGCTTTTGCCAAATCGAGCTGCAGGGTGCGGAAGTCCCTCGGCTGGTTCCTTGCCTGGTGAAGCGGCTTCTGGAAATCGAGCAGACGGTCCGGATCGGCTCCCGCTTCCGGCTGCGGCCGGTCGACCTGCACCGTTTCGATGTGATGGGCGGTCTGTGCCTCCCTGAGCGACGCGTTCAATTTTCTGATGTCCTGCTCAAGCTCCCTGTCCGCCTTATGATAGATTGCATTGAAGCTGGTCGCAATCTCCAGGCTCAACTGCTGGTTGATGCTGTTGATGAGGAAGGTCCTGTTCTCTGCAATGAACTTCCTGTTCCTCATATCCGACGCGGAGACGAGTCCCTTCAGGTGATCATACAGCTTCAGCGTCAGCTGCTTTTCCACATGGGAGAGGATGATGTCGAGCTCCTGATGCAGTGTCGGCGCCGCGCTGTGTGCGGTGAACTGTTCGAGATCCGAAATCAGTTGATTCCTGACCGCTTCGATGTGCGCCTTTTCCTCATGCTGGTTATGGTACCGCTTCATGTTGCCCGCTATGGCATGCTTCAGCTGGCCGGCCGTCTCCTCGAGTGACTGGTACTGTATCATCGAGGCATTGCGGTGCGCCAGGGAGACGATCTCCTCCTTCGCATGATCGAACCGTCCGTCCCCACCTTCAAGTGCCTGCTTTGCAGAAAGCGGGAAGACCCTGTTCTTTATATTCAGCTGACCGAGGGCGGAGCGGATGTAGTCGAGCACTTTGTCGAGATCCGCTTCAGATTTCATCAGGTCGACGGCATTGACGATGAATATGACCGGGAAGTCGTCCCCCTTGATGGACTTGATGTACTGGAGGAACTGTTCATCGGAACGGCTGAAGACATGGTTGTAGTAGGATACGTAGATGATCATGTCACTCGCTGAGATGATGTTGTGCGTCTCTTTCGTATGCCGTTCATTGATCGAGTTGATTCCAGGGGAATCGATGACCGAAAAGTTGTTCGTGAATTCATTGTCGATGGAGAGGAAGGCCTTATGGATGAAGATCGCCTCCTCATCCGTACTGATCTTTCCGATCAGTTCATCGGTCGGCATCACAACATCGGTGCCGAGGTGTTCCCGGTGGCGGGCATAGTGGGTTTCGATGCCGTTCAGGAACGGGATATAGGCCTCTTTGACCGCCTTCTTATTCTTTCTGATCCACGGCAGGAAGTCGTCGACCGATTCGCCCTCCCTGTTCGTGATGACAGCAAGCGACTGGACGAGGTCTTCTTCAGTCTTATAGAGGGCATGGCTCTCGCCGCCACCCGCAATTTCCGTAATCGTCGCCGTCGTCGGGTTCGGGCTCGTCGTCAGGCGGGCCTCCCCCATCAGGGCGTTGATGAAGGTCGTCTTGCCGGCACTGAATCCACCAAAGACGCTGATGTTGACCTGACCGTTCCTGATGCGCTCGAGCTTGTCTTCGATGATCGTTCGGAAATCTTCATACCTTGGATGGTCCTCGAGCATCCCGGCCAATCTTGTGAAGTATGGCGTGTCCATCTCTTCCACTTCCGCCGGTCCATCGCTGTCGCTGGAGTACGTCTTCTCGGGCTCCGCCTCGCCGAAGTCATGGCTGATCGGCTCTGTCAGCTTGAGCCGTTCCATCTCATCATCCAGATGGATGTAGAAATGCCTGTAGTTGTCGGTCTCTAGCGATTCCTTCAGGGCCAGCACCTCCCCAAGGGAGGTGTACAGCCGTATCTCTTCCGTCAGGTGGTCGTCACTGTCCTTCTGATCCCACCCCCCTGCTTCAAGGCCCTTCAGGTGTTCCATCGCTTTTGATGAGATGTCGGATTCGATCTCACGCTTCAGCTTGTCCAGATAGTTCATGATGTAGTTAGATGATAGGGAGGTGATCTCCTCCTCGATCAGGACATCCGGATTCCATTCATACTTGAAGGGGGCGCCCTCGAGACCTAGGGAATCGAACATGCCGTTGACCGGAGCATTGATTTCGGTCTGCAGCACAGGTGCAATCTCCTGCCCGATCTTTTCCTTATACTCTTCATAGAGCATCTTCGCCTTTTTCCTCTTGCCGAACAGGCCGCCCGGCTGTATCTCACCGGAAAGCACCTTCAGGAAATCGGTGATGGCCGACTTCACCTGGTGCGGATATATGTAGCTGTTTGCCGTAATATCCTTGAGCGCCTTCTGGACATGCGTGCGCAGTGCCTCCGGATCCTCATGAAGGCGGGCAATGCCGCTCTTCTCCACTTCCTTCCCAAGGTAAGCAAGGTGCGATTCCACCGCTTCACGCGTCGGCTCCCCGGATATGTCGAGCTGACTGCAGAGATCCGCTTCTGCATCCTCGAGGTACTGGAGCTGCCTGTCTTCGATGTTCCTGATGATCCGTTCGTGGTATGCCGCTTCATAGGCGTCCCGCGCCGCCTCGATTTCCGAGATGTGCTTCGTCACCTGGTTGATTTCGTTGTATGGCGAGTCATAGATCGAAGTCGTGAATACATGTTCAGGCACGATGCTCCACTGGTCCAGTGTCCGCCTGATGCGGGAGAGGAAGGTGTCCATGGAGAGCTCCCGGTCATCGTGCTTGTCGATCTGGTTGATGATGAGTGAGAACGGTATGTTGAGGTCGGCGATCTCCTTGAGCAGCTTCATGTTGTGTTCACTCTCCACATGGTTGTATTCGACTGTGAAGAAGATGTAGTCGCTGTTGAGGAGGAAGCGGTTGGTGCTCTCCCCGTGGCTGCTCGTGTTGGAGTCCACACCCGGGGTGTCCTGGAAGACGGTCCGTTCCCGGAAAAGTGCATGCGGCACATTCATCGAGATGGAGGTGATGTCGAGGTCCCGCGTATTCAGTTTCCTCAAGGATTCGTAGTTTTCAAGCGGGATATACCGGTACTGGTCGACGAAAGCCTGTATCTCCTCGCTGTCCCCGATTTCAACCGAAACGGTGTTGCTGGTGGTCGGCACCGGGGAGGACGGCAGTATCTCCTGGTTCAGCATATGGTTGATCAGGCTCGACTTCCCGGCGGAATAATGCCCGATGAAGGAGAAGACCAGCTGATCTTTGTATGTCTTCATAATCGCATGGTCGATCTGGGAAACAAGGTCTTCATTTTCGGACTTGAGTATTTCCTTCTTCAGTTTGTATAGGATTTCCAGTGTCTCTGTCGCAGCCAATGCTTCATTCCCCCCGTTTTCCCCAATATTGGAAGTATGTCGTTTCGATGTAGCCGTTGAACAGCTTGCGGCGCTTCGTCGCCTTTTTACCGACGATATGCTCGAACATCTTGTTCGATGTCATGAGGTAGACGCTCAGTGTCGGATCCTTCGCCATCATTTCCCCGATCTTGCGGTACATCTCCTCCACTGCCTTGGCCTCCCCGATACGTTCCCCGTATGGCGGGTTGGTGACGATCTGTACATGATGCTCCTCGAGTTCCATGTCATGTATGTCCCGTGTTTCGAAGTGGATGTTATCGAGCAGCCCCACTTCCATGGCATTGTCCTTGGCGATCTGGATCATTTCCGGATCGATGTCGGATGCCAGGATGCGCACTTCCCTGTCATAGTGGGCGGCATCTTCAAGCGCCATCCGCTCGCGCTTCCAGTCCTCTTCCGGTATGATGTCCCACTTCTCAGCGTCGAATGTCCGGTTTGAGCCCGGTGCGATGTTCAGTGCCATCATGGCCGCTTCGATCGGTATTGTGCCGGATCCTGCGAATGGATCGAGCAGGGTGTTCGACCCGTCATAGTTGGCGAGCTTGAGCATGGTGGCGGCAAGGGTCTCCTTGATCGGCGCCTCACCCTGACCAGTCCTGTATCCCCGCTTGTGGAGGGCATCCCCGCTCGTATCGATGGTGAGTACGGCACGGTCCTTGAGTATGGAGATGTCGACCTTATAGCGCGGTCCGGTCTCCGGCAGCTTCGTCTTGATGCTGAAGGCGTCCTTCAGATGCTCGACGATGGCCTTCTTGACGATCCTCTGGACGTCCGGCACGCTGTAGAGCGTCGACTTGTGGGAGCGCCCCGTGACGGGGAATGCTGCGGCCGGTCCGAGTATATCCGACCATGGCAGCGCCTTCGTCTTCTCGAAGAGTTCATCGAATGTCTCGACATTGAAGTCGCCGACGATGATGCGTATGCGGTCGGCGGTCCGCATCATCAGATTGGTCCGGATGATGGCCGTCTCATCCCCCTCGAAATAGACCCTTCCGTTCTCGAGTCTTGTTTCATAGCCGAGCGCTTCGATCTCATCCGCCACTACTCTCTCTATCCCCATTGGTGTATTTGCCAGCAATTTGAACTGCATCCAAAAATCCTCTCTTCATATGTATTATTTGTTTGATTATATAATAAAAGCTCTCCATTACAAATGGAGAGCGTATCTAGTCCGGTATCTCTGTAAGCCATGTTCTGTACCGCTGTGCTGAGGCGTGCACTAGTTACACTCGCACATTGGTGATAATCATCTGTCTATACTACAGTGTAGTATCTTTCCTCAGGTTGAATTCCCATTGGAAAGTGCTCCTACCTAATTTGGATTGCTCACTCGAGGGGTTTACCGCGTTCCACCTCCTGCATTTCTGCAGGAGCTACGTCACTGTGGCACTTTTATAGCTACTGGGGCCGTATGCATCGCACTTAGGCCGGTTCGCAGCCGTCAGCCTTGAAGGCTGCCCTGACTTATTGTTTCGTCAGGCACGAACACTACGATCGTCTCAGAATCGTGTGAGCATGGACTTTCCTCTATGCACTTGCATGCATAGCGATTATCCGAGATACCGTTTTGAACTAATTGACTTTGGACTGTCCAAACACTTTCTTCTCCAGATTGCTCAGCCGTTTCAGGATGTCTATCTGATGGGTCTGCGCCTGGTTGTCCACCGACCTCGAATTCGTCGCAACACGGATCCGGAGTTCTTCAACTTCCTTCTTCAGCCGTGCGTTCTCTTCTTCGAGTCTTTTGAGATTGCTGTTCATGTCGGCCATTTTTTGATAGTCGCTGATGACATCATCGAGGAAACTATCTACTTCAATGGGTTTGAAACCTCTAAGAGACTTCTCGAACTCTTTTTCGAATATATCCTTTGCCGAAAGCTTCAGCGTATATTCGTTCATTGTATCACCTCTCATAAGCGGAATCTATGAAAGCATTGATTTCGTCAAATTGTATTCTTTCAATATTATACGGATTATTCTCCTGGAATTCAAGCATTTGCTCGTATATGAAACGTGTTTTCGACTCGACCTCCTCATCGAATACGATGAGGGCCTGGTCGGAATGTTCGATCAGGAACTGGTTGATCATCCTGAACATCTTCGGTGACTCGTATGGACGATTGAAGACGAAGTTGTGGAAGTCGCTGGCTTCCAGTATCCGGTTCAGCTTCAGCTGGTCCTCCTCCTTGTACCGGTCGTCGAAATTGTGGAACGGCTTCAGCACGGAGAACTTGAAACCGTACTCCTCCCGGACGTCCATTATGGCCTCTGCAGCATAGAATTCGATGCCCGTATACCCTTGGATGATGAACCACTCGGTCCCCGTTTCAGCATACGCCCGCACCTTCTCCCGCATGAATTGCTTCAGCACTTCGGCTTCCGGCTGCGTGTCCTTGAAGATGCCGAGCTCGTATGGACGGTATCCCGCTATCAGCGTCTTCATCGGAACAGCCCCTCCCTCTCTGCATGAGCCAGCCACATGTTGATGAACTTGTACTTCTCACGGTACAGCTTCAGGCTGAACCGCCCTGCGTGGCAGGCCATCAGAAGTTCCATGAACTCCTCGACGACCTTCTCCCGTGTCGGCGGATTGAACCTGAAGTCGGTGCCGATGCCGCTGATGGCGTCCACCAGCCCCTTGTTCTCTTCAAGGAACGGTTCGATTTCGGATGCAAAATCAAATTCATGACCGGACCTCGCCATATCATATCTGCGGTCCACTTCATCGAGCAGCGCCCGCAGGTCTTCAAAAGATGCCTTTCTTGACAAAACTGCCACACTCCCTATAATTATCAATGGTTTAATTCCAATGATCTGTTGTATAATGTTATATTATCATCATACAGAATAATGGAAGGCGATGTACATGAAATATCCCAAGGGCATCAAACCCCGGCCGAAAGGTCCCATCAGCAGGAACCGCACACCGGACGGCAAAGTGAAGTACGGCTCCAGGGGAATGACTCTGGAGAAGGACCTGGACCAGACGAATGCATACTATCTGGAGACGGGTCGCGCCGTCATTCACAAGAAGCCGACGCCCGTCCAGATCGTCAATGTGGACTACCCTTCAAGGAGAAAGGCGAAGATTGATGAAGCCTATTTCAAGGTCCCTTCGACGAGTGACTACAACGGCATATACAGGGGCCGGTATATAGATTTTGAAGCAAAGGAGACACGAAACGACAAGCGCTTCCCCTTCATCAACATACATGAACACCAGGTGGATCATATGAGGCGCTGCCATGAGCAGGGCGGCGTCGTGTTCATCATCATCAAGTTCTCATTATACGATGAAACATACCTGATGCCGATCGGGCATTTCCTGCCTTTCTGGGAAGCATTCCTTGATGGCGGCAGGAAGTCCATCAGGTACACGGACATAAAAGACGCGAGCCTGCTGCTGAAGCAGGGGATCAACCCGCGGATCAGCTACCTTGATGCAGTCGACGAATTTTATTTTGAGAATGGAGAATAGGATACTATGGAAGAGAACTATAAAAGAACCAAAGGCAGGAAGACTGGAAGCGGCACATCCAAAAAAGGGGGCCGGCGGTCCCGGGCCTCCCTCATCAAACGGATACTGCTGTGGGCGGTCCTCATTGGTCTGATCCTCCTCATCGTCGGTTCATTCCTGTTTGCGTATTACGCATCAAAATCCCCGGCATTCAGCGAGGAGAAGCTGAAGGATCCGATACCGGCGAAGATCTACGACAAGGATGATGAACTCGTCACTACGCTGTATGGCGGCCAGAAACGGGTGCTGACGGATATAGACGAAACACCTGAGAAGGTCACAGATGCGATCCTTGCCGTGGAAGACAACCGCTTCTACGAGCATGGGGCCATCGACTTCGTAAGGCTTGGCGCTGCAGTGCTGAACAATGTCACTGACGGGTTCGGCAGCCAGGGTGCGAGCACGATCACCCAGCAGGTCGTCAAGCGGGTGTTCCTCACCGAGGAGAAGACGATCGAGAGGAAGGCGCAGGAAGCCTACCTCGCCTACCGTCTCGAGCAGGAATATTCCAAGGATGAGATTCTTGAGATGTACATGAACAAGATCTACTACTCCGATGGCATATACGGCATCCGGACGGCCAGCCTCTATTATTTCGACAAGGAACTTGAAGCGTTGAACCTGGCGGAAACGGCCTATCTCGCCGGCCTGCCGCAGCTGCCGAACAGATACAATCTGTATGTGGATCCTGAGACCGGGACGAATCGTGCACATACCGTATTGAACCTGATGCTCCATCATGAGCGCATTACGGAAGCCGAGTACAATGAAGCCATCAACACCGACATCACCGCCAACCTGGTTCAGCGTTCCGAAGAGGAGCGTGCCTCGAATGAGCCTGAGGATCCGGAATACGCCTCCTACATCAACGTGGTGAAGCGGGAGCTCCAGCAGAACGACAAGTTCAAGGACATGGAACTCGGGGAAGCCCTGGCCAGCGGCCTGTCCATCTATACAAACATGGACAGCAGCATCCAGAGGGAGCTCCAGACGATGGTCAATGACCGGGACTACTACTACAATCCGAAGTTCAAGAGCGAGCACTTCAACCTTGCCTCATCGATCCTGGATACGGAGACGGGCAATCTCGTCGCCATCTCCGGCGGCCGTGACTACCGCGAAGTGGTCATGCACAACCAGGCATTGGTTAAAAAGAATGTCGGATCCACCATGAAGCCGTTCCTCTCCTATGGCCCCGCCATCGAAAATATGCAGTGGCGCACGGACCAGACGATCGAGGATGAAGCGGAATACCAGCCGGAAGGCTTTGATCATACGATATATAACTATGATCAGCAGGATCATGGTGAAGTGACCATGCGCGACGCCCTGAGGCAGAGCCTCAACATACCTGCCGTCAAGACTTTCGAGACGGTGATGGACGAAGCAGGAGAAAATGCACCGGAGGAATTTGCGGAAGCCGTGGGACTCGAATACAGCACCGAAGAGGAGGAAGACCTCCCACTGACCTTCAATGATGTGCTCGGCGGCGGGGACTACTCCCAGTTCACACCATTGCAGATGGCAGAAGCCTACGCTTCGCTCGGCAACGGCGGCACCTACAATGAAGCCCAGTCCATCCGCTACGTGGTGACGGATGAAGGGGAAACGGTCGAATTCGAGCATGAGTCCGAGCAGGCGATGGAGGATTACACTGCCTATATGCTGACGGATATGCTGAAAGGGACTTTTGAACCTTACGGCAGCGCCGACTATATTCCGATGAACGGCCTTAACATAGCCGCGAAGACGGGGACGACATCCTACAGCAGCGATATCCGGGAAGAAAAAAATCTGCCGGACAGTTCAGCGAAGGATGCCTGGATCGTCGGCTATACGCCGGAGTACACGATGAGCCTGTGGACAGGCTTTACAGCGACCGAAGAAGGCGGAGACACTTCGTTCGTCGGTGCGGACGAGCATATCACGCCACAGTGGTTCTTCAGGGATATCATGCAGTCGATCAGCACATATAACGGCCAGGACTTCGAGCGTCCCGACAGTGTCGTCGAGGTCAACGGCGATGAACTTGCTGTAAAAGGCAGTGAGGACATGCAGACTTATGAAGACGAACAGCGTCAGCGCAATACCCAGCAGCGCCAGCAGCCGGAGGAAGACATCGATGAACCGAACCAGGTGATCACCGAGGATCCTGAAGCGGCGGATGAAGCAGAACCATCCACTGAACAGGAAACGCCGGAAACACAACCTGAAGAGCGTACTGAAGAACAGGTTGAGGAACCGACTGAAGAAGCACCTGAACAGGAAGAGACGATCGAAGAACCGACAGAAGAAGTGACGGAACAGCAAACGGAGGAGTCGGAACCGGCCACAGAAGAGGAACCAACATCTGAAGAGACCGAAGCACCTGAACAGGAGCAGACGACCGAGGACCCGGCTTCTGAAGAAACCGGGGAACCAACGGAGGAACCGACTGAAGAAGAGACGGATGAAGCCGCATAATAAAAATCCCATGAGAATTTTTTCTCATGGGATTTTTCTATCTGTTCATCCTTATACGATAAGAAGCCAGCTTCTTGGTGAATTCATCATGGAGTGCCTTCAGCTGGATGATGCTGTGGTACTGGTAGGGGCGGGAGCGGATGTAGTCCTTGCGTTCCTTGAAGTTGAAGGGAAGCACATGTTCATGTGCCTCCTCCGGGATCTCATCGAGCACTTCATTGATTTGGAAGAAGATTTCCCCCTGATAGGCATCGTAGAGTGCATGATCCGGGTGCCTCGCCTCTTCAAGCAGCTTCTGGTGCATCTCCCCAATTGTCATTTGAGCGCCTTCGCCTTCATCCGCTTCTGCCCTTCCCGGCAGTCTTCAAGCAGCAGGCAGGTTTCACATTTCGGATTTCTGGCTGTGCAATGGTAGCGTCCGAAGAAGATCAGCTGATGATGGGTCTTGCTCCAGCGTGCTTCTGGCACCTTCTGCATCAACGTCTTCTCGACTTCAAGGACGGAATCCTTGTAGCGTGCGATGCCGAGCCTTTTCGCCACACGTTCGACATGGGTGTCCACAGCAATCCGCGGAACGCCGAAAGCCACGGAAAGCACGACATTGGCGGTCTTCCGCCCCACTCCTGCGAGACTCACGAGAGCTTCGTAGTTGTCAGGTATTTCGCCATCGAAACGGTCGATGACATCCCTGCACAGCTTCTGGATGTTTTTGGCCTTGTTCCTGAACAGGCCGATCGAGCGGATGTCATTCTCAAGTTCCGGAAGTTCTACAGCAAGATAGTCCTCCGGTGTTCTGTATTTCTTGAAGAGGTCACGGGTCACCCTGTTTACAAGGTTGTCGGTGCATTGTGCGGAAAGCAGGACTGCAATGGTCAGTTCGAATGGGTTGCGGTGTACGAGCTCGCATTCCGCGTCCGGGAACATCACATCTATCTTGTCGATCATCTCTACCGTCTTCTTTTTACTGATCAAAAACATCTTCTCCTTCCAGCCATGAACGTACAGGCATCCGGTCCACCTTTTCCGCCGGTTCATCCCTGCCCGTCTGGTTCAGGATGCGTTCGACATATTGGAGTGAAGTGATCTGGTTCTGGTAGGCCAGATCGACGGCATCCCGGATTGTCTGCGGGCTGTATCCGGAATCTTCAAGCCAGCTGTTGATCCTTTCGAATTCATTCGGGCTGATGACCCTGCCATACAGGCCTTCGACATACTCGAACAGGGATCTGATTTCAGACGGGTCCGCCTTTTCGGGCGCCGTCGATTCCAGCAGGCGGGAGAGCTTTCCATAGAGGGGTTCGAGATTGAACCGCTCTATGTATTTGCCCTCTTCCCGGATCGTCTCGACTTCGAGCAGCTCCTTCTGTATCAGGCCCTGTATGAGCCCGGCTATCTGGGATTCCGACATCGTCGTCCCCTTGGACAGATGTGAGAACTCCGGCAGCTGTGATGACCGCTGATGGATGTCCATCAGTTTGATGAGGACGACAAAGGACGATTCATCAAGGCCCAGCTCGGAATAGCAATCCAGCAGCACTTTGTTCACGGGTATGTTCATGTATCTTATATATTCTTCAAACATGCTGTATCTCCTTATAAAAATATCGCCTGACGGCGATATTTTCGTCTATGGATATAGTCTGTTGAGCAGGCGTGGGAACGGTGCCGTCTCCCTGACATGCTGGACGCCGCTCAGCCAGGCGACTGTACGCTCGAGGCCGAGGCCGAACCCGGAATGCGGCACGCTGCCGTATCTCCTCAGGTCGAGATACCATTCATAGGCCTCCAGATCCAGACCGCTCTCCTCGATCTTCTGCTTGAGGGTGTCGTAGTCATGGATCCTTTCACTGCCCCCGATGATCTCCCCGTAGCCCTCAGGGGCGATCAGGTCGGCACACAGGACGGTGCGCGGGTCTTCCGGATTCTCCTCCATGTAGAAGGATTTGATCTCCTTCGGATAGTTCGTGATGAAGACGGGCTTATCGAAATGGTTCGCGATTTCGGTTTCATGCGGTGCACCGAAGTCCTCGCCCCACTCTATATCATCAAAGCCCTTCTCCTGCAGCAGTTCCACCGCTTCCGTATACGTGATGCGCGGGAACGGTGCGCGGATCTTCTCAAGGACGCTTGTATCGCGGTCCAATATGCCGAGGTCGAGTCTGCAGTGCTCCAGCACCTGTTGTACGAGGTACTCGACATACTGTTCCTGTACTTCGAGGCTGTCCTCATGGTTGTAGAACGCCATCTCAGGCTCTATCATCCAGAACTCGATAAGGTGCCTCCTCGTCTTGGATTTCTCCGCACGGAATGTCGGACCGAATGAGAAGACCTTACCGTGTGCCATCGCAGCCGCTTCTGCATACAATTGGCCACTCTGTGACAGGTAGGCATCTTCATCGAAGTATTTTGTATGGAAAAGTTCCGTCGTACCTTCCGGTGAACTGCTTGTGAGTATCGGCGGATCGATCTTCTTATAGCCGTTCTCGAAGAAGAAGTCATGTGTGCTCTTGATGATCTGGTTGCGGATGTTCATGACTGCATGCTGCTTCTTCGAACGCAGCCACAGGTGCCTGTTGTCCATGAGGAATTCAGGACCATGGGCCTTCGGTGTGATTGGATAACCTTCCGAGGCATGGATGACCTCTATGCCGTCGACTTCCATCTCGTAGCCGAAATCTGAACGGTCATCCGCTTTGATCGTGCCTGAAACATACATGGATGTCTCCTGTGTCAGACCTTTTGCCTTTTCGAAAAGATCTGCATCATTTTCCTTCACAACGATGCCCTGCATGAAACCGGTGCCGTCCCTGAGCTGCAGGAACTGGATTTTACCGCTGCCGCGCTTCTGCAGGAGCCAGCAGCCGATCGTCACCTGCTGGCCTTCATATTTTGCTGCCTGGTTGATTGAAATCTTCATGTTAAACTCCTTTGGAATGTTGTTCTACAAATTTTCTGATGCGGTCCAATGCTTCTGTCATATCTTCGATGCTGAGCGAATAGCTGAGCCGGATGTTGTCCGGTGAACCGAAGCCGGACCCCGGGACTGCCGCCACGTGGACTTCCTCGAGGACCGCTTCAACGAATGCATCCACACCGTCGAACCCGCACTTCCTGGCGCACTCGGCGAAGTTCGGGAATAGGTAGAAGGCGCCTTCCGGCTTGATGCAGTCGATGTATGGAATCTCCATCAGCTTCTCATAGGCCTTGTCCCTTCTCTCCTTGAAGGTGCGGTTGTACTCCTCAAGATAGGATGGGTCCATATTATAGGCAGCGAGCGCCGCCCACTGCGACGGTGTCGCCGGGTTGGATGTCGAGTGGCTCGACAGTGCGGTCATGCCCTTGACTACATCGCTGTCCCCGCATACGTAGCCGATGCGCCATCCGGTCATCGAATGCGACTTGCTGACGCCATTGACGATGAGCGTGTTCCTTTTCATCTTGTCGCTGAATGAGGCGATGGAGATGTGCGGATGGTCGTAGACGAGTGTCTCATAGATCTCGTCCGCAACTACGACGATGTCCGTCTTTTCAAGGTATTCGGCGAGGCTGCGGAGCTCCTCCTCCGTGTATACCATGCCGCTCGGATTGCTTGGGGAGTTCAGCAGCAGCATGCGTGTCCTGTCGGTCACATGGCGGTCGATGATTTCGGGAGTGATCTTGAATGAAGTCGACTCGTCCGTCTCCATGATGACCGGATTGCCCTCAGCGAGCTTCACCTGTTCAGTATAGCTCACCCAGTACGGGGTCGGGATGAGGACCTCGTCCCCCGGGTCGAGTGTGGCCTGAAAAAGGTTGTACAGCACATGTTTCGCACCAGTGCCTACAAAAATCTCGGACAGCTCGTAGTCGAGGCCGTTATCGCGCTTCATCTTTTCGATGATGGCTTCCTTCAGCTCGGTGATGCCGGAGGCGGAAGTATACTTCGTCTGGCCGGCCTTGAGCGCTTCATATGTCTTTTCTATGATTTCATCAGGGGTGTTGAAGTCCGGTTCTCCAGCACTGAGGCTGATGACATCGACCCCCTGGGCCTTGAGGTCCCTGGACTTGGCTGTGATGGCCAGTGTCTGGCTGGGCGTAATATTCTTGATTCGTTGAGAGAGTTCCATATTCCTTCTCCTTTAGAGTTGATATAGTCATTATAAATCACGGAGCAGTCCTTTGAAAGACTCTCCATCCCCCTGAATGACATTTTCAGAAGGAAAGTACTTCAGGAAGGCATTCCTGTACTTCCTGTCGAGGATGCGCTTGTCGAAAAGGAGCAGCAGCCCGCGGTCCTCGGGCTGCCGCTGTACACGCCCCGCAATCTGCCTGAACTGGAAAACGGCTTCCGGCAGATCATTCTTATAGAAGTGCCTGAAATCCGATTTCTTCGGGACGGGGAACGGCAGTTTGGTGAGCATCAGACATTTCGTCCCCGATGCCTGCATATTGATGCCTTCATTGAAGCTTGATGTCCCAAGCAGTACACATCTGTCCAGGTGGTTGAACTGCGAGAGCAGCTTCTCGCTGCTCGACATCCGGGTCTGCCGCAATATGACGAAGTCCTCGAATGTCGGGACATCAGCCGTATATTCATGCACCTTGTCCAGAAGCTCGAAGTTCGAAAACAGCACCATCAGCTTCTGGCCGGTCTCACTCAAGTAGACCGCGATGTATTCCACTATGGCAGCGATGAAGTCATCATCATTGATGTCATAGGCGGGGATGTCTTCAGGAATGAAGATCTTCGTCCCGCCGAACAGATTTTCATTCTGCACGATGAGCGACTTGAACGGCCTGTCGCCATACCAATAGTCGAGGTGGCTGAACCCGCCGTTCACTTCGAGTGTGCCGGACAGCATGATGGTGGCTTTTATATGTCGGGCCCGCTCCCGTAGCGATGCCATATCCTCCTGTTGGACATGAACTTTTATCTTCTGGAGGTTCCTGTTCCCTTCCAGAACATATCTATCCTGCCTGATGGCCGCACCGAGGGTGTTGAGCATCTTCTGATAGTGGTGCATGTGGTTGTATATGACCTGATAGTTCCGTGTGCCGCGTACTGCTCCAAGGAAGGTCGACGTATGCCTGATGCCCGTTTCGATGTGGTGCAGCAGGTCGCTTGTGTTTCTGGCCTCGATTGCAGTGAACATCTTATCTATGTTCTGGTTCAGATGCTTGAGTATATCCTCGAGAAGGTATACGGAAGTCGCATCATTATGGCTGATATAGTTTGCCAGAAGACGCTCCTGACTGGGGGTCCCGATCTGTCCGATGAAGAACTTCATCGCCTGGTAGCTGAAGGTGGTCTTCATCCGCTCTTCGAGCGAACGTTTGAGCTGATGGGCCTCATCCACGATGACCGTATCGATATCCGGGAGGTGGTCGATGCAGTCGATGAGGAAATAGTGGTTCGTCAAGGTGAAGGTCGCATGCCCGGCTTCTGTGAGCGCCCTGTTGAAGAAGAAATGTCCGGCCCCTTCCCCGGCCTGTATGGAGGCGGTCTTGTAGTATGCACGCTCCGGTCCCCTCAGGTGTATTTCCGACAGGTCCCCCGTATCCGTTTCAAGCAGCCATACAAGAAGCTTCATCTTCAGCTGGATGATTTCTGTATTGTTGTCCTCCAGAGACAGCAGGAGCTTGAATGCATCCAGGTTCAGATAGTTCTCCCTGCCCTTCAGTGCCACGGCAGGGATCGGCATGCCGATGGCGGCCTCCAATGCCGCGAGGTCCTCGATGAGGATCTGATGCTGCAGTATCTTTTTTGATGTCGAGATCAGCACCTTCTGACCATACAGCGAATGGAAGCTGATGACGGCGATGAGGAAGGCGATGGTCTTGCCGACACCGGTATATGCTTCGAGCGCAAGATTCTCCTTCTGCTCCAGCGCCTCGAAGATTTCGTTGGCCAGACGGAGCTGTTCCGTCCTGTACCGTCTGCCGGAATGTGCAATGTAGCGATCGTACAGCTCTCCGACAGTGGCAGCCTCCATCTTGCGCCGCTCTCCCTGCTTCCGCCTGATGTAGAAGTCACCATGGCGCTCGAGGTCTTCGGCATCCCCAGTGCGTGATTCTGCGACTATGGAGAAGATGACATCGGATAGATTGTATTTCAATGGCTTCGACAGGTGATAGAGATGCTTCAGCGTCTCTGCGTCGAGTGTCATCATCTTCTGCAGCAGATGAATGAGGAGTTCTGCTGTGGCCCTGGCGTCCTCATCGGCCCTGTGGGCGTTCGACAGCTCCAGGCCGAGTGCCTGGGCGATTTCATTGAGCTGGAAGCGTTCAAGCCTGGGCAGGAAAATCTTCGACAGCTCCACGGTATCGAGCAGATGATTGGGCTGATAGTCGATGCCGCATGATTTGAAGGCAGACTGCAGGAAGCCGAAATCGAATTCGACATTATGCGCCGTAAAGATGCAGCCATCGAGCAGCCCGGCCACCCGGGAGGCGATGTCCCTGAATTTGGGTGCATCTTCGAGCATGGAACTATCGATGTTCGTCAGCTCTCTTATGAAAGGTGTCAACTCGGTTTCATCCGACAGGAAGGTGGAGTACTGATCGGTTATCTTCAAATCCTGTACGACCACAATGCTCAGTTGGATGATACTATCTTTATTCTTGTTATTTCCGGTAGTTTCCAGATCCACTACCGCAAACTTCTGATTCTGCATCTCATCACCAGTTCCCACTATAGTTCTATATCTGCACTTATGACTTTTCTGATTTCACCCGTCCGGTCGAGCACTTCAAGGAATCCCTCATCATCTATGTCGAGGGCTTTTGCCATGTAGCTCTCCCCGGTTTCCGTGATCCTCAATTCCTTATTGAACACGATGGCGCGTGACTTCCATTCTTCCCTGATTGCACTGAACGGCTCGTTCAGGAAACGATGATAATAGTGTTCGATGTTCCGGATGAGCTTCTCCATGAAATCATCAAGATCCATATCAACGTTTACATCCATCTCCCGTTCGATGGATGTGGCGTTTGGGAGGTCCATTATGTCCTCGTCTTCGAATATGTTGATCCCAATACCACAGATTATAGCATTTATGACGCCGCTTTCGCTGACGACTTCGGTAAGGAAGCCGGAAACCTTCCTTTTGTCTATATAGATGTCGTTCGGCCATTTTATGCCGCTTTCGATGCGGAAGGCCTGATCGATCGATTTGGAGATGGCGAGCGAAACGAACAGGTTGAACCGGATGATTTCCGAAATCGGTATATTGGGCATGAGTACGAGCGAGAGGTAGAGTCCCCTATTCTTTGGTGAAGCCCATTCCCGGTTGAACCGCCCCCGTCCGTTGGTCTGCTCCTCGGCCACCACCATATAGGCGCCGTCATGATGTTCCAGCTTCTGCATCGCCTCGATCTGTGTCGATCCGGTGGTGGGCAGGTATTCCACATGGCTGAACAGCTCCGACTGTGCCACGAGCATCTCCAGGGATGTGGGGCTTATGTAGCGCGGGTGTCCGGTCAGGTGATAGCCTTTGCTTGTGACGGACTCGATCCGGTATCCTTCACGCTTCAGCGCGTTCATGTTCTTCCAGACTGCAGTCCTTGATACGCCAAGCCTGTCAGCCATCTCCTGTCCGGAAATGAACCGATCATTCTTCAGTAATTTCAATATCTCCTGCTTCATATTCGACATGTGCCTCCACCCACTCCATTATAATCTTCGTGTCATTCTCCAGTCTGCCATCCAGGATCTTCTCCTCTACCGCTGAAAACACCTTCCTGATCCATCTGCCGCCGCGCGCATTGAAGAGTTGCATGAGCATATTGCCATCAAGATTGATGTCTGAAATGTCTGAGATGGGCAGCTGCGGCTTCAGTTCAATGGCGGACTTGAGCAGATCCTTCTTCTCCTTCGATTCCGTGAAGGTGTTCAACTCCACGATTTCAGAGGCATTCTTCAATATCTTCATGTCATGCCCATAGGCGACCTCCTTTATGGTGCTCGGCCTGTGTAGCATTCCTATCAGTCTGGTGGTGTCCTTGATCTCCCTTTTCATGTCATTTGAGAGTTTCAGTTCATGTAGATGGGGCTCGAGCCCCGGGTTCCTCCACATCTGGAGTGCAATCTCATTTTCCAGTGAACGGACATCCGTATCAAGGAAATCCTCATCCCCGATATTTTCAAGGAAAGCCAGATGCGCCTTGAGGCGGGTCTTCACCATCAAGGCCTTGGCCGCTTTGACGCCGGCCCCCCTGTACAGCTTATCGAGTTCGACGACGCACCGCTCCACCGCAACGAATTCAAGATTTTGCGCATGGGCTGCCATCGCATTTTCGGTCTCGGGAGCGACGTGGAATTCGAGATGGGCAGCAAACCGGGCAGCCCTCAGCATCCGCAGTGCATCTTCGTTGAACCGCTCCTCCGGACAGCCCACGGTACGGATGACCCGCTCTTCTATATCCTTCATGCCCCCGTAGGGATCAAGGATCTCGAAGTTTTCATCCATGGCCATGGCATTCATTGTAAAATCCCTGCGTTCCAGATCGCTGTTGAGCTGGTTTGTGAATGACACCTGGTCCGGTCTCCGGAAGTCGCTGTAGCCCGATTCGGTACGGAATGTTGTCACTTCGAATGGGATGTCGTCAATGAGCACGATGATTGTACCATGCTCCTTGCCCACATCGACGGTGCGTTCGAATATGCGTTCGATATCATCAGGCAATGCATCGGTGGTGATGTCGACATCGTTTATTGCCCGATGCATATGATGATCGCGCACACATCCCCCGACGAAATACCCCTTGTATCCATACGTTTCCAAAGTGCCGAGTATCCTATTGCCTATCAGGAAGAGTTCATGCATTGTTCTTTTCTCCAATCAGCTGGTTGTACAGGGATTCATATTGACTGACGATGACATCCGAGTGGAACCGGCTTCTGATATCTTCAAGCATGCGGGCCTGGAGTTGATTGTAAAGCGCATCATCCTTAAGGATCTTGATGATATGTTCCCCGGCGCCGGTGTAATCTCCAATATCCACAAGATAGCCGGTCTTTTCATGCTGGATGACTTCGCTGATGCCACCGGCGACTGTACCGACGGGAACAGCGCCGCAATTCATCGCTTCAAGCAGGGCCAGGCCGAAACTCTCCTTCTCGCTCATGAGCAGGAAAATGTCGCTCATCAGATAGAACTTCCTGACATCCGTCTGCTGGCCTGCAAATATGACGGATTCCTGCAGCCCAAGGCGTTTCACAAGCTGACGCACGCTATTCATCTCGGGGCCGTCCCCCACAAGCACCAGGACACTGTCCATCTTTCCATGAACACCATCGAAAGCCCTGACGATATCATCGATCCGCTTTATTTTTCTGAAGTTGGAAGTGTGCATCAGAACTTTCGTATCTTGAGGAATGTCATAGCGGGCCTTCATTTCAGATTTGATCCGGTCCCGGTCGTCCATATTGAAATACGATTCGTCCACAAAATTATGGACGGTCTGTATTTCCTTTTCGGGCTCTATCAGCGACAGCGTCTGATTCTTGAGGCTCTCGGATACGGCAGTGACGATGTCAGATCCATTGATGCCGAACCGGATTGCGCTGACCAGGGACATATCATATCCGAGAACCGTGATATCCGTCCCGTGCAGGGTGGTGACGATGCCGACATCCCTCTTTGCCATCTGTCGTGCGAGGATGCCGCAGACCGCATGGGGTACCGCATAGTGCATATGGATGACATCCAGATCATACTCGATGATCACTTCAGAGATTTTGCTCGCCAGTGTGATGTCATAGGGCGGATAACGGAAGACACTGTAATCGTTTATATCCGTCTGATGGATATATATGTTCGGATGGTTGGCATCCAGACGGAATGGGACATTGGAAGTGATGAAGTGCACCTCATGTCCGCGTCTTGCCATCTGTATACCGAGTTCAGTGGCGATGATGCCGCTGCCGCCGACACTCGGATAGCAGGTTATGCCTATCTTCATCAGATCTACCCCCTATCTTTATGGCTCAGATGATAGAGTACCGCCTCAGCCGTACCCTCATTCGTCGCCAGAGGCACGTCATATACGTCTGACAGGCGCAGCAGCGCACTCACATCCGGCTCATGGGGCTGGGCGGTAAGCGGATCCCGGAAGAAGATGATGCAGTCTATCGTATTGTTCGCCACCATGGCACCGATCTCCTGGTCCCCTCCAAGCGGTCCCGATTTGCATCTGTGTACATCAAGGCCGGTATGCTTGATGATTCTGCCACCGGTCGTTCCTGTAGCATATAGTATCTGGTTTCTGAAGAAATCCATGTGCTTATCTATGAATCTGAGGAGGTCATCCTTCTTTTCATCATGTGCAATCAATGCGATTTTCATATTATCATCCGTTCTTTAAGTTGCTGGTATTGATTATAGATAATGTTCCCTCTGGTGTGAAGGCGATTTTGGCACTTCATCATATGATGGCGCTCAGTGTGTATCATATCATAATAATATTAACAGAATTCTGGACAAATAAAAAAGGAACCCTTTCACAGGCTCCTTTTTCGCTTCTAGTTGCCGCTCCTGGCAATCAGAATGAATCTGACAAGTTCCGCCACGGCGACTGCAGTCGCTGCAACATAGGTCATTGCGGCTGCGTTCAATACCTTCTTGGCATGACGGTACTCTTTTTCGTTGACGATGTTCAATGATTCGATCTGGTTCATCGCCCGCTTGGATGCATCGAACTCGACGGGCAGCGTCACAATCTGGAACAGGACTGCAAATGCCATGAGTGCGATTCCGCCCCATAGGAGCATGTTACCGAGTCCTCCGCCTGCATTGCTCTGCGCATACGTGATGAGCATGCCGGCAATGATCAGGAAGTACGAGAAGTTGCTCCCCAGCTGTGCGAGTGGGAAAAGTGCAGAACGGAAGTTCAGGAATGCATAGCCTGTCGCATGCTGGATCGCATGGCCGACCTCATGGGCTGCAACCGCCGTTCCCGCTACACTCGGTGTATCGTAGTTGTGTGGGGAAAGGACGAGCTTCTTATTCTTAGGATCGTAATAGTCGCTCAGGAATCCCTGCCCTCTTTCGACGGAAACATCATAGATGCCATTCTCCTTGAGGATCTCCTCTGCAACCTCACGCCCTGTAAGACCACTCGTTGAACGTACCTTAGAGTACTTGTTGAACGTAGACTTTACGTTCATCTGCGCGAGCATTGGAACAACCATTAAAATCACAAAATATACAATTATATACACGTGGATTCCAACCTCCAAAAGTTTTTCATACTTTATTTTACTTCAATTTTTCTCATATAGTCAATCAGAACGCCTTGGCACAAGCTGATGTAGCAGCACAAGTACGAATACGCTCAGCCAGAAGGCGAAATAGCCGATGTGCTCCTGATATTGGGACAGGTTGCCGTAGACCGGGTACTGTCCGTATACGTAATCTATGATGTCATTATGGAACAGCCAGATGGCTGTAATATAGAGGTGAACAGGCCTGATTTCAAGGTGCGGCAGGAAAAGGAGAGCCTGGACCGCCATGATGCCGTGTGAAGCAATGAGCATCAGGCCGATCCATGAAACAAAGCCCGTCTCCATGAAGGTGAGCAGGTTCATGATCACCGCCCACACACCATATTTGATCAATGTTGTGAACGCAAGGGCATCGATCAGTCCCCACTTCTTTCCGATCAGTATCATGATGATGAGGACCGACAGGAAAAGCGTGGCTGTCGGACTGTCGGGCACGAATGGAATGAAATACCACTCGGTATCGGACAACTGTCCCCTGTACCACCAGTAGCCGTACAGGGTTCCCAGTGCATTGGATATGAGAAGCAGGATCAAGAACCACCTGTTATACATCAAGTCGATAATTTTATACATTGGGATGAACTCCTATTAAAAAAAGCCCTATTGCTAGGGCTTTTTCTTATTCTATATCGTCATCAGTTCGAAGAATTCTCTGCCTCGTCTCGCGATGTCAGCTCGAGATTCGCAACAAACTCGGAAATCTGCTGGATTTCTTCTTCAGTCAACTGGCCTTCAAATGCTGGCATTTCACCTGTACCATTCGTTACGAATGCATTGACGGTCTCAGCGTTGAGGTCGGGTTCGATCAGGTTCGGTCCGGATCCGCCGGTCAATTCACCGCCGTGGCAGCTTGTACAGTTGGAACGGATCAGATCCTGGAAGACAGGATCTTCAGTATCGAGGTTGGAGAATACGATCTGTCCCTGCTGGTTCTGTGTTTCCCAGTCATGGTATGCAACTGATTCCCAAGTAGTGTAGAAGATGATGCCGAATGAGATGAGCATCATTGCCGCTGCTACGGGACGCTTAGTCCAGCGGCGCTCCTTGTTGTTGTCGAGCCAAGGTGCAAGAAGCAGTGCCCCTACACCGATACCCGGGATGACCATCGCACCGATGATGTTGAATGGCCCTGATGCATATGTGTACTTGAGAATTTGATAAAGGAACAGGAAGTACCAGTCCGGCAGAGGTATATATCCTGTATCTGTCGGATCAGCGACACGCTCAAGCGGTGCCGGATGCGCTACTGTCAGACAAAGGAAGCCGATGAGGAATACTGCACCGGTCACCCATTCCTTCAGAAGAAAGTCTGGATAGAACTCTTCAGTACGACCCGGGAATTCCGAGTAGTCGCGGTTAAGTTTTGGTTTGTCATATTTCTGTATTCGTGAATCGCCGACGAATGTCAACCCTTTTCCACGTTTCATATCATTTTACCTCCCTTGTCTCCTATAGTGGTCCTGAAATACCTTGCTTACGTATCATGATGAAATGGATCGCCATCAAGACAAATAGAGCAGCAGGCAGGAAGAATACATGGATGGCAAAGAAACGTGTCAGCGTCTGTGCACCGATGATGGTCTCATCACCAGCGAGCAGCGTCTTGATCCATTCACCGACAAACGGTACACTCTCTGCAATATCCAAACCTACTTTTGTGGCAAACAATGCCTTCATGTCCCAAGGCAGCAGGTAGCCTGTAAATGCAAGTCCGAGCATTACCAGGAAGAGCAGTACGCCGACAACCCAGTTGAGTTCGCGTGGCGCTTTGTATGAACCTGTAAAGAATACCCTTAGAGTATGTAGGAACATCATTACTACTACCAGGCTGGCGCCCCAGTGGTGCATGCCTCTGACGATCAATCCGGCTGCAACATCATGCTGCAGGTAATAGACTGAATTCCATGCATTGATGATGTCAGGCACATAGTACATTGTCAGGAACATTCCTGATAAGATCTGTATAACTGTAATAAAAAACGTCAACCCGCCGAAGCAATAGACGAACGCCGAGAAGTGGTACGCGGGATTGACGTGTTCCGGTACTTCGTGGTCGGCAACATCCCTCCATATAGGAGTGATATCAATGCGATCGTCTATCCAATCATAGATTCTGTTAAGCACATTTTTCCCTCCTATACTAATTTACGAGTTCATTGGCTTTCATTTCGCCAATAGTGATGTAACCATCGGACACGCCGACTTCATACTGATCCAATGGTCCTCTTGGAGGTGTACCTGGTACGTTCTTACCATTCTTCTCATAGAGACCATTGTGGCATGGACAGAAGAAACGGTTCGGATTCGCCTCGTCACCTGCCCAGGTCACCGTACATCCGAGGTGCTTACATACTGGAGACAGAGCGATGATATCCTCTCCGTCACGGTATACCCAGACGAAATCAGTGACTTCACTCACATACCAGCCATCCTGCTGTTCATAGGAAAAGTCCACTTTCACAGGCTCTTCCGTAATATCATCGGCTGATACACTTGTAGTGATCATGGAGCCCGATGCTTCCTCCTGGAACAGCGGATCCAGTGCGAATCTTCCCATTGGCAATATAACACCAGCCGCCATGAAAGATCCTACTCCCATCAAGGAATAGTTCAGGAATTGGCGTCTTGTTACTTTTTGCGACATTCATATTTCCCCCCTCAAACGCGCGTTCTTTTACATATATTAATATAACTAGGACATTTCAATTTTAGCCTATTAGATGAAACCGGTCAATAAGCTATCACAACTTTTGGGAGTGACGGATAGCATAATGGTGTAAAAACACCCATTACTTGAGGTTCCATATTGCAATGATTCTTTTCATGACATCCTTGACTTCATCGTTGATGAGGCTCATCTTCATTTCGAGGCTCATGTCCTCCAGTGGAATCCTGTTCAGAACGATGAAATGTGCATCTTCCAGTTCCAGGTCATGATGGGTCAGAACGATGATCTTCTTGAAGCCGTAGGACTTCAGCTGTTCTATATATGACTCCAGGACAGATGTGATCTGCTCCACGGTCATTACTGCAGGAGTGATGAAGAGACGTCCCTTCAGCTGCTTCTCCAACTGTATCGTCACCGTCTGGATCATTTCCATATCACTGGCATTCGACTTTGCCCCGTCATCCATATCTGCACTGGCAAAGGGGATCACTGCAGTATCGACAAATTCGATTTCATCCTTCAATACTTTCAGGTCCTGATGATTGTAGAGCATGCTCTCACCTTTTCTACTTATTTTATCTGATTGAGGTATTCGGTCAGTCTGATGAAGCGCTTATGGTCTTTCGCATCGAGCGCTTCATCTATCTGCCTTATGACGGCTTCCTGCCCCATCTTCTCCAGCGTACTGTCCATGTCCGTTTCAAGTGACTTCATCTTCTGGTAGCGTGCATCATGCCGGCTGAGGTTGAAATGCAGGAACAGTGTATGCTCCTGGTTCATGTTCAGCTCATGGAAGATGACTTCACCATCAACAGTGACCGTATTCCCCTTTTCGAAAAGGAGTGTGGGACTGGCGCTCCCGCTGTCGGAGATGCGCAGCTTCCTGTCGACGGTGCCCTCGTCTCGAAAGACGACATTTCTGGACACCGTCGGGTGGGACTTGATGAAGTTCAGTATCCACACCGCCACCCGGTCATCGAATTCATAATTGTATAGTATATAGTCAATGAAATCTTTCCTATATTTGGTCATGTTCATCATCAAAACGCTCCTTCTCGAACTGCCAATCCACATTGTCAGGTTCCATAATGATGAGTTTATCCAGTACATCCTTTCTTGAAGGATGCCGGATTTCCGTCAAGTACTCATAGTAGTCCGTATAGAACTCGATGGATTCCCCGATCAGCTTCGATGCCTCCTGGTACAGGGACAGCGCATCGGCATCATTTTCATTCTCCTGCTGGATCTTTGCCAGAAGATAGAGGCTTTCCCCGGAGAGCGCATGGGTGTCGAGGTGTGATGTGTATGCACCGACTTCCGTAGTGCGTCCAGTCTTCAGCAGCGTCTCGAAAAGCATCAGGTAGGCGTCATCATAATCCTGATCCAGGGAAATCGCCCTGTCGAAGCTATCAAGCGCCTTCTCCTCCTCCGCGTTACGGAAGTGGAGTCTGCCGAGGTGGAAGAAGAAGAGAGGCTCCGTGTCGTCTTCTTTGATGTAGTCCCCGATCAGTTCTATGGCTGCATCAAGATCATGTTCGGTCTCGTGGACGTTCATGAGCAGGATGTAGGCATTGACGTAGTAGGGTTCATTCTCTATCACCTGTCTGAGGAGGTTCTTGGCGGATTCGTAAGACTGCAGTTGATACTCGAGAAGCGCCTTCCTGTAGTAGTCGTCGTTGGAATAGTATTTATCGTCTGCAGCCTCGAAGTACATCTGTGCATTTTCAAGGTCGAGCTGATTCATGTGGAGTTCGGCGAGGCGCAGATTCAGTTCCACACCGTTCACTTCCTGGAAGCCATTGCTGATGAGCATTTCGTAATGCCGGATGGCATCCGGGAATTCACCATCCTCATAATAGATTTCTGCAAGGGCGAAATCCAGTATCGGATCATCACTCAGCGCCTTCGCTTCCAGCAGCGACCTTACAGCGACATCGCTCATGTTGAGCTGCTGGAAGATTTCCGCCTTCAGCATAAGGACAGCCGGCGTCTTGTCGGCTTCATTCACCAGGCTCAATGCTTCATCCAGGCGGCCATCTGTAATCAGTATATCCACCAGGTAGGCAAGCACCTCGTCGTCATGTCCGGTATTACTGTGGAGATGCGAGAAGATCGTCTCAGCAGGCTTGTGGAGACCTGACGCGATCAGCGTGTCCCCGAGGATGAAGAGTGCTTCAAGATCCATCTCATCAACGAGCTGGCTGATGTTGCCGAGCACCTCATCGAGTTTCCTTTCAGGGTACTCCCCTTTTTTCAGTTGATCAATAACTTCATATATCTGGTCCTGCATATTATGCTTCCTTCCTTAACTTTTCCAGATCCTCCATAAATCCTGGATAGGATATGTCAATGGCAGAAACATCATCGATTTCTATCGGTGTGTCACTGATGATGGAGGAAATGATCAGCATCATTATGATGCGATGGTCATTATACCCTTTTACCGGCGTATTTTCCTCTATGGAGACTTGGCCCGGATGTACGGTGAAGCCATCATCATACTCCGTAAAGCTGATTCTGAACTTTGAAAGCTCGTCGATGACGGCCCGGATCCGGTCCGTTTCCTTATATCTCAGTTCGTCCGCATCCCTGACAGTACACGCTTCGGTACTGTAGGCGGCAAGCAGTGCAATGATCGGGATCTCATCGATGAGGCGAGGGATGATGTCGCCGGAGATATCGAATCCTTTGAGGTTTGGCGTATGGGAGGCATGGACCGTTCCTATTGCCTCACCTTCACTGGATGTCTGTTCGACCCTCACATCGGCACCCATCATTTCGAGTACATCAAGGATGCCGGAACGTGTGCTGTTGAGGGAGACATTTTCAACAGTGATGCTCGAACCGGGCTTCAGCACAGCAAGTACGATGGGAAATGCTGCCGACGAGATGTCTCCGGGAACCGTAACATCGGAAGCGGACAACGCATTGCCGCCCTTGAGCCTGATTACGCCGTCTTCTGCAGAAATGTCCGCCCCGAACTGTTCAAGCATGATTTCAGTATGATTCCGTGAAGGGGATGGTTCATGGATGACGGTCGTCCCTTCCGTATAGAGGGCGGCGAGCAGAATGGCACTCTTCACCTGGGCGCTTGCCATCGGCATCGTATAGCTGATTGGGGAAAGCCTGGCCGGCCTGATGATGATGGGCGGATATTTTTCATCCTTCAGCGAAATGTCTGCGCCCATTTCAGTGAGTGGCCGCTGGATGCGGTCCATCGGACGCTTGGCGATCGACTCATCCCCCTCCATCTCGGCAGCGAGGCCGAGCCCGGCGATCAGCCCGGTGAGCAGACGGGTCGTCGTCCCGGAGTTGCCGGTATACAAAGTCTTCGCAGGGGCGTGAAGCTGTGCGGCGCCCGGTGAAGTGACGACCCATTCCTCCTGTTTCTGTTCCACCTCTGCACCAAGGGCGCGCATGCATTCAAGGGTGCGGTGGGTATCCTCGCTCGGCAGCGGATAATGGATGCGGGTCGTCCCTGCAGCAAGTGCGCCGAACATGAGGGCCCTGTGGGTGATTGACTTGTCTCCCGGGACTTTTAAAGTGCCGTTGAATTTGCTGTTCATTAAAGACTTCATAAGCTCTCCTTTAGATAAGAAAGATATTTTTTGAGTTCGGTGTTTTCTATTTCAATGAAATGGCACTGGCCGATGGATTTCATCAATACAAAACCGGTCGCTGCACGGCTCTGGTTCTTCTTGTCCCTTCCCATCAATGACATCATTTCATCCTCATCGATGGACTTCAATTTCTGGATCGGATAGCCATGATGGATGAAATACTGTCTGAAATGGTCAAGGTCGAATATTTTCCGCCCTTCCACCTCGTTTGAGAGGAACATCGTGAAATAGAGTCCGAGTACGACTGCGATGCCATGAGGCATTTTATATCTATATTCTATGGCATGGCCGAGAGTGTGTCCAAGATTAAGGTATTTTCTGATCCCCGACTCCTTTTCATCATTCAGGACATGATGCATCTTGGTTTCTATGCCGCTGATGATGAATGGCTTCATGGCGTCAAGGGTAATCTCCCCACGTGTTTCAGCCATCAGGTCCCGTACGGTCTCCTCGTCTTTCAGGAGGGCATGCTTGAACACTTCACCGAAGCCGCTGAGCACTTCGTCCTGCGGAAGCGTCTCAAGGAGGCTGAGGTCATAGATGACCGCTTTCGGCCTGTAGAATACGCCGATCAGATTCTTGCCGTGCGTACTGTTGATGGCAGTCTTGCCTCCGATTGAAGAGTCATGTGCAAGCAGTGTGGTGGGTACCTGGATGTAATCCACGCCGCGCAGTACCGTCGCTGCCGCAAAACCGCCAGCATCACCTGCTGCACCACCGCCGACCACGACAATCAGGTGATGCCTCTGGATGCCCCTTTCGAGCAGGGACTCTGTAATATGCTTGAAGGCATCGAAAGATTTCGATGCCTCGCCGCCTTCCAATATGATGGGACTGTCGATGAAAGACAGCACGCTGTCCTTATACAGTTGATATACATTGCGGTCCACAAGGAAGTGGACGGCATCGTAATCCGCTGAATAATCGGCGAGCCGGCTTTCCAGTATGCCGTGATCCACGTGGATCGTGTAGTTGTCTGCAGCATAACTCGTCCGTATTTCCATCCTAGTACTCACTCACTCGGGTCTTGTATTTGGAAACTGCTTCTTCCAGCTCATTGAAATCATCATGGGGGAATTTTTCGAGGATGGCCCTAGCCATCTCGATGGCCACCATATGTTCACATACGACGGAGGCTGCAGGTACTGCACATGCATCACTGCGCTCGATCGTCGCCTTGAATGGTTCCTTGGTGTTGATGTCCACGCTGAAGAGCGGCTTATACAATGTAGGGATGGGTTTCATGACAGCTTTGACCACAACAGGCATGCCGGTTGTCATGCCGCCTTCGAACCCGCCGAGATTGTTGGTGCGTCTGTAGTAACCCCGGTCCTCGCTGTAGAGGATTTCATCCTGTACCTGCGAACCTGGTGTTTCACCTGCCATGAAGCCGATGCCGAATTCCACGCCTTTGAAGGCATTGATGCTGACGATGCTGGCTGCGATCTTGGAATCGAGCTTGCGGTCGTAGTGCACGTAGCTGCCGAGTCCTGGGATTGGATTTTCAACGATGACTTCCACTATACCACCGATGGAATCGCCCTTTTTCTTCGTCTCGTCTATGAGCTGTTCGGCTTCCTTCGTCTTTTCTTCGGAAACCATCCGCACGGAGGAGTCATCCGGACGTGTGGCACGCTCCTCGATGCTGTAGTCTCCTTCGTCCTTGACGGTGCCGATCTGATTGACACGGCTGAACATGCGTATATCGAGGGCATGCAGCAGTTCCTTGCACAATGCACCAACCGCTACCCTTGAGGCAGTCTCCCGTGCTGATGAGCGCTCAAGTATGTTGCGGAGGTCGCGCATATTGTACTTCATTCCGCCGACGAGATCGGCGTGGCCCGGACGAGGTTTTGTGATGACCCTCTTCATGGACTCCTCTTCTTCCGGAGTCAACGGCTCACTGCCCATGATCTTGCTCCAGTGCTTGAAGTCATCATTTGTGATTTCGATCATGATCGGACTGCCGAGCGTCTTGCCGTGTCTGATGCCGCTGCCGAATTGGAAAGTATCCTTTTCGATCTGCATGCGGCGTCCCCTGCCGTAGCCGCCCTGCCTCTTTATGAGCTCTGAAGTCATCCTTTCCTTATCAATCGGAAGGTTCGCCGGGAACCCCTCCACTATAGCCGACAATTTCGGTCCATGTGATTCGCCCGCTGTCATAAATCTCATTTGTATAGCCTCCTCTTATTTGTGGATATTAAAAAAAGCTGAGTGCTTTACCCAGCTTCTGCTATTCGATTTCCCTAGTAGATCCAGGCACTGTTGGACAAGTTGTAGTCAAGGATTTCACTGTCATCGAAGAAAAGTGAAATTTCACGCTCTGCACTCTCTGGGGAGTCTGAACCATGAATGATGTTCTTGCCTACAGTAAGTCCGAAGTCTCCACGGATGGTTCCTGGAGCCGCCTGCTGAGGGTTTGTGGAACCGACGACAAGACGTGCAGTGTCGATTACATTCTCCCCTTCAAGTACCATGGCAAAGACAGGACCTGAAGTGATGAAGTCCACAAGTTCACCGAAGAAAGGCTTGTCCTCATGCTCCTGATAATGTGTTTTGGCCAGGTCTTCTGAAACCTGCATCAGTTTGGCGCCCGCCAATTTGAACCCTTTATCTTCAAGGCGTGACACGATTGTGCCTACCAGGTTTCTTTGGACACCGTCCGGTTTGATCATTAGAAATGTTTTTTCCATTTTGTATTCTCCTTTAGTTGAAATCCAGTCCATATCATTCTAACATTATTATTTTTGATTTTTCAATTTAATTCAGGCGATTTGAAAGTTTTTCTGCAATTTCCTGCAGATAGGCCCTTATCGGCTCTTCAATCCCTTCAATGGCTTCCAGAGCTTTCCTGATATGGGAGTTGCTGACTGCGATTGCCTGGTCGATTGCATCGGAATGGAGCAGCGCATCGATCAGACCATCGAGCTGCGCCTTCCCGCCGTCAAATGATTCCAGCTGCCTTCTGAAATCCGGATCTTCGTCCCTCAGAATCAGCACCGGCAGCGTATAGTGTCCATTTTCCAAATCGGAAAACTTGGGTTTGCCGAGTGTCTCTTCGTTGCCGATGAAATCCAGGCAGTCATCGACGATCTGGAAGCTCATGCCGATGTGATAGCCGTAATCCAACAGGACATCGAGCGTCTTCTGATCGACGTTTGATGCATAGGCACCCATCTTGATGCTGAGCTCGATCAGCAATGCCGTCTTCCTGTATATCTTCCTGTAGTAGTCATCCATGGTCTGGTGCGCATTGAACTGATGGTCGAGCTGGAACAGCTCACCGTCGATGATCTCCCGGATCGCTTTTGAAAAGGATTCGTGGAGTCCATGGTGTTCTATCGTGCTCACCAGCGAAAGGGATGTCGAAAGAAGGTAGTTTCCGGTATTGACCGCCTGGAGATATCCATGTTCATAGTATACCGTCGATTTGCCCCGACGCAGTTCACTGTTGTCGATGATGTCGTCATGTACAAGGCTTGACATATGTATAAGTTCAAGGCTTGCACTTGCCCTCAATACATCGGGGAACTTGTCATCTTCACCGAGCTTTCCGACAAGCAGGGTGAAGGTGGGCCGGATCTTCTTGCCCCCTGCAATGAAAAGTTCATAGCTCTTCTCATTGACGAGCACTTCATTCGGGTCGAGGTGCTCCTTTATGAGACCCGTGACCGCCTCGAAGTCTGAAGCGAGATACTGCTTGACCGTCTTCAATGGCGACCCACCCGTCCAAGCGGCTTGTATCCGATATGGGTGGCGGCGGTGCCGAGAGTATGGGGGATGACCTTAAGATTGATGAATCCGCTCTTTTTCATCATGAGTTTGAGCGCGTCCTTGGACAGGAATGCACTTGTCGATTCATACAGCCATTCGTATTCCTTGGCACTGTCTGCAATGATGCCTCCGAGGGTCGGCATGATCTTGCCGAAATAGAAGTCGAATCCTCTGCTGATCAGCTGATTTTCCGGGGTGGAAGTTTCCAGGATTACGAGCGTGCCGCCCGGTTTCAATACTCTATAGAACTCCTCTACTGCACTGCCATAATCCGGGAGGTTCCTGAGACCGAAGCCGATCGTCACATAATCGAAAGAACCATCGTCGAATGGGAGGGCCATGGCATTTCCCTGGATCAGTTCTATGTTGGGATGTCCCGACGTCTTTTCAGCTGCAACTTCCAGCATTTTTTCACTGAAGTCGAGGCCGACGACTTCAGCTTCCGGTGCTTCCTCGGCCAGCTGTATCGTCCAGTCTCCAGTGCCGCAGCATACATCCAGTATGTCATGGTCATCTTTGACAAACATTTCCTTCATAGTCCTGTTCCGCCATAGATTGTGCTGGTTGAAGCTGATGATATTGTTCATCAGGTCGTAATCAGTGGAAATAGAATTAAATATGTTTTGAACTTTTTTCTCTTTATCCATTCAACTCACCTTTGCTTTTGGTTTATGTATGGAAGCGAAGTGATATCCAATTGCTCCAACTGCCTGTCTATGACATCGTTCAAACGTCTGTCTATGTATTCATTGGAGATGAGATAGAGGATAGGCCCATATAGAAGCCTCTTCAGCTCTTCCGGGTGCGGGATGTCATCAGACATGGCCAATTCGGACTTCTTTGAACTCAGTGCCTTTGATATATCCATCATATCCTGCAGTACCCTGTATTCTTCATGTTCAGCCAAAATCATATAGAACTTGCTGAACAGGTAATCTCCTGCCAGCACATGCAGTTCCCTCCTGTCATCCTCCGGAATGTCGTCCAGAAAGTTGAGGGCAGTGTTGAACAGCAGAACCGCCTGGTTCACATGGGGACTGTGTAGGATAAATTCCCTATTTGAAAAAAACTCAAAAAAAGGATCATCATTTAGTTCGAGGATCCATGAATTGGTACCCAGATCGGATTCTATTTCTTTCCTTAGAGCATTCATGACAAATATCACCTTATAAATTAATAGACCTAACCATGACGTTAGGCCTAAAGTAATCAATTATTTTACCGCATCTTTAAGTGCTTTGCCTGCTTTGAATGCAGGGACTTTTGATGCTGCAATTTCAATTTCTTCTCCAGATTGTGGATTACGTCCTTTTCTTGCTGAACGTTCACGTACCTCGAAGTTACCGAAACCAATCAGTTGTACTTTTTCACCATTTTTCAATGATTCCTGAATAGTGTCAAATACTGCATCGACAGCAGCACCTGCTTCTTTTTTCGTGAGGTCAGCTTGGTCACTGACAGCATTGATCAAATCTGTTTTGTTCATCAGATCCACCTCCTTATATGACTATAATGATAACCATGATTATCATTATGTTTTGACTTTAACACAGTGGATGTTGCACTGCAACGGATTTCACCGTTTCACAGCCAAAAAAAGCCGTATTAATCGCTTTTGTGGCGGTTCGTCATGAAAATGGGCTCGTTTTCATCATTGACTGTGATCTCCGGTGAATAGAGGGGGACGACCGGTGTATATTCATAGAGGACATGGCGCACATCATCCCCTGTTTCGAATGACAGGTCGTTCTCGTTGATGATCCTGGCAATATCTTCACGGTAGTCGACGATGAATTGCTCTCCCCCATTGTAGTATACATTCAGGGAAGCACCTGTGTAGGGGCTTGAAACAGTCGGGTTCTCATCCAGGTTGTAGAAGCTGAGATCCAGAGGGTATACATTCGGCCCGATCGGGTCGTCCAATTCGACATGTTCGCCCATCGCCTTGAGGCGGATGTTCAGTGATCTGACTTCTTCTGTAATATTCAAGTCTGCAATCTTCACCTTCGGGTCATCTTCAGCATCTATGATGACGTACTGGTAATGTCCCCCTGCCTCGTAGGCACTCTCCGGCCGTTCATCAAGGTAGGCCGGCACGAGCCTTTCAAAGTCGATCTGGTACTCCAGGTACTCCCGCTGCCCCTCTTTCGTCTCTATCGGCAGCAGGCCATCGGAATCTTCCCGGAACTGGTCCACTGCATTCTGCACCATCTCTATCTGCATATCTTCAGGCATCTGGTTCTGAACCTGTTCCGACTCGGGGTACAGGCAGCCCGACATCAGGATGCTGCCTGCAATGGCGGCGAGGATCAATCTGAATCTACGCATGGCTGCTGCCCCCCAGTACAGGAATCATCAGCAGGAATGCAATGATGAGGAGCGCCCAGGCGACCATTGACACGATGATACTGATGATCCTGGATGATATCTTGTACCGTGCCACATAGATGAGTACGGCAGCAAGGGCCATTGCCCCCAATGAATAGAACGATATCCACATTAAATCCATTCTCGATATATCAAACATCTTATCACTCTCTAGTCCAATCTTTATATTGTTTCTCCAGAACTTCCTTCAGTTCATCGGTTTCCCCAGTCTTTTCACGCATCATCAGGGCATAGAATGCCTCTTCTTCACTGATGTCTTCGAAAAGATACTGGTAGAGCACTTTCGTAATCGGCATCTCAACATCATATTGCGCTGCAAGCTCATATGCCGCACGCGTGGTGTTGACGCCTTCGACCACCATGCCCATCTCCTGCTGTGCTTCTTCTATGGTCCTGCCCTCTGCAAGCATGATGCCGCAGCGGTAGTTCCTGGAATGCATGCTTGTTGCAGTGACGATGAGGTCCCCCATTCCTGTAAGTCCGAGGAATGTGAGCGGGTTGGCGCCCATGCGTGTACCAAGGCGTGCAATCTCCTGAAGGCCGCGCGTAATGATCGCCGCCTTTGCATTATCTCCGAAATCCAGGCCGTGCAGGAGGCCGATGGCCAACGCGATGATATTCTTCAATGCACCGCCGATTTCCACACCGATCATATCATCGTTATGATAGACGCGGAAATACTTGTTCATGAAGACATCCTGTATGATTTTTGCACTTTCAGGCTTGAGCGAAGCTGTGCTTACCGTCGTTGGAGATCTTTTCGCAACCTCTTCGGCGTGACTCGGGCCGCTGAGGACACAGATGTCCTGCACGGTATCCTCGGTCGTCTCTTCAGCAATGACCTCGGAAACCCTCAGATGTGTGTCGAGTTCCAGCCCCTTTGCGACGTGGACGATCAGCACTTTCTTATGAAGGCGCTTCAAAAGTGCATTGATGTCCTTCGTCACACTCCTTACCGCTTTGACTGGCACGGCAAGTACCAGGATTTCGGCATGGCTGACCCCTTCTTCGAGGTTGGATATCGCTCTGATGCTGTCAGGAAGGGTCACATCCTTCAAATATCTGTTGTTAGTATGCTTCTCATTGATCTCCTTGACTACATCTTCATTTCTGCCATAGATGCGCACGTCATGATTATTGTCGACAAGCACCATCGCCAGGCTCGTACCGAAGCTCCCGGTTCCGACCACTGTAATTTTCATAAGGACTCCCCCCTCCTAATTCCTTTTCCTGCTAAGGATGTGTATTGGTGTGCCAGTGAAATCAAAGGCTTTCCTCATCTGGTTCTCCAGATATCTACGGTAGCTGAAGTGCATCAGGTCGACATCGTTGACGAATAATACGAATGTCGGCGGCGCCACACTGACTTGAGTACCATAGAAGATGTTGAGCCTGCGCCCCTTGTCAGTAGGTGTCGGGTTCATGCTCACGCTGTCCACGAGGACTTCGTTCAATGTGCTGGACTGGACACGCTTCTTATGGGAGTCGTTCGCCAGTTTGATCAGTGGGAAGAGTGTCGCAAGACGCGACTTGTTCAATGCGGAGACGAAGGTGATGGGGGCATAGTCGAGGAACTGGAATTCCCTTCTTATCTTATCCTCGAACTTCTTCATCGTCTTATCATCTTTTTCTACAGCATCCCATTTGTTCACTACGATTATCACCGCACGCCCGGCTTCATGGGCAAGGCCGGCAATCCGCTTGTCCTGTTCGATGATCCCCTCTTCACCATTCAGGACGACTAGGACGACATCGGACCGCTCAATCGCACGGTTTGCGCGCAGTACTGAATATTTTTCGGTGGCTTCATACACTTTGCCCCGTTTCCTCATGCCCGCGGTGTCGACAAGTGTGTAATGCTCATCATCATAGAAGTATTCCGTATCGATGGCGTCCCGTGTTGTACCCGCGATATCCGATACGATGACCCGCTCTTCACCAAGGATGGCATTGACGAGACTTGATTTTCCGACATTCGGCCGGCCGATCAGCGATACCCTGATCGAATCATCCGCTTCCACTTCCTCCTCAAGGGATTTGAAGTGTTCAACAGCCTGGTCGAGCACATCGCCGAGACCGAGGCCGTGGGAGCCGGATACCGGGAAGGGATCCCCGAGGCCGAGATTATAGAATTCATATATTTCATTGCGCATTTCAAAATTGTCGATCTTATTTACAGCAAGCACTACCGGTTTTTTGGACTTCTGCAGAATCCGGGCAACAAAAAGGTCATCCTCTGTAACCCCTTCCCTGCCATTGGTGATCATCAGGATGACATCCGCTTCCAGTATTGCGATTTCAGCCTGCATTTTTATCTGTTCCTGAAACGGCTCATCCTTTATTTCTATCCCACCTGTGTCGATGACATTGAATTCGTGATTGAGCCAGTCCCCCGAAGCATAGAGCCGATCCCGTGTGACACCCGGCGTATCTTCAACAATCGCTTTTCTTTCACCGATGATGCGATTGAATAAAGTGGACTTGCCGACATTCGGTCTCCCTACTACGGCTATTGTTGGTTTGTACATATCCTACCTCCTATATTTAAGGTTATTTTAACACAAAAATAAAATAAAGAGCGATACTATCGCTCTTTAATCATTTGCATAACCTATTGATTTGAAGTCGTTCTAGATATCGAGATCCCTGAAACGGTCACCGAATACATCTCCGAGTGTCGGACCTTCGTCATCTGAATCATCCCGGTAGACTTTAGCCTGCTCTTCCCTGGATGGTCTTTCGGTAGTTTCCTTGATGGAGAGGGATACCTTTTCGGAGTCCTCGTTGAGTGAGAGGATCTTCACTGTAACAGTCTGTCCTTCTTTCAGCACGTCGGATGGTGTCGCAACATGCTCGTGGCTGATTTCGGATACGTGTACAAGCCCTTCGACACCTGGTGTCACTTCGACGAATGCACCGAAGTCCACAAGTCTTTTCACCGTGCCTTCAAGGACATCGCCTTCTGAATGTTCATTCACGAATGTACTGAAAGGACTTTCCTGTGCCTGTTTGAGTGAAAGGCTGATGCGTTCCTGTTCAGGATCGACATCGAGAATCTTAACCTGTACCTTGTCTCCGATGTTCACTGCATCTTCAACTTTTTCGACCCTGCTGTAGTCAAGCTCTGAGATGTGAGCGAGTCCATCGACTTCACCGAGGTTGATGAAGGCGCCGAAAGTAGTGATGCGGACAACTTCACCTTCAACGATGCTGCCTGCTTCAAGGTTTTCAAGCTGCTTCTTGCGCTCTTCCGCCTTTTCAGCTTCGACGATGCGTTTACGGTTGAGGATGACGCGGTTCTTTTCAGGTTCGATGTCTTCAACCTTGACTTCCAGTTCCTGTCCTTCAAACTGGTCGAGGTCTTCGATGTACGCATCGGACAGGAGTGAAGCAGGAATGAATCCTCTGACGCCCACATCCACTACGAGTCCTGCTTTTACAACTTCCATCACTGTACCTGTGATCGTCTCGTCGTTATCCTTCGCGGACTGCAGAGTGTCATAGGCGTTGGTTTCATCAAGCTTCCTGATGGAGAAGATGACGTTCTTGCGGTCTTCTTCATTTTCGACTTTGATGACTACACCTTCGATTGTATCTTCTTCAGAAACAATCTCTTCAGGACGTTCGATCCTTTTGTTGGTGAGTTGGCTGATTGGAACGATACCTTCAAAATCGGAATCTTCAATGTGCGCTTTTACAAATTTGTCTTCTATCTTGTAGACGGTGCCCCTTACGGTATCACCGATTTCAAATTCGCTAGAAGTATTTGATTCCGCCTCTTCGGAAGTGTTCACTTCCTCGTTCACCTGTTCCCCGTTGTTCTCTTCGTTGTTCTCTTCGTTCAAAATATTTTCTGTCGTCATATGCCTGCCTCCAATTACATTACTAAAAAGTGTATATATCTAAGTTCTTACAAATATATTGATTTGTCAAGTAATTATGCGGAAATAAGAAGATTGTTGATGCCTTCCCTGATTCTTTCCGTTATTTCCTTGCGGTTTCTGCCCTCTGCCACAAGTGCGGCAGTATCAATAGGTTTGCCAAATACTATTGTAACACCTTTTTTCCTATCATAGTTGCCTTTAATTGCCGCGGGTACCACCTTTGCTCCGGATTTCACTGCCATGAAGCCTGCTCCCTGCTGAAGCTCCTTCAATGTGCCGGATCTGTTCCGGCTGCCTTCCGGAAATATGAGCAGCATGTTTCCTTCCTTCAGCACTTCGACGGATTTCTTCAATGCCGCCCTGTCCCCCTTCCCGCGTTCCACAGGAAAAGCGTTCAGGCGGCTGATCAGGAAGCCGAGGATTGGTATCCTGAAGAGCTCGGACTTCGCAAAGAATGCCATCTCCCTCTTTACGCTGATCGCGACGAGGGGCGGATCCAGCTCGGAAATGTGGTTGCTGCAAATTATTACAGGCCCTTCGGAAGGGATCCTGTCCTCGCCGATCACCCTGATTTTGTATCTTGCGTGATAGAATCTTTTGACCATTGCTTTAATTGTGCTGTAAAACATCTCTAATCCTCCCTCAACAGGTCTTCAGCCATTCTGATGATCTTTTCCTCGACTTCGGGGATGCTCATGTGGCTCGTGTCGAGCAGCACAGCGTCATGCGCTTTCACAAGCGGGGAGATTTCCCTGTTCATATCCAGGTCGTCGCGACGGATGATCTGGTCGGTCAACGTTTCGAGATCGATGTCGGTACCCCGCTCCTTCTCCTCCTTCAGCCTGCGCTTTGCCCTTATTTCAGGCGACGCTTTCATGTAGACCTTGAGTTCCGCCTCCGGCAGCACCGTGGTGCCGATGTCCCTGCCATCCATAACCACGCCTTTGTCTTCGGCGATTTTCCGCTGCATGGAGACGAGGTATTGCCTCACTTCAGCAAGGCTTGAAATTTCACTTACATTGTTCGTCACTTCCTGGCTGCGTATGTCCGCTGATACATCTTCACCATTCAGATAGATGGATGTGCCGTCTGCACCAAAACGGATATCGAGATCATCCAGCTGGTCGATGACGCCCCTTCCGTTCCTGATGGCATGGAGTGTGACCGCCCGGTACATTGCACCGGTATCGATATATATGTAGGCCATCCTTTTGGCCACACGCCTGGAAATCGTACTCTTGCCTGCTGCAGCAGGACCATCAATTGCAATATTGATTTTCTTTTTCATATAAACCCGCCTTGTTCATTGTTCCCGTTTATCTTATCATAGTTTTATAGATTCGTTTAGGAGGAAGTCATATGCATAAGAAAATTTTGGCGATTCATACAGGGGGGACGATCAGCATGTCCTCAGAAGAAGGGCTGATCACTTCAGGAGAAGATAATCCGGTGAAGATAGACCGTGCAGAGGATCTCGGCATCCATCTGGAGGAGACCTACCCTGTGAAGAAGCCCTCTCCTCATATGACCCTGGACGATATGATCGAAATCAGGGACATCATCCGCCGGGAGGCTGCGCGATATGACGGCTTCGTCATCACCCATGGCACGGACACGCTTGAGGAGACTGCCTATTTCCTCGACCTGACACTCGATATCCCTCAGCCTGTGGTGATTACAGGGGCGATGCGGTCATTCAATGAAATCGGCTCCGACGGCATGTACAACTACCTGTCCAGCCTGCGTGCGGCAATGGATGAGCAGTCAGCTTCAAGAGGCGTCCTGGTCGTCTTCAACGACGAAATACATACGGCAAGGAACGTCACCAAGACACATACTTCGAATATAGCAACCTTCCAGAGCCCGAACCATGGACCGATCGGCATCCTGACGAAGGATGACATCCACTATCACCATCAGGTGCGCATCCAGGACCAGTTCGACCGTGCTGATTCCACGAGGAAAGTGGGGCTGATCAAAGCCCATGCAGATCTCGATGGAACCTTCTTCGAGGCGCTGGTCGAGAACGGATACGATGGACTCGTGATCGAGGCACTGGGACAGGGGAACCTCCCGCCAAGCGCCCTCGGCGGGCTGCAGAAGGTACTCGATGCAGGGATCAGCACCGTGCTCGTTTCACGCTCCTTCAATGGCATCGTCGGCAGCTATTATGATTACGAAGGCGGGGGTCATGACCTCAAAAACAGGGGAGTGATCTTCTCCAACGGCCTGAATGGCCAGAAGGCAAGGATCAAACTGCTTCTGGCATTATGCAACGCGCTCGACGGGGAGGCTCTGGAGGAAGTCTTCCAGCATTAGAAGATGCCCCCTGCCTGAACAGGCAGGGGGCATCTTCATGCGTTCATTTCTTCTTCAAGATATCTTCGGCTATGGCTCCTCCATGGAACCGGCCATTCTCAATGAATATGGTATTGGCATCATTGCCCGCGGCAATCACACCTGCAATATACAGGCCGTCCACGTTGGTTTCCATCGTTTCCCGGTCGTGCATCGGGGCGACGCCATATTCGTTCTCATTCAGCTGTACTCCGAACGACTTCAGCAGACGATAGTCGGGATGATAGCCGATCATGGCAAATACATAATCGTTTGGTATCTCGAACGTCTCCCCTTCCTTCTCAAGCACGACACTGTCATCTTTGATGTCGATGACTTCAGTATTGAAGTGCATATCTATCTTGTCATGTTTGACGAGGGAGTCGAACTGCGGGAGCACCCATGGCTTCACACTCTTGGAATATGCACCCTGGCGGTAGACGACCGTAACATTGCTGCCGGCCTTCTCCAGTTCAATCGCAGCATCCACACTGGAGTTCTTTCCACCGACCACAAGCACATCCTGGTTGAAGAAGGGATGCGCCTCCTTGAAGTAGTGGAAGACCTTATCCTTGTGTTCACCGGGGACATTCAGCTGGTTCGGCTGCCCGTAGTAGCCTGTGGCAATCACGAGATGGTCGCAGCTGTAGCGCCCTTTTGATGTTTCCAATATGAATCCGTTTCCAGTCTTGCGGCCTGATGATACTTCTTCATAAGTATTTATGTTCAGGTCGAAATGCTTCACTGCCTCACGGTAATAGACCAGTGCCTGGTTCCTTTTCGGCTTATGCTGTTCTGTGATGAATGGGAAGTCCCCTATGGAGAGCTTCTCGCTTGAAGAGAAGAATGTCTGGTGGGTCGGATAGTTGTAGATGGCCTCGACGATATTGCCCTTTTCGATTACGAGGTATTCCATCCCCCTATTCTGCATTTCGATGGCTGCAGAGAGGCCGCATGGCCCTGCCCCTATGATGATGGTTTCTATATGCTTCATGTTTAACACCTTTCTATTCTGGTATCACCAGTTCCTGTCCGACTGTCAGTGAATCGGCATCTACACCATTGTTGGCATCCTGGATCTTTCTGATGTTCTCTGAGCTGCCGCTGCCATAATACCTGATTGCGATACGGTACAGGTTGTCCTCGGCCCTCACGATATGGACCGTGCCTGAAGGTGTCTCCTCCTCCGGTTCCCCGGATGCTTCAGAGGACTCCTGACCGGACTCCTCCGGTGCTTCTTCAGTTTCTTCCTCCTGGAGGGTTTCAGGCTCCTCTACGATGCTTGTACTGGAGTCGGAAGTTTCCCCCGACTGCTTTTCCTCTATGGCTGAGGCGGCCGCCTCTTCAAGCTCAGCCTCTTCATCCGGACTCAATTCAATTTCCACGGCACCGGTGCCAAGGTCCTCCTGTCCAGCCTCCTCCCTGGATTCAGCCAGTTCACGCTCCATCTCGGCCTTCTGCTCTTCGAGTTCCTGATCGGTTGCTCCGGAAGGTGCTTCTTCGGTTTCTTCGGAGGCATTGTCGGCCACGCCCCCGGTACCATCGCCTGCAGGCCAGAAATTGCTTATGATGAGGACGCCCAATATGATTGTAACAGGCAGGATGAGTACACCTGCGATGATGGCGGGCACGAGACGCCTGTCCCTGCCGCCCTCTTCACTTTCAGCAGGCTGATCTTTCCGGGGTCTGAGTTCGGAGAGTTTTTCCTTCGATACTTTGATTTCATCCTTGACCCTTTTGTTGTAGGAGGAAAGTTTGCCGGCGAAGATTGTCTTTCCCTTTTCAAGGTCTTCCTTGTTGAGACGCTTCGAGAACTTTCCGCTCCAAGCTTTGAAGCGGTCGCCGGCGGCCAACTTCTGACCATCCTTCTCCTTTGGCCTGTGGCGCTCTGCACGGCTCAGCTTGCGGGATTCCTCCCCGGATGATGGATGATCCTTGCCGCTCTTCTCCTTCTTGGACTGGGAAGCGCGCTTATGTTCTATATCCTTGTAAAAATCATCTTTCATAGACATTCTCCTCAAACTGGTATCGTTCTTTATAATTATAGTATGTTTCCATTTCATTTTAAAGAGGTATCACCTCAGGCGTGCGACTATAGTCGTATTGTAGTCCGACAGGCCGAATATAATTGAAATATCCTTTGATTAGCCGTAAAATAAAGTAGAAAGAAATGGTTGAGAGGTGAAGATAGTGAGTGAAAAGAAATACACCATCGTCGACATGGACACATGTATCGCGTGTGGTGCCTGCGGCGCAGCAGCGCCTGATATATATGACTATGACGATGACGGTATAGCATATGTCATACTCGACGACAACCAGGGTACGATGGCCGTCCCTGAAGAACTACTGGAAGACATGGAGGATGCATTCGATGGATGCCCGACCGATTCGATAAAAGTCGAATCGCAGCCATTCGACGGAGATGCCTTAAAATATGAATGATATAGATGAATCCCTTGGAAATTGAATTTCCAAGGGATTTTTTCTACCTTCTGAGCTTCGGGATCAGTTTTACATAGACGAGATACGCCACGAGACAGACAAGGATCCCCTTCACCAGATTGAATGGGATGATGCCCGCAGTGACCACAGCACGGATGTTCTCTATAAGATCAGAATGATCGATGATGATGCCATACATCGGCAGCAGGACGAAGTAGTTCAGCACAGCCATCATTAAAGTCAGTACGATGATTCCGGCAGCAAAGCCGACGATCAGGGACTTCTTCGTCCGGCGCCTTTCGTGGATGAAATAGATCGGAAGCAGCAATGAAAATGCAGCAAGCATGTTGGCCAGCGGCCCGATCGGTTCACTCGCCATCAGGAGACCGTACAGCACAATCTTCATGATGATGACGAGTGACCCCGCTACCCCGCCGAACAGGATGAACCCTATGAATGCCGGGATATCGGAAAAGTCGACGGTAAGGAATGGCGGAATAAAAGGAATCGGGAACTGGATGAGCATCAGTATGAACGACAGTGCCGCCAAAATGCTTATAATGATCAGTCTTTCCAAACGGTTTCTCTTCATATGCGTCATTCCTCTGTATGTTTTTTCGGAAGCGTAATACGGAAGGAAGTCCCCTCCCCAAATGTGCTTTCGAGATCTATGGTTCCATTATGCCTTTGGATGATGCTTTTGACAATATACAGGCCGAGACCAGTTCCATGCTGCCCCCGGGTCCGGGATTCGTCCACCTTGTAGAAGCGTTCGAAAATGCGCTGCTGATGCTCCGGTCTGATGCCCGTGCCCGTATCGGCCACCTCAATGGTGACATTGCGCTCCGAGGCCCCTGCAGTGATGGTGATGCGATCGCCTTGTGAAGTGTAGCGGATTGCATTGTCGAGAAGATTCGTAAGCACCTGGCTCACTTTGTCGAAATCGAATTCGAAGGTCAGGTCCCCTTCCTCTCTGACGATGGAAAAATCAATGCCATTCTCCAGCATTTCGTGTCTGAACCGGCTGCCGAGCTTATCAAGCAGCTGGCCAAAGTCATTTTCTTCGATATTGAAGAAGTCTGATCGGCTGTCCATCCTGGCGATGGTGATCAGTTCATTGACCATGGTGTTCATCCGGTCGGACTCGTCTTTGATGATTCCGATCATTTCCTTTATCTCCTCTGGCTCGGTGACGATGTCATCGAGCAGTGCTTCGGAGTAGCCGCTCAGCATGACCATCGGGGTCTTCAGCTCATGCGAAACGTTCGCAATGAATTCCGAACGCAGTTTCTCCGCATCCACTTCCTCGGTCACATCCCGCACCAGCAGGATGACCCCATAGACGATATCGCCTTCTTCAACTGGTGTATAGGACAGCTGCAGGTGACGGTTCTGCATCTCCATGCGTTCGATCGCAGCTTCCCTGTGCTCTGCGATCTCCCGGATGTTTTCATCAAATCGATCCGATTCCGAAGCATGGACCCTTATGAGATCATAGAGTTCATTGCCCTTCTGGTTGCTGTAGATCAGTTCGACATCGCTGTTGAAATAGAGCACCCCTTCATTCATATAGGTGAAGATCTGCTCCCTCAAGTTCCTTTCATGGGTGATTTCGCTGATGTTGCTGCGGATGTCATTATTCATCTTGTTGAATGCGAGGGTGAGTTCCCCTATCTCATCACGGCTCTTCACATCCAGCTTATTGTAGTTGCCCTTCGCTGTGGAGAACGCAGCATTCTTGAGGCTGATCAGCGGCCGCGTAATCCTGGTGATGAGGAAGAATGCGAAGGAGGTGGTGATCAGGAAGAGCACAAGGGCACTGCCGATGATGATGGTGGTGACTGCCCGCATCGATTCATTGATGTCTTCAAGGTCCCTGTATTTGATCAGAGCCGTGTCGCTCTCGAAGTAGTCGCTCAAATTCGACACTTTGACCATATAGTCATGGTCATATATGTCTTCAAGGATGAAGGTGTTCCCTTCGCCCTCGCCCGAGAGGATCCGCTGGTATATCGCTTCGTCGGTGGAGGACTCGTGGGAGATCATCGTTCCATCGGTGTAGAGTATCAGATTATCCTCCTGCAGAAGCATGGAATCGAGATCGTTGATATCATGCTCCGTCAGGACGATTTCCTCCGCACGGGTGATTTCCTCTTCGAGCAGCGTTTCCGTCGAATTGAGTACATAGTTGCGGAAGTACAGGCTTAAAATGATCGATAATATAATTAAAACTGTCGTTACTATCAGGATGATAGTTAACCACAGTTTTGTTACGACGCTGTTTATGACATTCATTATTCGTTGACCTCGAACTTGTAGCCGATGCCCCATACGGTGTTGATCATATTGCTCGCCTCCGGCGAAACTTTATTGAGTTTCTCCCTGAGGCGCTTCACATGGGTGTCGACGGTCCTCAGATCGCCGTAGAAGTCGTAATGCCAAACTTCCCTGAGCAGTTCCTCACGGTCGAACACCTTGTCCGGGCTCCGTGCCAGGAACAGCAGCAGCTCATATTCCTTCGGTGTCAGATTCACTTTGACGTCATCGGCGAGCACCCTGTGGGCATCATTGTCGATCACCAGATGATCGTACACGATGACATCCTTGGTTGATGAATCCGCCTCTATGAAGGATGTTTCCGATGAACGGCGGAGTATCGCCTTGACGCGCAGCACAACCTCCCTTGGGGAGAAGGGCTTGACGATGTAGTCGTCTGCACCGACCTCAAAACCTTCCACACGGTTGTTCTCCTCGCCTTTGGCCGTCAGCATGATGACTGGTGTCGATTTTTGGGTCCTCAGACGCTTGGCGACTTCGATACCGTCCATCTTAGGCATCATGAGGTCAAGAAGTATGCAGTGGAAATTCTGCTCCAGAGCGAGCTCCAGAGCATCCTCCCCATTATCAGCTTCAGTGATTTCATACCCTTCACGTGCGAGGTACATGTTCAGCAGTTTTCTGATGCGTTCTTCATCATCTACTATGAGAATTCTTTCAGACATATAGACCCTCTTTTCGTTTTATGCGTAGGAATGCAGCCCTGCAACGAGCAGATTTATGGCAATCAGGTTGAAAAGGATGAGCAGGAAGCCGATGATGGCAAGCCATGCAGACTTTTCACCTTCATATCCCCTGTTGAGCCTGAGGTGGAGGAAGACCGTGTAGAACATGAACGTAATGAATGCCCATGTTTCCTTCGGATCCCAGCCCCAGAAACGGCTCCAGGCGATCTGTGCCCAGATGGCCGCGAAGAATATGCCGCCAAGTGCAAAAATGGGAAAGCCGATGATGACCGACCGATAGCCGATTTCATCCATCAGGCCGAGATCAGCCTTGTTGGACCACGGCTTCAGCACAGCGATGATCCTCTTCCTCAGGATGAGGCGGATGATTGCATATGTGATGAGACCGAGCACTACGGACCAGATGACGGTGTTGAGCTTCTGTGAGTCGATGATGGGAGGAAGGTTCACTCCACTGTGGAAGTGGTCCGCCTCTTCATAGTTATTGTCACCGGCATGTTCCACGGGCACGGCATTTTCAAAATTGACCAGGCTCGGCAGATGATATTCGGCGACCTGCGTCTCCCCCTGCTTATCCTGATAGAGGAAGTCGTCCTGGTATCCGATCACATTCTGCATGAGTATTGTCGTCACAATGAAGACGAGCACTGTTACTATACCCGCCATGACCGCTTCCAAAAAGCGTGCGCGCCAGGATTTTTCATCCGCCGGAACAGCCTTCAGAAGATAGATCAGGCCGGCGACGGCACTCATCGACAGTATACCATAAGCCAGGGTCACTGTAATGACGTGGATGGCGAGCCAGTTGCTCTGGAGGGCCGGGATGAGCGGTTCCACTTCCCTTGAGAACATGCTGCCATAGGCCATGAGGAGCATGGATATGGGAAGTGCGAACAGGCCGAACAATTTGGTCTTGAAATAGAAGTATGTGATCAGGTAGCCTGCGATGATCATGATGGCGAACATGGTGATGAATTCATACATGTTCGATACAGGGGCATGGCCCTGGGCAATCCATCTCAGTATGAAATATGACAGCTGCAGGATGAACCCGACGACCACCATAGAGATGGCGATTTTGGCAGGCTTGTCCGACCTTGATTTGATGCTCGTCGCCAGCGGAAGCATCGCCACTAGATATAATATGAAAGCTGCATAGAGCAGCGTACTGCTTATTGCTACAAGTTGAGATGCCATATAGTATTACTCCTTGTTTTTGTCTTTGTCCGCGTCATCCAGTTTGTCATTGACTGCGCCAAGGCCGTTGGATTCGAGAATCTCGTTGATCTCGCGCTTCATGCCGAAATAGTTTTTATTGGTATGTGCAGCGAGCGTGAGATTATCGTCCGCCTTGATCCATACTCTTCTATGGTTGATGTATGAACCGGTGAACAGGCCGATCAGGAAGATGATGAAGCCCGTCGCGATGAATGGTATGGTGAGGTCTTTTTTGAGTGTCAGCACGGTGGCCATATGCTCTTCAGCCTCGACGAACCGGATGCTGTAGTCGTTGTCTTCTGTGATGTCGGTGCTGTTCATGATCTGCAGCAGGCTGAGTTCACTTTCTTCACCATCGTCAACTTCGAATACGAATGCCGGATTTCTCGGTACCGGTGTGGCTGATACCAATGTACCATTATCATCGATTTCAAGAAAATCGGGAGAATATGCCCTCATGTTGACCGACACTCCCTCAGCAATATCGTATGAACTTTCCGGATCGCCCAAGTTGACGGTGAAATTATCACCGACTGTATTGCCGTCCGCGTCTTCCAGGTGGAAGGTCATGGACTTGAGCTGTGAATTGTCGTAGCTCGACTGGTAGAGTTCGTAGCTGCCGAAACGGTATGGATGGTTGACGCGGATGCTGTACTCGTCCACCGCTTCGAGGTCCGGGGAGGAGCCGACTATATCCGCACTGTTGTTTTCATAGAAGGTGATGTCCGTCTGATAGTTGCTTACGAGCATCGTATTGCTGCTCAATGCCTCGTTGAAGACTTCACCGGCCTCCTCATCATAAGTATCAAGGCTGAACGCTTCATTTTTGACATAGTACTGGCCTTCCGTCGTCGGCAGCTCCTCTGTTTCACCCTCGGGGATATGGACGATTTCATCCACATACATGCCCGGGAAGAACCTGAGCATACTGCCGAAAAGCAGGATGATCAGCCCGGTGTGGTTGATGTAGGGTCCGTAGCGGGAAAGGCGTCCTTTCTCGAGCAGATAATTGTCCCCCTCCTGCCGCACTTTATAGCGCTTTTTAGAAAACGCATCGATAAGTCTGCCGGTATCATCAGGACGGTCTGCATTGAGGAACAGCCTCTGTCTGCGGAAGAAGCTGTCATGCTTTTTGACGCGCTGCTTGCTCAATGACTTGAACAGCGGTACGCCCCGGTCGATGCTTGCTGCAATGATGGACAGAGCGAGCATGCCGTTCAATATGAGGAACCACCACGAAGAATAGAGGTTGTGGAATCCAAGGGAATAGTAGAGGTACCCGAGGGTGCCATAGTTTTCCTGATAGTACTCGGCTGGATCGACGCCGAGCGGGATGAAGTATTCCTGGGGGAAGATCGTACCGATCGACGCCGCAATGGCGATGGCCAGTATGATGGAGACCCCGACCTTGATGGAGGTGAAGAAGATCCAGATCTTGTCGAAGATGCTCTTCGACTTCGTCTTGGACCTTACCGCACTGCCATCATACCTCATCAGGTCTTTTATTTTGTTCTTGTCGTAATCACTGTTAATCATTTTGCCGCAGGACTGGCACAGCTGAGTGCCGGGCGGATTGACATGACCACAGGATTCACATTTTATTTCCTTTAGTTCCATTGCTGATTCATCCTATTCTGTGGATTCACTGATAAACGCATTGATATCATCATGAGTGAGCTGATATTCCTGTTTTTTGACGATGATCCCCTCTTTGTTTACGGCGATCGTCGTCGGTAGTGGGCCGATATTATAGGCTTCGGTTACACTTTTTGACTGATCCAGTGCTATGGGGAATTCCAGGTTGGCATCGAGGCCCGAGATGAACTGACGGATCTGCTGCTCATTTTCGCCAACATTGACGGCGACGATTTCATAATCCTCATGTCCTTCTGTATAGATGTCATTCATATCCGGCATTTCCTCCCGGCAAGGTTTGCACCATGTGCCCCAGAAATTCAGGATGACTCCTTTATCTTCGGTCAGCTTGGACAGCTGGATCTCTTCCCCTTCAAGTGTCGTCAGTTTGAAGTCCACGGCCTCATCACCGACCTCAACGGCCTTAGTGCCTGAAGTCAGGTTGAACCACACTGTAACACCTATGAGTACGGTGATGGTCAAGATGATGCTCACTCTGAGGATGTTGCGTGTACGTCCCTTCATATTTATCACCTGCCTGTAGTTCTGATTCATAAATTCAATTATATCATCTTATAAAATTGTCCTGTATGACAGTATTATGACAATTGGCGGGTTCAGGACGCCTTGGCGTTTGCGATCAGCTTCTTGACTTCATGCGGTTTGAGGAAACGGTATTCCCCTTCCCCAAGTCCTTCAAGTGTCAGGAAGTCATAGCTGATGCGCGTCAGTTTGATCACCTTCAGCCCGAAGTGTTCGAACATCCGCCTCACCTGGCGGTTGCGCCCTTCATGTATCGTCAGCTCAAGGATCATCTGCCTGTCCTTCTTATCACGGATGACCTTCACATCTGCCGGCGCCGTGACACCGTCTTCGAGACGGATGCCCTTGCGCATCTGCTTCTGTTCCTCACGCTTCAGGATGCCGTCGATCTTTACACGGTATGTCTTCTTCATTTCATATTTCGGATGCGTCATGTACTGGGTGAACTCCCCATCATTCGTCATGAGCAGGATGCCGGAAGTGTCATAGTCCAGGCGGCCTACAGGATACAGCCTGACGTCCATCCTTTCGAATGCGTCGACTACAGTACGGCGGCTCCTCTCGTCTTCAGCCGTGGAGATCTCCCCTGCCGGTTTGTAGTAGAGTATATAGACCTTCTCCTCCTGGCTGATCGGCACGCCATCGACTTCAATCTTGTCGTTCTGCTTCACTTTTGTCCCGAGTTCCGTGACCGTCTGGCCGTTGACCTTCACCCGGCCCTCCTCTATCATCACTTCTGCTTTTCTTCTTGAAGTGACACCACTATTTGCGATTGCCTTCTGTAATCTTACCTCTTCCATTACTTTTCCTCCTCTATGCTTTCAAAAAATAAATCCATTTCTTCCTGTTCAAGAATTTCCTTCTGTGTCGGCAGCGCCTCAAGCGACTCCAGGCCGAACAGCTGCAGGAAGTGCCCGGTCGTGACGAAATGGGCGGCCCGCTCATCATGCATGTTCTTCTTTGCGATCAGCCCCTTGCCAAGAAGCGTGGAGACGGGACCATCTGATGCGACCCCCCTCATCATTTCTATGTCGCCTCTTGATACCGGCTGGTTATAGGCGATGATGGACAGGACCTCAAGCGAAGCCTGCGACAGCTTCTGGCTCGGCCTGTCGTCCAGAATGCGCTGGATATACTTTTCCATTTCGGGGGTCGTCTGCAAAAAGTATCTGTCCCCGTGCCTCTGTATGGTGAGGTTTGGTCTGGAATACTCCCCGACCACCTTCTCGAGATGTGCCTTCGTAATCGGTACATGCATGATCATCTGTTCCTCGGAAAGGCCGGCGTCCCCTGCAATATACAATAATCCTTCAATGATTTCCATCTTCTCCATTAGTCATACAGCCTTTCAATTTCAAAATCCTCATGGCCCCGTGGACGGATGGCCAGCTGGTTGTCCTTCACGAAATCCAGCAGCGTGATGAATACCGCCACGACTTTGGGCTTCGATTCGGAAAAGGTGAAGAGGTCCCGGAGCCCAAGAGTCCTTTTACCCTCAAACCGCTGACGCAGGAATGCCTCCGCAGCCTCCCGGGAGACGGATTCCCTTCTGACGGTGATGTTCCGTGGGCGGTCGATTGAGATCCTGTCCCTCACCTTCTGGTATGCCACCATCAGGTCGGCAAGGGAGACTTCAAGCGGTGCGTCATCGTCCGCCTGCTCCTCGAAGACGTGGGGTGCCTTGATGTAGATCCTTTCATTCTGCTTCTTCAGCTCCGCCAGCTGTTCGGCATACTGCTTGTAGTTCTGGTATTCGATGAGCTGCTCCATCAGTGATTCCCGCGGGTCCTCATACTCCTCCTCCAGATGGGGCGGTTCAGGCAGGAGCATATGGCTCTTTATTTTCAGCAGTTCGCTGGCCATCACGAGGTATTCGCTCGCCACATTGATTTCCAGCTCTTTCATTTCGTCGATATATTCCATATACTGACGGGTGAGCGTCTTCATCGGTATGTCATAGATATCGATTTCCAGCTCTTTGATCAGATGAAGAAGAAGGTCCAGCGGTCCTTCGAATACATCCAGTTGTACTTTGTATCCATTCATAAAAATTACCTCGATATCAGGAGACGATAACATGAAACTGTTTCATCTTATAGATTTCTATAACGAACTCATTATAAAGCAAGATTACTTTGAATGCCATGAAATCATGGAGGCCACGTGGAAGTCGTCCCCCGCATTCTCCAAAAATGATGCAGAAGTGTTCCTTATTCTTCTTGCTACCGGAGAATACCATTACAGGCGCGGGAATATCAATGGGGCGGTAAGGTCATACCGCCGTGCGCTGAAGCTCTATGAGGAGAACACCTATGATCTCACTGCACTCGGCATGGGGGAGGAACTCGTCGAAATGATGATCGCAAGGATGGAGAACATGGAAGATATGCCATTCCACCCCCTTGCCTATCCATTGACGGAGGACATGTGGCAAGCGCTGCACGAACATGGCGGCTATGGGCCGTCGTCGGATATTGAAGCTTTCAAGAGGTGGACGCGGGACCGGGTCGTCCAGGATGAGGAAATCGTCTGCAAACACCGCCTGCGTGACCGTACGGATGTCCTTCTGGAGAGGGAATCTGCCATCAAAAAAAGAAAACATCGGAAATGATGTTTTCTATAGGACAAGCACCCAGTAGACGAACCCCCATATCAGAGCAAGGAGTGCAACCAGGATGAAGGTGAAGTATTTATTCTTCATCTGATGAAATCTCCTTGAACAAGCTTTCGCCATGAGTATCATATTCAATTTTATAGTTTTCGGCGATGGTGGCTGCGATATCGCTGAAGGTACTGGAGTCCCTGAGTGGTCCGTAATGCATTTCCCGTCCCGTCTTCATCAGAAGCGGGACATTTTCACGTGTATGATCCGTACCGGTGTAGGTCGGGTCATTGCCGTGGTCTGCAGTGATGATCAGGAGGTCATCTTCACGAAGCTTCGATACGATTTCAGGCAGACGGTCATCGAAGGCCTTCAGTGCATTGCTGTAGCCTTCAGGATTCCTTCTATGGCCATAGAGCGCATCGAAGTCGACCAGATTGAGGAATGACATGCCATTGAAATCCCTGTCCATCACTTCAAGCAGCTTGTCCACGCCATCTTCATTGTTCTTCGTACGTACCGAATCCGTGATGCCCGATCCTGTGAAGATGTCGTTGATCTTGCCTATTGCGATGACATCATTGCCGTTGTCCTCAAGCGCGTTGAGCACTGTGCGCCCGAAGGGTTCAAGTGCATAGTCATGCCTGTTTTCCGTACGTGTGAAGTTTTCACTGGAGTCGCCGACATATGGACGGGCGATCACCCTGCCCACGAGGAAATCGGGATCGGTCGTCATTGCGCGGACCTTTTCACATATGGTGTAGAGCTCATCAAGTGGAATCACATCTTCATGGGCCGCTATCTGCAGTACGGGGTCATTCGAAGTATAGACGATCAGATCCCCGGTCTTCATCTGGTGCTCACCATATTCCTTGATGATTTCCGTGCCGCTGGCAGGCTTGTTGCCGACGATGTCACGGCCCGTGGCTTCACGTATCCTGTCGAGCAGTTCTTCAGGGAACCCGTCAGGATAGACTTTGAATGGCTTCTTGATGTTCAGGCCGGCGATTTCCCAATGCCCTGTCATCGTATCCTTACCCTGGGAGACTTCACTCATTTTGCTGTAGAAGGCTTCCGGGGATTCCGGACATCCAAGGCCTGGAAGCGGATCGATGCATCCGAGCCCGAACTTCTCAAGATTGGGCAGTTCTACCGGATGGCTCTCAAGCGTGTGCTTCAGCGTATGTGTGCCGGCATCGCCGAACTCGGCAGCGTCATGCTGGGCACCGATGCCAACCGAGTCGAGGACGATCAGATGGATTCTTTTGTACATTGTATCTCCTACTTTCTTGGGTGGAATTTTTTATACATTTCTCTGATTTTAACAGCAGAAATCTGCGTGTAGATCTGTGTTGTGCTGATGTCGGAGTGGCCCAGCATCTCCTGGACCGCTCGCAAGTCCGCGCCATTCTCAACAAGATGTGTGGCGAAGGAGTGGCGGAAAGTGTGCGGGGTGATGTTCTTGCTGATGCCGCTGGCCAATTCATACTTCTTCACCGTTTTCCACAAACCCTGACGTGTGAAACCTCTGCCGCGATTTGTGATGAACAGCTCTTCTGCGTCATCATCCTTCAGCAGGGCCAGACGTTCATTCGCTATATACTGTTCCAGCAGCTCCCCGACGAAGTCGGTGATCGGAACAATCCGCTCCTTGCTCCCCTTCCCCATGATGCGGATGTAGCCCATATCGGTATTGAGGTCCGAAGTCTTTATGTCTATCAGTTCACTCACCCGGAGGCCGGAGGCATATAGGAGTTCCATCATCGCCCTGTCCCTGATGCCTGCCACCGACTGGTCGGGGGTCGCGAGGAGGCGCTCCATCTCTTCCACCGTCAGATAGACCGGAAGCTTTTTTGCTTCTTTGATGGAATGCAGCCGGAGGGCCGGATTATGCGTCGTGATGCCATCATTGACCAGGAACTGGTGGAAATTTTTGAGTGTCGACTGCATGCGCGAAATCGTCTTGGCACTCTTGCCCGCCTGCTTCAGTTCCTTTAGGAAGGTGATGAGCAGCTCAGTGTCGATCCGTGAAGGATCGAGCGTTTTCCGCTCGGTCAGATATGCTTCATACTGGAGGAGGTCCTGGCGGTAGGAATTGATGGAGGACTGGCTCAGCCCCTTTTCGACACTCAGGAAAAGCAGGTACTCATCAATATGCCTTTTGAAATCCGTATCCATTATTCCTTCTTGCTCTGGCAGTCGCCGCATATTCCATGGAAAGTAAGCCGGTGGTCGGTCACTTTGAAGTTATGGTCCTTTTCGACAATCTTCTCTACATCCTCCAGAAGGTCTTCTTCTATTTCCTCTACTGCTCCGCATTCCATGCAGACAAGGTGATGGTGGAAATGCTTCGCGCCCTCTTTCCTGAGGTCATAACGGCTGACCCCATCGCCGAAGTTGATTTTGTCGAGAATCTTGAGTTCACTTAACAGCTCGAGTGTACGATAGACCGTAGCCAGCCCTATTTCAGGGTATTTGTCCTTCACTTTGAGAAAGACATCTTCGGCACTTAAGTGATCACGTTCATTCTCGAGCAGGACGCGTACAGTCACCTCCCTTTGGGGAGTGAGCTTGTAATGGGCCCCCTGAAGTGCTTCCTTGATCCTCTGAATCCGATTTTCCACGTGTTCACCTACTTTGTATGATAATCAAAAACATTATAACCAATTTATAATGTTTTTAAAAGCCCTTTACATCTTATTTAGAATTATTACAAATTATATGACGCTATTACATGCTGCACGGCGATGAGCGTCTTGGAATCCCTGAAGGCACCTTCCTGAAGCATTTTCTTCAGGTCCTCGAGCCTTACCTTTACGATATCGAGGAATTCATCGTCATCAAGCGCCTGGGTTTCCATCGTCATATCCTTGGCTTCATACAGGTAGACGTACTCATTGGAGAATCCGGGGGAAACATAGAATTCCTGGACCTCTTCGAGTGTCTTGGCGATTCCTCCTATCTCTTCACGCAGCTCCTTCACCGCCGTTTCATGCGGGGCTTCCCCCACTTCGATCTTGCCGGCGGGAATCTCGAGCAGAAAATCATCCGGAGCGACCCTGTACTGGCGGACGAAATACATCTCCCCCTCATGGACTGCGATGAGGGAGACGGCTCCTTTGTGATAGACGATCTCACGGTCTGCAGTCTGACCGTCAGGAAGCTTCACCCTGCTGTGGTCGACCTTGATGACATGCCCGTCAAAAATTCTGTTATTGGAAATGATCTCTTCTTTAAGATGGGAGTAATCATTATTCTCCATATTCATAAGCCTCTCCTTTTTATTGGTGCAGTTGCCTCTATAGTTAGTATATTACCATAGCGGGAAATAATCATATAGTATGGGCAAAAAGGTAAAATAATGCAAGAACCCGGCCAGAATTGGTATAATTCTAGATGACTAATTAATGGAGGCATGAACTTATGAGAAACATTCAGTTAAAAGATGGCATCAATATATCCGAACTTTCCCTTGGATGCATGAATCTGCCCTTGGATGACAGGACAGAGACCGAAAAGATCATCCGTTTCGCCCTGGAATCTGGAATCACCCACTTTGATACTGCAGATCTTTATCAGTTTGGGCAGAATGAAGAGGTCCTCGGCGAAGTGATGAAACAGTTCCGTTCCGACTACACATTCACAATCGGCACGAAAGGCGGCAATGAGTTCGATGCGGAAAAACAGGAGAAGATTGCATGGAACCCTTCCGCCAGCCATATCAAGAATGCGGTCAAGGATTCCCTCAGCCGCCTCGGTGTCGAGTCGATCGACCACTATCAGCTGCACGGCGGTACGATTGAAGATAATAAGGACGAGACCATATCCGCATTTGAGGACCTCAAGAAAGAGGGGCTGATCAAAAGCTACGGCATCTCCTCCATCCGCCTCAACGTCATCGACTATTATCTGAAGCACAGTAACATCTCAACGCTGATGATGCAGTTCAATCCGATAGACAACAGGCCGCTGGAAGTTGTCCGTAACCTCGATGAGGATGTGAAGCTGCTTGCACGGGGGCCGGTGATGAAGGGGCTGCTGAGCAGGAATTCACGCAAGGTGCTCGACGACAAGTTTGCAGAAGGTGTGCTGGACTATTCATATGAAGAACTGGAATCGGCCATCAGCAGACTCGGTCAGATCAATGGCGACCTCACCGCCCTTTCCTACGCTTTCCTCCGCCATAACAATGCAGCGATCGTAAATGGCGTGAGCAGTCTCGAGCAGCTTGAGGATAACGTGGAAAGCTATATGAATATGCCTGATTTCACGCAGGAGGAGTATGAAAGCATCCTCGATGCTGTCAAGCTGATCAGATATGAGGAGCACAGGGCATGAAATCGTTCATAAAGTGGCTGATTGCACTGGCCAGCTCCTTCATCATCCTTTTCACTTCGCTCGGCTACTACGCCTCGAGCCAGATTCTGTTCTTCAAGCTCAGGGATGTGGAGGTCATAAAAAGGCGCGAGACGCGGGCCAAGCGGTTGAACATGAAGGCCTTCCAGAATCTCCCCCAGGACGACATCCTCATCCCGTCCAAATTCGACTACAGCATCAATGCAGTCTTCGTCCATCCGAACGACACGAACAAATGGATGGTGCTGTGCCATGGTGTGACGGAGAACAAGATCAGTTCCATCAAATACCTCAATATGTTTACGGATATGGGGTACAACTGCGTCATCTATGACGCCAGACGCCATGGGAACACGGGCGGCGTCCATTCGACATATGGCTTCTACGAAAAATATGATCTTGAAACCGTTGTGGACTACGTCTTCGACCATTATGGGCCGGATGTCGAAGTGGGCATCCACGGGGAGTCCATGGGTGCAGCAACGATGCTCCTCTATGCGGGAGAATTGTCCAACCGGGCAAGGTTCTATATTTCCGACGCATCATTCTCCACTTTCGGGGATGAACTGACGAACATATTCAGCCAGTATACGAAGATCGGTTCTCCGCTCATCCTGATCTTCACGAATATATTCTTTCGACTCAGGAGCAGGTTCTCACTATTCAAGGTCTCCCCGATCAGGGTCGTGGAAAAAATTGACCAGCCGGTGCTGTTCGTCCACTCGAAGCCGGACAAGTTCATCCCCTACACACATACTGAAGAACTGTACAAAAAGAAAAAGCCGCCAAAGGCGGCCTGGTATCCGGAACGTGGCGGGCATGTCGAGAGCTACAACAAGAATCCCGAAAAGTACCGGAGGGTGGTTGAGAGCTTCATCGCGAATCACGTGGGATGGTGATTTCGAGGTAGTCATGGGCAATGACTGCAAGGTCCCCCATCCTTTCCTCTACACTTTCCAGCATCTCGGCGTCATAGCGGTTGCTGATATGGACAAGGAGGAGCCGTCCATATGAAATGCGTGACAGATTATTGAGCACATCATCTATTTCCGAGTGGAAATACTGGTGTGCTTTTTCCTTTTCCCCTTCAAGGTAGGTGGCCTCATGTACGATGAGGTCGGCACCATCAAGAAGCTCCAGGTAGTCCCCCCTGTTAATTATCCGGGTATCCCCGTGGACAGCGACCTTCCTCCCTTCGACCGGAGGGCTGAGGAAGTCTGCTGTAGCGTATGTCTTCCCTTCATGCTGAAAAGTCTGGGACTTCTTGATTTCCTTGTAGATCGGGCCCGGCATGATGCCGATGTCCTTCAGCTTGGCGCTGTCCAGTGCCCCGAGCTTCTCAGGTTCGATGAAGACGTACATGAAGCTGTCGACTGCATGGTCCAGCAGGTGGCTCTTCACAGTAAAGCCTTCCACTTCATATTCGCCGTCGTGCACGACTTCCACGAAATGGATGGGATAGTTGAGGTGGGAGCTGCTGATCCTGAATGTCACCTCGACCCATTCCTTGAGTCCTGGCGGTCCGTAGATGACTAGCGGGATGCCCTCCCCGCCCTGATGGGCACGAGACGAAAGAAAGCCTGGCAGCCCGAATATATGGTCTCCATGCAGGTGCGTGATGAACACATGCTTTATCTTTGATGGCCTGATCGTCGTATTCAGTATCCTGTGCTGCAGGGCTTCCGAGGCGTCGATGAGGAAATACTGGTTGATCTCCTCTACCACATCCAGTACGAAACTTTGGGTATTTCTCGTTCTGGATGGAATGCCTGCGCCAGAACCTAGTACTTTGAATTTCATTCTATCACCTGTTTTTGAAATGTTGGTTCATTATATCATATTAAAGAGTTGTGTTTTTAGGAATACAGTGGAATAATGATAAAAGAAAAATTTTGACTAAAGGACTTGTTGGATATGACGACTCAACCATTTAAAGTAGCAATCGCATTGTTTGGAGCGACGGGCGACCTTTCACGGAGGAAGCTGCTCCCTTCCATCTTCCACCTCTTCCAGGAAGGTTCTTTGAAGGACGATTTTGCCCTGATTGCCGTCGGCAGGCGGGATATGGAGGATGCGGATTTCAGGGAGGTTGCCAGAAACTCCATCAGCGATAATGACAAGCTTGAATCATTGGAGGGGCTCGAGGCATTTCTGCAACATATCCACTATGTTAAGGTCTCCGTCACGGATAGCGCCAGTTATGCTGCGTTGAAGGAAAAATTCGATTCAGTCGAAAAAATGTACGATACTGCAGGAAACAGGCTTTTCTACTTGGCGATGCCGCCCCAATTCTTCACTGCTATTACAGACAGCCTGAGGATTTCAGGTATGACGGAAACCGAAGGCTACAAGAAGCTGATCATCGAAAAGCCCTTCGGCAAGGATTACGAAAGTGCACACAGGCTGAATGAAGATATCTCCAAGTCGTTCAGGGAGCATGAAATCTTCCGTATCGACCACTATCTCGGCAAGGAGATGGTGCAGAATATAGAAGTCATCCGATTCAGCAACAGCCTGTTCGAACCGTTGTGGAACAACCATTATGTATCCAATGTCCAGATCACCTCTTCCGAATCGCTCGGCGTGCTGGACCGCGGTGAATATTATGAGCGGAGCGGTGCAGTGCGTGATATGTTCCAGAACCACATGCTCCAGATCGTCTCCCTGCTTGGCATGGAGCCGCCGATCAGCCTGAATAGTGATGATATACGCGAAGAGAAGATCAAGGTGTTGAAAAGCCTGCGCAAAGTCGAAAAGAAGGACATCAACAAGTATTTTGTGCGGGGTCAGTATGATGAGGGTACTGCAGAAGGTGAAGATGTCCCGGGATACCGGGAGGAAACTGATGTCAACAGGACCTCCAACACGCCGACCTTCATAGCTGCGAGGCTGTTCATCGATAATTTCAGATGGGCAGGCGTCCCATTCTATGTCCGTACCGGTAAAAGGATGAGGAATAAGGAAACGAAGATTGTTGTGGAATTCAAGGAAGTCCCCAAAAATCTCTATTATCAGGATAATGCAGATGATGTACTTGCCAAAAACCTTCTGGTCATCCGGATCCAGCCGAATGAAAGCATCACACTGCACCTGAACGTCAAGGACCATGCAGGAGAGCAGGATACAAAAGAAATCAAACTTTCCTACTCCGTCGATAATCAGGATCTTTCAAGGACAGTGGATGCCTATGAGAACCTGATCTACGATTGTCTGGACGGAGATGCGACCAATTTCACCCATTATGAAGAACTGATGAACGCCTGGTCCTTCGTCGATCCGATCAATGAAGTATGGGAAAAGGATATTGCACCTTTCCCGAACTACCGTTCAGGATCGGACGGCCCGGTCAAAAGCAACCTCCTTCTTTCCAAGGATGGATTCAAATGGTGGAACGTATAAGTGGAGAAGTGAGGATATAATGGAAACAGTTAATTTTGTCGAAAAGTTCATCATCTATATAGAAGATCATCTGCGTGAACGCATAGACTACGACCGGGTGCTTGAAGGCATGGGAGTGGAACCGAAATCGTTCATCACCATATTCACTTCACTCGCCGGTATGACGCCCTATGAATATCAGACACGCCGCAGGATGTCGGAGATCGCCCACGAGTTGCATGCAGGCCACCTCCGGCTCATAGATATCGTAAAATATTATGGATACCGGGATATCGATTCATTCAAACGTGCATATTTCAATGCCTTCGGCATTTCTCCATATGAGACGGAACGGCAATTCGATACACTCGATCTGCAGGAGCGCATATCCTTTGAGGTGGTGCCTGTCGATCGTCCGAAGTATCCATCGAGAAGCGCCTATATGGACAGCTTCCGACTGATTGGGTTCGTCAGGAGGTTTTCCGTGGATGATTACAGAAGCGGGATGAAATATGACTTTCTTGCCTATCTCGAGGAGAATGACATGCTGAATGAACTGCTGAAATACAATGACGGTGCGGTAAAAGGCATCATTCTACATGAACGTTATGTCGATGGGGGGATGGAACTGACCGTTGGCGTCTCCTCCACCCTGGCGGCCCCTTTTGAAGAGACCTATACCGAGAGCAGTGAGTTCGTCATCTTCGAGTCCATGGGGAGCCCCCCAGAAGTGTCGGAAGACATATACAGGTACATCTTCCGCAGATGGCGATTCAAAGAGGAGAAGGACCTCAACTGCAACTTCTCCATGGAAGTATTGAAAAGCAGGAATGACTTCGTTTCGGGTGATGCCAAAGTGCAGGTGTGGCAGGCCCTATATCAGGATCTATAATAAAACCGTCGGTCCCCAATCAATGGGGACCGACGGTTTTTTGTACTACTGCCACTCCGTATGGAAAACGCCCGGCTTGTCGAGCCGTTCATATGTGTGGGCGCCGAAATAGTCGCGCTGGGCCTGGATCATGTTGCTTGAGACCCGCGCCTGCTTCATGCTGTCGAAGTAGGACAGTGCGCTCAGGAAGGCAGGCATCGGTATTTCATTTTCTATCGCATGTATGCCGATGCGCCTCAGGCTAGGATGACTGGCGCTGACCACATCCCTGAAATAGTCATCCAGCAGCAGGTTGGTCAGTGCGGGGTCATTTTCGTATGCCCGGTTGATCTCCTCGAGGAACTGGGCACGTATGATGCACCCCTTTCGCCAGATCATGGATATTTCGCCAAGCTGTAGATTCCAACCATAGATTCCGCTCGCTTCACGAAGCAGCCTGAACCCCTGTGAATAGCTCATCAGTTTGCTGATGTACAGCGCCTGCTTCAGATCTTCCAGCACCGACTGCTTCTGGTCTTCGGACAGGCTTTTCATTTCACTCTGATAAGCTTCGCTGATGAGGGCACGTTCTTCTATGAGGCTCGAGAGGCATCTGACGAATACACTGTCGGTGATCAGCGAGAGCGGTATGCCGAGTTTCAGGCCTTCGATGCCCGTCCATTTTCCGGTCCCCTTCTGACCCGCCTTATCCAGAATCAGATCGATGATATAATTGCCGGATTCATCCTTGAACTCCAGTATGCGTGCAGTGATCTCGATCAGGTAGCTGTTGAGGTCTCCCCTGTTCCATTCGTCGAAGACTGCACTCATTTCATCATTCGACATATTGAGGCCGTGCTTCATGAAATAATAGCTTTCAGCAATCAGTTCCATATCTGCATACTCGATGCCGTTATGGATCATTTTGACGTAATGGCCGCTGCCATCCTCACCGATGTAGGTGACGCATGGTTTCCCGTCATCGGCTTTGGCAGCAATTTTCTCCAGTATGGCGCTGACATTGTCATACGCCTGACGCTGGCCGCCCGGCATCAGGGAGGGACCATTCAAGGCGCCCTCTTCGCCACCGCTTACTCCCATGCCGATGAAGTTGATGCCCTTTTCAGTGAGCTGCATATTACGCCGCCGGGTGTTCTCATACTGTTCATTTCCCCCGTCGATCAGCGTGTCCCCCTCCTCAAGGTACGGGGCGATCTGTTCGATGGTTTTATCCGTCACTTCCCCCGCCTTCACGAGAAGCAGGATGTTCCTTGGCTTCTTCAGGCTTTCAATGAATTTTTCCAATGAGGAGGCGATGTCCACATCCTCTTCCTTGAGTTCAATCATGCGGTTCTCCCTGACATCTTCGAAAAAGTCGAAAGTGACGACCTTGAAGCCGTTTCTCGACATGTTCTTTGCGATATTCGTCCCCATGACGCCAAGACCGACTACTCCAATATCATAGATCATGCGCTCTACTCCTTATCATTCTGGACTTTGATGATTTCAATGACCAGCTCAGTGATTTTATGCAGTTCTTCTATCGGCATTTTTTCTTCCGTCGTATGGATATTTTCGTATCCAAGGCCCAGTATCGCCGTATCCAGACCTGCTCCTGCAAATATATTGCCGTCGCTCCCGCCGCCGAGGCTGATGAGGTCCGGTCTGCGGCCGATGTTTTCTATAGCCTGAACTGCTGTCTTGACGACATCCGAGTCTTTGGAGGCCTTCAATGCAGCATACATCACTTCTGTCCTGACTTCTGCACGGCCGCCCATATCTTCGGCGACCTTCTCGAAAGTTTCTTTCATATGCGCTGTCTGTGCCTTCATCTTCTCATCATCGAGGCTTCTCGCTTCCCCAAGCAAGTAGACGTAGTCCGTGACTACATTCGTCGCGCCGCCGCCTTCAAAACGACCGATGTTCGCTGTTGTCTCTTCGTCGATGCGTCCGAGCTTCATCTGGCTGATGGCACGGGCTGCGATATTGATTGCACTTACGCCGGTTTCAGGTGCGACCCCAGCATGTGCTGTTTTCCCGTGTATATGCGCTTCAATCTTACTCTGGGTCGGTGCGGACGTAACCACAGTGCCGACTTTACCCGTGGAGTCGATCGCATAGCCGAATCTGCTTTTCAGCTGAGAAGCATCAAAGGCCTTCGCCCCCACGAGTCCGGACTCTTCTCCGACAGTGATGACGATTTCAATGTCCCCATGGCTCATGCCGGATTCTTTGATGGAATGGATGGCTTCGATGAGTGACGCAATCCCTGCCTTGTCATCGGATCCGAGGATTGTTGAACCATCGCTGACGATATAGTCCCCATCGATGGATGGTTTGACACCCACACCGGGTGCAACAGTATCCATATGGACTGTAAAGTAGATTGGTTCAGCCTTGGTGTTGTCCCCTTTGAGACTGACGAGTATATTTCCCGCACCATAGCCGGTTTTCTCCTGAGTATCATCTTCTTGGGCTTCGATACCCATATCTTTGAATTTTTTGAGAAGATAGTCGGCCATCTCCCTTTCGTGGCCGGTTTCGGAATCGATCTGTACCATTTCCATAAATTGATCGATGAGTCTGTCCTTGTTCATAAATGGCTTCCTCCAATAGTTGAGTTGATTGTATAGTAGACGTATATTATAATTAAAAGAGCAAATTTATAAGGATGGTTTTATGAACAACAAAAAAGTTCAAAAAGCAGTAATCTGGTTCATGATAATTCTCATTGTCATTTCAGGCGTGCTTTTCGGCGTCAGCATGCTGACAACAGTGTAACCAAATTAAAGAGGTCCCTCAGGACCTCTTTTTTTGTTCATCAGATTTCTTTGCCGTGCTCTTCGAACCAAGCCTGCAGGTTCGTGATGACACTCATCGTTTCATGGCCTTCAATTTCGTGCCTCTCGATCATGTCTACGACCTTACCGTCCTTGAAGAGGGCAAATGAAGGGGATGACGGAAGATATTCGGGTGCTTTTTCCCTGACATGTTCAGTCGCCTCCTTGTCCTGACCGGCAAATACGGTGAGCAGCTGGTCGGGCAGCTTATCATAATTAAGGGCGTGTTTGGCAGCCGGACGTGCGATGCCACCGGCACAGCCGCATACAGAGTTGACCATTACGAGTGCCGTGCCTTCTTTTGAAAGGTGCTGGTCCACCTCTTCAGGTGTAGTCAGTTCCGTATAGCCCGATTCCTTCATTTCGCTTCTTGCCTGGCTCACGACATCATTCATATACATATTGAAATCCATATTCATTATAAAAACTCCTTTTGAAACAGCCCCATGGAGAGGATGCGATTTCAGTTCCTTGTATTCAATTCTATAGCGGATTAAAGGTTTTGTAAAGTCTAGTAGATCGAAGTCGTTTCGACAGAATACGCTTCAATCCTCTCTTTGACGGCTTTCAGGAACTGGCCTGCCACCAGACCGTCCAGAACGCGGTGGTCGATGGACAGGCAGAGGTTGACCATATGCCTGACGGCAATCATATCATCAATGATCACCGGCTTCTTGACGATGGATTCAACCTGCAGTATGGCAGCCTGGGGATGGTTGATGATCCCCATGGACTGTACGGAACCGAAGGCGCCGGTATTGTTTACCGTGAAGGTCCCCCCTGCCATGTGCTCCTGTGTGAGCTTATGGCTGCGTCCGAGCGCTGCAAGTTCCCCCACCTGCTTGGCGATCCCCTTGATGGAGAGGTCGTCGGCATTCCGGATGACCGGCACATAGAGTTTATCATCGCCGGCTACGGCGATGGAGATGTTGATGTCCTTGTTGAGGACGATCTTATCCCCCTGCCATGAACTGTTCAGCATCGGATATTCCTTCAATGTCTCGGCGACTGCTTTGACGAAGAAGCTGAAGAATGTGAGATTGAATCCTTCACGCTCCTTGAAGGCGGATTTATGGCTGTTGCGGACATTCACCAGATTAGTGGCATCCACCTCCATCATCATCCATGCATGGGGAATCTCCTGGCTGGACTGGACCATTTTATTGGCGACTGCTTTTCTGACTCCGGTTACCGGTATTTCATCCCCCGCCACGATGTTCCCGGAAGCTGACGCAGGGTCTGCCTGCTGATCAGTGGAAGGCGCTGCCTCCGTCTGTGTTCCGGCGGTCACGGGGCCTGCTTCAATCGTCTTCAGAACATCCTTCTTCGTAATACGTCCTTCAAACCCTGTACCTTCAATCGTATTGAGATCGAGGTCATGCTCCTCGGCCAATCGCATCACTACAGGGGAAATTCTTGTTTTGCCCTTCTTCTGGGCACCCTGTTCCACTTTGCCTGTGGAGGATGGTGCGTCCTCCTGATTTTCATCGGCTGACGGGGCCGCCTCTTCAGACGCCTTGGCGCTTCCTTCATCCTCGTCAGCTTTTCCGGCCTCTCCAGCACCATCCGTATCCATCAGACATACCGGGGTACCGACTTCAACGGTATCCCCTTCCGCCACAAGGAGTTCCTTGATCGTGCCCTCGAATACGGAAGGCACTTCCGCGGTCACCTTGTCGGTGATGACTTCACACAGGGGATCATATTCCTCGACCGTATCCCCGGGCTGGACCAGCCATTTTTCAATGGTCCCTTCTGTAACACTTTCGCCGAGCTTCGGCATCAGCACTTCTTCCATAGGTTTCGTCCTCCTTAATGCTCCGCGAGCTCTTTCATTTTGGCTTCTATCTTGTCGGGGTTTATCATGAAGAAATCTTCCATCGGTGGCGCATACGGCATGGAGGGGACATCCGGCCCTGCGAGCCTCATGACGGGCGCATCGAGATCATACAGGCAGTTTTCTGCGATGATCGCAGAAACTTCGCTGATGACGCTGCCCTCGAGGTTATCCTCTGTGACAAGCAGTACTTTTCCTGTTTTAGAAGCTGCTTGGATGATGCTTTCCTTATCAAGCGGGTAGATGGTCCGGAGATCGAGGACTTCCGCTTCATACCCATCCTTCGACAGCCGTTCAGCTGCCTGCAGGGCATAATTGACGCATAGGCCATATGTAATGACCGTAATGTCATCTCCTTCACGTTTGACGTCCGCCTTGCCGATCGGTACGGTATGATCGCCTTCAGGCACCTCTTCCTTGAGAAGGCGGTAGGCCTTCTTGTGTTCGAAGAACAGCACCGGATCGTTGTCACGGATTGCCGAAATCAGGAGTCCCTTCGCATCGGATGGCGTGGATGGGATCACGACCTTCAGTCCAGGAGTTGAAGCAAAAATCGCCTCAACGGACTGGGAATGGTAGAGTGCACCGTGGATGCCGCCCCCAAAAGGCGCACGGATGACCATTGGACAGTTCCAGTCGTTATTGGAACGGTATCTGATCTTCGCCGCCTCACTCAGTATCTGATTCGTTGCGGGCAGTATATAGTCTGCAAACTGAATTTCCGCCACAGGTCTTTTCCCCATCATTGCAGCACCGATGCTGGTGCCGACGATATTCGATTCAGCGAGTGGTGTATCCAGGCAGCGCATTGCACCGTATTTTTCCTGGAGACCGGCAGTAACCTTGAAGACGCCGCCTTTCTTGCCGACGTCCTCACCGAGGACGAACACACTTTCATCCTGGCCCATTTCGTAGTCGAGCGCCTGGTGTATTGCCTGCAAATAAGAAATTTTAGCCATGGTGAACCTCCTCATATACATGCCTAAGGGCTTCTTCAGGTTTCGGATAAGGTGCTTTTTCAGCAGCTTTTGTCGCATCGGTGACGATTGCCTTCGCTTCTTTTTCCAGTGTTTCGAACCATGCCTCATCTGCAACGCCGTGTTCAAGTATATATGATTTGAATTTAACCAGGCAATCCGACTCCTTCATGGTCTCGCGCTCTTGCTTCTCCCGGTAGCTGTCGTCATCGTCTGAGGAATGGGCAGTCAATCGTGTGGACATCGCTTCGATGAGTGTGGCGCCTTCTCCATTGACAGCACGCTCCCTGGCTTCCTTGACAGCCTTGTATACAGCAATCGGATCGTTGCCGTCTATATGCTCTCCATGCATCCCGTAACCGAGTGCGCGATCCGACAGTTTTTCAGCACCATACTGGAGCTCACGGGGCACGCTGATTGCATAATCATTGTTTTCGATGATGCATATGAAGGGCAGGTCATGCACACCGGCAAAATTCAGCCCTTCATGGAAGTCCCCCTGGTTCGAAGAACCTTCCCCGAGTGTCGTCAGAGCCACCCGCTTCTCATTGTCCATCTTGAATTTGAAGCTTGCACCGACTGCATGGAGGAGTTGTGTTGTTACACTGGAACCCTGTGTCATGATGTTGCAGGATTTTTTGCTGAAGTGCGAAGGCATCTGCTTTCCACCGCTGGAAATATCGCCCTTCTTAGCGAAAGCGGAAAGCATCGTTTCCTCTGCAGTCATGCCAAAATGTGTAACGAGCGCAAGGTCCCTGTAGTATGGGCTGATGATATCCACTTCCCGGTCAAGTGCATATCCTGCACCCACCTGTGTCGCCTCCTGACCCTGGCATGAAATGACGAACGGAAGTTTACCGGCACGGTTGAGCAGCCACATCCTCTCGTCGATTTTTCTTGCAAGGTGCATCGTACGATACATTTCTTTCAGGTCCTCAGGTGTGAGGCCCGCTTCTTTATAATCCAACAATGTAGTGTCCTCCTTATACATGGATACCAATTCCTTCTGCATCAAGTCCGAGCTCCATCATCACTTCCCCTATGGAAGGATGGGCATGGATGGCACTCCCGATTTCAAGTGCCGATGCATCGAGAAATTTGGCCAGAGCCGCTTCGTTGATCAGTTCGGTGGCTCCGGGGCCTATAAGGGATAGGCCGAGCATATCCTTTGTTTCCGGTTCTACAAGCATTTTACCAAATCCTTTGCCGCCATGGGCGATTACCGCTTTCCCCACCGCTGCAAACGGCACCTTATGTACGGAGTATTCCATACCTGCCTCTTTGAGCTCCTTCTCTGTCCTTCCGATCGAAGCGACTTCAGGATGAGTGTAGATGCATCTTGGGACAGTAGTGTAGTCAAGCGTATATGGGCGTTTCTCGGCCATATGTTCGACTGCAATGACGGCCTCCTTGGTGGCCACATGGGCAAGCTGCAGATTGCCGATCACATCCCCTACGGCATAGATGTTCTCATCCTTCGTCTGATAGTATCTGTTGGTGGAGATATACCCGCCATCAAGCTGTATCTTCGTATTGCCGAGGCCGAGGTCTTCGGTGTTCGGTGCCCGGCCGATGGCGACCAGTGCCTTGTCGAAGGTCTCTTCCCCTTCATCGAACTGGAGTGTGATGGCATCTTCCCCTTTGCTGATGCGGTCCTCATCCAGTGCGGTGCCCACCCTGAAGGTGACACCTTCAGCTTCGAGCGCTTTTTTCAATGCGCCTGCAAGATCCTTATCCTCATGCGGAATGATCTGGTTCCCCGCTTCGACTACAGTGACATGCGTTCCGAGGTCCGTGAGTATGCTCGCAAATTCAAGACCGATGACACCACCGCCGATGATCACCATCCTGGAAGGGATATGATCGAGTGTCATCATGTCGTCGCTTGAAAGTACAAGGAAACCGTCGAATGGTAGGAACGGCAATGGCCGCGGGTGCGAACCCGTCGCAACCAGCACATGCTGGTTGATGAGTATTTCACTCTCCGCTTCCTCGTCTTCGGGGTGTTCGACCGCCACCGTACCTGCCATCGGGGAGAATATTGAGGGCCCGAGTATGCGTCCATGGCCATTGAAGACATCCACCTTATGCTTCTTCATGAGATGTCTGACGCCGCTGTACATCTGATCGACCACTTCCTGTTTCCGCTCCTGCACCTTTCCCATATCGATTTCAGGCTCGACAGAACCTATGCCGAAGATGCCGGCATGCTTCATAGTATTGGCAACCTCCGCAGATTTGAGCATGCTTTTTGTGGGTATGCATCCCTTATGGAGACATGTGCCCCCAAGCTTCTCCTTTTCGACGACTGCGGTCTTCATGCCGAGCTGGCTTGCCTTGATGGCTGCAACATAGCCGGCAGTACCGCCGCCCAGTATGACCAGGTCATATTCGTATGCCATTATATCCACTCCTACATATAGGTTTTCATTTCTTCCCTGCCTGTCAGAACACGGTATGCCCCTTCCGCCAGCGCCTGCATCTCCTCTTCCCCCGGATAGACTGAGACCGGTGCAATGAATGAAATATAGGGCCTGACGAGGTCGATGAGATACGTGCTGTGGGCCATGCCTCCTGTAAAGATGATCTGGTCTACCTGGCCCTTCAATATGGCAGAACGGGAGCCGATTTCCTTTGCAAGCTGTGCGGCAAGTGCCCTGAATATCTTTTCGGTGGCTGCGTCCCCGGAAACTGCACGCTTTTCAAGCTCAAGAGCGTCCTGGGTGCCTGCGAGGGAGATGAAGCCGCCCTCCTTCGTCAAGATCTCATAGATGCTGTCGTAATCGAGGCTGTTCTCAGTGATGTATCTGGCCAGACTGCCGTTCGGCAATGAGCCTGTACGGGTCGGGCTCATCGGCCCTTCGCCTGAAAGCCCGTCATTCACATCGATCACCCTGCCCTTTTCATGTGCCCCGACAGTGATGCCGCCCCCCATGTGGGAGACGATGACATTGACATCGGCATACTGCTTTCCGATGGATGCAGCATACTTGCGGGCGACCGCCTTCTGGTTGAGCGCATGGAAGACGGATTTCCTTTCAATGCCGCTGAGACCTGTAAGGCGCACCGCATCGGTCAGTTCATCCACGACCACCGGATCGGTGATGACTGCCCTGCAGCCATACTTTTCACGGAAACGGGCGGCGATGATGCCGCTCAGATTGGAGGCATGCCTGCCATACCTGTATGAGCCGAGATCATCGGTCATCTTGTCATTTATATCATATGTGCCGCCCTCTATCGGCTTCAGCAGTCCGCCGCGTGCGCTGACGATATCGATGGATTCCGGATTGATATCATTCCTCCCAAGGAAGCCTGTGATTGCATCGAGCCTGAAATCTATCTGATCATGGAGCGGCCTGATGATTTCGTCGGTCGGATGACTCATCGTTTCAGATATCAAGCTTTGGTCGTTCTCATATACCGCCACTTTGGTGGAGGTTCCTCCGAGGTTGACTACAAGGATGGTATATTGCATGCGGTCGCCTACCTCCTGTTCAGGGTCGTCACTTCATTGAGTGAGAAAGTGCTTCTGACGCGCATCATGCTGTCGATGCGTTCTTCTGCAAGACGGTCTGCCGCGACAGTCGGTGTTACACCGTCACGCTTGGCGATGGAGAATATCTTATCCATCTGGTTGTATATCTCCTTAACCTTGCTTTTCGCGCGCTCTGCATTATATCCCTGCAGTTCGTCTGCGACGTTGATGACCCCGCCACAGTTCACTACATAGTCGGGCGCGTAGACGATGCCGAGTTCCTCAAGCTGGCTGCCATGCTTGTCGCTGTCCAGAAGCTGGTTGTTGGCGCTGCCGCATACAGCCTTCACTTTAAGTTCTGGAATCGTGTCGTCGTTCAGGATGCCGCCGAGTGCGCATGGTGCAAAGATGTCCGCCTCGACAGAATAGATGTCTTCAATGCCTACCGCTTCAGCACCGAAGTCATTTACCGCCCGTTCCACGGAATCATCATTGATGTCCGTGACGATCAGTTTGGCCCCTTCTTCATGCAGATGTCTGCAGAGGTTGTAAGACACGTTGCCGACGCCTTGGACGGCAATCGTCCTGCCTTCGAGTGAATCATCACCAAACGCTTCCTTAGCCGTCCGCTTCATTGCCATGTATACACCATATGCGGTCATCGGACTTGGATTCCCGCCGGATCCGTATGACTCGCTGATGCCGCATACATATGGCGTTTCCTGATAGATCGTGTCCATGTCATTGACCGTAGTGCCCACATCTTCAGCGGTGATGTACCGGCCACCGAGACTGTTCACATATCTGCCCAGCGCCCTGAAGAAGGCCTCGGATTTGTCCTTCTCGGCATCTCCGATGACGACCGTCTTGCCGCCCCCAAGGTTGAGTCCGGCAGCCGCGTTCTTGTAGGTCATGCCCTTGGCAAGGCGAAGTACATCCTCTATCGCCTCTTCCTCCGTGTCATATTTCCACATTCTGCATCCGCCGAGTGCCGGACCGAGGGTAGTGTCATGTATGCATATGATCGCTTTCAGTCCACTTGTTTCATCGTGGCAGAAAATCAGCTGTTCGTAGTCGTATTGCTCCATCTTTTCAAATATCATTCATTATCACTCCAGTAATTTATTTGGAAATCATCATTGCCAGGTTTATGGAATTATATCTGTCTTCGGCACTGTCCGCCCTTGAAGTCAGCACGATGGGCATCTTGGCACCGGTGATGACGGAAGCGACTCTCGCCCCCGCAGAGTAGACCAGGGATTTATATAGGATATTGCCCGACTCTATATTCGGCGCAATCAGTATATCCACGTCCCCTGCCACCTCCGAGGCCGACCCTTTATGGCGGGCCGCATCTTCAGAAATCGCTACGTCAAATTGCAGTGGTCCCTCTATTGTACTATCAAACCCAAAGTTTTTGGCACCTGAATGTGCAAGCAATTCTGCATCGGTGGTCGATGGCATCTTATCGGTAACTTTGTCCACTGCCGACAGAAGGGCCACTTTGGGCCTTTTGACACCAAGCCGATGCGCGCATTCAAGTGCATTATCGATGATCTTTCCCTTCTGGTCGAGCGTCGGGGCAATGTTCATGCCTGCGTCACTCAGGAGGACGGCCTTGTGATAGTTGGGCATGTCGAACAGTGCGACGTGGCTAAGGAGACGTGTATGTATCAGTCCATATTCCTTTTTTAACACTTCCTTCATTAAAATGGAAGTTGGAACCAGGCCTTTCATGAGTATGTTGGCCTCCCCCGATACAACAAGCTCCAGGGCGCGCACTGCTGCTTCCTGGTCGCCCGCCGCATGATGTATTGTAATCGCATGGCCGAGCATATGGCCGGCACCCAATGAGTGAAGCATGGATTCAAGTGAACTCTGGTCATCCACCAGATGGCAGACCGCCCCTTTTTCTTCAATTATGCGTATAAGGGGCTTCAGCACTTCAGGGTCTGCCGCCCTGCATACTGAAAGCGCTGTCATTTTATTTTTATCCCCTATGAAAATTTCATCGAACTTCATGTTCCTACCTCCCCTGCAATTTTTATTATACATATCCGCATGTGAATTTGCAGGATTTTAGATAAACATGGAATGTTCTGAAGATTCATATAAAATCATTTGTTTTATTACTCATCTCCCATGGGTTATAATGATCCTATACAAATAATCAGGGTGATTCTATGCAGAAGGTGATTGCGCTCGTCATACTTGTCGTACCGGTATTTCTGGCAGGTCTGGGCATCAAATATATGAGGGACAGTGTTTTCGGCATCGTCAATGATCCATTCACGCTTACAGTCGTACAGTTCATCGTCGGACTTGTTCTGACGGTGGCCGGGGTATGGTTCATCGGCGGCTATATACTGCACCGCGAACAGCGTCAGAAAAGGGTTCAGGAACGTTTCCTGGAGAGGTCGAGACAATTGAAGGATGAAGAAAAAAGAGAAAGAGACGAATTGTAGATCAATTCGTCTCTTTCTCTTTGGCTGCTATCAACGTTTTTGCATTCTCCAGTGCTGCATCGGTGATGTCCGAGCCGCTCAGCATCCTGGCAATCTCGTAGACATGGTCGTCCGCATCAAGATATTTGGCGCTTGATGCCGTCCGCTGATCCATGGTCTCCTTTGATACATACAGGTGGTGGTCCGCGAGTGCGGCCGCCTGCGGCAGATGCGAGATTGAAATGACCTGGCGCGTCCTTGAGAGGATCTGCATCTTCTCGGCCATGCGGGTGGCGACGAATCCACTGACGCCGGTATCTATTTCATCAAGGATCAGCATGCTCTGTGCATCGAACTCTGTAAAGATTGTCCGAAGCGCAAGCATCACCCTTGCGATTTCACCGCCTGAGGCGATGCGGTTCATCGCTTTGAGCGGCTCTCCTGCATTGGTGGAGATGAGGAACTCGACACCAGAGAACCCGCGTGAATCGAAGGTCGCCTCCCTGACGCTGATTTCAAAGTCCGCTTCAGGCATATCCAGGTCCTGCAGCTCCTTCTTGATCCTGTTTTCAAGGAAGTGCTTCTGTTCGATCCTGTAGTCATGCAGTTCCTTGGCATGCTTTTCCATCTGCTTCAACATCTTATCCTTTTTCTTTTCAAGGGCATCGAATGACTGTGCGATGTTCTCAAGCTGTTCGATGTCGTCTGCCAGTGCGCGCCTGTAGTCGATCAGTTCGTCCAACGTCTTGTTGTACTTGCGCTTCAGCGAGTTGAGGCTGGAGAGGCGCGCCTGTTTCGCATTGAGGCTCTCCTCGTCGTAGTCCAGGGTGGAAAGGTCACTCCCCACCCTGCTGTCGAGTTCATTCAGCAGATGATAGGCTTCAAGCACCGTATCACTGAATTCCCTATAGCTTTCATCATAGTTGGCCAGTGTTTCAATATGGCCGTGGATGTCATACAGAAGGGCCTGTGGTGCATATTCGGAACTGAGCTGGGAATGTATGAGGGAAAGTGTATTATTGATCTTTTCGAAATTATCGAGGTAGCTTATCTCCTCTTCGAGCCGTTCCTCTTCCCCCTCTTCGAGCTCCATCGCGGTGAGTTCCTCGTACTGGTGCTGATACATCTGGAGCTGCTGTACCCTGTTCTTATCCTTATATTCAAGTTCACTGATCCTGGCTTCAAGGGCTTTGAAGCGCTCGAAGCTGTCCCTGTACCTGCCGAAGGCCTCCCTGTCGGCCACATCGATATAGCGGTCGAGATACCGTATGTGCATGCTGTGCTCGAGTGCTTCGGACTGGGAGGACTGGGAATGGATGCTGACGACTTCATTCATGATGTCCTTGAGGGCCCCGAGGGTGATCATGTGGGAATTTATCTTGATGATGCTTTTGCGGTTCTGCATGACTTCCCTTCTGACGATATAGAGTTCGTCCTCTTCTATGTCATTCTTCGCCAGCAGGTCCTGCATCTTCTCAGATTCAGGAAAATCGAAGACACCCTCAATGACTGCACCTTCGGTTTCGTGACGGATGTCCTCTACCGATGCACGTTTGCCATAGAGGTATCTGATCGCTTCGATGATCATCGATTTCCCGGCACCGGATTCCCCGGAGATGACGGTGAGCCCGCTGTCGAAATCAAGTTCAATATCCTTGAGCACTGCCAGGTTCTTAATCTTTAGACGTATGAGCAAATTAAACACTCCAATTTAGATCAAATTGAATATCCGATCCCTGATTTCCTTCTGTGCTTCCTCGTTCCTGCATATCATGAGACATGTGTCGTCACCACATATCGTGCCGACGACCTCCTCCCATTCGAGCTGATCGATGATGGCCCCGATCGACTGGGCATTTCCGGGCAGCGTCTTCAACACCAGCAGGTTTTCTGTATAATCCAGTTTTACGAAGCTGTCCATGAGATACCTGCCCAGCTTTTCGAGAGGATGGAACTTGCGGTCTTTAGGCATGCTGTAGATGTAGGCGCCGCTCGGAGTCGGCACCTTGATGAGCTGGAGTTCCTTGATATCCCGGGAGACTGTGGCCTGGGTGACATTGAAGTTGTATTCATTCAGCCGTTCCACCAGATCCTCCTGCGTCTCCACCTTGCTGTTGGTGATGATTTCCCTGATCTTTATCTGTCGAATTGATTTATTAGACATGGTTGTCCTCCTCGCGTACCCCTTTTGTATATTTATACATATAATATCACAAAATGGATTTGGATGACATAAAAAAGGACATCAGCCATAAACACTATGCTGAATGTCCTCTTCTTCTATGGTTGATGCTTCCCCCTCGCCATGCCTCAAGTAGAACAGATACTCGATGTTCCCTTTGGTTCCGGTGATCGGGGATCGGGCGAGCCCTTCCGCTGAAAGCCCGAGGGACCCGCATTCTGCGAGTACACGCCGTATTACATTCTCATGCGTTTCCTTTGATGTGATGATGCCGCTGTCCTCCCTTTCTTCAAGGTAGGATTCAAACTGGGGCTTGATGAGCGCAACGATCACATACTCATGTCTGAACAAATGAATGATATGGCGCAATATCGGAATGATGGATGTGAACGACACATCTATTGTGAATACATCCGGCTTCAGGTTGAATTGGGGAGCCTCAGTATCCTTGAAGTTCGTCTGTTCCATGACGGTTACACGATCGTCGGTACGAAGCCTGTAGTCGAGCTGGTTGGTGCCGACATCGACTGCATAAACATGTACAGCACCTTTTTGCAGGGCACAGTCCGTAAAACCGCCAGTGGAACTGCCGATATCGGTGACAACCTTCCCGGACAGCTCCATACCGAAGGATTTTACGGCATGGTCAAGCTTGATGCCGCCCCTCGACACGTATGGTTTGATGTTCTTGAATCGTATATCCGCCTTATTGACGTCGATGATTTCGGATGGCTTGTAGACTGGCTGATTGTTGTTGAGCACCTTTCCCGCCATGATGATCCGCCTGACTTCCTCCAGGGTGCCCAGATTGAAGTGCTCATGGAGATGGTCATCAATTCTTGATTTCTTTTTCATTTTCCAGCTCCAGGAGGGTTTTGGACTGAAGGATGATATTATCTGTAGTGATGCCGATATCCTCCAGAAGCTTATTGACATCCCCATGCTCTACATATTCATTATCGATGCCGATCCGCCTGATTCCATTCTTGAATCCATGGTCGGCCATGAAGGCAGCGATCATACTGCCGAGCCCCCCATTCAGCATGGTCTCCTCGACTGTGAGGACCGGTTTCCCTGCATACCCGATGGATTGGAGCATCTCCTCATCCATCGGCTTGATGAACCGGGCATTGATGACGCCGGCATTGATGCCCGCCTCCTTGAGTGCCACTGCTGCATCTATCGCAAGGTCCAATGTCGGACCGAAGGAGATGATGGAAAGGTCGTCCCCTTCCATGACCGTCTCCCAGCTGCCATATTCGAGAGGTTCACGTGGTGCAGGCGCTTCGATGCCTTTGATGTTGCCGCGGGGATACCTGAGTGCGACAGGTCCTTCGTGCTCGAAGGCGAGGTCGATCATCTGTTCCGCTTCAATCTCATCCTTCGGCATCATCAGTGTCATGTTCGGCAGTGGGGAGATGAAACTGATGTCGAAGACACCCTGGTGGGTCTCACCATCAGCGCCGACAAGTCCACTGCGGTCGATGCCGAGGAAGACGTTCAGGTTCTGACGGTCGACATCATGCAGCAGCTGGTCGTATCCGCGCTGCAGGAATGTGGAATAGATCGCAAGGTACGGGCGCATGCCGCTTGCAGCGAGGCCGCCCGACATGGTGACTGCATGCTGTTCGGCAATGCCGACATCAAAGAAGCGTTCAGGCAGTTCATTCTGGAACTTGATCAGCTTGCTGCCGACAGGCATCGCGGGTGTCAATGCAACGATCCGCTCATCCTTTTTGGCACGCTCAAGGACGGTGTTGGACATGAATTCACTCCATGAAGGTGTGGACTTGCTGCCCAGCACCTCACCCGTGTCTATCTTGTATGGCCCGAGGCCGTGCCACTTGCCGAGTTTGTCGTCTTCGGCAGGATGATATCCCTTGCCCTTCTTGGTGATGACATGGATGACCACGGGACCCTTATAGTCCTTGGAAATGTTTATCGCATTGGACAGCTCCGCAAAGTCATGGCCGTCCACCGGCCCGATATACTTGATGCCGAGCTCTTCGAAGAACACGCCGTCGACGACGAGGTACTTCATGCTGTCCTTTATCCTGTCCGCCATGTCCCTGAGCCTCGACCCCACCTGGGGCAGACGGTTCAGGAAATCTTCTATATCATGCTTGACCCTGTTGTACTGCGTGTTCGTGCGCATCCTGCCGAGCATGTTGTGCATCGCCCCGACGTTCGGCGCTATGCTCATCTCATTGTCATTCAGGATGATGGTCATGTTCGTCCTGTCAGATCCGATGTGGTTGAGTGCTTCAAGGGCCATGCCCCCTGTCAGTGCACCGTCACCGATTACGGGAATGACATGGTGGTCCTCCCCTTTTATATCACGCGCTTTTGCGATGCCCATGGCTGCCGATAGGCTGGTGGATGAATGACCCGCTTCCCAGACGTCATGGTCGGATTCGCGCATCTTCGGAAAGCCGCACAATCCCTTGTATTGTCTGAGCGTTTCAAACTCACTGATCCGGCCGGTGAGAATCTTATGAATATAAGCCTGATGACCCACATCGAAAATCAGCCGGTCATCTGGCGAATCGAAATGCTTATGCAGGGCAATCGTCAGTTCCACCACACCGAGGTTGGCCCCTATATGGCCGCCTGTCCTCGAGCATGACTGGATCAGAAATTCCCTTACATCCTGTGCCAGTATTTTTAGTTCCTCATCATTCTTCTGTTTCAGGAATGATGGGTCTTTTATACTATATAGATTCATATAGCAACCACCTTTAAATTTGCTAATGCCAATTATACCACTTTTATCAACAGGTAAAAAATAAAAATGATAATTCATGGAATATGAATTATCATTGGTCTCTCACTGCAAACATCTGCAGCACATTATGAAGTTCTTCTGTATTGATGTTTTCAGACAGGCGGTCGAGCAGTCCGGCGGCTTCATCCGTAAGGGCGGCAAGCTCCCTGTGGGCGCCTTCCAGCCCATAGGTGCTGACGTATGTCATCTTGTTTTTGCGTTCATCACTGCCTGCCTCCTTGCCCGTAACTGCCATGTCCCCCTCGACATCAAGTATGTCATCCCTGATCTGGAAGAGGATACCCAGTTTTTCGGCAAACGCGATGAGCCGCCCGCTGGTTTCCGGCGGCGCGTCTGCAATGATGCAGGCACACTCCACCGGAAGGACGATCAGCTGGCCGGTCTTGTACTGATGGATGTGTTCAAGCTCGGAGAAGCTGATTTCCTTCCCTTCAGCTTCCATATCGAGCATCTGTCCACCGATCATGCCATTGAAGCCGGCTTTTGATGCAATGCGGCTGATGATGGAAATGCGCTTGTCCGCTGAAAGCGATTCATCTGATGATACGATGCTGAAGCTCTCTGTCAGCAGGGTATCCCCCGCCAGGATGGCTGCCGCCTCACCGAACACCTTATGGTTCGTCGGCTTCCCCCGCCTATAGTCGTCATCGTCCATGGCAGGAAGATCATCATGGATGAGCGAATAGGTATGGATCATCTCGATGGCTGCCGCAGCATCGGCACCTTTCATCGGATCCTCCCCAAGCGCCTCAAGTGTGGCAAATAGGAGGTACGGACGGAATCTTTTCCCGCCAGCCTTTATCGAATAGCTGCTCGCGACACGGATCGTGTCCGATACATGATTCTCTCCGAGGTGTGCCAGAATGCGGGATTCGGTTGCTTCAAGGTATGCCTGCATATCTCTATTCATCCTCTGCTCCCTTACGGTTCAAGGTTTCGACTTTCAGCTCGGCATCTTTCAATATCTTCTCGCACTCCGCAGTCAGTTCGACGCCTTTCTGATAAAGCTTGAGGGATTCTTCGAGTGAAACCTCATCTTCATCGAGCTGCTTGACGATCTGCTCCAGGTGCTTCATCTTCTCTTCAAACGTTTCACTTTTGGTTTCTGTCATCTTCGTTCACCTCTGTCACTTTCGATACAATGCTTCCCCGTGCAAAAGTCGTCTGCACTTCGTCGCCCGGCTGCAGGTCTGCGGCATCCTTGATGATGCCGCCTCCGCCTGTAGTGTAGGAATAGCCCCGCAGAAGTACATTGGTGGGGCTCAGGGAGTTCAGGCTTTCGACCATGCGGGTGAGGTTGTGCTTCGATTCGTTCGTTCTGATTGTCATGGACCGGTCGAGCCGGGACTTCCTGTCATCCAATATTTCAAGGCTCCTCCGTATGGCAGGTTCAGGGGTGTTGTACTTCACACCTTCCTTCAGGGCTGAGAGGCGGTAGTGCCTTTCACGGATGGACTGCTGCATTTTGTCGTCCAGCCCATCCTTCAGGGTGACGAGCTTCTCGGCCTGCTGGTCATAGAGGAGGTCCGGGTTCTTCAGTTTATAGTAGCTGCTCAGGGCATCTAGCTGGTTCCTGCCCACATCCAGTTTCCTGAAGATGCGGTCGGAGATGAAATTCTGGGCCTGGATCAGCCGTTCCATGATGTCCCTCTGATCCGGTACCGCCATTTCAGCAGCAGCTGTAGGCGTCGGCGCCCTCATATCGGATATGTAGTCCACGAGTGTGGTATCCGTTTCATGTCCGATGCCGGTTATGACGGGTGTCTTCATATCGAAGACCTTGAGGGCCACTTCCTTTTCATTGAAAGTCCAGAGGTCTTCTATCGATCCGCCGCCGCGCGCCAGGATGACGACGTCATTCTCGAGCGCATCTGCATGCTCAAGGTTGTCGATCACCGCCTGTCTGCTCTTCGTACCCTGCATCAATGTATTGATGACGGTCACTTCGACAAGCGGGTAGCGCCTTGATAGTGTGGTGAGCATATCCTTTATGGCTGCGCCCGTCTCGGAACTGACGATGGTGACGGTTTTCGGATACTTCGGCAGGAGCTTTTTGTGCTCCTTTGAAAAGTAGCCCTGTTCGGCAAGCTGCTTCTTGTCCTTCTCCAGCTGTTCAAACAGGAGTCCGATGCCGTCCATCTCCATTTTTTCGGCATATATCTGATATTGGCCGCTGGATTCGAATATGCTGACCCTGCCTTCGATGAGGACACTCTGGCCTTCTTCAGGCTTGAACTTCATCCCATTGGCATATCGGGAGAACATGATGGCTCGGATGACCGAACTGCCATCCTTCAGTGCAAAGAATATATGGCCGCTCGTGTGGTGCTTCACATTTGAAAGTTCACCTTTGAGAAAGACCCGTGTCAGATACGGGTCCTGGTCGAATTTATATTTGAGATATTTGGTCAGTGCACCGACGGTGAGATACTTAGTGTTCTCCATTGGATTGTTCATCCGTTTCGGTGATGAAATTCTTCAGGACGCCGTTCACAAAACGGTATCCATCCTTCTCCCCATACAGTTTGGTGAGCAGGATCGCTTCATTGATGACGACCCTCTGCGGAGAATCACCATGGAGCAGTTCGGAGATTGCCGTCCTCAGGATATTGCGTTCGACCTTCGGGATCCTTTCAAGTGTGTAGCTGGTCAGATGATCACTTATGTCGCGATCGACAGCCTCACTGTTTTCGAGGAAATAGTCCACGATCTGCCTGATGTAATCGTAGTCCCTGTAGAGATGATGGAATGCGGTCTCCTCCACCCCAACCAGGCCGTGGTCGACCTGGAAGATGATCTGGAAGATTTTTTTACGTTGCTCGTGTCTGTTCATTATTAACACCTATCTAATGTTCATTTATTTAATATTTACGATGTGTACATTGACTTCTTTGACATCATGCTCCGTCATGTTCCGTATCGTCTGGCTGACATTCTTCTGTATGCGCTCAGCCGTTTCATGTACGTTGCGATCTGCGGAAAGAGAAACATAGATGGAGAGCCTGACTTCATTGTCCCTGGTTTCCACCTTTACGCCGCGGCCCCTGTACTTCTTGCCTATCTTTTCGAAGTTTCCACTGGCAAAGTTGTTCTGCAACGCATGCACACCATCAGTTTCGGTAACCGCAATGCTGGCAATCACTTCGAGCACCTCTGGTGATATCTCTATATTCCCAAGATTTGTCTTGTCTTCCTGAATTCTCATGTTAATCACCTCGTCAATTCATTATATCATGATTTGAGAGGAAATCAGTATTATAATCATTCGATCTGAATGATTGATGGAGCAGCAGGTTCGTATGGAACGGAATGGTCGTATCCACCCCGCCGATCTTGAACTCACCAAGTGCTCGAAGCGCGGTCTGAATGGCTTCTTCCCTTGAATCGGCATGTGTAATGAGCTTGGCGATCATCGAATCGTAGTACGGCGGGATGACGTATCCGGAGTAGCATGCTGAATCGAGCCGGACGCCGTAGCCGCCTGGTGTGATGAATTCACGGATCTTTCCTGCCGACGGCATGAAGTTCTTGTACGGGTTCTCGGCATTGATGCGCAGTTCGATGGCATGGCCCCTGAACTCGATCTCCTCCTGCTTGAAAGGTATCGGCTCCCTTCTGGCGACCTTTATCTGCATCTTGACCAGATCTATGCCCGTGATCATCTCTGTGACGGGATGTTCGACCTGGATGCGTGTATTCATCTCCATGAAGTAGAAACGGTCCTCATTCAGGTCATAGATGAACTCGATCGTGCCGGCACCGATATAGTCGATGCTTTTGGCGGCAGTCACTGCGGTTTCACCCATCTCCATACGCTTCTGTTCCGAAAGTACCGGACTCGGCGCCTCTTCGACAAGCTTCTGCATGCGACGCTGGATTGTACAATCGCGCTCGCCCAGGTGGACGACGTTCCCGTGATAATCCCCGAGCACCTGTATTTCGATGTGACGGAAGTTCTCGATGTACTTTTCGATATAGAGGCTCTTGTTGCCGAAGGCACTCTCCGCCTCCTGTTCGGTCATTTTGTAGTTCTGGATGAGGGAGGCTTCATCACGTGCAACACGGATTCCCTTGCCGCCGCCGCCATAGCTTGCCTTGATGATGACCGGATAACCGATCTCCTCGGCAATCTGCTTCGCTTCTTCAACGGAGGCGACCACACCTTCGCTGCCTGGAACAGTCGGTACGCCTGCCTTCTTCATCGTATCCTTGGCGACATCCTTGACACCCATGAGCGCGATGGTCTCATGCATGGGTCCGATGAATATGATGTTGGAGGCTTCGCACATTTCGGCAAAATCGCTGTTTTCGGCAAGGAAGCCGTATCCTGGATGGATGGCGTCACATCCGGTCTTTTTGGCGATGGTGATGATGCTGATCATGTCGAGGTAGCTGTCCTTGGAGAGCTTGGGTCCGACGCAGTAGGATTCAGTGGCGATCTTCCGGTGAAGGCTGTCCTTGTCTGCTTCAGAATATATACTGACCGAGTCGATGCCCAGTTCCGTACATGCCCTGATGATGCGGACGGCAATCTCCCCGCGGTTGGCTACTAGTATCTTATTGATCATTGTACTCTGAACAATGGCTGGTCGTATTCAACCATTTCTCCATCTTCCACGAGGATTTCGACGATTTCACCGGAAATTTCCGCCTGGATCTCATTGAACAGCTTCATTGCTTCGAGAATGCATACGACCGTTGAATTCTCGACCTTGTCGCCGACTTTCACATAGGCATCGGCCTCCGGGGAGGAAGCTTTGTAGAATGTACCGACCATCGGTGCCTTGATGACTTTGCCCTCCTCTTTTGGAGCAGGTTCCGTACTCTGCGCCGGCTTGGGCTGCTGCGGTGCAGCGGATACGGGTGCAGGTGTATTCTGCTGTTCATTCATGCTGTCACGCTTCAACTTGATGTCGACTTCTCCATCCTTGTACGAAAGCTCGGTCAGGGAGGCTTTTTCCATTTTACTAATCAGTTCATCAATATATTCGAGTTTCATGTCTACTGCTCCTTAACATTCAAAATTTCTGTCTTATATTTTACGCAAGTGGTCGTACCAATTCAAGGAAAAAATAAAAGCAGATCGAAATCTGCTTTTATTTTTATGCACGGGAAACGTAGCTGCCGTCATCCGTGCTGATGACCAGCATATCCCCTTCATTGACGAAAAGTGGAACCTGGAGCACAAGGCCGGTCTCGAGCGTTGCGGATTTTGTCGCACCGCTTGCCGTATCACCCTTGATGCCCGGCTCAGTTTCGGAGACCTGCAGTTCCACTGATTTTGGAAGTTCCACACCCAGTGTCTCCCCTTCGTACATGATCAGGGAGACGTTCATGTTCTCCTTGAGATACTTCAATTCTTCCTGGAGTGCTGAAGCCTGGAGTTCGACCTGGTCGTATGTGTTGTTGTCCATGAATACATGGGCATCCCCATCTGCGTAGAGATACTGCATCTTCCTGTTGTCGATCTGTGCGCGGCCGACCTTTTCACCTGCGCGGAATGTCTTCTCCTGAATTGCACCTGTTCTGAGGTTTCTGAGCTTGCTTCTTACGAATGCAGCCCCTTTACCCGGTTTGACATGCTGGAATTCGACTACCCTCCAGATGCCGCCGTCCACTTCCACTGTTAGTCCTGTTTTGAAATCATTGACTGAAATCATGATATTCCTCCTAGGTTTCTGTTTCGAATCATATGATGAACAGCTCTTTACTGCTGTGGGAAAGTTTTTCAAGTCCCCCGTCAGTAAGGATGCAGTCATCTTCTATGCGGACGCCGCCGACGCCATCGATGTAGATGCCCGGCTCCACTGTCACGCACATGTCCTTTTCAAGCACCATATCACTGGATTTGGCGAGTCCCGGCATTTCATGGACCTCGAGTCCGAAGCCATGGCCGAGCGAGTGACCGAAGTTTTCACCGTAGCCCTGCTCCGTGATGATATCACGGGCGATCGCATCAGCTTCCCTTCCCGTCATGCCGGTTCTGATTCCATCCAATGCGGCCAATTGTGATGTTAACACAATATCATGCACTTTTTCCATTTCTTCCGTCACAGATCCGACACCGAATGATCTTGTGATATCGGAAGCATAGCCTTCATAGTATGCACCGAAGTCGAGCGTCACCATCTCGCCGGCCTCGATCTTCTTATCGGAGGCGACCCCATGGGGCAGTGCGCCACGCTCGCCGCTGGCCACTATGATATCGAAGCTTGAACCTTCCGCACCAAGCTTGCGCATATGGTGCTCGAGTTCATTCCGCACCTCAAGTTCGCTCTGGCCGGGCTTGATGAACTTCAGGATGTGTTCATACGTCTCATCGGCAATTTCACATGCTTTCCTTATCAGTGAAACCTCGTCCGATGTCTTATACATCCGGATTCTTTCGATTTCATTGTTAAGCGGCACGAGTTCGAATTTCGCGTCCAGCTGTGCATAAGTATTATAGTTCACATGCTGGCCTTCAAAGCCGATCGTCCGAAGCCCTTTTGTCTCCAGGAATTCCATGATGAAATCAAGGAGCCCCTTATCCTGAAGGACGAATTCGAAGTGCTCGGCCTGATTGGCTGCCTGTGCCTTGTACCTGAAGTCCGATATGAGGAAACGGCCTTCCTTCGTAATGATTGCAGCGCCGCTGGAACCGGTGAATCCCGTGAGGTAGCGCCGGTTGTAGCCACTCATGACGAGTATGGCATCCAGGTTGTTCTTGTCGATCAGGGTTCTGACCTTATCAAATTTAATCATTTGCATCTACTCCACCTTTCAAACTATATTTTACATTAAATTCATGATGATTTCAGTAAACCATTGCCTCCAATTTGAATAAGGCCGTATATTTCCCAAAATGGAAAAGCGACCTTTGCATATGAATATCATCTTTCATAATAACATGATAATATAATACAATGAGATACAGGAGAATGAGTCTATGAAACGTTTAATATATATACCTCTGACGGCACTGCTTCTGGGTGCCTGCGGGAACCCGACAATCGAACAGGAGCTGGAGCAGGCCAACGAGCGCAACGAGGAGCTGAAGGGTATCCTCCAGACCGAGGAGGTCAACTTTCAGAAGAATACCCAGCGTCTCGAAGCGTTGAAGGAAGACATTTCCAAAATGAAGTCCGTCATCGGCAATCCTGACATCAACAGCTATGTCGATATCGTCACCGATTATGCCGGAGGGATGGAACGCAGCCTCACCGACATGGACGGACTGCTGTCGAATTATGATGGGGAAGAACTTTCCGGTTTGGAATCGGATTTCGAAGAAATTTCATCAGAGCTGTTTGAAACGATGGAGGCATATGATGAAAGTTCCGACGGCATCGAGCTTGATGAGTACCTCGAGAGGCAGCACAATGCCATCCAGCTGGCCAACGGTGATATCAGGGCGGCACTCGATACGATTGCAAACGGCATTGAGGCATCCGACTCCGCCCTCTATGAACAGGGCATCGAGCAGCTGCGCAGCGCACACGAATACTATTGATAGAAGGAAGCGTCGAGATAAATGGATAAACCGAAATTCGGCGGCCAGGCAGTGGTCGAAGGCGTCATGTTCCAGTCGCAGAACAGTATGGTGACGGCAATCCGCCGGAACAATGATGAAATAGAGTATTTTGAAATGGAACGCCCCGAGAAGGAATGGGTGAAGAAGCTCAAGAAGATTCCGATACTGAGGGGCAACGTGGCAATCATAGAGTCCAGCATCTATGGCATGAAGCATATGGAATTTGCGGCTGACCGCTTTGAGAGGGCACCGGAGGATGACGGGGAGATTGCACAGGAGAAGCAGGAGGCCAACACGGCCAAAATCGTCCTTTCCACAGTGATTGTAGGAATACTCTCATTCCTCGTAGGGAAGTTCCTCTTCACCCTGATCCCCGTCTTCATCGCCGAAGTGTTTTCCGGAATCGTCACATCACATGCCGGACAGGTATTTTTGGAGTCCTTCTTCAAACTGATCCTGCTGCTTGTCTATATCTATGTGATTTCGATGACGCCGATGATCAGGCGGCTCTTCCAGTACCATGGTGCAGAGCATAAGGTGATCAACACCTTTGAAGGTGAAAAGGAGCTGACGATCGATAATGTACAGGCACATTCCCGCCTGCATTACCGATGCGGGAGTTCTTTCATCCTCTTCACTGTACTCGTCGGCTTTGTAGTGTACATGTTCGTTCCGGTCGATCCCCTGTATGTCAGGGTCCTCAACCGGATTGCACTCATCCCGGTCGTGATCGGCCTGTCGTTCGAATTCCTCCAGTTCACGAACCGTGTCAGGCACATTCCCGTGCTCAAATGGCTTGGTATCCCGGGGCTGATGCTTCAGCTTCTGACCACAAAGCAGCCCGACGACCATCAGGTCGAAGTAGCGATCAAATCTTTCAACAAATTATTAAGGAGCGTATGATGATGAAAAAGTTCCTGCTGTATCTGGTGCTTGCGATAGCGGCACTGGGTCTTATAACCAACCTCGATTACTTCATGGGCATGATCGTCAACTCCCTGATATTCCTCCTTGTACTTGGTCTGATCATGTATGGCATCTATTATTTCTTCGTACTTACACCAAGCCAGAGGAAATACAGGAAAGCACTGAGGAAGTCCAAGAGGAAATACAGGAAAATGAACAGATAGAAAAGAGCCGCTCGACCGAGCGGCTCTTTTTTCATCTCCTATAGTTCCATTCATCTGAAGCATACTTCTCTTTGATTTCCTCCAGCCGCTTTTCATCCTCCACTGTAAGCGCGTAGGGTTCCGTAGAGATGCCGAGACCCTTTTCGAACCCATCCTTGAAGGCGGGATAGAGGTCCTCCACTGTGAAATGCCTGCTGCTTATTTCATTGATGGCGACGGCCTTTTCCTTGAACGCCTCCTTCATTTTGCTTTTGAACCGCTCATTCGTATATGTAAACATGTCGAAAAGGTGGTCGATGTCCACATCAAGCAATATCGAACCGTGCTGCATGATGATGCCATTCTGGCGGGTCTGGGCACTGCCGGCAATTTTACGTCCTTCAACGACGAGTTCATACCAGCTTGGCGTATCAAAGCATACACTGCTGCGGATGTTCGTCAGCTCCTTCTTTTCCTCATTCGTCCGTGGGATGCTGAAATTGGCATCAAGACCCAGGTTCCTGAAGCCTTCAAGAAGCCCATGGGACAGTATGCGGTAGCTTTCAGTGACTGATTCAGGCATGTCCGGATAGTCTTCAGGAAGCACTACGCTGTATGTCAGCTCCTTGTCATGGAGGACACCGCGTCCACCCGTGGCCCGGCGAACGAGCTCATAACCATACGCCTTTACACGGTCGATATCGATCTCCTTGCGCATCTTCTGGAAATAACCGATCGACAGCGTCGGCGTCTCCCATTCATACAGCCGGATGGCAGCAGGAATTTCCTTTGCACGGACCTTTTCCATGAGCAGTTCATCCAGAGCCATGTTATGTACGGCATCGTTCTTTCCACTTGCGATATAGTACCATATGTTGTTTGCCATATTGATCTCTCCCATCATTTTCTCTTTTAAATTATATCAAACATCTCTATAATAAACTTATGTGAAGTTTTTAAGGAGAGATGTAAATTGGATACTTGGTTGATCATCCTGTTGGCTGCAGTCGTCGTCCTACTGATTCTGGTGCTGAACGGCTACAGGAACATGAAGAGCGTCAAGGCGCTGCCTCAGGAAGAATTCAAGAAGGACTTGAGGCGCGTCCAGCTGATAGACTTGAGGGAAAAGGAAAAGTACGAATATGGTCATATCATGGGGGCCAGGAACATACCGATGATGAATTTTTCAATGAAGATGAATTCACTCCGCAAGGACAAGCCGATCTACCTCTATGACCAGAATGGCCGTCTGTCCATCAGAGCCGGCAGGATGCTGAGGAAGGCAGGCTATACGGAAGTCTATATGCTGAAGAACGGCATCAGCAAATGGACCGGAAAAATAAAATCGAAAAACAGATGATGCAACATGAAAGTCCCCATGCTCCTCAGGAGTATGGGGACTTTACTATTGGCTCTATTTTTCGTCTACAATGTCTTCACGCTGGAATCTCAATACAGGCTTTCTTGCTGCCTGTGTTTCGTCCAGACGGCCGATGACTGTCGTATGAGGTGCTTCCAGGACGATATCCGGATTCTCTTCCGCCTCTTTCGAGATGCCGATCAGTGTATCGACGAAGCCATCCAATGTTTCCTTGGATTCGGTCTCTGTCGGTTCGATCATCATGCACTCTTCGACGTTGAGCGGGAAGTAGATGGTTGGCGGGTGGTAGCCGAAGTCGAGCAGGCGTTTCGCCATATCGAGCGTACGCACACCCATCTTCTTCTGCCTTGATCCGCTGATGACGAACTCATGCTTACAGTGCTGCTTGTAAGGCAGGTCGAATGTACCTTCGAGCCTTCTCATCATGTAGTTGGCATTGAGTACCGCAATCTCTGAAACTTCCTTGAGGCCGTCTGGTCCCATCGTACGGATGTACGTATAGGCACGGAGATAGATGCCGAAGTTGCCGAAGAACGGCTTGACGCGTCCGATGCTCTTCGGTACATCATGCTCGACCTTGTAGGAGCCGTCATCATTTTTGACGATGACTGGTTTCGGAAGGTACTTGGCAAGTTCAGATTTGACGCCGATTGGTCCGGAACCTGGTCCACCGCCGCCGTGAGGGCCGGTGAATGTCTTGTGCAGGTTGAGGTGTACGGCATCGAAGCCCATGTCCCCAGGTCTTACTTTTGCCATGATCGCATTCAGGTTGGCGCCATCATAGTAGAGTTTGCCGCCTGCTTCGTGTACGATGTCGCGGATTTCAAGGATGTCCTCCTCGAAGAGTCCGAGTGTGTTCGGGTTGGTCAGCATGATGGCTGCCGTGTCATCCCCGACCAGGCTTCTGAGGTGGTCGATGTCCACAAGCCCCCTGTCATTGGATTTCACAGTAACAGCTTCGAATCCGGCAACCACTGCACTTGCAGGGTTTGTACCGTGTGCTGAATCCGGAACGATGACCTTCGTACGCTTGAAGTCGCCATTATCCTCGTGGAATGCCTTGATCATCATCAGTGCAGTCCATTCACCCTGTGCACCTGCAGCAGGCTGCAGAGTGATTTCGTCCATGCCAGTGATCTCTTTAAGGTGTTCCTGCATATCATAGGTGATTTCAAGTGACCCCTGGATCGTCTTGTCGCTCTGGAGTGGATGGCTGTATGCAAATCCTGGCATCCTGGCAACTTTTTCGTTGATTTTCGGATTGTATTTCATCGTACATGAACCGAGTGGGTAGAAACCGGAGTCCACACCATGGTTCTTGTTCGAGAGCTCAGTATAGTGGCGCATCAGGTCAAGTTCACTGATTTCAGGAAGTTCCGCTTTAGTCTGGCGGATGAACTTGCTGTCCACGATGTCGCTGAGATCCTTTTTCTCCACTTCCAGATCAGGAAGTGAATAGGCAAAACGGTCTTCTGTGCTTCTTTCAAAAATCAAAGGACTGGATCCTTTAAGCATTGTATTCACCCAACCTTTCGACAAATCCATCTATTTCTTCTTTCGTACGCAATTCTGTCACTGCAATCAGCATGTGGTTGGCAAGTCCGGAATCCACTTTGCCGAGGTTGTATCCACCAATATAGCCGTGCTCGAGCAGTTCGTCATTGATTTCGTCGATATCCTTGGACAGTTTGACTGCAAACTCATTGAAGGACTGGCCTTCCAATACAGTGAATCCTGCAGACTGAAGCTGATTCTTCATATAATATGTCTTCTGGATATTCTGCTCTGCCATCTCAACAGCACCATTCTTGCCGAGGGCACTCATCGCAACTGAAGATCCAAGGGCGTTCAACGCCTGGTTGGAACAGATGTTGCTTGTCGCCTTGTCCCTTCTGATGTGCTGTTCACGCGCCTGGAGGGTAAGGACGAAGCCGCGGTTTCCATCGTCGTCCTGAGTCTGGCCTACAAGTCTGCCCGGCATTTTCCTCATGAGCTTCTTGGTTGCTGCAAAGTAGCCACAGTGCGGACCGCCGAATTGTGTAGGGATACCGAAAACCTGTGTATCTCCAGTGACGATGTCCGCCCCGAATTCACCCGGAGGCGTCAAGAGGCTCAGTGCCAGCGGGTTGCTGTTTACGACGAAGAGACCTTTATGCTTGTGGGCGATCTTCTCCATCTCCTCGAGATCTTCGATGGATCCGAAGAAGTTCGGGTATTGGACCATCACTGCTGCAGTATCTTCGTCAGATGCAGCATCCAGCTTTTCAAGGTCCGTATAAGTGCCGTCAAGCTCAACTTCGACTACTTCGATGCCCTGCGCCTTGCAGTAGGATTTGAGCACTTCAATCGCCTGGTAATGTACACCTTTTGAAACGACGACCTTCTTCTTGCGGGTCTGGCCGGCTGCCATCGTTGCAGCTTCTGCGAAGGCTGTCGGACCATCATACATGGATGAGTTTGCAACATCCATGGCAGTCAGTTCGGAAATGAGCGTCTGGAATTCGAAGATTGCCTGCAGCTCCCCTTGGGAAATTTCCGGCTGATATGGTGTGTAGGCCGTATAGAATTCTGAACGGGAAATGACGTGGTCCACTACTGTAGGGATATAGTGGTCATAGACACCGGCACCCAGGAAGGAAACATGGGTTTCGGATGTGATGTTCTTGTTGGAAATGTTCGCGAGTTCGCGCAGCAGTGCTGTTTCACTCTTTCTTTCCTTAAGATTGAGTTCTCCTTTGAATCTTACGTTCTCAGGAATATCCTCGAACAGTTCGGAAATGCTGTCGATACCGATCGTATCGAGCATATCCTTCTTATCTTTTTCAGTTAATGGTAAATAACGATGACTCAATTCATACACTCCCTTATACTCTTAATTTTTGTGGAATGGTGTTTTGACGAACTTGGCTTCCACATCCCTGTTCCTGACTTTGATGTTGAACGTTTTGTCGATTTCGTGGAAGTCGCGGTCTACAAGGGCAAGACCGATTGAACGTTTGGTCAGTGGGGACTGTGTACCGCTGGTTACATAGCCGACCTTGTTGCCCTCGCTGTCAGTCACTTCATAATCCGTCCTTGCTATGCCTTTGCCCACCAGTTCGAAGCCGGCAAGCTTTCTTGGTGCACCGTTCTCCTTCTGTTCCTTCAGGACGTCCCTGCCGATGAAATCACCCTTGTCCACTTTTACGGCAAAGCCCATGTTCGCTTCAATAGGTGTGATTTCTTCTGTGAGGTCCTGGCCATGGAGAGGCAGACCTGCTTCAAGCCTCAATGTATCACGGGAACCAAGGCCGCATGGTGCAGCGCCTTCGTCGATGAACAGCTTCCAGAGCTTTTCAGTATCTTCGGCAGCACAGTAGATTTCAAATCCATCCTCACCAGTGTACCCACTCTGGGACAGGATGACGTTGCATCCGTTGATGTCTACGTCTTTCCTGAACTGGAACATCTTCATTTCGCTGATGTCTTCATCCACATGCTTTTGGACTGCTGCCCTGGCATCCGGCCCCTGTATTGCAATCTGGCCGTACTCCTTCGATACATTCGTCACTGTTGCGTCATAGCCGGAGATGGACTTGAGCCATTCGTAGTCCTTGTCCGTATTGCCGGCATTCACTACAAGGAGATATTTCTGCTCTTCGAGCTTGTAGATGACGAGGTCATCGATGACTCCGCCCTGCTCGTTGCAGAGCATCGTGTATTGTGCTTTTACATCCGTAAGCTTCTCAGCATTGTTGCTCAGCGCATAGTTTACAAACGCTTCAGCTTCATTGCCTTCCACGAGTATCTCACCCATATGGCTGACCTCGAACATTCCCATGGCTTCACGCACAGCAGTATGTTCTTCCTTGATGCTGCTGAATTGTACAGGCAGTGCCCAACCCGAAAAGTCGATGACCTTGACCCCGGATTCCTGGTAATAATCATACAATGGTGTTTTCTTAAGTTCAGACATGATTTTCCTCCTTTAATAAAAAACAGGACAGCTGAATATCAGCTGCCCTGTTGATTTCCTTCAGGAATGCGTCCCAGTGCTGTTCTTTTGCCTGAGAGATTCACCTGCTAGGTTTGCTCCTTCGGCGACGATCACTCGTTCTCTCGAGCACTGTTCAATCGCAAAATTTTCAATTATTAATCCGAGCTCATTATAACCCCTATATCGATAAAATAGCAAGGCTTTTAAAAACAAAATGTAAGCCCTAACACGACTTTATTTCGAGAATGTCCGAAACCACTTCATTCACCTGAAGTGAAGCATCCATCTCATGGTCTGCAACTGCCCGGTATTTTTCTATGCGTCCTTCATAGAGTGCCTTGACCTGATCCCTGCTTTTTACCAGCGGCCGGTTCTCATCCCCTTCGATCCGTCGGTAGAGCGTCTCGAAGTCCGCATGGAGATAGATCACCGGCTGTTCCGTATTCTTGAGGAAATCGTAGGACCGGCCATATGTAACGACACCTCCGCCTGTGGCGATGATGCCGCTGGTCCTGCTGGTCCGTGACAGTGCCTCAAATTCCTTCTGTCTGAACCCTGCTTCCCCCTCCTCTTCAAATATACGGGGAATCTCCCTGCCGGCGAGCTTTACCACTTCTTCATCCAGGTCGATGACCGGAAGGTCCATCCTTTCACCCAGAGCGTCAGCAATTGTCGTTTTTCCGCTTCCCATGAAGCCTATAAGTATCATATCTTTCCTCCTAGTCCATCAGTCCCTGAATCCGCATCTGATATATCTCTATGAAGCTCGATTGTATTTCCAGTATCATGAACATCCTATTATGGTAATGGTAATACAGCCCCACCAGATATAGCAATATGAAGTATACGGAAAAGCTGAAGAAAGCATCATTTCGTGAAAAGAAGTGCTTCACTGTTCTCCCCCTCCCCCGAAGCTACTGTAAGGACAACATGGGTATCGGTTTCCCGCAGGTTGAACTGCTCCACTTCGAACATGACGGTCACAAATCCGCTGCCTTCGACACTCTTGACTATGCGGCTGCCATATTTGCGGTAGCTGATGTCGCCCTTTGCAGTCTTGAAGGTGATCACTTCATTTTCGCCATCGGCAGCCACAGCTGTACTTCCTTCATGCACCTCTGTAATTTCAAAGATGAAGAAATCCATTTCAAAGCCTTTTTTCGGTGACTGTACCGCATCAAACTGCATGAGGATCGATGGCATGAGCGCCATGACAAAAGCGGCGATGGACAGGCTGACCAGTGCTTCAATGTAGGTGAATCCCCCCGGCTCATTCAAAATAGGCACACCGCTTTTCATTTTTTATGCTGCAGATCCGATTGTCATGGATCATATAGGAAGAAGTGCTCCTCCTGAAGGCTTCGAAATCTTCATGTGAAAGTATTTCGAGATACAGCCGCCTGTTGAATTCAAGTGCCTCTTCCGACTCCGTCATCGTCTGTTCGAGCATCATCACTGCAGGCATCAGTACGCTTATGATGATGCCGAAGATCAGCATCGCCAGCAGACTGTCGACGAGCATGAACCCTTTATCCTTCAATTCTGAACCGCCCCCTCTGTATCTGAAAAATGAAGCTTACGGACCGGTTAAGACAGTCGAATGATATGGTGCCGAATTTGTCCGTGTCCCCATTGGATTTGAATATGATCCGCTCCAGGCCCCCAGAATTCAATTTACAGATGTCGAGGGGATAGGTTCTGATGATCCGGCCATTTCTGCCGCGGATCAGGAGGCGCTGTTCCAGGCGGTCCATTTCAACGATCTGCTGAATGCCGCTGCCCATCGCCCCCGTCTGGGCACTCTGGAGAAAATAGCCGATGGTTTCAATCTCATAATCGATGTTCCTCCCTTTATCCGAGGGCATGTTCACCACGCTGAGCAGCATGAGGACGCTGATGATGCAGAGCGTCAGCATCATCTCAAGCATGGTGAACCCATCACTCGCTGCGTATCGCCTGCCCATTTGTAACCACAATCGCATCCCCATTTGCACATGTGACCTGATCAGTCGTCAAATATTCAGGGACCAGACTGTCTATGGTTGCCGGCGGTCCCCCTTCGTTCAGGGTGTAGGCTTCTACTTGGCTCTGGACCATGCGGACCTGCGCTTCACAACCGGTATCCTGTACATTCGCACTCTGGGCCGCTATGTTCGGTATGATCAGGATGATCAACACGGATATGACGAGAAGGACAAGCAGCATTTCAATCAGTGTAAAGCCGGCATCGTTATTCTTCTTTAATTTTTTTGCACATGATTTTTTCATTTGTTTCCTCCTAGTTGATGGATGACATCATTTGGAATATCGGTAATACGATGATCAGGTAGAGGCAGATGATCAGGACACCCAGGATGACGAAGATGACAGGCTGCACCTTCCTGGTCACATTCTCGATGCGCATGATCAGGCGCTCCAGGGTGTATTCGCTGAACATGATGAGTTCATTCCCTACGCTGCTGTTCTGCTCTCCGTGATTGACGAATATGGACAGTTTCGGGTCCAGCAGTTCGATGTGTGCAAGGGCCTGCGAAAGCGAGTCCCCGGCCAGAAGTTTTGTCTCGATGCGCCTGGAGATGTGGCGGAGATAAGGGTTGATCTCCTGGTGTATGAATAGGTCCAGGATCTCCTTCACTTCCAGGCCGTTATTCAGGAAATAGCCGAACTCGCGGGAAAACCGGTATGTCTGGTAGCCGATGAAGAAGAACCCGATGGAAGGGAGGCGTGCCAGAACCTTCGATTTCCGTTCGATGTCCTTCATATTCAGCAGATACAGTATGATGCTTCCGGCAAGCATGACTGCGAACACAAAGATGAGTATCGCAAGCGGGAGGGCCTCAAGAGCCATGATGAGCATCTTTACGATTCCTTCAGAACTTGTCCCCATCGCTGAATAGAGGCTTTTGAACTGGGGGATCACAGTGAAGTTGAGTGTAATGAGTATAGTGAGGAATATTGCGACGAGGAGCATCGGATACTGCAGTGACTTGACCAGCTTGGCAGTCGTCTGCCTGACATTCTTCAAGTAGGCGGATGAATCCCTCAAATTTGCAAGCACCTCTCCATGGATCTCGGCGAAGGAGACCTGGATGACGATGGCGTCCCTGTACCCCATCGCCTTCAATATGCTGCTCAGGCTGCTGCCTGAATTGACCATATCCAGATACTCGTCCTGCTGCTGCGGCTTCAGTACATCATACTGTTCAATCAGGAACACAAGGGCCTGTTTGAGTGTGAAGCCGACTTCGAGGAGGTCTGCAACTTTCATGAGAAAATGGGCATCATATTTTCCGAGTCTATTTGAATTTCTCCACATATGAAAGATGTTCATCTTCTGTGAGCCTCCCCGCAAGATGGAGGGCATCGATCTTGTCCACTATCGTCTGATGCCGTATGGTGCCGCCCTTCAACAAAGTTTCGATCTGGCTGTTGTCGAGTGATTCATAGATGATGAAGCTTCCACCCCCTGTATAGATGATGCGCTGATTAACGATCAGTGAGATGCTTTGCAGAATCTCTTCGTCATAGAGGCCATAATCCTTCAGGCGGCTCAATGTACTGACTGCCGACCTGCTGTGGAAGGTGCTGAGCACCAGGTGCCCTGAAAGACTTGCCTTAAGAAGCTGGGAGGCGATGGTGGCATCCCTGATTTCGCCGAACATGATGATATCCGGATCGCATCGGAGCACGCCTTTCAGGAGCGGTGCATAGTCGATGTTCGCTTTTTCGTTGATTTCCACCTGGATCAGACCATCAAGCTCATATTCGATCGGATCTTCGATGCTGATGATCTGCCGCCTGCCGGATGCGGCCACTTCCTGTATAAGCCTGTACATGAGTGTGGATTTCCCCGATCCTGTAGGTCCGGTAAAAAGGATCAGCCCCTGCTGACGCCCCAGATACGGCAGGAAGAAATCATAATCTCCGGGCGAGTCGAACAACGCGGATGAAGGACGGCCCTCCATCGCATTGAGCACACGGATGACGACGATTTCGTTCATCAGGGAGATCGGGAGTGTACTGACCCTGACATTCAGCACTGTGTCTTCAATATTGATTGCCGTCCGACCGCTCTGGGGAGCCTTGTGTTCATTGATGTCAAGCTCTGCTATGAACTTCAGATAATTCACGGATTTCCGATATGTCTCAACCGTCATTTCTTTTAGGGGGTGCATCTCCCCCGCCTTCCTTATCCTGACCAGACCCATTGCGCTCTCAAGCGTCAGGTGGATGTCCGTGGCATTCTGATGCATTGCATCTTTCAATATCTCTTCAACCAGCTGTTTCATCATTCACCTCCTACCCTATATATGGAGCAAAAGGGGCGTTTTGATTTTTTCTGAAATAAATGATGGATTTTTGCATTATGGTGTTTGATTTGCTGTATAATAGGGATTAATGGAAATGGGTTACATTACATTTATACCGATAAGTATTTACTTTGATATGCAATTTATTTATAATTGACTATGATATGTTAAGTAACGATGAAAGGACTGTTCCTATGGATAAGTTATTCAAGACATTGGGGTTCTGGACTGCAATGTTTGCAATCCTGTTCTATGTCGGTGACATGATGATGATGACGTTGTTCTTCATCGCTCAAACTGGATTCTTCATTCTACTCGGCTACATGAAGCTCACTGAAAGAATGTATATGTATGTATTTGCTGCATACCTGGTCTTTTTCTTTGTAGGCTTTACATACTTCACAACCTTCCTGCTCGAGCCGAGTTTCGGTAACCAGCACTAATAAAGAACCAGGCAGATATCATCTGCCTGGTTCTTTATTTTACCTATGCCCTGACAAAAGGGTTGCCGGTCTTCTCTTCACCGATCGTCGTTTCCGGACCATGTCCCGGATACACGGTCAGGTCATCATCAAGGGTGTAGAGCTTCTCCCTGATGCTGTTCAGCAGGGTGAGGTGATTCGCCTGATACAGGTCGGTCCGGCCGATGCCGCCATTGAACAGGACATCGCCGGAGACGATGAAATCTTCAAACAGGAAGCTCATGCTGCCGGGTGAATGCCCTGGTGTATGCAGCACCTGGAACTTGAAGCTGCCAATCCGGCGTTCCCCCTCTCCAATGATTTCTGGAGTTATGGAGGATTCGATGAGCTCGAGCCCCATATCCCTGTACTTTCCTGATCCATTCTTCGAGGCATCACCGAGCCAGTCCTGCTCTTCCCTGCCTATCCATACATCGACCCCGAAATGGGACGCGACCTCATCAAGTGCGCCGATATGATCGAAGTGTGCATGGGTCAGCAGTACTGCCTTCACCGTCTGCCCCTCTTCGACTGCACTGATGATTTCATCTGCGTCCCCTGACGGGTCGATGATCAGCACTTCATCTTCATGCTCTAGAATATAGCAGTTCGTCTCCAATGGTCCCAATGGTAATACTTTAATCTTCATGCTGGTCCCTCCTTAAAATCCACTCGACAAAGCTACGTTTTAATTATACAATATATATGAGAATAAAGAGAACATTGGAGGTTGAGCAAAATGCCATTCATCGATACTGGTGAACTGTTTGAAATTGGCGGTATTACCATCCATATAGGAGTCAACGCTTTTTCGGTACTCATGCTGATGATTGCGATCGTCGGCGTATGGGGACTTGTGGCTGCAGTCAAGAACAGGAACCTGCTGGCTGTTCTATTCAGCTTTGCTACAGTCATTACATTTGGATTTTTCGCAATTGCTACCATCTTTACATACGGTTATCCGGATCTGGCACACTAGATCCATCCGCATGTATCAAAAAAGGCAAACCCAGTGTGGGTTTGCCTTTTTATTTTACTATATGGACAGTGTGGCCTCGGCTGCAGAAAGCTGCTTTTCAACCGCTTCCGTACCAGTTCCGCCAAGGCTCTTCCTTCTGTCGACTACAACTTTTGGTGTCAGTACAGTATATATGTCCTCATCGATGGACGGATGGTGCGCCTGAAATTCTGCGAGGGATAGATCCTTCAGATATTTGCTGTCGTTGATGCATTTCAAGACCAGTTCGCCGACCACTTCATGGGCCTTCCTGAACGGCACGCCCTTCTCCACGAGATAGTCGGCCAGTTCCGTAGCATTGGAGAAGTCCTTTTCGACGGTCTGTTCGAGCACATCCTCGTTTATCGTCATCGTTTCGAGCATCCCCGTCATGATGCGTAGGGATCCCGTAACCGTCGTCACTGCATCAAATACCCCTTCCTTATCTTCCTGAAGGTCCTTGTTGTAGGTGAGCGGCAGGCCCTTGACGAGCATAAGCATGCTTGTAAGCGCCCCTGTCGTACGCGCACTTTTGCCGCGGATCAGTTCAGCCATATCAGGGTTCTTCTTCTGCGGCATCATGGAACTGCCCGTCGTGAACTGATCGGACAGCTGGACGAAGTTGGCCTCTTCACTCATCCAGAAGATGATCTCCTCCGATAATCTCGAAAGGTGGACCATGACGAGACTGATGTTGGACAGCGTTTCGATGATATAGTCCCGGTCACTTACAGCATCCATGCTGTTCTGATAGATGTCCGAGAAACCAAGGAGCTCCTGGGTCTGTTCGCGGTCTATATCGAACGTCGTCCCGCTGATCGCACCGGCGCCAAGCGGTGAAAGGTCGATGCGCGCCAGTGAATCGTTGAAACGGTCCTTGTCCCTTTTGAGCATCCAGAAGTAGGCCATTATGTGATGCGAGAACAACACGGGCTGCGCACGCTGCAGATGTGTATAGCCCGGCATGACGACATGGATATTCTCCTTGGCAAGGTTGAGTATCGTATATTGGAGCGTCTCGATGCCCTCGATGATTTCATATGCCTTCTCTTTGATGTAGAGGTGCATGTCTGTGGCGATCTGATCATTTCTGCTGCGTGCAGTATGCAGCTTGCCACCCACTTCGCCTATTTTGGAGATCAGGGCATGTTCGACATTCATATGGATGTCTTCATGCTGGACGGAAAATTCAAGACGTCCTGCATCATAATCATCCAGCACCGATTTCAGACCTTCTATGATCTTGTCCCTTTCCTCTGCTGTAATGATGCCCTGCGCTGCGAGCATCGTAGCATGTGCAATGCTTCCGGTGATATCCTTTTCAATCAGCACCTTATCAAAATGGATGGATGCATTGAATGCATCCACCCACTCCAGGGCCTCGCCTTGAAATCTGCCGCCCCAGGCCTTCTTAGTCATAAAGCTTCACTCCGCTTTCGAGCATGGATTTCACTTTTGTCGGAAGTCCGAAGATCTCTATGAATCCAACGGAAGCATCCTGGTTGAAGGCATCTTCATTCGTGTAGGTCGCCAGTTTTTCGTTGTAGAGGCTGTTGTCTGAACGTCTGCCGGTAACAGTGACGTTTCCTTTGTACAATTCGACGCGGACTTCGCCATTGACAGGCTGCTGCATATCCTTGAGCATCTTCCTCAATGAATCGGACAGCGGGGAGAACCATAGGCCGTTGTATACCTGTTCAGCAAACTTCTGTTCGATGACCGGTTTGAAGTGTGCGATATCCTTCGTGAGGGTGATCGTCTCGAGATCATGTTTCGCTGTGAGAATCACTTTGGCACCCGGTGTTTCATAGACTTCACGGGATTTGATGCCGACGAGCCTGTTCTCGACGTGGTCGATTCTTCCAACCCCATGTGCACCTGCAATTTCGTTGAGCTTGATGATGAGGTCATCCAGGTCATAGGAGGCACCATTGATTGCAGTCGGGAGCCCTTCTTTGAAAGTGAGTACGAGCTCTTCTGCTTCGTCCGGTGCGTCAGCGATGTTGCTTGTGAGGTCATAGGCATCTTCCGGCGGCTTGTTCCAAGGATCTTCCAGCACGCCGCATTCGTTGCTTCTGCCCCAGAGATTCTGGTCGATGGAATAAGGGGAATCCAGATTGATTGGAATTGGAATGTTCTTCTCTTTTGCATAATCGATTTCTTCTTCCCTGCTCCATGTCCATTCGCGTACAGGTGCAAGCACCTTGAGTGTCGGATCCAGTCCCTGTATCGCCACTTCGAAGCGCACCTGGTCGTTCCCTTTACCTGTACATCCGTGCGCCACGTAGTCTGCATTCGCTTCATGCGCTATCTCGACAAGCTTCTTCGAGATGAGCGGACGGCTCAGCGCAGAGACCAGCGGATATTTCCCTTCATACATCGAGTTGCCGTAGATTGCATATGCAACAAACTCATCAGCGAATTCCTTCGTCGTATCGATGACATGGGATTCGATTGCGCCCATATCCAAAGCCTTCTGATGAACGATATCAAGGTCTTTTCCTTCTCCAACGTCCAGGCAGACTGCCACGACATCGTATCCTTTATCAATGAACCATTGGATGGTTACACTTGTATCCAAACCACCTGAATATGCCAATACCACTTTTTCCTTCATTTCGGTCACCTCTATAATTTTTTAATATTGATTAATGTAATGATTAGAATGATAGCATTATAAAGATTCTAAATCAAGCATATTTATTCATTTTTATGCATGTTTTATATTTTACAAAGGTTTTTCCTTTATTTATACTTGATTCAACACAGAAGGAGAGATGATCAATGAGATATGTATTCATTACAGGCACAACCCGCGGGCTCGGGCACGCACTGCTCGATATATTCAGGGAGGACCGCATCATCAGCATTTCCCGTTCGAAAGTTGAAACGGATATTGAACTGTATAGGGAATTCCATGTGGACTTCCTGGATGAGCAGGCATTGGAAGAGAAGGTTCCTGAAATATTCAATTCGATCGAGCCGGAAAAAGGAGATGAAATCTACCTGATCAATAATGCCGGCACTGTAAACCCGGTCAAATCGATCGCCAACATGGACGCACAGGGCTTTATGGACAACTACAAGATAAATGTCCTCGCCCCCGCCCTTCTCATGAAGGGGTATGTAAATGCCTTCAGTGACCTGCAGGCGGCGAAGCGCATACTTACGGTTTCCAGCGGTGCCGCACTGAACCCGATGGAAGGATGGGCTGCCTACTGCAGTTCGAAGGCCGCTGTGAATATGGTGAGCGATGTGCTGCGCCAGGAGATGGACCGCCTCGACTATCCGATCTTTACAGCAACCTACCGTCCAGGGGTCATAGACACGGACATGCAGGGTGAGATCCGTTCTGCTGATCCGGATGATTTCCCCGACCTTGAAACATTCAAAAAATATAAGGAATCCAATCGTCTCTATCCGCCGAAAGTGGTGGCCTATGTTGCCCAGCGCATCATCACCTCCGACAACTTCGGCTTTTCCGAAAGCTACAGCATCAGCGATTTCCTATAAAAAGAAGGGAGCACAATTGTGCTCCCTTTTTAATTATGTCAGATATTGCTTCACCAGACGCGCCGCACCATAAATACCGGCATCGTTACCGAGTTCCGCCATGACAATTTCGGTGTTCTCATATGCAGGCGGGAATGTGATCGGCCTGTAGTGCGCTTCTATCCGTTCCGTCAATATCCGGCCGGCGCGGCTGACCCCTCCGCCGATGATGAAGTATTTGGGGTTTGTTACAGCAGAGATGTGGCTGAGGGCGATTGCGATATACTGCGCAACTTCATCAATCACCCGGAGACCGAGCGCGTCGCCCTCCTGTGCCGCCTCCACGATCATTTTGGCCGACACGGTGCCATTTTCGATCGCCATATCGAGACGGGTGCCCTTATGTTCATGATGATAGAACATCGCAAGATTCTTCATTCCAGTTGCGGAAGCCACCGTCTCCAGGCAGCCTTTTTTTCCGCAGTTGCACTGGAAACGCTGGTCGTAGTCGACCAGCAGGTGGCCGATCTCACCGGCAGCGCCTCCATGTCCATGGATGAGCAGGCTGTTCGAGACGACGCCTCCACCAACACCGGTACCGAGTGTCACCATGACGACATCCTTGTGCCCCATCCCGGCACCTTTGAACTGCTCTCCGAGGGCAGCCACATTTGCATCATTGTCGACGATCGTACTCATGCCGCTCAAAGCCTCGAACTCTGCGGCAATCGGCTTGCGATGCATCCAGTTCAGGTTTATGGCTCCGTTCAGTATCCCATTATTGAAGTCCACAGGTCCCGGAACACCAAGTCCAACCCCAATGGTATCTTCAGGGCTGTAGCCTTCCGATTGGAAGGATTGATGGATATTCCCGAGTATCCTGCCACCTTCATCCGAAGTATCCGTTTGAATCTCCCATTTATGCAACAGTTCCAGTTCAGGTGTGAATACACCCATCTTGCATGTCGTACCTCCAATATCAGTTGCCAATATATGCTTCATGTTCATCCCTCTTTCCGTCGTTTCAAAATCAGTACTGCTTCTATATATTCTTCCTTCGATATGAGTCCATGGCTATACAATTCCTTTATTTCCATCTCCATGAGAGTGAGCATGTTCCCCATATCCTTGTCGTATACATAAATGCCGTAACGGAGCAGCAGCTTGTTGATGTATGTCAGATCCTTAGCCATTGTCGAACTCCTCGGCAATCTGCTTCAACTGTGGATCGTCTATCGTTTCCGTATTGAAATTGCCCAAAATACGTGCCATCTCCTCATAATTCCTCTCTTTCCGAAGCTGCATGAGCCTGTGGCGGGCAACCTGCTCTGCATCTGGATCGAGCTCCCAGCTGATGTCATGGAAATGACGTGCCTGCTCCATATCTCCATGATACTCGGCAATCAGCCCGAGGGCATGATAGGTGGCCGCCGTCTCGTTGTTCGTCCGTATGGATTGATTGAGGATATCGAGTGCAGCGTCGTATTCCCCCTCATCGATGTACTCCATCGCCTGGGTTGTCAATGGATGAGAGGATTCCTTCTGATGCATGACCATGAAGGAAAGCACCGATAGGCCGGTGAGCAGCGCAAGTGCTATGATGCGCCATTTGCTGCTGAACCTTTTAGGATGATAGAGCACACCCAGCAATGCACCGAACAGCAGGCCGCCGACATGTGCATAATGATTCACGTTCGATATGAGCTGGGAAAACAGTGAGACCACGATGAAGACGGCGGCAATCTGAATCAGCAGCCTTGTGCTCAGACGCCCGTTCACAAGGAGATGGACGACGATTATCGCCAGCAGCCCATAGACTGCACCACTCGCACCGAGTGAAATGCCTTCCGTCACGAACATCAGCGAGAACAGGCTGGAGGTGACTCCGGTGATGACATATGCAATCAGCAGCCGCCATCCGCCAAAGATGCTTTCAACGAATTTGCCCAGTATATAGAGTGCGAATATATTGAAGAGGAAATGGTCGACAGTGATGTGCAGGAAACTGCTGCTCAGCAGCCGGTAGAAGTCCCCCGCAATCACATTGTAATGGCTCAGCGCCATCATATATGTCAGGTTATAGGAGTCCCAAAGATGGATTGCTGCCAGATTGAAGAGGAACACCAGCAGGTTGATGCATACAAGCAGGTAGGTCATGGGTGTAAACTTGATCATGAACTTCTCGAATGGATGCCGGCTCATCAGCCTGCGCTGGTAATATCCTGCATCTTTCGGCTTCTTATACTGGAGGTCCATCCTGAAGAAGGGATTGTTTACGATGGACTTTGCATCCGTAATCCCCTTCTGTATGATCTTCGTACCGCCCTGCCTGTACTTCTTCACATGCTTTTCTTCAGCCATGTGGTAGCTTTCAATCAATGAAATATCCATGTCCTTTGAGAAAAGATGGTTCATATTCTCGAGGTAGTACATTTCCTCATCCAGCTCCTCTTCAGCGATATAGACGCTGGAGAGGCACATGAGTGCCCTTTTCTTGGAATCCTTCAGCCATATGGCATCGCGGGAATTGTCATACCTGAAGAAAGAATAACCTGTATAGCGTGAAACTTCGTAGGCGATATGCCATATATTATGCATCATTCTCCCTCTTCGCTTCTGCGTCGATGATCCGCTCCGGTGTGATCAGGAGGTCCACAGGTATGTCGTGGTGCTCCACAACTACTTCACCGAGCTGCTCCTCGAACAGCAGGGAAACTTTCAGTCCATCATAGTGGCTCAGGAACCTGTCATAGAAGCCGCCGCCATATCCGATGCGGTAGCCCTCTTCAGAATAGATCAACCCTGGTACGACGATGAGATCGGGACTGTTGTTTACATCTTCCGTATTTTCGGGAACACGCAGGTTCTTCTCATCCTTCGTGACTTTATCGAATGAGGTGAACCTGCAGAAGTTCAACTGCTTGCTGCTGTATTCGCATACGGGCGTATATACCAGCTTCCCTTGTCTTACGAGGTGGCTGATGATGTCATCCGTATCCATTTCGTGCGGCATGGCCAGGACGATGCCGACCGACCCGATATCATGCTTCTCTATATAATCGAGCAGCCTTGATTTGAGTGTCTCTTCATTTTCCTTCTTATATTGCTCATCCATGGAAGAGAGCGTGGATATCATTTCCTTGCGCAGAGTTTTTTTGCTCATTTTAATGCCCCATTTCTTATGTAGTAGTTGACATATCATATCCATTATAATCTTCATCACAGCAAAGAAAAAGCCATAGCCTGAAATTAGCGTACAGAAAAAAGATCCTGGAGTATTCCAGGATCTAGTTCATCTGTTTTCTGCTTTCGTGTTTGTCCCCCGTAAGTACATAGAAGACATGTTCCGCCATATTCTTTATATGATCCCCGATCCGTTCAAGGTATTTCGCACACAATTGGCTCTGCCCTGTCAAAAAGGCATCGGTCTCTTCAAAAATATCCGATGTGGTGATCTGGACGAAGAGTGCATCGATGTCCTCATCCCGAGTGATGATTTCTGTACACAGGTCGACATCGCTGGTGTCATATGCAGTCTTTACATCGGCCAGCATCAGCAGTGCAAGGCGCTCCATCGTGGACAAGCGCAGCAAAAGCCTTTCATTGGTGATGCGCACCCGCTTCCGCACCTCTCCCAGATTGCTGATGTTATCGCTGATGCGTTCGAGGTCATCGGCCACTTTGATGCTCGAAATGATGAGTCTGAGGTCTGTGGCTACAGGCTGCTGGGTCGTTATCAGGTTGATTGCCTGTGTATTGATCTCTTCTTCCAGCCTGTTGATCCTGAGATCGTCAGCAACCAACCGCCGCGCATCATCAGTGTTATCGCCTGAAAGTATGGAGGTGCTCCCTTTCAGACGGTCATAGCACTCATATCCCAGCGAGTTGACATTGTCATACAGCCTCCGCATTTCATCGGAGAATTTTCCGCGGTATGTCATACTTACCCGAACCTGCCTGAAACATAGTCTTCCGTGCGCTGGTCCTTCGGTTTCTCGAAGATGACATTTGTTCTGTCGTATTCGATGACGTGGCCCTGATAGAAGAATGCAGTGCGATCTGAAATCCTCGCGGCCTGCTGCATATTGTGCGTGACGATGATGATGCTGTAGTCCTTCTTCAGCTCCTGCATCAGATCTTCGATTTTGGTTGTGGAAATCGGGTCGAGGGCGCTTGTCGGTTCATCCATCAGTATGACATCCGGTTCAATCGCCAGTGCGCGGGCAATGCAGATCCTCTGCTGCTGACCGCCGGAAAGTCCATAGGCGTTATCACCCAGCCTGTCCTTCACTTCATCCCAGATGGCTGCGCCCTTCAGGCTTTTCTCCACCACCTGATCCAGCACCTTTTTATTGCGTATGCCGTGCACCCGTGCACCGTAGGCGACATTGTCGTAGATGGATTTCGGGAATGGATTCGGCTTCTGGAAGACCATGCCCACTTTTGTGCGCAGTTCCTCCACAGTCAGCGACTTGTCGAAGATGCTCTGATCCCTGTAGAGGATGTCCCCTTCCGTCCGGACGATGGGTACGAGTTCCGCCATGCGGTTCAGGGCTTTTATGAAAGTGGATTTCCCACAGCCGGAAGGCCCGATGATTGCGGAGATTTCGTTCCTGTTGAAGTCAAGGTCGATATTCTGCAGGGCATGGTTGTCCCCATACCACAGGTTGAAGTCCTTCGCCTGGAATACAGGCTGGGACTGCTGCACCGTCTCGATGTCCGCCGGATGTTCCCGGGTTGCCGTGTCATTTATTATTTTCATGTCTTTTTCCTCTTTTACTTTTGTCAAAGTCATATTAAAGCCTCCAGATTAAAAACGCTTAGAGTATTTATTCCTTATATATATTGCTACGGAGTTCATCAGGAAAAGGATGAACAGAAGCACGAGTATCGCTGCCGCTGTAATGGACTGGAATTCCGGATTCGGCATTTTGACCCATGAGAATATCTGCATCGGCAGGGCTGAGAATGTATCGAATACGCCTGTCGGTGTGAACAGCAGGATCGTCGGTATGCCGATGACGACGAGCGGCGCCGTCTCTCCTATGGCACGGGAGAGTGCCAAAATGATTCCAGTGATGATCCCCGGCAATGAGGCGGGGAGGATGATCCGGGTGATCGTCTGCCATTTTGTTGCCCCCATGCCGATGGATGCTTCACGGATGGAGGAGGGTACCGACCGGATGGCCTCCTGGGAAGCCACAACGATTACAGGCAGGATCATGAGCGACATCGTCAGTGCCGCAGCAAGGACGGAATTTCCGAGTCCGGCCATTCTGACGAACAGCGTAAGGCCGAGCAGACCGAACACGACTGAAGGAACGCCCGCAAGATTGGAGATGTTTATCTTTATGAAGTCTGTAAGCTTATTTTTTGGAGCATATTCCTCCAGATATAGGGCTGTACCTACAGACAGGATGATTGCGATGGGTGCTGTAGTTGCCATCAGCCACAAAGTACCGATCAGGGCACCTCTGATGCCTGCGTTTTCAGGGCGGCTCGAGCTGAAATTCGTGAAGAAGTCGGTCGTCAAGTAGCTCCAGCCATCGATGATCGTGTCGATCAGCAGGGTTGCCAGGACGACCAGTCCAACGAGGGTGCACAGAAGAAAGATGTACTTCAGCACCTTGTTGAGCAGAAGCCGTCCATTCAGTTTCTTTCCTATCGTCTTTTTATCAATCAGTTCCATCTTAATATTCCTCCCTGAACTTCCGTGAGAACCATTGTGCAATCACGTTCATCAGCAGTGTGAAGACGAACAGCGTCATGCCGACGGCATAGAGGCTGAAGTAGACGTCACTGCCATAGGTCGCGTCGCCAGACGCCACTTGGACGATGAAGCCCGTCATCGTCTGGAGGGACTCCATGATGTTCAGGCTTGCATTTGGTGTACTCCCTGCAGCAATGGAAACGATCATCGTCTCGCCGATTGCCCGGGATACTGCAAGAACGATCGAGGCCATGATGCCAGAAACCGCAGCAGGCAGGACGACCTTGAATACCATCTCAAGCCTTGTCGAGCCGAGGCCAAGCGCCCCTTCACGCATGGTATTCGGAACGGAACTCATCGCATCCTCACTCAGGCTTGCGATCATCGGGATGATCATCACGCCGACGACAAGCCCTGGACTGATCGCGTTGAAAAGGTTGACTTCAGGCCAGATGCCCCTGATCAGAGGCGTGACGAAAGTCAATGCGAAGAACCCATAGACGACAGTCGGTATGCCGGCAAGGATTTCGAGTATCGGTTTGATTGTACGGCGCACCCGGTCGCTTGCATATTCACTCAGGTAGATTGCGGCTCCGAGTCCGATCGGCACTGCAAATGCGACTGCAATCACAGTGATCTTCATTGTTCCCATGATCAGGGCAAAAATACCCCACTCAGGGTCAGAGCTGAAAGCAGACCACTCGGTGGAAGTCAGGAATTCCACTGGGGAGACCCGGGTGAAGAACATTACCGTCTCGGACAGCAAGGTGACAAGGATGCCTATGGTCGTCAGTACGGACACCGATGTAATGAGGAGCAGGATGACCGGCACTGCCTTCTCTATGAAGACCGTACTCCGTCTGCCCTTTTTGTTGTCTATCATTTCACGAATATTATAATCACTCATAATGAACCTCGTTTCAAAATACTTTAAACTGGACGGGAAGGCCCCGTCCAGTTCCTTTTATTGGTCAAGTGCCTACTTGAACGCTTCGAGCTTGTCCTTCTGTTCCTGCATCTCGTCTTCAGTCAGCGGAACATATCCAGCCTCTTCTGCTGCAGATGAAGCATTGTTGAGGGTGAATTCCATGAACTGCATGAATGACTCGTTATTTTCAAGGGATTCATTCTTGGCGTATACGAACAGTGGACGTGCTAACGGATACTCATAGCTCATGACAGTCTCTTCAGTGACTTCAACAGGCTCTTCACTTTCAGGACCTTGAAGTGGAACACCTTTCAGATTTTCCTGGTTCACCATGTAGTAGTTATATCCGAAGAATCCAATCGCACCTTCGCTGCTTGCCACGGATTGGGAGATGACGTTCGTGTCCTGGTTCAATTCAGCTGTGATATCGCCATCTTCCATGACCGCTTCCTTGAAGAAGTCGTGTGTGCCGTGTGACTGATCCGGCGCGTAAGCTGTGATTTCCTCATCAGGGAATTCATCACGGACATCGCTCCAAGTTTCAGCTTCGCCGCTGTAGATCGTCTTCAGCTCTTCGAAAGTCAGGTAGTCGACGAAATCATTCTCCGTATTGACTGCAACCGTCAGGCCGTCGTTCGCAACTTTGAATTCAGTGAAGTCGATGCCTGCTTCTTCCAGTGCAGAAACTTCTTCTTCCTTGATTTCACGGGAGGCGTTCTGGAAATCCGTCTCGCCAGCTACGAATTTCTCGAAGCCTCCGCCTGTACCGGATACGCCGATGGAAACCTGAACTTCCGGATACTCGGCATTGAAATCTTCATTTATCAGTTCGAGGATTGGTGCAACTGTGGATGATCCGTCACCAGTAACGCTGCCTGACAGGGAGCCACCCTCTTCCGCATTCGCTTCAGATCCTTCCGTCGCTTCTCCGTTGCTGCCCTCTGTACTTTCTTCAGATGGATCACTTGCATTGCCGCCTCCGCATGCTGCCAGAATGAATACCAGGCTCATCAGCAATGCAGCCATAAAGATACTCTTTTTCATTACCCGAACTCCTCCAATAAATTAAGTGTTGTATTTCCTACAAGCACTACTCTACCGAATGAATGTAAATTTGGAATGAATGGTTTGTAAAGATTGTGTAAATATAAAAAAACACCACCGGTGACGGGGTTCCGTCACCGGTGGTGTCATTCTAATAGCTGCCGTATACAAGTTTAGAATAGAAGTCGTTCGTATTATATTCGTAAGGGGCGACTGCCGCTTCTTCATGGTACAATTCGTAGTATTTGTTGATGACGTCCCTGCCCAGATACTGAGCCGGGAAGAACGGCACTGTGTATGGCATGTTTGGGAAGATGACCGAGAATGCCATGTCCGGGTCATCGTGAGGCGCATATCCTGTGTATGTCTGGTTCAATATGGGATCCCCATTGAAATGTGCTTCTGCAGTCCCCGTCTTGCCGGCTGCCTTGGGCTCTAGTTCATGGTAGGCATCCCACCCGGTACCGTAGCGGTCGGTAGCAGTGTCATGGGTGTTGAATACGTCAAAGAAGCCATCTTGGATCTGGGCGAGTTCTGCAGGTGAAAACTCAACCGTGTTCAGCACTTTTCCATTGAAGGACTGGAGGATGGCGCCCTCCTCGTTCGTATCCCCTTCACGAACTTCCTTGGCCATATGAAGCCCCACCCTGTTGCCTCCATTGGCAATCGTCGAAACGTACTGTGACAGCTGGAGTGCTGAATACGTATCATACTGTCCGATGGACAGGTCGAGATAGCTGCTGGGATTGTTGTTGAATTCAGGTGTCAGACTCCTGGCTTCATTCGGGAGGTCGATGCCGGTTGAAACGCCAAGGCCGAATTGGCTGAGGCCATTCCGCAATGTCTGGCCAGCCTCTGTGACATCATTCGGGAGGGACATGCCCGGCTGATACTCCATGCCGGCAATCCCCATCGCTATCTTCATCATGTAGACGTTGGAGGAGACCATCAATGCTTCCTGATCGTCGATGGCAACCTTGCCGTCCCTGTTGAAGAAGGAACTTTTTGTGGTCCCGTCAGCAAATTCAAGCGGCTCATCGACAAGCGTCTCGCCGGCTTCGATGACGTCGTTCTGATAGCCAGTCGCCACTGTGGCACCCTTTACGGAGGATCCCACGGCATAAGTCGAAGTCAGTGCACCGTAATGATAGTCGACGACTTCCCCTTTGTCATCAAGGCGTTTTCCGACCATGGCCAGCACATCCCCATTATTCGGATCCTGTACCACCAGGACGACCGTGTTGAGGTATTCCGGGATGATCGTATAGTCGATTTCCCCGCTCCGGCTGTTCCGTTGCTGGATCTCTTCAGCCATACTTCTCAATGATGTAAGATGATGCTCTGCAAGTTCCTCAAGTTCAAGCTGCAGATCGATATCCACCGTAAGGTAGAGGTCATCGCCCGGCTCGCCTTCCTTGACCACTTCCTGGCTGATGATCTCCCCGGACTTGTCGGTCGAGTATTTGACCTGCTCCTTCTCGCCCCTGAGCACATTCTCGTACTGGTATTCGAGATAGGTCTTCCCTACCCTGTCGTTCCGGGAATATCCACGGGCCATATAATGGTCGAGCAGCTCTTTTGGAAGGCCTTCCTCTGAGGAAGACACTTCTCCAAGGACGGCCCGCAGGGTTTCCCCGTATGGGTAGTCCCTTTCCCAATCCATTCCTGTAGATATACCGTCGAGCAGTTCGAGCGATTCATTTATTTCGGCAAATTCCTCTTCGGTCACCCCTTCGCTCTTGATGACCGTGGGATTGAGCTCCCGTGCATTGACCATTTCGACATATATTGCGATTGTATTCAAATCCTCCTCCGTAAGGACTGAGGAAACCTGTTCTTCGTCAATGCGCTGGTAGAGTTCCTGATTGAACTGCTCCTGTGAGATATTACCGTTATCAAGAAGCGTCTTCTCTTCGGCCATCAGGTTCTCCACCTCATCCGGATAGCGGTTGATGAGGTAGTCCTGCTTGTCGCGCAGGGAAAGGTTCTCCGTCTCCATATCGAGATAACCGCTGAGTTCAACTGCCACATCCATGATTTCTCCGGATGACATGTTCCTGTGCCGTGTAAAGTAAACGGCTTTCTTTGAGGCGTTGCCTACCAACAGATTGCCGTTCCTGTCATATATCTCGCCCCGCGGAACACTCTGGTTGATCTCGACGAACTGGGCATTTTCAACTTCTTCCTGGTATGTATCCCCTTGAACGATCTGAAGATAGCCCAATCGGAATATGAGCAGCAGGCAAAGGAGAAATACAAGCAGCATGATGATATTGATCCTTGATTTCATAATTTGCCTGTTTATAGTTTCAAGGCTTTTAGTTTTCGCTCGTTTCAATCCAACTCATTCCTTATCCAATTAAAAATATGTACAGTCATTCTACCACATAATGGAGGGGGAACATTTAAAAATCAAATAAAAAAAGAGTGGGAGTCCCCACTCTTAGATCGACAGCTTATTTTGCTTTGCTGTAGAGTTCGTTTACTTTATCCCAATTGACTACGTTCCAAAATGCTTTCAGGTATTCCGGACGTTTGTTCTGATACTTCAGATAGTACGCATGCTCCCATACGTCCACACCAAGGATTGGTGTCTTGCCATCTGTGACAGGGTTGTCCTGGTTTGGAGTGGACACGATTTCGAGTTCACCATTGTTTACAACCAGCCAAGCCCAGCCTGAACCGAATCGGCCTGCGCCTGCTGCTTCAAATTCTTCCTTGAACTTGTCGACAGATCCGAATTTGGATTCGATTGCATCTTTAACTTCACCGGAAACCTCTTTGGATTCAGGAGAGAGAAGTTCCCAGAATAGTGAGTGGTTCAAATGACCGCCGCCATTGTTTCTCACTGCTGTCTTCTTGTCTTCTGGTACAGAATCGAGATTCTTGATTACGTCCTCGATGGATTTGTTCTCGAATTCCGTTCCTTTGACAGCATCATTGAGTTTGGTCACATAAGTGTTATGATGCTTTGTGTGGTGAATTTCCATAGTTTCTTTGTCGATGTGTGGTTCCAATGCATCATAAGCATAAGGTAGTTCTGGTAGTTCAAAAGCCATAGTTAATTCCCCTCCATAGTTAATTGTTTACATACCAAATATATCAATTCGGTGTTAAAATAACAAATGTATTGCCTGATATAGAGTGATTTTTCAGACCTTTGGCTGAAAATCCGACTTGAATACATGCATTTCATCAAAAAGGAAGCGTTACACAATGAAGTATTTCACTTTTTTCAAACGGCTGCTGACCTTCAAGAAGTATCCCCTGTTCAGGACAGCCAACTTCAAGCACATGCTCATCAATATAATGATCATATCCATATTGATCGCCCTGCCGAACATCATCTCACTTTTCCAGAGTGTCAATGCGACATCGGGCCTAGGAAACCTGGAGTCCGAAATACCCGATTTCCGCATCGTGGATGGTGAATATGTCGGAGAGACGGAGACAGTTTCAATCCGGGGGAACGATATCCTCTTCAGTGAAGATATGACCACGGATGAGATGAAGGACGAAAGTTCCAGCATCCTCATCGGATTCCTGAAAGATGGCATCTACATCAGGGATGTCCAGAATTCGGGCTTCGACTATTCATATATCAGCCAGGTCGAAACGGATGAGGACCTCGAAACCTTCATAGAGCAGCAGACATCCAGCCTGTACTTCTATGTCCTCGTCTACATCGTCTTCTTTGTGGCCGTCATCATGTTCTTTGCAGTCATCTTCCTTTCTGCCGGCATCTACGTGCTGCACCTGATATCACAGCTCATGAAGAAGAAGTCGCGGTTCATGAACTGGTTCAAATTCTCTACTTTCGCCACTGTCGCCGTCCTGGTTCCGATGATCGCCATCCAGCTTACAGCCGGACCGCTGCTCTGGTGGCTCTACTTGCTCACCCTGCCCTTCTATTACCACTACTACGCCAAACTTCCCAAAGTGAAAGCGTAATCACAAGGCGCAACGTTTACATTTTCGTCTGAAATCTAGTATAATGACAGTTGATTTAGAGAATCATATAATATGAGGAGCTTGGTTATGTCTCAAATTACACACCGTACCAAAACAAGACCGGTAAAGGTCGGCGATGTGACGATCGGCGGCGCTGATCAGATCATCATCCAGAGCATGACAACGACAAAAACTCATGATGTCGAAGCGACAGTAAAGGAAATTCACCGCCTGGAAGAAGCTGGATGCCAGGTCGTTCGTGTCGCATGTCCAAAAGAAGAAGATGCACTGGCCATCCCAGAAATAAAGAAACAGATCAATATCCCACTCGTCGTGGACATTCATTTTGACTATAAACTTGCCCTGCTCGCCGTAGAAGGCGGCGCAGACAAAATCCGCATCAACCCCGGCAACATCGGCAAACGTGAGAAGGTCGAAGCGGTGGTTGAAGCTTGCAAGGCAAAAGGCATTCCGATCCGCATCGGTGTCAATGCAGGCAGCCTGGAGAGACATATCATCAAGAAGTACGGCTATCCTACTGCCGACGGCATGGTGGAGAGCGCATTGCACCACATCAAGATCCTTGAGGACCTTGACTTCCATGACATCATCGTGTCCATGAAGGCTTCCGACGTCAACCTTGCCATCGAAGCCTATGAGAAGGCTGCAAAAGCATTCGATTATCCGCTGCACCTTGGAATCACCGAAAGCGGCACGCTCTTCGCCGGCACCGTCAAGAGTGCTGCAGGCCTCGGCGCAATCATTTCAAAAGGCATCGGCAATACGCTGAGAATCTCACTCTCTGCCGATCCGGTCGAAGAAGTGAAGGTCGCAAAGGAACTGCTGAAAAGTTACGGGCTCGCAAGCAATGCGGCGACACTCATCGCATGTCCGACTTGTGGACGTATTGAAATCGACCTGATTGCGATAGCGAATGAAGTCGAGGAATATATTTCCACAATCAAGGCACCGCTAAAAGTTGCAGTGCTCGGCTGTGCCGTGAATGGTCCGGGTGAAGCACGCGAAGCGGATATCGGCATCGCCGGTGCCCGTGGAGAAGGCCTCCTGTTCATGCATGGCAAGACGGTACGTAAAGTGCCTGAAGAAACGATGGTCGATGAACTGAAGAAGGAAATCGACATACTCGCTGAAGAGCACTACGAGAAGGAACGCAGGGAAAAAGAAGAAGCAGCCAACAAATAATATGGAGAAGCCCCCCGCAGCCGATTTGGCTGCGGGGGGCTTCATTTCTGCCGTCTTCAGTTTGTCTGCTGAATTTTAAAGGCCTGCACGGTCTGGATGAACTTGTCCATGGTCCGTGTCAGATAGGCATCCTTGTTCCATATGAAGTCCGTTGAGATATCACTGTACGCTTCTGGTATATCATGCGCATGGACCTCCCCCGATTGGATGAGCGGCTGTACGGTGGATTTTGGAACAAGGCTGATGCCAAACCCGGAACGTATACTCCCGATGATCGTCTCAAGGGTGCCGAATTCCATGATTTTAGCGTGCATCACCCCTTCATCCATGAGCCACCTCTCCAGATTCTCCCGATAGCTGCACCCCTTTTTGAAGACGAGCATCGGCTGATTCTTCAGTTCGTCCAGACTGATTTCCGGCGAACTCGATACCAGGGTGAGTGTCTCACGGAAGATTTCTATCCTGTTCACTTTTGGATTCGGCTCAAAATTCGCGACGAATGCACCATCCAGGTGTCTGTCCAGTATTTGGGCAGTTATATTGGCCGTCACATCAGAAGTGAGGGCTAATGTTGTCCCGGGATAGGTACGCTGGAACATGGAAAGGATGTCCGGCAGTTTGACGATGGTTTCCACCGTACCGATGTTCAGGCTGCCGGTGGGGCTGTCGATATCCTTGAAATCCTTTTCCATGTCGTCGATGAGGCCCAGTATCTGCCGCGCATAGCCCTCCAGTTTCCTCCCTTCCGACGTGAGTGTCGCCCCCCTGCTGTGGCGCAGGAAAAGCTGTGTGTCCAGTTCCGTCTCCAAAGCCTTGATCCGTGCCGTTACATGGGACTGGACGAAATTCAATCCCTTTGCCCCTTTGCTGATGCTGCCTGCTTCCGCCACGCTCTGGAAAATGCGCAGATCTTTGATTTCCATTCTGGCCCTCCCCCATCATGAATGATTCGATCAATTTCCAATCATTATACATGAGGTTTCAGGCAGTATACAACGAATTTGAAAAGTCCCGATATAAAATGCTTGAACCTGTCTATTTCAGAGTTTTTCCATGCTCTGCTGCTGGATGGCGGGACGTGTCGCAGAAAATAGTGAAATGTCGAGTTTGGTACTTCCTTCAGTGACAAGGTCGCCTAGAATCTCACCGACGACGCTCGAAAATTTATAGCCATGCCCGGAGAAACCGGCTGCGATGGCCACATGTGGATGTTCAGGATGCTTGTCGATGATGAAGTGCTCATCCGGTGTATTTGTGAATATGCATACCTTTCCGACATTTAGCCTGCCGTTCGCCTGCTCCATCTGGGCACCCAGGAAGCGTCTCAGATCCCCTTCGTCCTTATCGTAGACACCGAATTCCCTGTTCATATATTCGGGTGCCATATCCTCTCCATTGTCATACCGTCCAACCTTCAGCCCAGCCCCATCAATGCATGGGAACCCATAATATACACTGTCCGTCAGGTCGGCGAAGAAGCCTGGAAAGTTATCCGATCTGTAAAGGTCATCATCCGAATTGAACCAGGCGATCACCCGGCGGCTTGGTGTAAGCTTGAGATTCAGACCGAGGTCATCCAGTATCCGCTTGTTCCATGCACCCCCGCTGATGATGAGTTTGTCTGAAGTGTAGGATGCATCATGCGTCGAAACTCTGGCGGAGTCTTCATGCACTTCTATTTCCTGTACCGGTGCATTCACCTTGAGCTCGGCACCATTCTCCAGAGCAATCCTGCGGAAAGTCCGGATGCTGTTTTCGCTGAACAGTACCCCCGCATCCGGCTCATAGCATCCAACATGATCATCATCGATCGAGATGCCGGCCCAACGCTGATTGATCTCATCGGCGGACAGGGTTTCGATATTCAAATCGTATGCCCGTCCCCCTTCAATCGCCCTGCCTACAAAATCCGACTGCGGCGGTCCATATGTCAGTACTCCCGTCTTTCTGAAAATCGTTTCCGATGTTTTTGTCTGAAGATCATCCCATAGCTCCTGTGCACGCATCGCGAGCGGCACATAATCAAGACCCTCACCGCAGGCATGCCGGATGAGCCGGGTATCCCCACTATGGCTCCCGTTTGAATGCGGCGGATCGAAGGCATCGATCATGAGTGTCCGGACCCCCTTTTTAGCCAAGTAGTACCCTGCGGCCATCCCCATGGACCCTGCACCAACGATGATCACTTCATAATGGTTCTCCATACTATCTCTCCCCTTCAGGTAAAGCAGCCCATCCCCGGGTTGCTCCCATCTATTTGTATTCATCATACTGCCGGAACCGGCAAGTGTAAAATGACTGGTTGAGATATGTTCCATCACGATTCAAGATGACGGCAAAAACCGGAACCTTCGATGAGGTTCCGGTGCAACTAGACCATATCGTGCTTTGTTATATTCCTCTGATTCATTGCGTAACTGATGATGAAGAGTACCATACCTGCGACAAGCGTATAGAAGGGAAGATGATAAAGATAAAAATCCATTCCGGGCAGTTCCCGGTCAAGCTGGTTGACATTGACCAGCGGCATGAAATGGAACAGATAGGCCATCAGCATCGGCACACCATAGATGACGTATCCAGTGGTAAGAAAACGCAGCCAGTGTTTGCCGAACCCGAGATAGTAGAGGCTCATTACTATCAAGCTCATACCAATCAGCATCACAAAGCCATATAGATAGTATGTTTCCTGGATAATCGTCATGTAGCTGCCGAATATGGCGGCAGTCAAAGCCAGCATCACCATATAGTAGATATAATCTCCCTTTATGATGTTCCTCTTGGTGTTGGGCAGCGTGAAAAAGAAGTAGTGGTTGGCATCCGACTTCAGCATATAGTGTATGTTCAGGTACGTTGAAGTCGTATAGACCACGGCGATACCATTTATTATATTTATGAAGGGCATCAGGCTTCCTCTGTAATCAGAAAACGATAATGCTGTGAGGAGGTTCATGAGAATCGTAAAGATTCCCAGGTACCATATCCATTTTGATTGGAATAGATTCAGGTAGAGCTGTTTACCCATTGATCGTCTCTCCCTTCTCCCTTTTTATGAAGTACATCATTTCGTCCATCGTCAGATCTTCAATCAATACCTTCTCCCCATATAATTCCTTAAGTGCCTGAGGTTCTTTCGTCATCGCTTCAAATCCGAGTGCATTTGTGGCTGTACCGATCAGCAGTCCACCTGCATCAGCCGCAATCTGTCTATCTCCTTTTACTTTCCTGTAGGACTCGAAGAGCACATCCTTGTCCATGTCGAAAAGCACTTCCCCGTCATCGATCATTACGACGTAGTCGGCAATCTTCTCGAGATCCGTCGTGATATGTGTACTGAAGAGTATCGTGATATCTTCGTCCATCATGAGTGTCTGCAGTATATCCAGCAGTTCCATCCTGAAAGTCGGGTCAAGGTTCGACGTTGGCTCGTCCAGAATCAGCAGTTCGGCTTCATGGCTTAAGGCAATCGCAATTGACAATTTCACCTTTTCTCCTGTAGACAGGAATTTGACTTTGCTTGTGGCATCCACATTGAACCTTTCCAGATATGCAAAGAATGTATCAGCATGCCAATTGATATAGTAGATATTCAAAAGCCGATTCAGTTTTTTTGGACTGAGGTTCTGCGGAAAGCGGTCTTCGGCAAATACCAGACCGATACGGTTCAGCAGCTCTTCCCTTTCCAATTCAGGATCCTTATCCAGTATGCTGATCCGCCCCTCGTCCTGCTTCTTCAACGTCAGCATATGATGAATCAGTGTGGATTTTCCCGATCCATTCTCTCCGATCAGACCAGTGATATACCCTTTCCTTAGGCTGAGGTTGATATCCTTCAATCTGAATCTGCCCATATACTTATCCAATTCTTTGACTGTAACAGCATCCATCATTGATCCTCCTCCATCACCTTCATCATTTCCACCAGTTCGTCGATGGACAAATCTATTTTCTTCGCTGTTGAAAGCAACTCCTCCAATTTCTTTTCGACTTCAATCAAGAGCTGTTCCCTTTTGTTTTCGTTATTCTGTTCACTGACGTATGTGCCCTTTCCGACGACCGAATATACATATCCGGCAGCTTCGAGGTCCTGGTATGCCCGCTTCGTCGTGATGATGCTGATGCTCAGTTCCTTGGCCAGCCTACGCATCGACAATAAAGGATCACCCGGCCTCAATGCGCCCGTCATGATGAGGCGTATGATTTCATTCTTCAGCTGCTCATATATCGGGACATCGCTCCGGTTGGATAATTTTATATCCAATCACTTCACCTCCATATATACTGTGTATATATAATATATACACTATAAACGGTGGTGTCAATATGAAAAAACCAGAATCTATGAGATTCTGGTTCTTCTGCATACTCCACAGAGGCCGTAGAGTTCAACTTTATGGTTTTTTATTTCCACATCATCCAGCTCATTCTGCCATGTTTCGACCGGGCAGTAGCGGATGACTTTCGTGTCGCCGCATTCATCACATATGAAGTGATGGTGGTGGTGCGTGGTGCAGGCGATCTTGTAGTGCATCTCACCGGACAATGTCGTCTGTTCGAGCACTTCTATATCCTTCAGCGTATACAGGTTGCGGTAGATCGTATCGTAGCTGATCCCTGGGTAGTCTTTGTTCATCAGCTCCTGTATATCCTTGGCGCTCAGATACCTGTCCTCTTGAAGAAACAGTTCAATCATGCGCATCCGTTTTTGGGTAATTTTAAGTCTGTTTTCCTTCAGCCTTTCTTTATACTGAATCAATCGGTTCTCCACGTTTTTTCACTCCTATACGGTCGAGAATTATGGTCGCCGCCAGAATGGCCAGCGAAACGAGTACAATCGTGCCCCCTGGGGATATATCGAGATGGAAGCTCATGAACAATCCGACGATGACCGCAACTTCGCCGAAAATGACACTCGTGAACATCAGCTGGCGGAAGCTTGAAGTGACGCGCATCGCTGAAGCGACAGGCAGTGTCATCAGGGCGCTGACAAGCAGGATGCCGACGATCCGCATTGAAGCACTGATGACGAGTGCCACGACGATGATGAACATGAAGTGGATCCACTTGTTGATATTCATGACATTCGCATACTCTTCATCGAATGAAACAAGGAACATCTCCTTGTACATCAGATAGATGAAGATGAGGACAATCACTCCGATGACGGAGATCAGAATCAGGTCGACGCTGCTCACTGCACTGATGCTTCCGAAGAGATATCCGAACAGATCCTGGTTGAATCCATCGGCGAGTGAAAGGAACAGTACGCTCAGTGCCACCCCGAAGCTCATGATGATCGGTATGGCAAGCTCCTGGTAGTGCCTGTAGACTGTACGCAGCCGCTCGATGCCGAGGGCACCCATGACGGAGAAGATGATTCCTGTAATGAGCGGGTTGATGGTCATACCGATCAGCGACGACAGATAAACGCCGAATGTAATGCCGCCCAAGGTGACATGGCTGAGTGCGTCTGCGATCAAAGACAGCCTTCTGATGACGATGAAGGTACCGATGAGGGGCGCAATCAGCCCGGCAATCAGGCCGCTGACGAAAGAATACCGGATGAACTCATATTCGAGCAGAGCCTCGATCATTCGCAGCACGCCCTTTCGTGGTCATGTGAGACGAGCTGTAATGGGAAGCCATAGATCTTGGACAGTTCCGCTTCACCCAGGTTCTTGAATTCGTGGTTGGTGCCATGGAAATGAAGATGCTCGTTCAGACAGGCGACTTCGTCCGCATGATCGACGACCACCCCTATGTCATGGGTGACGAGAAGAATCGTCACAGATTGTTCCTTGAGCCTGAACAGGACATCATAGAACTCCTTGACGTGTTTCGCATCGATGCCGACAGTCGGTTCGTCGAGGACGAGGATGCTCGGGTTGTTGATCAATGCCCGCGCGATGAACACACGCTGCGTCTGTCCGCCTGACAGGAGTGAAATGTTCTTATCCTTCAAGTGGCTGATGTTGAGGAGGTCCAGCACTTCTTCAAGTTTCCGGTAATCTTCCTTCCTGAAACGCTTGAACAATCCCTTGGCCTTCGTCAGGCCGCTGAGTACGACTTCGCTGACTGTTGCCGGGAAGCCTTTCGAGAAGCTGTTTGATTTCTGGGAGACATACCCGACTTCCTGCCATGCTTGAAAATTGCGCAGGCTGTTGCCATTGATGTATATTTCACCACTCTGAAGTTTAAGGACCCCGAGTATCAGTTTGATCAGCGTCGTCTTGCCGGAGCCGTTCGGCCCCACCAGGGCGACGAAATCCCCTTTATGGATGCTGAGGTTGATGTCTTTCAAAGCGGGTGTTGTTTCCATCTTGTCCCTATAGGTATAGGAGATGTTTTTCAGTTCGAATATCGGATGATCCATCTCGCCGACTCCTTTATCATTAATCATTACAATATTATAAAGGAATGATTACGATTTGTAAATAGGAATGATTACGAAATAAAACCAGGATGGCAACAGCCATCCTGGTTTATCCGTACTACTCCTCTATTCCTTCCATCATCGGATTGATCTCCTCTTTAAGGGAAGGATTGAACTTGCCGTTCCTGATCATTTCAATCTCGTGGGCATAGGGTGCTATCCTGTTCTTCTTATCCGGTCCGACGAATGGTGTTTCGAGTATTTTCGGTATGTCCCCGAAATCGGAATGGTTGATGATGTATGAAAGGGCATCGAAACCGATATGGCCGAAACCGATGTTTTCGTGGCGGTCCTTGTGGGCGCCCCGTTCATTTTTGGAATCGTTGATGTGGAGGACTTTTATGCGGTCCTTGCCTATGATGCGGTCGAATTCATCCAGCACCCCGTCGAAGTCATTGACGATGTCGTATCCTGCATCGTGCACGTGGCATGTGTCGAAGCATACGCTCAGCCTTTCATTATTCGTCACACCATCGATGATCTGTGCAATCTCTTCAAATGTGCGGCCGACTTCGGAACCTTTGCCCGCCATCGTTTCGAGTGCAATCTGGACATCGTTGTCGTTCGTCAGCACTTCATTTAGCCCTTCGACGATCGATCTGATGCCACGCTCTGCTCCAGTACCGACGTGACTGCCGGGGTGAAGGACGATCTGATTGCTGCCGAGGTGCTCGGTCCGCACGATCTCCTCCTGCAGGAATTCCACACCGTGTTCGAATACACCTTCACGTTCGGAATTGGCGATATTTATGATGTAGGGTGCATGGACGACGATTTTGGACATCCCATGATCCGCCATGTGGCGCTTGCCGGCTTCTATGTTCAGGTCTTCTATCTTCTTCCTTCTCGTGTTCTGCGGTGCACCGGTGTAGATCATGAATGTATTGGCACCATAATTATGGGCACTGATGCTTGCCGCCTCCAGCATTTTCTTGCCGCTCATTGAAACGTGTGATCCTATAAGCATTTCATTCACCTTTCTGATTTACTATCTTTTTTTCTTCCTGCTCTTTGAGTGCTTCATGCGCTCCTGCTGCTTCAGGGTATTGAGTTCGTGCTTCATCTTCTTCCTGTAGCCCGGCTTCACCTTCTTCGGCTTCTTCACCTTGTGGGAAAGCTGGTTCTCGAGATGGGAATCCTTGCGTTTCCGCTTTGCGCGTTCGGTCCTTGATTTTATTTCGACGAGTTCGCCTTTCCTGAGGTCCTCATGGATGAATTTGTATCCTTTGGATTCAAGCGCATTGACGAGGTATTCCTCATCCGGTGTATAGAGTGTGACGGCCGTACCCGTATAGGCACCCCTGCCCACACGTCCAACGCGGTGTGTAAAGAATTCGATGTCCTTCGGGATGTCATAGTTGATGACATGGGAGGCACCGTCGATGTCGAGACCCCTTGAAGCCAGATCGCTCGCCACCACCCATACATATTCAAGTTCACGGATTTTCTTGATCTCTTTGGTCCGCTCCCTCGGCTTCAGGCCGCCGTGGAAGAGGCCGACATTGACGCCGTTGCTGTTGAGGTATTCGAACAGTTCATCGGCACGTTCCTTGGAGTTGGCGAATATCAGGCCGATGTATGGCGTGATATCCTGTGTCAGCGCAAGCACTTTGGCTGCTTTGTCGTCGCCTTTCACAGGCACCAGGCTGTAGTGGATGGATGCCTTGTTCCTAGGCTGGTCGATGATGATGATCTCGGTTTCTCCGATATACTTCCTGAGGAAGATCCGGAGCGCTTCCGGTATGGTCGCAGAGAAGACGAGGAACTGAGCCGAGTCGCTGACTGTGGAAGAGATGCTGTCGATCTGTTCCAGGAAGCCGAGGTCGATCATCAGATCGGCTTCATCGATGACCAACCTTTCGACGGAATGGAGGTTGAGGCCGCCCTTATCCCTCAAATCTTTGATTCTTGTCGGCGTACCGATTACAATGTGGGGAGACTTGGATGCCTTCTGCACATCCCTTTCGATATCCGTGCCGCCGATGAAGGCAGCAGCCCTGATTTCAGGGAAGGACTTCAATATTTCAAGCGTCATCTGGTACAGCTGCTTTGCCAGTTCGCGCGTCGGTGCCGTGATGACAGCCTGTGTATGTGCATCCTCCGTGTTGATTTCATGTATGATGGGGAGGAGGAAGGCGTGTGATTTCCCACTGCCCGTCTCTGATTGTGCCACGACGTTCTCCTTCTTCAGGATCTTCGGGATGACACGCTCCTGTACGAGGGTCGGATGGGAAAAATTTATACTTTCGATTGCATTCAGCATCTGTTCGCTGAACCTGAATCTTTTGAATGCATTACTCATTGTTTCACCTGTTTTCTTTATTGGAACTCAGGTTACATTATAACCGAAATGAAGGTGTTAGGCCACACATCATTCATACTACATGATGATTTAAAAACGTGCGGCTTTTGGTTATAATGACATTAAGGGAGGAATATACTTCATGGATATTATTAAGATAAGCCCACGCGGGTATTGTTACGGTGTCGTAGATGCGATGGTGATCGCGCGGAATGCATCTATGGACAAGACACTGCCCCGCCCAATATACATTCTCGGCATGATCGTCCACAACAAGCATGTGACGGATGCGTTTGAAGAGGACGGCATCGTCACGCTCGATGGTGCCAACAGGCTTGAAATACTGGAAGGAATCAATGAGGGCACGGTGATCTTCACTGCCCACGGCGTTTCTCCACAGGTCAAACAGCGGGCCAAGGAAAAGGGGCTGACATGCATCGATGCTACATGCCCGGACGTCGAGGTGACCCACCAGCTCATACGTGAGCGGACTCGGGAAGGATACGATGTCGTCTATATCGGCAAGAAGGGCCACCCGGAACCGGAAGGCGCCGTCGGTGTGTCACCGGATCACGTCCATCTCGTCGAAACGCTCGACGAGGTCAAGGCGCTGCCTGAGGAACTGGCCCATAAGAAGCTCATCGTCACCAACCAGACGACGATGAGCCAATGGGATGTCGGCCATCTCATGGATCAGCTGAAGGAACAGTACCCGCACATCGAGGTCCATAAGGAAATATGCCTGGCAACGCAAGTGCGCCAGGAGGCGGTCGCCGAACAGGCACAGGAAGCAGATCTTCTGATTGTTGTAGGAGACCCGAAAAGCAACAACTCCAACCGTCTGGCACAGGTCTCGAAAGAGATCGCGCATACAAATGCCTACCGTATCAGTTCCCTGAGCGAATTGAAGACGGAATGGCTCGAGGATATAGATAGTGTGGCTGTAACAGCCGGTGCTTCCACACCAACCCCGATCGTCAAGGAAGTCATCGACTACATCAAGGAGTATGACAGGGAAAACCGTTCTGAACCGCGCTCTACAGTACCAAAGAACAAAATACTGCCAAAGATCAAGAAGGCGAAGCCTGTAAAGATCATGGATTAGAAAAAAACCATCGAAGCACAATGCTTCGATGGTTTTTTATTCGAAAGGATTGGTGGTGAAGCTGGTCGCATGTACAGGCAGTTCGATGCGATCCTCCACCAGAAGTTTCAGACCTTCCGCCATGAACACTTCCATATAGTGGCCGACATCGATGATGTTCCGGCCGGCAAGTTTAGCATCATAGGCTTCATGGTATTTTACATCTCCCGTGACGAGCACATCGACACCTTGCGAGAAGGCTTCATTGATGTAGCTCATGCCGGAGCCGCCGATGATGCCGACTTTATTCATCCTGCCTGTGTTGGCGTTGACGACATTGACGATGTCGTGTCCTGTTTTTTCCCTGATGAGGTCGACGAGCGCTTCGAGCGTATCATCATAATCGAACCTGACGCCGAGCCCCTTGTCGCTCGGCTTCTTCAGGGTGAGCACATCGTAGGCGGGCTCCTCATATGGATGGGCTTCGATGAGCGCGTCGATCACCTGCTGTTCGTGCGCAGCTTCGAATATCGCTTCCACGATATACTCATCCACATGCTCCAGTTCCCCCTGCGTACCGATATGAGGATCCGCTTCGTCATTCGGTCTGAACTGTCCTTTCACCGGATATTCGAAGAAGCATTCGGAATAGTCGCCCTGGTTGCCTACCCCTGCAGCCGAAAGATCCTGCTTCAGCTGTTCCACATCTTCCTTTGGTATATTGATTCTGAGCTTCTTATAGAAGTATTCATGCTTGATGAGAATTTCCGTCTGATCATATCCAAGCACTTCTGCAATCATATGGCTGACGCCATGCGGCTGGTGATCCAAGTTCGTATGCATGGCGATAAGGTTGATGTCGTTCCTGATCAGTTTACGTACGATGCTGCCCACACCGGACTCCGTAATGCTTGAAACCTTCGGGAAAATCAGCGGGTGGTGGGCAATGATGACATTTGCACCCTTCTCAACCGCTTCCTCCACTGTACCGTGCGCGCAGTCAAGGGTCGTCAGAATGCCTGTGGCCTCATCATCCAAATCCCCGACCAGCAGCCCGGTATTGTCCCATTCTTCACTATCCTTGAAGGGGGCGATGTCATCAAGGATTCCCATCAGTTCTCTAATCTTCACTGTTCGAGCACCTCTTTCAATGCATTTATCGTATCAGCAACTTCATCAATTTTTTCAGTGTTTGATGAGTTCTGCTTCAAATTTCCATAAATGTTCCGTTGGTGCTCCAGTTCCCTTTCGAGCTTTTCGATAAACGCCTGTTCCCTCTTTTCAAGGAGGATCGGACCAAAGATCAGCTGCTTTTCATCATAGTTAGATGAACCTGGTTCAGCGACGATGATTTCATAGAAATGCCGTCCAATCCTGATCACCGTTTCATCGATAATGCGGTAGCTGGATGATGCAAGCACTTTCCGTATCGGGTAGGTGTACGTATTGGCCTGAAGCACCAGCCGGGGCTGGCCGCCGAGGTTATGGAGGCCGCCTTCAAGTATTTCGGCGATGAGCGGGCCGCCCATGCCGCAGATGGTGACCGTGTCCACTTCATCATCAGGTGAGGCGACTTCCAGTCCTGAGCCGAAACGCGCCTCGATGAGATCCTCCATGCCTTCCCTCCTGATATTGTTCACAGTCGAATCGAATGGCCCATTCACCACCTCACCGCATATCGCCTGGCTGACGGCCCCATTCCTGATCGCCTCTATCGGAAGATACGCATGATCGGAACCGATGTCGAGAAGTTTTTCGCCGACGATGAATTCTGAGACTTTCTGTAATCTTGCATCTAGCATTTCATTTCCTCCATCTGATATAAATAAAGACTTCCACACATCGTGTGGAAGTCCATAATCAAAAGTTATTGTTCTGAGAAGAACTGATACAGTGTAGACAGGTCTTCATCTGCGATCTGATCCTGACTGAATGCAGGCATGGATCCGCGACCTTCCCTTACTGTAGTAGTGAAGTCTTCTTCAGCAAGGCTGGTGCCCGCCAGTGCAGGTCCCATACCGCCTGAGAAGTCCTGTCCATGACAGGATGCACAGTTGTCACGTGCAAAACCTTCAGCGTCAAAGTCTCCTGATGAAGCCTCTTCGCCTCCGCCTTCTCCACCTTCTTCGCTGGCAGTCTCTTCTCCGCCGCCTTCTTCTTCATTGGCGCCTTGAGAAGAAAGCAGGAATACAAGCCCGATGCCTAGGAAGATGATAAGTATAAAAGGCACAATCGGATTACGATTCATAAAACAACCTCCCTAATCTCTTTGCAGAAACATATTCACATTTATAATTGTATATTAAATATGAATAAAGTCAAAAGATTTTTCAGATAAAAATTTACACTGGGCAGGCTGCCTCATCAATCCATGAAGTCTTTGAGGCGCTTGCTTCTGCTTGGATGCCTCAGCTTCCTGAGGGCTTTGGCTTCAATCTGCCTGATGCGCTCACGGGTCACACCAAAAACTTTGCCCACTTCCTCCAGCGTCCTTGTCCTGCCGTCATCCAGGCCGAAACGGAGTCTGAGTACATTTTCTTCCCTGTCTGTGAGGGTATCGAGTACATCCTCGAGCTGTTCCTTCAGAAGTTCATAGGCAGCATGATCGGATGGGCTCTGCGCTTCCTGGTCTTCGATGAAGTCCCCAAGGTGGCTGTCGTCCTCTTCCCCGATCGGTGTTTCAAGGGAGACGGGCTCCTGTGCAATCTTGAGGATTTCCCTGACCTTCTCAGCAGGCAGATCCATTTCCTCCCCGATTTCTTCCGGTGTCGGTTCGCGACCCAGATCCTGGAGCAGCTGACGCTGGACACGGATCAGCTTGTTGATCGTTTCCACCATGTGGACTGGGATACGGATGGTCCGCGCCTGGTCGGCGATGGCACGTGTGATGGCCTGTCTGATCCACCATGTAGCATAGGTGGAGAACTTGAAGCCTTTGGAGAAGTCGAACTTTTCGACGGCTTTGATCAGGCCCATGTTCCCTTCCTGGATCAGGTCGAGGAAGAGCATGCCGCGTCCGACATACCTTTTGGCGATGCTGACGACGAGGCGGAGGTTGGCCTCAGCCAGGCGGCTTTTTGCGACCTCATCACCCTGCTCGATCTTCTTGGCGAGCTCTATCTCTTCCTGGGCACTGAGCAGGTCCACCCGGCCGATTTCCTTGAGGTACATCCTTACCGGGTCGTTTATCTTCACTCCAGGTGGTGCGCTCATATCATGAAGATTGAGTTTTTCATCGGAGTCTGTGGTATCCTTTTCATTTATGAGCTGGATGTCATTCTCATTTATTTCATCGAAAAATTCATCCATGGCATCTGCGTCGAGTTCGAAGCTGGACAGTTTATCAGCAATCTCTTCATGAGACAGATGACCCTGTGTCTTCCCCTTCTCCACCAGATGATTTTTGACTTGCTCTACAGATGTGAACAGTTCGACATCTTTCAGTTCGGTCGTCTTTACGTTTTTGTCTGCCATTTAAAGCCCTCCTATTCAGACTTCACACTCACCTTTTATAGCGACTGTTAATCTCATTCAACTGCTGTGCCAATTTGATCTGGAGTTCGATGTCATTGCTGTTTTCTGCTTCCTGCAGCTGCTGGTACAGCGACTGTTTTTCTTTCTCACTATTCCTAATACCACTTAAGTCTTCTATATAATCATTTACTTCTTCGGTCGTGATATCTTCATTTATGAGCAGTTCTTCCACTTCTACAGCAGTGCTGAAGTATTCTCCTTCAATGTATTGGCTGAATGATGATAATTCAAATTCATCATGTTTGTCAAAATATGCGCACAACCCTTTAAATATAACATAATAACGGGGTGCGGTTAATACTTCTTCACTTATCCTGTCCTGGAAATTTAAAAACAGGTCCCGATCCTTCATCAGGGCGCGCAGGAGATAGCGCTCCTTCCGCTCCCTGAGGGGCAGCTGCCTCGGCCTGGCCACTGTGCCTGAAGAAGGAGCTGCGGCCTGATTGGGAACATTCTGTTCTATCGATTTGCGGTCCACCTTGTAGAGTCCGCTGATATGCTGGATCAGCCGCTCCCTGATGACCTGGTCCTTGACATGCCTGAGGTGGTCGGTAAGCATCTTCAGGTTGTTGGAAAAGGCCATGTCATTGTTCATGCTCTCTTCAAGCAGGTGTTCGGCCTTGAAGTGGATATAATGGCGCTTTTCGTTCTTGACCAGGTCCCGGAAGGTTTCCGCTCCGTATTTTTCTATATATTCATCGGGGTCCATGCCTTTTGGCATGGAGATGATGAAGACATTGAGTCCCCCTTCAAGGAGGTCCGCACCAAGCGAGAGCTGGGCAGCCTGTCCAGCCTGGTCCCCATCGAACATGAGGGTGACATTGGAGGCCAGGCGGTTCAGCATCTGGATATGCTGTTCGCTCAGGGCTGTTCCCATCAACCCTATCACATTGTTCACCTCGGTCATCTTCACTTTGATGATGTCGAGGTGGCCTTCCATCAGGATGACTTCATCCTGCTTGCGGATATCCTTGCGGGCATCACTCAGATTATAGAGGAGGCGCCGTTTCTGGAATATGGAAGTCTCCGGTGTATTCAGGTACTTCGGCTCCCGTCCGTCCATGCTTCTGGCAGTATAGCCGACGATATAGCCCTGGTGGTTCCGGATCGGAATCATGATCCGTCCGCTGAACCGGTCATAATAGGAGAAATTCTCTTCATTACGGGAGATGACCCCCGCCTGGAATGCAAGCTCGAGGCTGAACCCCTTATCGGAGAGTGCATTTTTGGTGAAGTCGCGCATATCCGGTGCGATGCCGATCTTCTCCCTGCGTATGATATCCCCGGAAAACCCCCTGTCCTCGAGATACTTGAGGGCACCCTCGCCCTCTTTCGTATGCATAAGGATATGATGGTAGAGATCGGTCATATACTCATGGATCCTGATGAGCTGCATTTCACTGTCGTTGGCGACCTGCTCGGAGGCCGCGATCTCGATACCGAGCGGTTTCCCGAGTTTGCGGACAGCCTCTGTAAAAGATACGTTCTCAACTTCCATGTAGAACTGCAGGACATTGCCGCCCTTCTTGCACCCGAAACAGTGGCATATCTGCTTATCCGGACTGACGGTGAAAGAAGGCGTCTTTTCATTGTGGAATGGACAGAGACCGACATAGTTCCGTCCCCTCTTTTCCAATTTTATATAACTGGAAACAAGGTCAGTGATGTCGGTCCCCTGTTTAACTGCTTCTACTGTTTCATCTGGTATTCTCACTCACATCATCCTTTGATGTCGGGTCTGCCTTCGACATAATCCAAAATTTCGTTTGCGGTTTCCTCGATTGCCTTCTCAGAGACATCGATGACCGGACAGCCGATCTTACCGATCACTTCGTTGAAGTAGTCCAGCTCCTCCTGTATCCTCTGGTCGTTGGCATAGCTCGCCGTATCCTTGAGGCCGAGCTGTGCGAGCCGTTCCTTCCTTATCTTGTTCAATGAGGTCGGGTTGATCTTCAGGCCGACGCATTTATGCGGATCCACATTATAGAGTTCCTTCGGCGGTGTGACCTCGGGTACCATCGGTACGTTCATCACTTTGTATTTCTTATGGGCAAGGTACTGCGACAGCGGGGTCTTGGACGTCCTTGACACGCCGATCAGCACGATATCCGCCTTGTCGAGGCCGCTTGCATCCTTGCCATCATCATACTTCACTGCAAACTCGATGGCCTCGATCTTCTTGAAATAATCCTCATCGAGACGGTGGACACGGCCCGGCTCATAGTACGGGGCCTCTTCGGCCTTGCCTTCCAATATGCTCATCAGCGGTCCCATGATATCCACCGATGCGATATTCTCGGTCTGCAGTTCCTGCTTTATATACTTCCTGAGCTCGGGGGTGATGATCGTGAATACGACGATGGCATTCTTGCTTTTGGCAAGGTCGATGACATCATCCACGTTCTCCTCCGATTCAATATATGGATAGCGGATCAGTACTTCATCGGATTCATCAACATTGAACTGGGACAGGCATGCCTTGGCCACCAGTTCACCCGTCTCTCCGACGGAATCCGAAGCAACGATCACTTTAATCTTAGACATTCAAACACTTCCTTATTCCATGAGATTAACAAATACTCTTGTAATGGTGGTCTTGGTGATCCTTCCGATCACCTGGTCGATGCCATCCCGCTCCTCGACGACAGGCAGGGAATCGATCTGCTTTTCGATCAGCTGGTTTGCCGCATAGATCAGAAGGTCATTCGGATAGCATATGGTGATGTTCGGCTTCCTGGTCATGATGACGCTCACCGGTGTCTTCTCAATATCATTGCCGCCCATTGTCCCCCTGAGCAGGTCCTTCCTGGAAATGACACCTGCCAATGCCTTGTCGTTGTCGATGGCATACAGGGTGCCGACATCCTCAAGGAACATTTTGACGACCGCCTCGTAGATTGAGGTGTCCTCCTTGATCAGAATGGGTACGCTCTGGACTTCGCTGACAAGTATGTTCCTGATTTTGGAAGTCATCACTTCCTCGGACTCCTTGCCGGTATAGAAGTAGCCGACCCGGGGCCTTGCATCCAGATATCCCGACATGGTCAGTATTGCCAGGTCGGGTCTGAGCGTCGCCCGGGTCAGCGACAGCTGTTCTGCAATCTTGCTGCCGGTGATCGGCCCGTGCTGCTTTACTATTTTAAGTATCTTTTCCTGTCTCTGATTCAGTTCCATGCCCTCACTCCCAACATACCCAATTATAATACATTCGGTGGAATAAAGAAATATACACAAAAGATTGCACAATAATCGAACTGTGGCTATAATGGAATTGAAGCGAGTTAAGGATGGTGTGAGCTTAACAATGAATTGGCATATCATAATGAAGATAAAAGTGGATATAAAAGCGGAGTGTCTACACTAATTGGGGTGGAACCGCGGGCTATGCTCGTCCCCGGATAACATTGATGTTATCCGGGGGCGTTTATTATTATCCGCCATCTTTAACTCTGATTATTCAAATGTAAGGAGTCGAATCAAATGGAAATGGAAACGATTGTGAATCTGGCAAAAACGAGAGGTTTTGTATTCCCAGGCAGTGAGATATACGGCGGCCTGGCGAACACATGGGACTACGGCCCCCTCGGCGTCGAGCTCAAAAACAACATCAAGCAGGCATGGTGGAAGAAATTCATCCAGGAGTCCCCATACAATGTCGGGCTGGATGCAGCAATACTGATGAACCCGAAGACATGGGAAGCATCCGGCCACCTCGGCAACTTCAACGATCCGATGATCGACTGCAAGGAATGCAAGTCCCGCCACCGTGCGGACAAGCTGATTGAAGATGTCATCCAGAAGGAGGACGATTCCTTTGTTGCAGACGGACTGAGCTTCGATGAGATGAAGCACATCATCGAGGAGCGCGATATCCGTTGCCCGAACTGTGGTGCACACAACTACACGGAAATCAGACAGTTCAACCTGATGTTCAAGACATTCCAGGGTGTCACTGAATCCTCAACCAATGAAATCTTCCTGAGGCCGGAAACGGCACAGGGCATATTCGTCAACTACAAGAATGCACAGCGCACGATGCGCAAGAAGCTGCCTTTTGGCATCGGCCAGGTGGGCAAGTCTTTCCGTAATGAAATCACACCAGGGAACTTCACATTCAGAACACGTGAATTCGACCAGATGGAACTCGAATTCTTCTGCAAACCGGGCACAGAAATCGAATGGCAGAACTACTGGAAGGATTTCGCCGTCAAATGGCTCAAGGACCTGAACATGAGCGAGGCAAAAACGAGACTCAGGGATCATGACGACGACGAGCTGAGCCACTACTCCAATGCGACAACGGACATCGAATACAAATTCCCGTTCGGCTGGGGCGAACTGTGGGGCATCGCGAGCCGTACCGACTTCGACCTGCGCCAGCATATGGAGCATTCGAATGAGGACTTCACATACCATGACCAGGAGACAGGCGAAAAGTTCATTCCCTACTGTATCGAACCTTCCCTCGGCCTTGACCGCGTCACGCTTGCCTTCCTGTGTGATGCCTATGAAGAAGAGGAACTCGATAATGGCGAAAAGCGTACAGTACTCAGATTCCACCCGCAGCTTGCACCATTCAAGGCAGCAGTGCTGCCGCTGTCCAAGAAGCTGAGCGGTGATGCAATCAAGGTATTCGAGAAGATTGCTGGAGACTTCAATGTCGAGTTCGACGAGTCCCAATCCATCGGCAAACGCTACAGACGACAGGATGAAATCGGCACACCATACTGCATCACCTTCGACTTCGATTCACTTGAAGACAACAAGGTGACTGTCAGGGACCGCGACACGATGGAACAGACACGTGTGGCAATCGATGAGCTGAATGATTTCCTCAAGGAAAAATTCAAATATTAGACAGCAAAAACGGCAAAGTCGAGGCTTTGCCGTTTTTTATAATGTCTTCAGCAGGCGCCTCGACTTGAAATAGACGCCAGTATATTCATCATATATCATCTCGACGAATGCGAGCAGTAGACCTGCGTTCTCTTTCGAAATGCGGATCGAGTCCACCTGATCGATTGGTGTATGCTTCATATATCCGGCCAGGTAGAGCACCCTGTTGCTGACGGGGACGGCACGATGGGCCGTCTCCTCATCGATGCAGCGTGCACAGAGCACACTGTGATGGCTGAAGGAGTAATGGGAGAACAGCGACCTGTCGGTAGTGCCGCATACTGCACATGCATCGACATTCATCTGCCCGCCGTAGTACGGCAGCATCTTGATCGCTGTGAAGGACACGACTGCAGCCGGTGCACTCTCTGCTTCGAGCAGCGAAAGGGACTTGATCATGAGGCGGTAGAAGGTCTCCTGCGCCATGTCCTCTTCCAACGCCCGCGTGATGAGTTCCATGACATAGGAGGCATAGGTGTAGACGATGAAATCACCATTGACCCGCTTGAATGGCTGGATGACATCGACTTCATTCAGTGTGCCCATCCCCTTGAAACGGTTGTAGGTGAAAAGCGCCTCCTTGAGTCCCTGCTTCAGGACGATGAAGGGGCTTTTCGTCTTGTTGAACCCTCTTGCCATCAACGGCACCTGCGTCCCATCCTCCGTCAATATGGTAATGATCCGGCTGGACTCACTGTAGTTGGTCTGCCGGATCATTACACCTTTATGCTGATATATCATCCGTGACCCTAATACTCCTCGTCCCGGTAACCGAGTGAACGGATGAATTGCGACTTGTTGCGCCAGTCCTTCTGGACCTTCACCCAAAGTTCGAGGTAGACCCGGCTGCCGAGAAGGTTTTCTATATCAATGCGGGCCATCTTGCCGATTTCCTTGAGCATCTTGCCGTTCTTACCGATGACCATCCCTTTTTGGGAATCACGTTCGACATAGATGACTGCCGAAACATTGACCGTCCCCCGGTCATCGGCCTTCATGCGTTCGACTTCCACCCCGATCGCATGCGGAATCTCCTGGCTGGTCAGATGAAGCGCCTTCTCACGGATGAGCTCACCTACAATGAAGTGTTCCGGGTGGTCTGTGATCCGATCCTCCGGATAATACATCGGGCCTTCCGGAAGATAGCCTTCGATGACCTCGAGCAGACGGTCCACATTATTGCCCTGGAGCGCTGATATCGGCACTACATCGGCAAAAGGAAGTTTGTCCTTGTACACCTCTATCTGTTCGATGAGTTTGTCCGGATGGACAAGATCGATCTTGTTCAGCACAAGGATGATCGGGGTCTCCGTATGCTTGAGCATATCGATGATGTATTCATCCCCCCGGCCGAGCTCTTCCGCCACATTCACGAGGAAGAGTATGGCTTCCGTTTCTCTCAGCGTGTTCCGTGCCACTTTCATCATATGTTCCCCAAGCTGATGCTTCGGCTTGTGGATGCCGGGCGTATCTATGAAGATCATCTGACTCGTCTCAGTCGTATGGACACCCTGTATCTTGTTCCTTGTCGTCTGGGGCTTGTCGGACATGATGGCCACCTTCTGCCCGAGGACTTTATTCATGAAAGTGGATTTGCCGACGTTCGGCCGTCCGATGATGCTTATGAATCCCGATTTGAATTCGTTTTCTGTCATAGTTCCATATCCTTCCCAGAAAAGCCGAGCGGCAGCAGATCATCCACGGAGCGTTTGATGACTTTACCGGCCGCATTCGCCAAGTATACAGGCATATCATCGTCACAGAGTTCCTTCATGACCTGGCGGCAAGTACCGCAGGGGCTTGAAGGCTCTTCAGAATCCGTAATGACCACAATCGCCTTGAATTTCTTGATATCATTGGAATAGGCGCTTACCAGTGCACTGCGCTCTGCGCATATCGTTGCCGGATAGGCGGCGTTTTCTATATTCGCCCCATAGATGTACTGGTCATCTTCAGTGATGAGCAGTGCACCCACATTAAATTTTGAATATGGTGTATAGGCGCGGCTCTGCGCCACCTTCGCCTCTTCCAGCCATTCTTCCTTGAATATTCCATCATTCATAAAAACATCTCCTCATTAAATCAGGTAGGGTATAAATACAATCAGACCGATGACGACGGCATATACTGCAGACAGCAGCACCCCGGCCGCCCCTGCATCCTTGGCGGCCTTGGCCATCGGATGGATGGTGTCGGTGGACAGATCTACTGCAGCTTCGACTGCTGTGTTGAATGCCTCAGCAATAAGCACAAGGAACACCGCACTGACGATGAACAGCCAGCCGGTGCGGTCAAGTCCCACAATCATCCCGAGGATGACCGCCAGACCTCCAAACACGAGGTGTACGATGAAATGCGTATCCTTCTGCATCAGCCACCGGAGACCCATGAAAGCATATTTGAACCTGTTGTAGAGCCTCATATCAATCTTCCCGGGTTACACCGAAGGCATCGAGTATTTCGTCCTGGAGCCGGTTCATCTCCTTCTCCTCATCCGCTTCCATGTGATCGTAGCCGAGCAGGTGGAGGAAGCCATGGAGCGTAAGGAACATCAATTCCCTCTTATAGCTGTGGCCATATTCCTCAGCCTGGGACTTCGCACGATCCGTGCAGATGATGATGTCACCGAGCATCCGCGGGGCATCTTCATGGATGACATTGTCATCCTCATCCTCCATTGCGAAGCTGATCACATCCGTGACGGCGTCCTTTTCCCGATAGTTCCGGTTGATCTCCTGTATTTCCTCTTCATCGACAAAGGAGACGCTGATCTCCGCGTCATCCGTTTCATTCAGATGCCCATAGGCGAAACTGATCAGCGACTCGATTTCCCCCCTCTGGCTTTCATCCGTAAAACTGCCGTCATCCATGAAATCTATAGCTATCAAGCGGATCACTCCTTCTCATATGCTTTGATGATTTTTGATACAAGTGGATGGCGTACGACATCCGATTCATCCATCTTATTCACTGCGATTCCCCTGACATCGGAAAGCAGCCTGACGGATTCGACAAGACCGCTCTTCGTGGATCCCGGGAGATCGATCTGCGTCTCGTCGCCGGTGACGACCATCTTCGATCCGAATCCGAGCCGTGTGAGGAACATCTTCATCTGCATTTCTGTAGTATTCTGTGCTTCATCCAGAATTACAAATGCCTCATTCAAAGTCCGGCCACGCATGTAGGCAAGCGGCGCCACCTCTATGACACCGCGTTCTATGAGGCGGTCCGTCTGCTCTGCGCCGAGTACCGTGTGGAGGCCATCATAGAGCGGCCGAAGATAGGGATCCACCTTTTCCTTGAGGTCGCCCGGCAGGAAGCCCAGGTTCTCCCCTGCTTCCACCGCTGGACGTGTCAGAACGATCCGTTTCACACTATTTTCACGGAGCATCTGGCAAGCCAGTACGACAGCGAGGAATGTCTTGCCTGTACCTGCAGGGCCGATGCCGAATGTCAGGTCATGGCGTTTGATGTTTTCTATATACAGGCGCTGCCCGGTCGTCTTCGCACGGATGCTCTTCCCTTTTACATCACGGGCGATCTCTTCATTATAGAGATCCGCAAGGTATTCGATCGTACCCTTGCGTGCCATCATCGCTGCAGACTGGACGTCCCTGAGATTGATGGACATCCCCCGCTGGATGATTTTAAGCAGGTTGATCAGTACATCTTCCGTCAATTCGACGTTTTGATCATCAGCACCATCAACGGTGATTTCATTGCCGAGGGTGTGGATCGTCACATCGAACTCCTCTTCCAGAAAAGTAATATGCTGATCATTTGCACCTATAAGTGCCTGAGCCTCGTCCAGGCTGTCTATATTTATAATATTAGGCATGCGTAAACCCCTTTTTCAGAAAGTCTCTTTCCCCTTAAATTTACCACTAAGCCACCGCTACTGCAATGAATTAGTGCAGGTAGGGATGGTTCCAGAAAGTCCCGGAAGATCATTTCATCACCAGTACGTCCAGTTCAGAAATGATATTATTCGCAGCACTTCTGAAAGACAGGAAGGCTCCTGCTTCCACCTGTTTCCGATCAGCAAAGTCTATGGTCAGGTGCATCCCCGCCTCCTTCCCATGCGTAATCACCCGATGGACTTTGACTTCCTTTACACCTTCCGGAAGCGATGGTAGGCGGACCTTGTCCGTATCCAACCGTTCCTCGAGTTCAGCATGGTCCCCTTCAATAAAGGCAGCCAGTGCATCAATCAACAGGCGTTTTTTCGGTGCATTGCCGCAGTCCTTTGGAAAAAGTATGTGTACACCCTTCCCTGTAATGATGGTTTCCATTGAGATCCCCTCCTTCCAATACCTTTTACCCGCCCCGCAAGTTATTACAATATGATGAACAAGGATTTACATTGTTAATTTTGTCACAAAATATCAATTGTTTTCTGATCACTTTGATTTATATTGGAAGTAACAGGTAAAGGAGCGATGGTAATGAAACCAGAAATCAGAATTCCGGACTTCAACGAAGTCCCTTTCATAGTCATTTGGGAATTGACGCGCGCATGTGAACTGCATTGCCTGCACTGCAGGGCTGAAGCACAGGTTGAACGCAATCCCTACGAACTGTCCACTGAAGAAGGCAAGCGGCTTATAGACGATATCGCCGCAATGGAGTACCCGATGCTCGTATTCACCGGCGGAGATCCGCTGATGCGGACGGATGTATTCGAACTTGCAGAATATGCCGTGGAAAAAGGTGTCAGGGTTTCGATGACGCCGAGCGCCACACCGAATGTCACGAAGGAAGCGATGCAGAAGGCGAAGGATGTCGGACTGAGCCGATGGGCATTCAGCCTGGACGGCCATAACAAGCAGGTCCATGACCATTTCAGAGGGACTGAAGGAAGCTTCGACTTGACGATGAAAGCCATCAGCTATCTGAACGAACTTGGTATGCCGCTTCAGATCAATACGGTGATTTCAAACTATAACATCGAATACCTTGAAGAAATGAGGGAGATGGTCGAATCCCTCAACTGCGTGCTGTGGAGCGTGTTCTTCCTCGTACCGACAGGACGTGGGAAGAACGAGGATATGATCACCCCCGCCCAGCATGAGCAGGTATTCAGATGGCTGAATAAGATCAAGGACGAAGTCCCTTTCGACATCAAGACGACAGCCGCCCAGCACTACCGCCGGGTGGTCATACAGGATCAGATGCGTAAGAATAAGGATCCCGATGCGCAGATCCGCTACATGGATGCCCTCAGCGAAGGCAAAACAGGTACGATCGATGGCCTTGGACGCGCACCGAAAGGCGTCAACGACGGCAATGGATTCGTCTTCATTTCGCACATCGGCCATGTCTATCCAAGTGGATTGCTGCCGGTCAACTGCGGCAACGTGCGCGTCGACAAGCTGTCCGACATATACAGGAACTCGCCGATACTCAAAAGCCTCAGGAACCCTGACCTTTATAAGGGCAAATGCGGCGTCTGCGAATTCAGGCATGTCTGCGGCGGCTCCCGCTCAAGGGCCTATGCCGCCACTGGAGATTACCTTGAGAGCGAGCCTTACTGTGTATATATACCGAAAGCCTACCGAAAAAAGAAAAAGAAGGTCACGGAGAACTGACCGGGTGACATCAACGACTTGAAAGGGAACGCTATAGCGTGCCCTTTCTGTGTGTATCAGTGTATTTTTACTCTTTAATACTGTTATAATGGCTATAAGAAATAGGAGGGATATCCATGGAAAACCAACTTATCGTCCCCCACCTATGGTTTGACACGGAAGCAGAAGACGCAGTCGAATTCTACATGTCCATATTCCCGGAATCAAAGCTTACCGACCGTACGACATTGCACGATACGCCGTCCGGTGATGCACAGCAGCTTTCTTTTGAACTCTATGGCTATAAATTCATGGTCATCAACGCGGGCCCCTACTTCACGTTCAACCCATCCATCTCTTTCTTCATCAATTTCGACCCCTTAAAAGATGAGGAGGCAGAGCGGAATCTGGAGAAGACCTGGAACGCTTTGATTGACGGTGGCACTGCACTGATGCCGCTCGATGAATACCCCTTCAGCAAGAAATACGGCTGGGTCGAGGACAAGTTTGGAGTCTCATGGCAGCTCATACTTGGAGGTCCCGAGACGGGCGATTGGCCGAATATCGTCCCTTCCCTGATGTTCATCGATCAGAATCTCAGGAAATGCGAAGACGCCTTGGAATTCTATCTTTCAGTCTTCGAAAACTCCCGCATGGGGGAAATCGCCAGATTTCCGGAGGATACGCCTCCTCACCTGCCCGGCTCCGTAATGTACTCCGATTTCATGATCGAAGGCCAGTGGTTCTCCGCAATGGACAGTGCCGGCCCGCATGAATTCAACTTCAATGAAGCGATCTCCCTTATGGTGCTATGTGAGGACCAGAAGGCGGTCGACTACTACTGGAACGCGTTATCCGCAGAGCCGGAAGCGGAACAGTGCGGCTGGCTCAAGGACAAATTCGGTGTATCATGGCAGATCATCCCGAAGGAAATGAATAAGATGATTTCGAATGGCTCACCGGAACAGTTACGGAAAGTCACTCAGGCTTTCCTCGAGATGAAGAAGATCGACCTTGAAGCACTGAAACAGGCGTATGAAAGTTGACACAGGAAAGGGACCAGATGGATAGCAATCCATCTGGTCCCTTTTTTCTGCCTGGCTGCTCAATCCTCTTCTGTAGCATCGTCATATGCCTGGAGGGCCTTGCCGCCATATACACTGCCGGGACCGCCGCCCATGACGATGGCCACCCCTGCAATTTCAGCAACCTCTTCACGCGTTGCACCGAGCTTGATCAGCTTGTTCACATGATTGCCGATGCATCCTTCACACTTGTCTGCGATTGCGTAGGCCAGTGCGGCAAACTCCTTCGTCTTCTTATCCAGTGCACCGGATTTATAGGCCGCATCCTGAAGATCTTTAAAACTCTTCATCGTATCCGGGATGGTTTTCTGGAGCCGTTTCGTGTTGCCCTGGGCAACGGTGTTGATTTCATTGAAATGTGTCATATCCTATCACCTTTCCAACATTAAGTATGCTTCATATATTACTACAGCCTGCTGCGGAATGTCTGCCTAAACATCCGGATGAAGATATTTTTCATCCCATCTCTCAGGCAGCAGTTCCTCCAGACGGACAGTCCTGCCTGAGAGTCCGATTTCACACCCGTAGTTGTCCTCACCGACCTGGTTGATCAGCTCCCGGCACCTGCCACAGGGAGGAAGGATGCTGCCATCCTCATGTACAGCTATGATTCTCGCGACATCATATTCACCGGCAGTCACCATTGCAGCAATCGCAGAATGCTCTGCACAGAAGCCGATGGAAGATGGCAGATCGAGCGCGACACCTGTATATATATTGCCTTCTGCAGTCATAAGCGCTGCTGCAACGTGTCCCATTTTCCCTTCCCTGCTCGTCGTTCTGGTGTTCAGCCTCTCTCTGGCAATCCCATAAAGGTCATCCACATTAATAGCCCCCTCTTCACAATCCCTCTGACCCCATTATATCAAAGAAGCATGGGGACCTTCCGGTCCCCATGCTTATGCATCACATGAAATTGGTGATGTGTACGGATACGAGTGTGGTCATCCATACTGCATGCACAATCTCCAGAATGCCGATCTGCTTCATCTTCCAGCCCCGGCCGTATAGTGCCACGGCCCGTACCAGGCTGAGCAGGAAGGCGAGTGCCAATATCCAGTGTGCGCTGAGCATGATGATGAACACAATTCCATGATAGGCATACGACGCAATCCTGTACTTCGGATTCTTCTTCTCCCGGATCATCGTCTTGACAAAAAGGGCTGTGCTCGTAAAGAACAGTATGCTGATGATGCTGACGAATATCACCGGCCACGACAGCACATGCAGATTGAGGAACGCGATGCCGCCTCCTGCGAGCGCAAAGATTGTGATGGCGGATATGTCATTGAAGATGTTGCGTTCATTCCTGATCGACGCAAAGTATACGTTCACTGCACCGAAAGGCAGCATCATGAGGAAAAAGAAGAATATGCGGTAGTCGACCATCAATGGATAGATGAACAGGGCTGCTGAAAGGACAAAGAATAAAGCCGCCGCCTTCAGGTAGCCATACTCCCCCTTTCGCCTTTTCTTTATGAAGAACAGTACATGGTCCGCCATGAAGAAGATCATTAGCCAGCCTGCCATGTAGAAAAGCTGTGCCGGATGGAACCCTCCGGCCACCATACCGATAACCAATGGCATGAACACCATCGCCCATGCCCCATGCTGATTCTGTTTTTTGAATTTCATCGTCTCACCTCTTGCCCCCATTATATTACGGGGCAATATCGCGGAGAGGATCAGAAAATAACATTTTTGTGAATAAATAAACAAGGGCTGCCTGAATCAGGCAGCCCTTCATTGAAAATCGTTTTCTCTAACTTATATATTACTCATACAGTCTCTGCCGCCATGTTTCCTGCTCATCCGCCAGCTCGATGGTGGCCAGATGGATGACGGCGATTGCGGTAAAAGCTGCAACGAACACTATTGCCATTGCGACGACGGGAATGTTGAAGAAAGCCGGAATCAGCATCAGCAAAGGGATGAGCAGCGTCACGAGCATACTGCGTTCCCTATATTCCCTGGACAGGTACTGTACTTCCCCGCACGATGGACATGGCATTCCCGGGGTGGATGTTGTATATCGCTTGAGTGTTGCCCTTACGTTCCAATTATCTCCACAATTTCTACAACGTGTCAAAATACCTCTCCTTTTTATTCAGATGCATGGATTCCAATCCTTTGGACAAGTTTCCATATAATGCTCTGTCATGAGGTGTTTCATCAGTTTTTGTCGTTCATTCAAACTATGAAAGGTATTATGCCACATGATACTTCAAAATACAAATCCGCTTTCAATACCTGCAGTTGCTGCCCTACTTGTCGAGGTTCAGTGACTTGAGCTGTTCGGCGAGCGCATTGTTGATCGGCGCCTCGTCCTCCTGCTCCTTCATATACTTGCGGACGGTACGCTTGTCGACCTTTCCGCGCCCTTCCTTCTTGCGTCTTGCCTCGAAGGCGGACAGCTTCTCCCTGTAGCCGCATTTGCATGTGAAGATCTGGCCGTCACCTTCGCCGCTCAGCGTCATCTTCTTCTTGCATTTCGGGCAGCGTGCATTGGTGACGCGGGCAACATTCTTGCGGTGGCCGCATTCCCTGTCCTGGCAGACGAGCATCTTGCCCTTCTTGCCGTTGACTTCAAGCAATGGCTTGCCGCAGTCGGGGCAGGATTTGCCGGATATGTTGTCGTGCTTGAACTTCTTGTCGCTTTCCTTAATCTCCTGGGTTATGGCCTTCGTATGGGATTTCATTTCCTTGATGAAATCCTCCTTCTTCAACTGGCCCTTGGCGATGCCTTCGAGCTTCTGTTCCCAGACCGCTGTTGTCGCAGGTGACCTGAGTGCATCAGGAACGAGGTCCAGCAGCTGCCTGCCTTTTGAAGTGATCCTGATGGCCTGACCGTTCTTTTCTATCAGGAATGAATTAAACAGCTTGTCGATGATGTCCGCCCGTGTCGCGACGGTACCGAGTCCACCGGTCGAGTCGAGTATCGATTTCAACTTCTTGTCCTGGACTTCCATGTACTTTGCCGGATTCTCCATCGCAGACAGCAGCGTCGCTTCCGTAAAGCGTGCGGGCGCCTTCGTCTGACCGGAAGTCTGGCTTACACGATGCACCTGGAGAGTCTCACCCTTTTCGAGTTTCGGAAGCTGCTGGTCCTTGACATTATCCGTCTCCTCTTCATCAAAATGATTGGAGTAGGCGGCTTTCCAGCCTTCCTTGAGGACGGTCCTGCCCTTGGCAATGAATGTCTCGCCCGCGGCTGTGGTCTTCACAGTGACCTGCTCGTACTCATGCGGTGGCAGAAGGACGGCGAGGAACCTTTTGATGATCATGTCGTAGAGCCTGCGCTCCCGTTCGTTGAAATCCGAGATGTGGACATGGTTCTCCGTCGGGATGATCGCATGGTGGTCGCTGACCTTGCTGTCGTCGACGAAGGACTTGTTCGCCTGTATCTTCCCTCTCAGGATGCGTGTCGCTGTGGCACGGTACTCCCCGATGCCGCATGCCTTCAGCCGCTCCGGCAATGTCGGTACGATGTCTTTGGACAAATATCTTGAATCCGTCCTCGGGTAGGTGACGACCTTATGACGCTCGTAGAGTCCCTGCAGGACATTCAATGTCTCTTTTGCAGAGAAGCCGAACTGTTTGTTGGCATCCCTCTGAAGCTCCGTCAAGTCATAAAGCCCTGGAGCGAACGTCTTCTTCGGCTTGCTTTCCACCGAATCGACCGTCAGCGGACTGCCGTCCACCTTGTTGACCAGACCATCCAGCTTTTCCTTGTCGAAGCTCCGGCTATTCCCTTTCTGATCCTGCCACGTCAATTTCAACTTGTCCGTCAGCGCTTCAATCCCGTAGTACGTCTTCGGCTTGAAGTTCCGGATCTCCTCTTCCCTGCTCTCGATCATCGCAAGTGTCGGTGTCTGCACACGTCCGCAATTGAGCTGGGCATTGAACTTCGTCGTCAATGCACGGGAGGCATTCAGGCCGATGTACCAGTCCGCTTCCGAACGGGCCACTGCGGCCTCATAGAGGTTTTCATAGTTCTTCCCGGGCTTGAGGTTGCGGAAGCCCTCACTGATCGCCTTATCCGTTACAGATGAGATCCACAGGCGTTCAATGGGCTTGTTGACCTTCGCCTTCTTGATGATCCAGCGAGCAACAAGTTCCCCTTCCCTCCCGGCATCCGTCGCGATGATGATCCTGTCTGCATCCTTGCGGAGCAGTTGGGACTTCACCGCATTGAACTGTCCGCGCGCCTTGTTGATCACAGTCAGCCTGAGCGGTTCAGGCAGCATCGGCAGATCATCCAGGTTCCATGTCTTATATTTATTGTCATAGCTTTCAGGGTCCGCAAGCGTCACGAGATGGCCGAGCGCCCATGTCACTATGTATTTATCCCCTTCAATGAATCCATTGCCTTTCTTATGGCAGTTCAATACTTTCGCAATATCCCTGGCCACAGAAGGTTTTTCGGCGAGTACTACACTTTTAGCCAATTTACTTCATCCTTTCAAAATCACAGCACTATATTTCCCCATTATACAGAAAAAGCCGGGGAATATTCATCCCCGGCAGCAAATTAGTTTTTGATCAGCTTTCTCATTTCATCATCTTTTTCCATGACGTTCCTTGTGAATGGGCATTGCGGGTCGATCTTCCTGTCTTCCTGCGCAGCAAACTCTGCCATCGTTTCAACCAGTCTTGTCCCGACCCCATCATTGGTGAGGTGGTCGTCCACCCTTGTACCTTCCACTACATAGTCGCCATCATCATCCACACTATATATGATTTCAGCTTCAGGATTGACATCATCCTCACCTACGAAGAACATGTTCTCGCCTTTTTTGATATCCATCAGTCTTCCTCCAATCAGATCTTGCTCTCCCTACTTAAATAGACGTTTTCCAATCTTTTGAAACATCTCTTCATGGATATGTTGATGAGAGCTTCAACGGATGCAATGTGGTAGACTGATTTCAGACAGAAATCATATTCCGGAGGAATGTAATGAACCTATCACTGATCATTGCCTACATCATAGTATTCCTATTATCTGCCGTACCCCTGTTCGAAGCCTTCGTCGTGGTGCCGGTCGGAATCCTGGGCGGCATGAATTTCACCATGACCTTCATAATAGGCGTGCTCGGCAATCTAGCGACCCTGCTCCTGCTCATCATCCTCATGGATCGCATCAAGAGGTGGTATCTCACACGACAGGAAAGAAATGGTAAAAAGAAGGACCGTAAATCGGAGCGTGCCGAAGCCATATGGAAGAAGTACGGTTTGCCGGGACTGGCCTTCATCGGCCCCTTCTTCGTCGGCAGCCACTTTACAGCATTAATGGCGGTCGTACTCGGCGGCAGTCAGAAGGCGACATTCTGGTGGGTGACTTTGAGCGTCATCGCCTGGACACTCGGCATCTCCATACTCGTGGCACTCGGCGTGGACTTCATGAATCTTGAAGACATCCAGTTCCTTAACCGCTTCTTAGATGGTTAGAGGGCATTACTTACATCAAAGACTTCATAGGCATGTAAATGAAAGAGAAGACCCAGGGTATGGATGCCCTGGGTCTTCCTGTATAATAGGATTATTTCAACGAACCATGCGGGTCGATGACGAATTTCTTCGCTGCACCCTTATCGAAGTCCTGGTAACCATTCGGCGCCTCGTCCAGACTGATGACCGTTGCATTAACCGCTTTCGCAATATCTGCACGGCCGGAAAGGATGGCCTTCATCAGGTCACGGTTGTATTTCATTGCAGGTGTCTGGCCTGTAACGAATGTATGTGCCTTCGCCCAACCGAGGCCGAGACGTACTTTCAAGGTACCCTGCTGTGCTTCCTTGTCGGATGCTCCTGGATCCTCAGTAACATAAAGGCCTGGGATACCGAGCTTACCACCGGCTGTCGTAACGTCCATGATGCTGTTGAGCACAGCGGCAGGCTGTTCCCCGCCATCGGCGCCATGGCCTGATGCCTCAAAACCGACTGCATCGACGGCGCAATCCACTTCGTCCACTCCAAGTATATTTTCGATCTGCTCACTCAACCGGTCATGCTTGGAGACGTTGACCGTCTCACATCCGAAGCTTTCCGCCTGCTTGAGACGTTCATCCTGCAGGTCACCGACGATGACGCGGGATGCGCCGAGAAGCTGCGCCGAGTGTGCAGCAGCGAGGCCAACCGGGCCGGCACCGGCGATATATACCGTCGAACCTGTCTTGACGCCTGCAGTGTAGGCCCCATGATAGCCCGTCGGGAAGATGTCGGAAAGCATCGTCAAATCGAGTACTTTCTCCATAGCCACTTCCCTATCCGGGAATACGAGCAGCTGGAAGTCTGCGTACGGCACCATGACATATTCGGACTGGCCGCCGACCCAGCCTCCCATATCTACATAGCCATAAGCTGCACCGGCACGTTCCGGGTTCGTGTTCAGGCAAATATGTGTTTTCTGTTCACGACACATGACACAACGGCCACATGCGATGTTGAAAGGTACGGAGGCGATGTCGCCTTTTTTGACGAATTCGACGTCCCTGCCCACTTCAATGACTTCCCCTAAAATTTCATGACCGAGGACAAGCCCTTCAGGCGCCGTCGTTCTACCTCTTACCATATGCTGGTCACTACCACAGATGTTCGTCGTAATGACTTTCAGGATGACGCCATGTTCACATTTCCGTCCAACGTTCTCCTTCGGTACTCCCGGACCTTCCCTGAGTACGAGATCCGGATAATCAATATCCCTTACTTCAACGCTGCCTGCTCCAGTATAGACTACACCACGATTTCCTGCCATCTTAACCCTCCTGTTAGTGTTTGACACTGTTTAGTCTGATTATTCAGCTCAAAGACATCTGCGACAGTACTTACGCTCCTTTCTTCTTTAGTCTATATCAAAAGCCCGATGGGCTTTGATCCCCTTTTCATGGTCAAGCATTTTGTGTAAGGATATGTAAAATACTTTGATACCATCATATACCCTTCTGAATTTTCAGTCAATAATTACAAGTTATGGCACTATGTCCTTACAGGCAGGCTTATGAAACCTTCCTCAATGCTGCCGAACAGAGTTTCTTCCGCCTCCCCTGTATATAAGGCGTACATGGCATAGGCACAAAGGAAAGCATCAACCTTGTCTTCGAGGTGCTTGTGCGATTTTCGAGTCGCGTCCCCCACATCCCATCCGAGTCTTCCGTCAAGGCCGTCTATAATTCCTTCCGCTTCCAACTGCCTGAACAGGGTTATAATCCGGTCCATCTCCCCGCATGTCTCCTTGAAGGTCATCTTACGCTTCTTTTTGTACCTGATCGGATGCTTATCTGGGAAAAGGCCGCAGCAGATGCCTGTCGGGAAGGTTTCGACAATATTGGACGCTCTGTTGTCGAAACCGATTCTGATGCCGGGTACCGACTGGATGATGTGGTTCATCAAAGTCTCTCCGCGTATATCGCCGAATGCACGGGTGAGGAAGGCGCGGTTCGAGTTGAAGGCGAACAGCCTGTGGCCATGGATCCTTGCACGCATCAGCTCCCCTTCTGCACCCCTTGACCCTTTTTCATTATTGACGATGAGCGGGGCGTCGATCGCAATCGTCACAGGACCATCGGTGTGGTCCATGATGATGTCCAGTATATCCTCGTTGCTGTAGACCACAGCATCCAGGAATTCCACCCGGCCGTCCGCGTCCATGACACATACACCCGTCTCATTCCGGTATGTCCATGCCAGATCTATTCCGATGAATTTCATTCATATTCCTCCATTCATATTCTTTTAGTGGTGTCTGCTCCTGCTACTTTGTTGATTTGCCCCCCCTTCTCTCTTAAAATTGATATGTATTGAAAAATAGAGAGGAGCACAATTATGAAAAAGTTCATCAATGCCAATATATACGGACAGGATGAAGCAAGTGAAATCCTGGTTGAGGATGGTGTCTTCAAATCCATCGGCCAGGATCTTGATGATGCTGAAGAGGTGATCGATCTGGAGCACCGCCTGGTCCTCCCGCCTTACGTCGATCCACACCTTCATCTTGATTATATCTTTTCAGGCCTGGGCCCGGGCAACGCCAACATTTCAGGCACGCTGTTTGAAGGCATACAGCGCTGGAGCGACAACAAGAAGTCGTTGACTGAAGAAATGGTGCGTGCACGTGCCCTCCAGGGCATAAGGAAGGAGCTGAACCATGGTGTCCAGTATATCAGGACGCATGTGGATGTGACGGATCCGAACCTCACCGGCATGAAGGCCCTGCTCAAGTTGAAGGAGGAACTGAAGGATGTAGTGACGCTTCAGCTTGTCGCATTTCCACAGGAAGGGTTCTTCCGCTATGACGGAGCGGAACAACTCGTCGAGAAAGCCCTTGAGATGGGGGCGGATGTCGTCGGCGGCATCCCCCATTTTGAAATCTCGTATGAGCATGGCGTGGAATCGCTGAAGCGCATCGTCGACCTCGCCCTCAAATATGATGTCATGATCGACATCCACTGCGATGAGAATGATGATCCCAACAGCCGCTTCCTGGAAGTGCTCAATGCACTTGTCATGGAGAAGGGCTACGGTGAAAAGACGACAGCGAGCCATACGTGCAGCTTCGGATCGGCAGATGACAGCTACGCGGCGAAGATGATGGGCCTCTTCCACGAATCGAAGATCAATTTCATCTCCTGTCCGACCGAGAATGCCCATCTGCAGGGTCGCAGCGACACCTATCCGAAACGTCGGGGATTGACGCGTGTGAAGGAACTGCTTTCAAACGGCAATGCAGTTGCATTTGCGCAGGACTCCATCGCCGACTACTGGTATCCGCTCGGCAATGGAAACATGATGAACATTCTCGACAACGGCATCCACCTCGCCCACTACACGCATATAGATGAAATAAACAAGGCCTTCAACCTCATCACATATAATGGCGCAAAGGTCATGCAGCTGAACGATGAGTATGGCATCGAACAGGGCAAGCCGGCAAACTTCATCGTACTTGATGCATATGATACGTATGAAGCAGTACGTGAACGGGCAGATGTGCTTGCCTCGATCCGGAGCGGTGAATACCTCTTCAGACGGGCCCCGAGAAAGAATGAAGTTTCACATGCACTGCTGGAAGATATATAGCACGGTCCTACGGGCACATCCTGGAATCAGGGTGTGCCCTTTATTCTGTCATGAGTTAAAATCCACCTGGATAAATTTAATTACCCATGTGTAGATGACATATTTGATGATATATTTTTAATCTTTACAGTTTTGTGAAAATACTATAGCATACAATGTGCGCAAATTAGACTACATACATATGGTATGGCGTGGTATTTGTTCCAACATCATCCATACCCGTTTCACCTCCACCACGAATATGCACAACCACCATTCAAATAAAGGGACGTGTCCATTAATGAAAAAAACGATTTTTATTGCCCTCATGCTGACGCTTGTCCTGTCCGCATGCGGCCGTCCGAACCAGAACGAGTCATCCGAAACAACAACAATCCGGCTGGCCTATCTGGTTTCGGAAAGTCATTCCTCACATATCATCGGGGAGAAGTTCAAGGAGCAGATCGAAGAGGAATCCGGCGGCAGACTTGAAGTCGAACTTTATCCAAGCGGCTCCCTCTTCCCTTCCGACCGGGAAGCTGTCGAGTCGGTACAGCTCGGCAATGTCGAGATGACGATTCCGGCACTCGCAGTCGTCTCATCCTTCAACCAGAATTTCATGGTGCTTGACCTCCCCTTCCTTTTCGAAAACTACGAAGAAGCCTATAAGGTACTTGATGGGGAGTATGGCCAGAGCCTGCTCGATGAGCTGGAGGACTACAATCTGAAGGGGCTCGTATACGCCGAAAACGGCTTCCGTCATATCACCAATAATGAACGTCCCATCTATGAACCGGAAGACCTTGAGGGCCTGAAGTTCAGAACATTGGAGAGTCCCGTCCAGACTGATATCTTCAAGTCATTCGGAGCCAATGCGTCACCGTTCGCCTTCGGTGAGATGTATACCGCATTGCAGCAGGGTACATACGACGCTATGGAAGGCCCGATTTCGCTCTACTACACCAGCAACCTGTATGAAGTACAGGAATACATGAGCCTCGTCGGCCAATATTATATGCCGACTGTCCTCCTTATGAACAATGACTTCTATGAAGGGCTACCTGAAGACCTGCAGGAAGTGGTCATGGATGCGGCCATCATGTTCCGGGAGGAGCAGCGGGAACTCGCCCACCAGCAGGATGAGGAATATCTCGAAGTAATGAAGGAGGATGGCCTCAAGGTAAACGATATAACCGAAGAACAGCGTGAAGCGTTCATCGAGGCGGCAGAGCCTGTATATGAAAAATACGACGAAAAGCTCGGCAATAATCTAATAGACGACCTTTTCGAGGCAAAAGATGAATAGCTGCACGCCCTACTACCTACAGAAGGAGCGGAACAATGATCAAAAAATTCAATAGAATTGAAGAAGGTTTTCTCATCGCGACTCTTGTCCTCATGGTAGCGCTCATTTTCGGACAGGTCATCGGACGATATATATTCCAGAACGCCCCAAGCTGGACGGAGGAAGCCGCGCGCTATATACACATATTCCAAGTCTGGATCGGTGCAGGCTATGCAGTGAAACTGAGGGAGCATATCAAAGTCTCGGCATTCATCGACCTCTTCCATGGGATGACCCGGAAGGTGCTTGATATGGTCGCCCTCATCGTCTGGTTCCTGATGGTCCTGCTCGTTGCAATTTTTGGAACCGAGCTTGTCATGACGACACTGCAGTATGGCCAGGTCGCCCCAGCAACACAGATTCCATTCTGGCTGCCATATCTCGCCGTCCCACTCGGCGCCTTGAGCATGATGATACGCCTCATCCTGCAGATGATTGAAATCATCAAAAAAGACTATGACAAACCCGGGGAGGCGGCATCATGACAGTAGCTATATTATTCGGTGTCTTCATACTCTGTTTCCTGATCGGTGTACCCATAGCGATCTCGCTCGGGGTCTCAGCACTCGCGGCCATATGGTTCGGTACCGACCTGCCGATCAGCCTGATTGCCCAGAAGGCATTCACATCACTCGACTCCTTCCCGCTTCTCGCCATCCCGTTCTTCATTTTGGCAGGAGTACTTATGGGTAAGGGCGGCATTTCGAAAAGACTGCTTGACCTGGCGACCGCCCTGGTCGGCTGGATGACCGGCGGGCTGTCACTCGTTACCATTGTTGCATGCATGTTCTTTGCTGCCATCGCCGGTTCAGGACCGGCAACGGTTGCGGCAATAGGCGGATTCATGATTCCGGCGATGATCGCAAGAAACTACGACCAGGGATTCGCCTCTGCCGTACCTGCAACGGCAGGTTCCATGGGCGTCATCATCCCCCCAAGCATTCCGCTCGTCCTCTATGGCGCGATCGGCAATGTCTCCGTCGGTGCACTGTTCATGGCAGGCATCCTGCCTGGAATGCTCGTCGGCATCGCCATTATGCTGACGGCCTACTTCATCTCTAAGGCGAAAGGATACAAGCCTTCGGAAGATAAACGGACATTCGACTTCAAGGATGTGCTGAAGGCACTGAACGAGGCTAAATGGGCGCTGCTCATCCCCGTTATCATACTCGGCGGAATCTACGGCGGTATATTCACACCGACGGAAGCAGCTGTCACAGCCGTCGTCTACGCCCTGATCGTCGGCATATTCATCTATAAGGAACTCGATTTCAAGGCGATCTACGATGGCTTTATGGAGACCATCATGATCAATGCGACCACGATGATCATCATCAGCTTTTCCGTATCATTCGCATTCTTCATGACGCTAGAACAGATACCTAACAGCATCGCAACCTATCTGACAAATCTGTCATCCAACCCGGTTGCCATACTGTTCATCGTCATCCTGTTCCTGCTCGTCGTCGGCATGTTCATCGATACGATTTCAGCATTGGTCGTACTCACACCAATCCTGCTGCCGGTTGTCACAGCCGTCGGCGTCGATCCGATCCACTTCGGCATCATACTTGTCGTCGCACTCGCCATCGGCTTCGTGACTCCCCCACTCGGCGTCAACCTATTCGTCGCCTCGAGTGTCGGGAAAGTGTCGATCGAAAAGACCACAGTCGCAGTCATACCATTCATCATCGTCATGGTGCTGTGCCTGATCCTGATCGCGTTCATACCACAGCTTTCCATGTGGATGGCCGGATTTACGCAATGATTCTGAAACATTATAGTTTAATGTATTCTAACTTAAAAGACGGGTTCCTAAAAACAGGAGCCCGTCTTTTAAATATACTGGTGAATTTTATTCGATCTGTATGAAACTTGAACTTCTACTTTTATATTTGGGGCTCCTATTATTGTAAAGTATACTTGACGTAAAACTCACTTTACAATAAAATGAAAACAAAGAGGTGGTATGCCATTGAAAAACAATGTAGCAGAACATAGAAAGAAAATGGGATACTCACAGGATAGACTCGCTGAAAAACTGGGAGTATCAAGGCAGACCATCATTTCCATAGAGAAAGGCAGATACAATCCTTCTCTGCCGCTGGCGATGATATTGGCGGAATTATTCAAAGTGAGGGTCGAACAGATTTTCTTTCTGGAGGATAAGGATTATAAGTGATTCAAATGATTAGGAGGCATATTTAAATATGAATAGTCTGAGAGCGTCGTTTCTTATACTCGGTGTTTTCTTTATTGTATTGGCCGGGCTTACGGGATTTGCAGCAATCATGGCAGAGTCACCACCGGCAGGCATATTCTATGTGACTATTGCTATGGCAGTCGTGAGTTTCAGCATGGCATATCTATATCCACAGTTTATTCAGAAGGATGAAAGGATGAAGCTGATCAGACAGAAGGGAACCATGGCCTCTTTCGTCGCCATGGTAATCTACTTCATATTCTTTACGACAGCTCTCCAGTTCAACTGGATTGATGCACCAGCATATTACCTATTCCAGATATTTGGCGCTCTTATGATATCTACCGTGTTCATATCATTAGTCATCTATGCAAAAGTGTATTAAAAAATCAGGATGAAGCCTCTGCTTCATCCTGATTTTATTTGCGTTCTTAAGCCACATCCCTTTTGGTGAACACAGCCCACGCAGCAATGATGAATATGACCATGTATACTGCGATGACGCCTACCGAGAATCCGACGGTCATCTCCTCACGTATCGGTCCATATGGTGTGAAGTACACGGACAGATCAGTGTTGGCGAAGAGGATATATTTGGACCAGGCATATTGGGCCATTGCCTGAGCCGCAGTGGTTCCGACGAACATGAGGAACATGGAGAGTCCGATTGCGAGTGCGCTGCTCCTGAAGATGCTCGAAATCATGAAGCCGAATGTCGCAAGTACGATGATGTTAAGGACTTTGAATCCATACTGCATGACAATCTCAGACAACATTCCATTGCTCGACATGCCGTCGGGACGGGTGACGATGATTTCCGGATTGAGTGCAGGTAGGCCGTACGCAATCAGTCCCACGATGATGCTCGCCGCCAACAGGAATAGTAAGGTGAACAGTGTAAACAGCAGGACAGCGATGTATTTGGACAGCAATATGGTGCTCCTTGAAATCGGTCGGATCAGCAGCTGCTTGATCGTCCCCCATCTGAATTCATTGGCGACGATGCCTCCGGCAATGATGATGACGAACAGACTGACGAGTGATGTCGTGAAGAGATTGTCGAGAACGAAATTGCCGGCGTGATAGCTGTATGGCCGGATGTCATTTTCAAGATGGTACGTATTCTGTTCTATCAGGGACATGTTGGTGGATTCGATGAAAGGATCGTCTTCCCCTTCAGTCTCTATCTCTTCCATCAGCGTCTGATTCTCTTCCTGCAGTTCGGTCTTCCAGTCATCGGAGTAGGTCGTCTCAGAATCGACAGAGTCGGTGACGGTATTCATGATCAGGCTGAAGATGACGAGTGCGACCAGGAAGAGATACATGACCCAGGTCGATTTCAGTACATAGATTTTAGCGAGTTCATTTCTGACGAGGTCGAATAGCTTAGTCAATTACATTCTCTCCAATCATCTCGAGGAATCTATCTTCCAGGGTAGTCTGCATGACATTGACGCCGTATACTTCGATATCCCGATGGACCAGCGTGGTCACCAGTTGCGGTATATCGTCCCTTTTCAACCGGATCTGGAGGCGGTCGGCCGTCTCCAGCACTTCAATGTCCGGCATCGTCCTTAGCACCTCAATGGCTTCCTCTTTCGGATTCACATCCAGATTGACGATGGAAGTATCAGTATCCGATTCTTCATTCAAGTCGTTGGTTGCGATGAGCTTGCCGTTTTTGATGATTCCGATCCGGTCGCACATCAGCTCGATTTCACTGAGCAGGTGGCTGGATACGATGACGGAGACATTCTCTTCCACTGCCAATCTGCGTATATAGCGTCTGATTTCCCGGATGCCGGCAGGATCCAGTCCGTTCGTCGGCTCATCCAGTATGAGCACCGACGGGCTGTGGAGCAGCGCCTGTGCGATACCGAGACGCTGGCGCATCCCGAGTGAATACTTCCCGACCTTGGTTCCGATCGCATTATCCAGACCGACCAGCTGGATGACTTCCCTGATCCGCTCATCTGTAATGCCATTCGACATGCGTGCGAAATGCTTCAGGTTCTGCCAGCCTGTCATGAACGGATACATTTCAGGGTTCTCGACGATCGCCCCCACCTCGCTGATTGCTTTCCTATATTCCTTTTTGATGCTGTGGCCCTTGATGACGACATCGCCTTTTGTGATGCCGATCAGACCGACCATCATGCGGATTGTAGTCGTCTTTCCGGCACCATTCGGACCGATGAATCCGAAAACCTCTCCTGGACGTATTTCAAAGTTCAGGTTCCGGATGATCTGCTTGCGACCGATGTCCTTATGTAGATCTATGATTTTCATAGTAGATTCAGACATATCAAATCGCTCCTTTCGATGAATTTATTTGATTGTGTATCTCAGTATCCCATTTCATAGCCTACCACATTGAAAGGAGTATATCTCCCTTCAGCTAAAAAATTCCATTTTTCTATACGAACACATGATATCTTGCACAGAAATGATGAAGTTCAAGTAGGTTAAGTTCGACAGATGGCTCAACCTAAGCTTCTACCAACTGGATCTGTACGAAAAAGAAGCATCGCACAGATAAGTTTTTCTCTGCGATACTTCTTCTTTCTATCATACTCATCCTTTCCCGATGACCCCATCCTTCATCTGTACGATAGTATCAGCGTACTCAAGGGTTTCTTCCTCATGTGTTACCATCAGTACTGTGATGTTCCGCTCCCTGGATAAGGTCCTCAGCAGTTTCATCACTTCCATCGAGCGTTTCGAATCAAGGCTCGCCGTCGGTTCATCGGCAAACAGCATCTCAGGCTTATGGACAACTGCCCGGGCAATCGCCACCCTCTGCTTCTCTCCACCGGAAAGCGTACCAGGATAACTGTCCCTATGTCCCCACATGTCGACCAGGTCAAGTATGCTTCTGATTTCCTCTTTTCTTCTGTCTTTGCTCCATTTCAATTCTGCTGTATCCATCATCAGCTCCAACTGCTCCTTCACCGTCAAAAATGGTACGAGATGCGCATGCTGGAATACAAAGCCGAACTTTTTGGCCCGTATGGCCCGTACCTGGCGGGTGTTCATATCTGTCAGTGCTTCGTTTTGAAATATGATTGTGCCGGCCGTAGATTTCTGCAGACCTGCTGCTATTGTGAGCAAAGTGCTTTTTCCGGACCCGGAAGCACCGGTGAGTACAGTGATTTCACCTTTGGTGATTTCCAGGTTGATTCCCTTCAAAACTTTTTCTTCCCTATTGGCACTGCTGAATGTCTTTTCAAGTCCATCGACTGATAGAATCGGCATCCTACACACCTCCTTGGTTTATTGCCTGCATCGGTTCCACTCTGCTGATCTGGATTCCCGACACGCTTGAACCGGCGAATCCAATGATGATGAAGACAAGCGACATCATGGAAGCAGAACCGGCCGTCAACATGAATGGCATGTCTGCCGGCATGATCAGGGCAAGCAGCTGGCTGAGCCCTACTGATAAAATGAGGGCGATGGTTGTGATGATGGCCATCTGTGCCCACATCATCCTGAAGAGGGTTGCTGTTTTGACGCCGACGGCCTTCAGGATGCCATACATTGCAATTTTCTGAACGTTGATCATATAGAAGAAGATGCCGAAAAGCATGCCACTGATGATGAACAGGAATACGACGATCATGTTCAATGACAGCTGTTCTGCACTGTAACTTGGAATGGTATTCATGAATTCATCGTTTGTATATCTCTCAAGCCCCGCCACTGCAGGCGCATCTTCACCTTCTACAAAAGCGATCTGATATGCATCCGTACGATACATCTCCTCGAAATCTGCGCGATCTACAAACGCGACCGGAGAATGACTGAACTTCTGCTGTTCGATGAATGACTCCACTTGCAATTTGCCATCCATCAGTCTGTTGGTCAGCCCCTCATCTTCCTTGATGGCCGATCCCATTAGTGAAGCATCCAAAATGGTCTCCCCTTCCTCCACTTGAGGAAAGAGACTTCCGTCTGAATTGACGAATGCAACGCCATGCCGCTTCCCATCGTCACTTTCGAGCTCTCCCATCTGTATGGAGAAAAATGCGGCTTCCGGTACCGCTTCTTTGATTTCTGCCCTTTTCTTTTCATCCAAACCGGAAAAATTATACTGTGATTCCGCTTCCGCCTCCATATAGAAGGTGCCTTCGGGTATATCCTTGATGAGTGAGGCATTATCATATGACAGCCCATTCGCCAGGCCGGCTATGATCATCGTCAGCAGGCTGATCAGGAAAATTATCGACCACAGAATCACATATCTTGTCTTGAACTTCATCATCTCTTTCCATGCCATCTTCATTTCGATATCTCCTCTCCTGTACCGGCCACTCCGGATGATCGTGCTTCAGAAAGTTCTTTTCTCATTTTTTTCATAAAAACATCCTCCCCAGTTCATCTGTATTTCATACTCTATACTTCGAATATGAACGCAATATGTACTGAGGAGGATTATTTTATTTTTTTGGGAGCACAACCCGGAATACGGTGCCATGACCATTTGATTGGACACTGATCGTTCCATTATGCAGTTGGACAACTTTCTGCACAATCGAGAGGCCGAGGCCCGATCCTTGTACCTTCCCGGATCTTGAGGAATCTTCCCGGTAGAACCGTTCAAAGATGTGCTGCTTTGCTTCTTCTCCCATCCCGATGCCAGTATCCCTGAAGCTGACCTCTATATCATCCTCATGCTCAATCAGCTCTATCCCGACTTCACCAAACTCGCTGTTATATTTGATTGCGTTGGAAAGCAGGTTGTCCCATACCGCCTCGAGCAATGTTTCATCCCCTGCAATGACGACGTCCTGGATATCATGGGAAAGCATCAGATTGCCTTCATCAATCCTCCATTCATAGCGATGGATCAACCGGCGCAGCTGACTGCCGACATCGTATATCTTCTTTTTCAAAAGATGATCTTCATGATCCAGAGATGACAGCAGCAGCAGCTGGTTCGTCATTGCACTGATGCGGTTGGATTCGCCATTGATGATCGAGAGATATTCCTGTGCTTTTCCATCGCTGTCCAGTTCATTCCGAAGCAGTGCACTGTACCCTTTTATATTGGATAGCGGGGAATTTATATCATGGGTTATGTTGGAAATGAAATCTTTGCGCATATTTTCAGTCTGCCTGATTCTTTCTGCCATCTGCGCAAAGCTCTTCGTCAGTTCCCCCAGCTCATCCTTCCGCTTCGTTCCAAGTCCGCCGATATCGTAGCTGCCCTTGGACAGTGCCTTTGTAGCCGCGCTCAGGCGAGTTACGGGGCGCACCATATATTTGGTCCCAATAAGCACGAAAATGATGCTCAAAACGATTGTGAGAAGGAAAAGCCAGCCGAACAGGAGGTGCATTTCATTGAAGAGCTTCTCTATATCCGGCCGCATGAACAGTGCGTATTTTTTCCCTTCATATTCCAAAGGTATACCGATGGTATTTCTGAGTTCGTTGGCAAAGAAACCGGTGACGAACGTTTCCCTCGGGAATTCCTGCATGCCATGATGGATATTTCCATCCAGCACGTTTTCAACGACATGATTCGGAAGCGCATCTTCTCTGAATTCCGAGCCGTAGAATGTCCCATCACCCGAATCATCAGCCAAGTACAGCTGGTAACCGACAGCCGCCATATTCTCAAGGTATTCATTGATGGACACTTCAGGATTACCCTCGATGAAGGTCGCCATCTCCTTGGCAATCTGCGTATTCTTCTCATCATTTTCCGGCTTCAAGTACTGCTGGTAATACGTGTTCGAAATGAAGAATGCAGTCAGAAAGCTGAGCATCATGATGCCTATTGTCGTTGCAGCAAAAGTGGAATATAAGGAGCGCATCACTCATCCACCTCCAGGGAATATCCGACTCCCCTGACCGTATGGATGCTGACTGGCACCGATAGTTGTCTGAAACGTTCCCTCAATCTTTTGATATGCACATCCACTGTCCGATTATCCCCTTCAAAATCCAGACCCCAGATGTCTTCGATCAACTGTTCGCGTGTAAAGACACGTCCGGGGTTCTTACCAAGCAAATACAGGAGCTCAAATTCCTTAAGGGGCAGCTTCACTGTCTTGGAACCGATCTTGACTGAATAGTTTTGCTGATAAAGCAGGACATTGCCGAGCCTGACCGGGGCCTCTTCCTTCACTGCACCATACCGGCGGAGCAGGGCCTTTATCCTGAAGATCAGTTCCTTTGCTTCAAAAGGCTTGACCAGGTAATCATCCGTACCAGCCGTGTAGGCCAATTCCTTATCTTCAATCTGACCTTTTGCTGTAAGGATGATGATGGGGATATTGTATATGTCGCGAATCTCCTTCGTCAGGGATATGCCATCCATATAGGGCATCATTACATCCACAACCGCTATGTCACATGGGTGCTCCTTTATCTTTTTCAATGCATCTCTGCCGTCTGTCGATTCGACTGTCGTATATCCCTCTTCTTCAAGCACCAGCCGAATAAACTCCCGTATGTTCTTATCATCATCCACAATCAAAACGCGTGCCATACTTTCAATCCTTTCACAAAGCATTCTAGTCCAAGTCCTTAAAATCATTTTCATCCACTCTATCATCATTGTATGAACCGGATATGAACAGGTGAATGATGCTTTATGATACGTTAAGATTATAGGAAAGCCATACTTAATGCCATAACATCGAATTCAGGAGGTTCATGATGGAAAACAAGCGCCTGCTTTTTATATTCATATTGGGATTGATTATCGGCATCATCCTGTTCACTTTTTTCGGTAATCCTTTCTTTAATCATATCCTAGCCCATCATCTATAGATCTGCGTTTCCGTTGGCTCATCAGGAAGAAATAGACGCCGAAGAGGACGATTATGCCGCCGGTAATCTGGTAGATGCCAAGATATTCCGACAACAGGAAAAATGCCAGGATGGATGCCCCGACGGGCTCGAGCAGCATGGCCATCGAAACTGTGGTCGGACTCACCTCATTCAACAGGTAGTTGAATATGACATGCGCGATGGTGGGGAAAATCGCAAGCAGTACGAACAGAAGCCATTCTCTTGGTGGATACCCGGTCAAGTCGATTTGGGTGACGATGTTGTATATCAATAGAAATCCCCCGGCAATGCTGAACACGATGAAGCTGTAGACCCAGTGTGTAAGGTTCCGGACTGAATTTTGCCCAATCATAAAATAGCATACAACCGCTACAGCGCCCAGGAATGAAAGGATATTCCCCGTGATTGCACTTAAGTCCGTAAAACTGAAATCCCCCCAGCTGATGAGGACGACACCGAAAAATGAAATGAACACTGAAAAAGCAACCCTGCCACTCACTTTTTCCCTATATACAAGATAAGCCCCCACCATTGCAATAATTGGCTGCAAGGCAAGAATGACCGTTGAACTCGCCACGGATGTAAGCTTGAGTGACTCAAACCAGAATCCGAAATGCATTGCGAGGAACAGCCCTGCAATAACCAGGGCGACCCACTCCCTGCGTGTGGGTTTCATCAATTCCCGCCTGTACTTATAGACGATTGGAGCCAGCAGAATGCTTGCAAACACCATCCTGTACATGCTGATGATGCTTGCCGGTGCTTCAGACAGCTTTACAAAAATCGCAGCAAATGCGATGCAGATGACAGAAATGGAGAGTAGAATGACCACTGTTTTCCTCATTACCAAGCTTCTTTCCATGATATATATTTTCTTTCGATGATGATTTCTTTTTAATGGACCCTTTGCATATTGCCTCATGTCCAGTTTAATTCCTGATATTTTGCTGCCAAAAACAATAAAAGAGTCCTTCGCTAACCAATCAATCTGTCGAAAGCTGAACCAACACCTGTCTGCCAGAAGTATAGAAACACCAACATGACTAAAAACCAGGATATTCTCCAAGTTTTATTGGAGCGTGCAAATTGAATGAGGTAAAAAACACTCCAGATTACAAACGAAAGCGCTATTGGCACCAACTGTGAAACCCCCATTCCACCCTCCCCGATACCATAGGCAAGTAGGACCAGAAGGTTGAATGATAACAATAGAAGCAAAATAATAATGTTGTATACATGAAATGCTTTCTTGCTCAATTGTATCCCTCCCAACAAATGACATGCCCACTACATTCCATAGTCACTCCAGGAATAGAAGTGTTTACAGTTTATAATGCAAAACATATTCGTTGTTCTCCTCATCAAATGAATGGGAATAGAAACCGATGGATTTGAGTAATTTGCCCATCACTTCATTTCCTTTAACATAATCTGCCACCAGTATGTCATACTCGCCCGACTTTCCAGCCATATCAATCGCTTTTTGAATCGACCGCTTCCCATACCCCCGTTTCTGATACCTTTTGTCTATCATCATCCGCCAGATCATAAACTCCCGTTTCTCAGCATCGATATCAATCAAGATAAATCCGACCACTTCATCCTGGTCTTGTATAGCGTATGGGATCACATCGTCATCATTTCTGTACAAGTAGGATTCCGCTAGAGATTTTACATTCGGGGCGACAAAACCGGCCTGATCCTCACTAACTTCCATATTAATGACCTTCCAGAAATTATCCTCGTTTATCTCCATAAATTCCATAAACCCTTCCTCCTTCTCCTCTAGGCTGGAACTGCTTGAACCTTATATGAATCATATGTCTGTTTTGGAAGACGACAATATTGTACCGGGGTTCTACTCTACCTGAAAGTCTGTGAGACCACGCCGTTGCCTGCCTTCACTTCCACTTCTGCATATGCGCCATTTATAAAGGTGATCTGTGGGGGCATATGCCCGCAATCTATATCGTAGACAATGGGGACGCCCAATTCTTCAGAAAGTTCCTGGTATACATCCTGGACTGTATAATCTTCAACGGGAATGTCTGATGAGCTTCTCCCGAACATAATCGCTGATGCGTCCTTGAACCACCCTGCAAGTTTCATATGGACCAGTGTCCTTCTGAGTTCGACAACGGACATCTCGCAGTTTTCCAGATACCAGAGGATCGGTTCATCCGGGATATATTCTTTCCTGAAGCTATGGATATCTCCAAATGAAGTGCCGATCAGATGACGAATGGCGTCCATACATCCCCCCAACAGCCGGCCTTCGAGCTTTTCTTCATGACCTGAAACGGTCTTCCAATACGTCTCTTCAGTCAGATTGAATATGTGGGGTGTAGGATTATCAAAGTCCCAGTCCTCCTGGTATCTTTCTGATGAATATTGAATGACGGTGTCTCCTTCTTTATTGGATAAAACAGATTTCCACATTCGTGTCGTTTCATCCGACTCCTCTCCTCTCAGATCGATGAGGTTGGTTCCATGGGCCGTAGCAATTCCCTTATTCAAAGTGATGGCCAGCAGCAGGAGGCTGATATCTGAATAGCCCAGCACCCACTTCTCGCGGATATTTTCAAAGTCTATATATTCCAGCGTTTCAATCAACAGTTCCCCACCCCATGGCGGGAAGATAAGCCCAATCGATTCATCGCGCATCATTTCATTGATCTCCTCTGCCCGTTTTTTGGCAGAAGCGGATTTCGCCTTTTCCTGTGTCCATGCAGTATCACCGGAAACAACCGAATACTCTTCATCCTTTAACTTCTGTATGGCCGACTCCAACAGGTCATGCATCTCTTCTGGTATGCCGGATGATGGTGCTGTTATTCCTACTCCGGCTTTTCCTTCTAAAACTGGATACCTTATCATAATTAGCAGGCTCCTTTCTACAACTTATTTTTTCTAAATTTTTACTTATTGATATGTTACCATATATAGTAATCGAGTCATGGACTTTACAACTTCCAATTAAAATGGTTTCGAATGGAGGACTGATAATGGAGCACAGTATGGGATTGTACGAAGCACCCTTCAATTCAATGAAAGCTGGACGAAAAACAGTAGAAGTCAGGCTGAATGATCCAAAAAGAAGGAAAATTGATATTGGGGAGACCATCAATTTCACGAAGCTCCCCGAAGATGGTGAAACTTTGACCGTAGAAGTGACAGCCCTGCATACCTACCCTACTTTCAAAGATATGTACAGGGATATTCCCGCAAAGGATATGGATGCTGATAACCGGACAATAGAAGAAATGGTTGAGAATACCTATAAAATATACACGCGGCAACAGGAGGCTGAATGGGGCACACTTGCCATCAGCATCAGACTGCTGAAGTGACAATTCAAAAAATCCAAACAGGAGGCACCATGTATACAGAAATCTTTGATGACATCATCTCAATCACACATAATGATTATTCCGGCCATTTGGACAAGAAAGGTTGGGATGAGCCTGAAAAGTATAGGACTTGGATAAAAAGAATGGAAGCTGAAGATGCGCTCGATGCTGTGACATTCCAAGAAATTGTGGAGGATTATCTGCTCGATTTCAAGGACCGCCACATGTACTTCAGAGTGAAGGATAACGGAAAACTAAATACATATCATAATGGCTTCAACACAAGACGCTTTAATGATAAGCTTCATGTCATTGAAGTGACGGATGAGGACCGCCTGGAGACCGGTGATGCCCTTCTATCTTTGGATGGTACACCGATCAGTGTACTTATCGAAAAACATGAAAGGGAACTGTTCGAAACCGTCGCAGAGAGGGAAAACTGGAGGCCGATCATCCAAAGGTATACCAGCTGTGAAGTTGAGTCCAGGGATGGGCCAGTGAAGACGATGGAGTTGAAGCAGTATGCAAATCTGAATCGGAAGCCTGAATTCAAAGTGGATAGACTTAACGATGGTGTACTTTTCATGTCCCTCCCCTCATTCGCTGATGTGAAAACTGTAGAGGCGCTGCTTGAGGAATATCAAGAGCACTTGGAGACTGCGGAAAAACTCATCATCGATGTCAGGGAAAATGGCGGTGGCAGCGATCTGGCATTCAGGAACCTGCTGCCCTACCTCTTTCCTGAAGGAGAGACCTCGATTCCGCTTGAGGATTCAATCCAGGCGTTCAACTGTACCCGGCGAAATGTCGAATTGACTGCAAAGGTGTTTGGTCAGTTCCTTGAAAACATCGATGATGAAACGGTCAAAACGAACTTGAATAAATATGTGGAGGAAATGACGAAGAATGTTGGCCAAGGCTTCAAAATACTCGAGGATGAATCACCTGCCATCAATATTCAGGGAAAAGCTCTCCCTGAAAAGGTCGTCGCCTTGTCTGATGTGAAGTGTGCCAGCGCGTCTGAAGCTTTGATTGAACTCTGCAAGGAATCACCCAAAGCTGCAGTCATCGGCCGGCCGACTGCCGGGGTCAACGACTACTCCAATCTTGTCATCGAAGAGTGGGAAAATCTGTTTGAGTTGTGGTACCCGACTTCAAGGATGGCAGGCATGAATGAAAAGGCTGATGGAGAAGCTGCTTCCATCATCCATCCGGACATTCATATACCATGGACTCCCACGCACATTACCCGAGATGTAGATTTGGAAAAGGCATTAGAGTTTCTGCAGACTTAGGAATCAAGCTTATTTATAAGAGCCGTCGAAGTTGATGTTGGAGACGCCCACAGCGTTTATGTGCGGGGTTAAAGGGAATTGGAAAGTATATCATCTATTCAGGAGGTATTAACTTGACAACTTCACAAGCCATCCTGCTTCTCCTGATCGGCTACATAGTGTTTACAATCGACAAGAAGCAGGATAACTTTCCAGTGCCGGTAATCCTTGTCCTCCTTGGAATCGGTCTGTATTTCATCCCCTACTTCTCATCCGTCGAAGTGACCGAGAAGACCATCTATCATGTTTTCCTGCCGGCCCTACTGTTCACTTCCGCATATCAGTTTCCGGCAGATGGCTTCAAGAAGAATGGCGGCATCATCGCTTTTCTTGCCACTGTCGGCATCATGCTGACGGTGGCTCTGCTGGGCGGCGTGATTTATGCATTGAGCGGCCCGTTCGTCTCCATATCATTCCTTGGTGCCCTGCTGATCGCCTCGATCCTTACACCAACGGACCCTGTATCCGTAGTATCGATCATAAAGTCTGCTGCAGGGGATGAACGTGTGGCAGATGTGGTGGAAGGGGAATCGATGATCAACGATGGTACAAGCATCGTCATATTCAGCGCCCTTGCCGGCATGTTCACCGGCAGCAAGTCTGTCGGTGTACTGTCTTTCCTTGGGGAGTTCCTCCTCGTTTCACTGGGAGGGGTTCTGATTGGCATCCTATTCGGCTGGTTGATGGCCAAGGCCGTCCACTTCACCCACCACAGGCACTACCAGGTCATGCTGAGCATCGTTTTGGCCTACGGGACTTTCAATCTTGCTGAAGCCATCGGTGTATCAGGTGTTCTCGCCACTGTGTTTGCCGGCATCATGCTGTCTTTCGAGTATGGCACTGCAGAAAGGGAAGAGCACTTCCGGGAGTCTTTGGATGGATTTTGGGAAATTGCAGAAATGTCGCTGTTGGCACTCCTTTTCCTGCTGATCGGCATCCAGGCAGCGAAATTCCTCATCTTTGATGGTTGGTTATTTGCTGTAATCATATTCGCACTGTCCCTTTTCATACGCTTCATCGTCATATTGGCCAGCACCCAGATGTTTTCGGAATGGCGCCACCATATCAGCTGGCGGGAATCGACACTCATCTCATGGTCGGGCCTGAAGGGATCCATGTCTGTGTATCTCATATTGAGCATCTATTCCCAAAGCAGTTCGGGAGATGCAGACCTCATCATTTCACTGTCATTTGCAGCAGTCCTCATCTCCCTCATTGTACAGAGCCTTGGTGTCGCCCCATTGTCGAAAAAATTGATAAAATGACAGGATTCATAAAAAGAGCCGCTATCCTTTTTAAGGAAGCGGCTCTTTTTTCTGTGGTCAACCAAAGTAGATATGGTGATGATGTTTGCAGCCTTCATTGAATTTGGAATTGCACTTGAGGCACCTGTCCGTATCCATGTATTCGCTGATGGTGTGTGCCCTGCGGCACACGCCACACAGGATGGCATACGCATCATATTCGTCTGTTCTCCAAGGGATGATGGAATGGTCCTCTTGATCCTCGTGGCATCTGTAGCATGGATAATATTTTCCGCAGCATCTGAACTTGATGGCAATGATGTCTTCATCCGAGTGGTAATGGACGCAGCGTGTCTGTTCATCGATTATAATTCCATATACTTCTGTCATACTGTTCCTCCCGCCAATCCTGATTGCTTTACTCATTTCCCATTATGTCACATAGAGGATAGGAGCTCATCTTCCTCATTCTTCGAGGAATCTGGAAGCGGCAGCTCCGACATCTTCTGCCCATGCGATTGCGGAAATCAGGGATATGCCATCGGCTCCGCTGTCCAGACAGGACTTGTAGTTTGTGTCGTCGATGCCACCGATTGCAACCATCGGCATATCACCGATCAGCCGCCGCATTTCAACCAGACCCTCTACCCCGATTGCTGTGCCTGCATCTGCCTTTGAAGATGTGGTGAAGACAGGGCCTGTACCGATATAGTCGACCTTTTCCAGATTGCTCACTTCAAGTTCGTTCCGATTCCTTACAGATAACCCGATGATCTTGTCATCGAAATAACCAGGGAGGTCGGATACCGCCATGTCATCCTGACCGAGGTGGATACCGTCGGCCTTCACCATTTCTGCCAGTTTCCAGTCGTCATTGACGATGAATGGCACATCGTACTCTTTGCACACCCTTTTAATGTCTGAAGCAAAACGGACCAGTGCATCCCCCTCGAGTGGATGCTGCCCCTTCTCCCTGAGCTGGAACATCGTGGCACCGCCTTCCAGCGCTTCACGTACGGTTTGAACCGCATCACCCTCAGCATCTTCACTGCCGCAGATGAAATAGAGCCTGAGAAGTTCGCGATCCATCATAAACCTCCCACAATGCTGTCTTCAAGCAGAGTATCGTCATTCAGATATAATTCATCGATGAGACCCGCAATGAAGCTTCCCGGTGCCGGTATGGCGCACTTGCCGGCTGCAGCTTCGGCACAAAGATTGTAGTAGCTTACAGCATCCACAACCGCGTTCCTTTCGAAGGTGTCAGAAGTCCCGATGAATGCAGCCGTTATGGCACCGAGCAGACATCCTGATCCTGTAATCTTTCCCTGAAGGCCATGACCGTTCACCATCGTCGTCACACCATGCTCCGTCGCCAGTGCATCCTTCTCTCCAGTGACCAATGCCGGCACGCCATACTTCCGGTAGACAGCTTCGGCTATTTCTGCCGTGTTCGTCTTTTCAACGGAATCCACACCTTTCATGCGGCTTTCCGAACCGGATAGGGCCAGCATCTCACCAGCGTTCCCCTTGATGAGTGCCACTTTATGCCGGGCCAGCAGATCTTCGGTGACATCCACCCTGAAACGCGATGCACCGAAGCCGACCGGATCGAAAACGATGGGCACACCATTGTCATCCGCCGCCTCCATCATCTCATCCATCAGATGGACCTTTGCCCGGTCAGCTGTACCAATGTTGATCAGCAGTGCCGATGCTGCCTTCATCAGGTCCTCCGACTCTGTGATTTCGCCGCTCATGATGGGAGAGGCCCCGATCGCAAGCATCCCATTTGCAGTAAAATTCTTTACCACGTCATTTGTGATGCAGATGACGAGGGGATTCTCTTCTCTCATTCTTTCCAATCTATTCATGCAGTTCTTCCTCCCTGAAACTGAAGTGATTGACCGGCCCATTGCCCTTGCCAATGCCCGGACTGTTTCTGATGGCGGATGTAATATACTTTTTGGCCAGCCGGAAGCTCTCTTCAAGCGTCTTTCCTTTCGCAATTTCTGCCGTCATCACAGCAGAGAATGTACATCCTGTGCCATGGGTGTGCTGCGTTTCTATACGCGGTTCGCTCAATATGACGGTATCATCCCGGGTGAAAAGATAATCCACTGCATCCCCCTGCAGATGTCCGCCCTTGATCGTCACGCTGTGTGCACCGAGTTCCTCAAGGAAGATGCGTCCGACCTTTCTGATATCCGCCTCACCCCTGATTCTATGGCCTGTAATCTTTTCGGCCTCATGGATGTTGGGCGTTACGGTCATGGACTTCGGAACCAGTGTGCTCCTCAGGAATTCGATGGTTTCCTCCTCCATCAGCGCATCACCGCTCGTGGCGATCATGACCGGGTCGATGACGAAGGGAATTTTGAAGTCCGCCACCATATTCGCAAGCACGACCATCATATCCACTGTTGCGACCATCCCACTTTTCATCGCGTGGGGCACCTCGTCACTCATTATGCTTTCAAGCTGTTTTTCCAGAAAGTCTGCAGGCACATTGAATACATCCTGTACGCCGGTGGTGTTCTGGGCGGTCAGGGAGGTCACCGCCGCCATACCGTATACTCCCCTCGAATGAAAGGTCTTGCTGTCGGCCAGCACCCCCGCACCGCCGGTGGGATCGGTTCCCGCGACAGTTAGGGCAATGGGGATTCTAGACATGGATACCCACCTCCATCCAGCGTTCCTTCGTGGCTGCCATATTGAAGAAGCGTCTTTCATGTTCTGTGCTTTCCATGAAATTCCTTTTGATCTGCCTCAGATCATCTTCCGACATCTTTTCGGCTTCGTTATCGATGATCGTCTGCATCACATCCAGCGTGTCATCCATATCCCTGGCATAAAATTCAAACCAGCCACGGTAGGGATGATCGGCTTCAAATGTATGACGTGCCATCACCTTCTCTGCAAGCCTTCTGTATACATATGGACATGGGACCATCGCGCTTAAGGTGAACGCGATATTCTCCCTTGTAAGTGCATTGAAGTACATATGTTTGATGTAGTGGTCGGCAGACGGATACCATACACCTTCGTCTGTGATCTCTTCATATGTCATACCGACTGACTGTGACAATACGGCATGCGCTTCGCTTTCCCCTTCAAGCAGGAATTCCATCTGTCCCAGAAGGTATTCTCCAGTCTCCCTGGAATTCGTTTTGGCAATCAGCATGGCATAAAGTTTCGCGAACTCCTTCAAGTAGAGTGAATCCGCCTTCAAATAATGGATGATTGCATCCGCCTCAATGTTTTCATGTATCAGTCCCTGGATGAAAGTGTCATTATAGATCGCCTCGATGATGGGTTCCGCTTCATTCCTCAATTCTTCAGTCAGCATATGATCTCTCCTCTTATAGTATAAAAACCCGTTTCCAGCGTGGGAAACGGGTTCAGTATGTAGACAGTGTATGCCGTACCAAACCACTTCCCTACGCTGGTATTAGCCAGATCAGGTCCAAGGGATCGGCCGGGTGGCCGTCTCAGCAAAAAAGCACCCCTAGTGGTGTTTCTATTCAGTTGACTCCAATGGTAGAGAATACTTTATAAATTGTCAAATAAATCACTGCCAACTGAATAAGTGTCATTTCTGTAAATGTTATTGAACCCTGGTGTAATCCGCGCTAGCTTATTGATGGCGGCATTGCGCAAAGCAATGCGTTGTTACACCATAAAAACGATCAGGATGGTGCATGGTTGCAGGAAGATACAGGCAGCAGAATAAAAACGCTGATGGAAATATTGGTTGTTTCCACAAGACTCGGCCTGACCTCTTTCGGGGGGCCGATTGCGCATTTGGGCTATTTCCATGAAGAATACGTACGGAGGAGGAAATGGATGGATGAGGCGGCCTATGCCGACCTGGTGGCCCTCTGCCAGTTCCTCCCTGGGCCTGCAAGCAGTCAGGTCGGCATCGGAATCGGTGTCGTCCGCGGTGGACTGATCGGGGGGCTGGTCTCCTTCCTCGGCTTCACCCTCCCCTCTGTAATCGCACTCATACTGTTTGCACTTATGCTCAATACTTATGGCTTCGAAGATGCAGGATGGATCGATGGAATGAAGGTTGTTGCAGTGGTCGTCGTGGCCCATGCGATCATCGGCATGGCACAGAAACTGACGCCTGATCTCGAGCGCAGGACCATCGCCCTGGGTGCGCTCGTCATCACTTTATTATGGCAGACCGTCTTTACGCAGGTAGGCGTCATTCTGCTTGCGGGGATAATCGGATTCATCCTTTACCGCAATCACTCGACAGATGACGGTGATACCGTTCACTTTCCTATTTCAAAGCGTGTGGGGTACGTATGCCTCTCCCTCTTTTTTGTACTGCTCGTTCTGCTTCCGGTCCTTCGTGAAGCGACCTCGAATCAGTGGATGGCAATGCTCGACAGCTTCTATCGTTCAGGTGCGCTCGTTTTCGGAGGCGGCCATGTCGTGCTGCCGCTTCTGGAACGGGAGTTCGTGCCCACAGGCTGGATGACGGCACAGGAATTCCTTGCAGGCTATGGTCCAGCGCAGGCCGTACCCGGTCCGCTGTTCACCTTCGCCGCCTACCTCGGCACCATAATCAGTGGGTGGCAGGGAGGACTGTTTGCGGTGTTTGCAATCTTCCTGCCGGCATTCCTGCTCATACTGGGAAGTCTGCCATTCTGGAATATGCTGCGCAGCAATCCAAACATAAAAGGTGCACTGACGGGCATCAATGCTGCGGTCGTCGGCATATTGATCTCAGCCCTATACAACCCGATATGGACGAGCAGCATCAACCAGACGGCCGACTTTGTTCTTGCCGCCATACTTTTCAGCATGCTTGTCCACTGGAAACTCCCGCCATGGGTGGTTGTATTGGCGGGTGCCGCAGGTGGCACGCTGATTGCCGTTCTATAGAGGATATAGGATGGTGTTTAACTGCATGTCAAAAATGGTAGAACAAACTGTATCATCATAATCTTTGCGCAAAGGAGTGCATGATCATGACAGAGCAGAATAAAGATCAGCAGGAACAGATGCGGCAGGAAGCCGAACAGAAGGCTGAAGAAGGCAAGAGCCAAAAGGAACAGATGAAGGAGAAGGCCCAGGCCAAGCAGCAGGATTTCAGGGACGAGAAGTCGAAAGTACAGGCGAAACAGGATGAAACGCAAGGGAAGATCAATGATGCAGCAGACCAGGTCGAACAGGAAAAAGGCGACAACCAGTTCAACCAGTATAAGTAGCACATGCTTCCTGCAGCTGTGTATTAAATGAACATGCAAATAATGAAGCGGCATCCCCAAAATTTGGAGATGCCGCTTTTTTTGTCCTAGCTTCTGCTGCTCTTCACCTTCAAGCCGCGGTAACGGTTGATGGCCGCGCAGAATTCCTGTTTTCTCGGCAGCGCAAGATTCCCCGGATGGCCGGTATAGGGGGAAATGGAATCGAGGCCATTCTTTTCAATATGCGCATAGATGACGTCGGCCGCTTCCGACAGCGTCCGTCTGTCATCCAATACCTCATTCCTGAAATAATCCAGCATGACCGCAATGCAGTTCGTCTGACTGGCATCGACAAGCTGCTCCAGCCCCGACATGTCGATCGGTTCCCTGCCATAGAGGATGCTGGTTCTGCCTTTCGGCTTCAGTCTTCCGTCCTTACCGGATTTGGAGAACCCTGATTTCAATGGAATTCTGGAACTCACCTCGCCGAACTGGTCATCAAAGGGGTTCTCACGCCTATACCCTTCTGTTGCGGCGATTTCCTTGGCAGCATCCGTAACATCCTTCAGCCTGTATTCATCCATCATAAGCACCTGGTCGGCCGCTTCAAAATAGTCGCCTGAGCCGCCGACAATCAGGATGGTGGACACACCTTTGTCATCATAAAGCGGCTTCACTTTGCTCGAGAATGGTGTAATCGACTCCTTCTCCGGTGCAATCAGCTTCTGCATCCTTGCATCCCGGATCATGAAGTTCGTCGCTGATGTATCCTCATCAATGAGCAGGAGGGACGACCCATATTCCAGCGCCTCCATGACATTTGCCGCCTGGGAGGTGCTTCCGCTGGCATTTTCGGTCGAGAACGCCCCTGTATCCTTTTTGGCGGGCAGGTTGTTGATGAAGGTACTGATGTTCACCTTCTCTATATTCCGTCCATCTTCCGCCCGTATCTTCGAAGCATCGGGCCGGGTGATGACCATCTCACGCCCATCCCCCGGTATGTGGTGATATACCCCGCGTTCCAATGCCTGGAGCAGGGTCGACTTACCATGATACCCGCCGCCGACGATCAGGGTGATTCCTTCAGGGATGCCCATCCCGGTCACTTTCCGGCCGCTCGGCAGGGCAATTTCAATTTCAAACCGCTCCGGACTTGCAAATGGTACGGCACCCTCCATCGGTCTGTCCGAGACGCCGCTTTTCCGGGGGAGGATGGAATCATTCGCCACAAATGCGACCAGGTTCCTGCGTGCCAATTCCTCCTGCACATATGTCTGATCGACCATGAGTGTCGTTTGCTCCTTGAGCGCCTCCTGGTCCAGATTCCTATACAGCAGAGCCTTCTCGGCCACCTTTGGGAGTATGTCCATGAAGATGTGTGCAGCGGCCTTCCCGAGTATCTTTCTGCCTGCTGCAGGCATCCCGACTTCAAAGCGCACTTCCAGTTCCTTTTCCCCGATCATTACGGAAGTACGTTCCAGAATCTCCTGGCCGCACCTGTCGATCTGGATGCTGGCCCTGCCCTTAGAGGCCTTCTTTTCAGCTTGTATCTGATCTGCGAATGCCCGTGTCAAAAAGTCGGATGCTGCGGTGACCTTGGTTTTGCCATCCAGCAGGTCATCAGGGATGCCGGCTGTGTCCCTATCCATGATGATACGCATCTTGGATGGCGGTGCATATGGATCGGACTGGATATTGTCCACGGCAAGTCTGAACCGCTCAAAGCGGTATGTGCCCTTCAAACGTTTGTATGCTCCGTATTTCTGCCCATCCAGGCTTTTCAGCAACGCTTCAAACTGCTTGGAATCCTTCATTCAAATTCTCCTTTGGCTCATGTGTTTCATTGATTATACCCTTCCCTGATTTTAGCAATTCAACCGGACGAAGTATAGCCATTGTGAAATACGATGCCGCGGTCCGGGTATGGAGTATAGAAGAAAGGAGTGTTTGAATGACACATAAAATCTGGTTCCGTACAGCCGTCGCCATTATTTTTTCATTACTGATCATACGCTTGTTCATGGAAGTTCAAGGCATATTTTCTCCGATCGTGGTGGTCGCACAGACCATCTTCCTGCCCCTGCTGCTTGGTGGAGTCCTTTTTTATCTGACAAGACCTATATTGTATTTTCTCGAAGAAAAGGGCTTTCCGAAATGGTCCGCCATCCTGGCTATCTTCATTTTGCTGGGAGTGCTCATTTGGCTGTTTTACATCCTGATTGCACCAATTGTTGCCAGCCAGATCAATTCCTTTGTGAATAATGCGCCCGGAATCATCAGGAGTGCAGAAGAATATGGAAGATCCCTACTGAGCCAGCGTGAGAACCTGCCGGATTCTGTCCGGGAACAGGCCAACAGCATAGCCGGACAATTTTCCGACTGGGCTTCGAATGTCGGCTCGTGGATCGTATCTTTCCTGACTGGTCTGGTTTCTGGGGTGCTTACCCTCATCCTCGTTCCATTCTTCCTGGTGTACATCCTGATCGACCACCAGAAGTTCGCACCGTTTGTCGCCCATTTCTTTACCGGTGAAAGACGGACATGGATCCGCAAAACGCTGCATGATGTGGATGAAACCTTGAAGGCCTATATCGTCGGACAGCTATTCGTCAGTCTGTGTGTTGGGGCCATGCTGCTGATCGGCTATCTGCTCATTGGCCTTGACTATGCCTTCCTTCTTGCGCTCATCGGTGTCGCAACCAATGTCATTCCGTTTTTGGGTCCCTATCTCGCTGTGATTCCAGCATTGATAATCGCTCTTGTTCAGGATCCGATCATGACTTTGTATGTGGCGATCATCATGATTGTCGCCCAGCAGATTGAAGGGAATCTGATCACACCGAATATCATGGGCAACGCACTGAATGTTCATCCCCTGACAGTGATCACGATCATACTCGCAGCTGGAAACATTGCCGGCATCTGGGGCATCATACTCGCCGTCCCCTTCTATGCGGTGCTTAAGGTCATCGTGACGAACATCTATGAAAAACGGGAGGAGATTACAAGGACAGCAAGAACAGACTTATACTGATCGGAAAAGTATGAACAATTGACTATAAATAATGCCCATCCTCCGGATGGGCATTATTTATAGCTTCCCTATGTCTGCAATCAATGCTTCTACATCGTTTTCTTTGGTCGACCAGCTGGTACAGAAGCGGATCACTTTCCTGTCTTCATCCAGTTCTTCCCATGGCTGGAAAGCATACTTTCGGCTCAATTCATCAATCTGTTCCGTCGTCAGCACGGGAAACAGCTGATTGGTCGGCGATGGATAATGCATGTGGATCCCTTTGCTTTCAAAGCCTTCCTGGAGGCGTTTTGCCATTTTCAGGGCATGACGTGATATGTCCACATACAGGTCGTCTTGAAACAGCACTTTGAACTGGATGCCGAGCAGCCGCCCCTTTGCCAGCATGCCGCCCTTCTGCTTGATGATATAGCGGAAATCCTCTTTGAGGGCGCTGTTCGATATTACGACTGCCTCCCCGAATAATGCCCCCACCTTTGTGCCACCGATGTAGAAGACGTCACATAACCTGGCCAGGTCGGCCAGGGTGACATCATTGTCTTCAGCGGCAAGTGCATAACCGAGCCTCGCCCCGTCCACCATGAGATGAAGATTATGATCATCACAGACCTTCCGGATCTCCTCCAGTTCCTGCTTGGAATACATGGTCCCCGACTCGGTCGGCTGGGAGATGCAGACCATCTTCGGCTGGGCCATATGCTCACGGATGGGACTGGTCCAGTGTCCAGCCACAAAATCCTGGATCTGCATCGCACTGATCTTCCCATCTTCATTTTCAATCACCAGTACTTTGTGGCCTGTCGCTTCTATCGCTCCGGTTTCATCAGCTGCGATATGTCCGGAATCCGGGGCGATGACCCCCTGATGGGTCCGGAGAGCTGATGAAATGATGGTCAGATTCGCCTGCGTACCGCCGACCATGAAATGTACATCCACATCGTTATCACATAATCTTGTGATCAGCGCCTTCGCCTCATCCGAATAGTGGTCCCTGCCGTAGCCGGGAAGCTGTTCTTCATTCGTCTCTGCAAGCTTTTCCATAATCCTTGGGTGTGCACCTTCAGTATAGTCATTGTCGAATCGGGTCATCCCTATCCCTCTTTTCACATGGTTTGGCCCAAAAGCACCTTCACTTTTATAATAGTGTCATATGGATGCGGCCGTCAATCATGTGCCCCTCGATTTTCTTTCCACAAAAAAGGAGCGCCAGCAGGCGCTCCTTCTTATTCATCATTCAACTTCGAAACGGTGCAGCAGCTGTGCATTGATGGCGACGATGATGGTGCTCAAACTCATCAGGATCGCACCGACAGCAGGACTCAGGATGATGCCCCAGGGGGCAAGTACGCCGGCTGCCAATGGAATCGCGAAGATGTTGTAGCCGGTGGCCCAAATCAGATTCTGGACAAGTTTGTTGTACGTCTTCTTCGACAGGCTGAATATCGCAAGGATATCCTTCGGATTACTGTCGACGAGCACGATATCTGCACTGTCCATGGCGATGTCTGTACCTGCTCCGACAGCAATGCCGACGTCTGCCCTCGTCAATGCGGGAGCATCATTGATACCGTCGCCGGTCATCGCCACGACGAGTCCCCGTTCCTGGATTTCTGCCACCTTGTCCGCCTTCTGATCCGGCAGGACTTCGGCATAGACTTCATCGATCCCAATCTGTTCTGCCACATGGTCTGCCACTTTCCGATTGTCCCCGGTCAGCATGATGGCTTTGATATTTCTTTTATGCAGTTCAGCCACCGTCTCTTTTGCACTTTCCTTTATCTTGTCTGCAAGTGCGATTGCTCCAGACAGCTCCTCATCCACCACGAGGAAGACGACGGTCTTACCCTGGCTTGACCATTCATTGAAACGTGCATCATCAAAGTCGATATCATGTTCAGCAACGTAGCCGGGACTGACTACTTTGACATTCCTGCCTTCAATCTTTCCTTCGATACCGACGCCTGTAATGGAATTGAAATCGGACATTTCATGAAGCTCCAGATTCCTTGCAGAAGCTTCATCCACTATACCTGTCGCAATCGGATGCTCCGAATCATTTTCTACAGTTGCCGCATATGACAAGATTACATCTTCATCCATGCTGCTGAAGGTCTCCATATCAGTGACCCCGAATGCTCCTTCAGTCAATGTGCCTGTCTTATCGAATATCACTGCATTAATATTGCGCGCCTGCTCGAATTGGGGACGGTTGCGTATCAGCAGTCCATGTTTTGCAGAAAGCGCAGTCGAAACTGAAATGACGAGCGGTGCTGCCAGACCAAGAGCGTGCGGACAGGTGATGACCATGACCGTCACCATCCTCTGGATGGCCGTATCCACAGTCGATCCGATGGCGAGCCAGACGATGAAGGTGATGATCCCTGCAGCCAAGGCGATATAGAACAGTCACTTGGCTGCCTTGTTGGTAACATCCTGGGTCCTGGATTTGGTCTTCTGTGAGTCCTTCACCATTTCGATGACCTGATTCAGGTAGGACGCATCCATGAGTTTCTCTATTTCTACAGTGAGTGAGCCTTCCCTGTTGATCGACCCGCCGATCACTTCATCACCTACGGATTTCACTACCGGCACCGACTCCCCGGTCAGCATCGATTCGTCCACCTGTGATTCCCCTTTTATAATCTTTCCGTCCAGAGGCATCTTATCCCCAGGCTTCACCAACACATGGTCCCCTGCTTTGATTTCATCGACACGCACTTCATCTGTAGAACCATCCCCTGAAATGCGGTGTGCCGTATCGGGCATGAGCGAGGCCAGAGACTCCAGGGCTTTGGATGCATTGTTGATTGAGCGCATCTCGATCCAGTGACCGAGGAGCATGATGAGTACGAGTGTGGCGAGTTCCCAGAAGATCTGCTCCCCATCAAAACCGAATACGACGGCGACACTGTAGAAGAAGGCGATGGATATGGCCATGCCGATCAGGGTCATCATACCGGGTTCTCCACCCTTCAATTCATCGACAGCCCCCTTGAGGAACGGCCAGCCGCCATAGAAGTAGACGAAGGTGGACAATGCAGCGAGAATGTAGAGGTCACCTGTGAAACGCCACTCCACTCCCATGAATTCCTGGATCATCGGTGACAGCAGCATGATGGGAACGGTGACTATCAATATGATGAAGAATTTGTTGCGGAACTCCGTCACCATATCTCCATGATGGTCATGCCCCGTGTGGTCGTTATTGCTTTGCTCATGACTGTGGGAACTTTCATGCTCTTCATGACTAGTTCCGTTCTCATGGTGATGTTTTCTACTATCATGTTCCATATAATCACTCCCCATGTTTCATTTCATTTACACTATACCCCTTAGGGGTATTTTTGTAAACAATTTTGCATACCCTGACGAATTGACATGCCGTAGAATGTATAAACAGTGGGTTTTTCAATAAACAAGCTTTATGTTACAGTGGAATGGCAATCACGAATATCGATTATATTCCTATGGAGAGATTTTTTATGAAAAGCAACAGCGCAATACTCTATCTATTGCTTGCTGTAGCACTTGTCATCCTAATCAGCGGCATCTACAACATCGCAGTCAACAACACGGCGAGTGTCGTGCAGATTCTTGCACTGACTGGCCTTGGCGCTCTTATAATAGTAGCGCTTCTGGGTTACACCGTAAGTTACTTCACCACACGAAAATAACTGTATAAAGCCGCAAGAAAGCCCACATGAATCATCATGTGGGCTTTTTCGTGCTATTGTTTGATTGGTTTTTTCAGGAGTCCAAGCATCACTGCAGCTATCAGCGTACCTATAAGGAGTGAAAGCAGGAACATGAGTCTGCCTTCTCCAATGGTCAGTGCAACAAAGAGTCCGCCATGCGGGGCATTGACCGTCGTTGCAAATGCCATTGCAAGGGCGCCTGCTGTTGCAGAACCGACTACCATGGATGGAATGACCCGGAGCGGGTCGGCGGCTGCGAATGGAATGGCCCCTTCGGTGATGAAGGATGCACCCATGATCAGGTTGGTCGGCCCGGAGGACCTCTCCACCTGGGTGAACCTGTTCCTGAACACCATGGTTGCCACAGCAATCGCAAGTGGCGGTACCATCCCGCCGATCATCGCTGCGGTGATCGGTTCCGGGTTGTTCGCAGAAAGCGCTGCGATACCGAAGGCATAGGCAGCCTTGTTGATCGGGCCGCCCATGTCGATGGCCATCATGCCGCCGACGATTGCACCGAGGAGGACGATGTTGCCCCCGCTCATATTGCTGAGCGTCGTATTCATCCAATCATTGAGTGCCGTAGCAGGCGGATCGACGATGTAGTACATGATGATCCCTGTCAGGAACACGCCAAGCAGCGGGTAGAGCAGGACAGGTTTCAATCCATCAAGCACCTGCGGCAGGCCTTCAAGAAGTTTCTTGATGCCGACCATGAGATAGCCTGCGAGAAAACCTGCAATCAGACCACCGAGGAAGCCTGAGCCCATCGTCGATGCCATGAGCCCGCCGATCATGCCTGGAGCGAGACCTGGCCTGTCAGCGATGCTCATTGCGATGAAACCGGCGAGGATTGGAATCATCAGCTGGAAGGCATTGCCACCGATGAAGTTGATCATTTCTGCAAGCGGATTATACTGTGCGTGGTCCGGATCGGCGGAGTGGATGCCGAACATGAAACTGATCGCAATCAGTATACCGCCGGCGACAACGAACGGCAGCATGTTGGAGACACCGTTCATCAGGTGCTTGTAGATGGAAGGCTTGCCCTTGGCACCCTTCTCCCCTTCCATCTGCTTTTTGGACTGTTCTGCACGGTATGGGGCCCTTGATGTATCGAGTGCCTGATTGATCAATTCTTCAGGGCGTTTGATGCCATCCGCAACAGGTGCTTCCACGACATTCCTGCCATCGAAGCGTCCCATCTGGACGTTTGTATCCGCTGCGACGATGATGCCGGCAGCACGGGCGATATCCTCATCCGTCAGTTCGTTTTTCACGCCTGCAGATCCGTTCGTCTCAACTTTGATGTCGTAACCCATTTCCCCTGCCTTCTTCTTCAGTGAGTCAGCTGCCATATAGGTGTGGGCGATCCCTGTCGGACAGGCTGTGACCCCCAGGATGAATGGGCGGTCGGATGGCTCCGAAACAGCATCTTCCGTCGGCTCGGAGTCATCGAAGGCGTCGATCGTATCGATGACTTCGTCTTTTGATGAAGCATTCATCAGCTGGTGTCTTGCATCGTCGTTCATCAGTATGGTGGACAGTTTCGCCAGTGCATCCAGGTGCGTCGTGGCCTGGCCCTCGGGTGCGGCGATCATGAAGAACAGATACGCCGGCTGACCGTCCATGGAGGCGTAGTCGATGCCTGCCTGGCTGCGTCCGAACATGATTGCGGGTTCAAGCACTTCCGCAGTCTGTGCATGGGGAATGGCGATGCCATCCCCTACACCTGTCGTGCTCTGAGATTCCCTCCTGTGGATGGCTTCCTGGAACTTTCCCTTCTCGGAAATCTTCCCTGCTTCATGCAGCCCTTCCACCAGTTCCGTGATGACAGCATCCTTTTCCGATGCACGGACGTTCATATTGATGGTGTCTTTAGTCAAAAGTTCTGTAATTCTCATCATTTCACCTCTTCTATCGTATGGATTTCTATCTTCTCAAGCAGATCTTCAATGTCTCCGCGTGTGGCAAGGTCGTCACTGAAGGCAGTCGCACTGCCGCATGCAATCGCGTATCTGAGCTGTTCGGTGAGAGGATGGCCTTTTCTGCTGATGAATCCTGCTACAGTGGAATCCCCTGCCCCGACCGAATTCTTCAATGTTCCTGCAGGCGACGGAATATAGTACCTATGCTCCGGGTTGATGAATAGCGCACCATCGCTGCCGAGGGTGAGCAGAATGTTCTTTGCTCCAAGATCGAGCAGGCTGGCTGCCGCCTCTATCATCTCAGCTTTGCTCGACGGTTTCCTGCCGGTGATGCCTTCAAGTTCAAACAAGTTCGGTTTGATCAGATATGGACCGTGTTCGAGTGTCGATGTCAGTTTGTCGCCTTCGGCATCGATCGTGAATTCTACCCCTTTGCTCTCAAGGAGGCGGGCCAGATTTGCGTACAAGTCGTCATGCCCCGAAGGAACACTTCCAGCAAATACGACATGATCTTCTGTAGTGAGTTTTGACAGCTGGTCTTTCAGCCTATCGATATCTGAAGTGTCAATCATCGGCCCTGCGGCATTGATTTCCGTCTCTTCACCAGTTTTCAGTTTAATATTTATCCGCGTGTCCCCTGCAACTTTGATGAAGTCATGATGTATACCCTGAGTCTGAAGCGCCTCTTCTATGAAACTTCCTGTAAACCCACCGGCAAAACCGAGTGCCGTCGACGGCACTTCCAGGGCATTCAGAATCCTGGAAACATTAATCCCTTTACCTCCAGCATATTTTGCAGTGTCGCTGGTCCGATTGAGAGCACCGATTTCAAGCGCATCCAGCCGGACGATATAATCCACCGAAGGATTGAATGTGACTGTATATATCATTATTTTTCACCCCCATAAATTTCAGTGCGTGATTTTATCTTTTCCACAAAAGGATGATGCACATCATCGGTGATGATGGATGCGTCCTCTATATCCGCAAACCTGATGAAAGCCGTACGATTGAATTTTGTGCTGTCCACCAATGCATATGCATTCCTGGACTGGCGGATTGCACGACTTTTGATATAGGCCTCTTCCTCTTCAGGAGTGGAAAGGCCATGCATCACATCCGCTGCATTCGCCCCGATGAAACACTTGTCGAACGACAGCCTGCTGATCTTATCGATCACTTCAGGCCCAACGACTGCTTTGGTGACCGGTTTGATCCTGCCGCCAAGTACATGGACCTGATGGCCATTGCGTACCAGCTGTTCAATCAATGTGATTCCATTGGTTACGATAGTAAGATTGTGCTGGGAGATGAATGGCACCATCTCATATGTCGTCGTGCCGGCATCTATGAAGATGATATCGCCGTCTTCAATCAAGCCTGCTGCTTTTTGAGCGATTTTGATTTTTTTGGAAAGGTTTCTTACAGATTTTTCTCCATAATCCTCTTCCCTTTCTATTTGACTTACTGTAGCTCCGCCATGGATGCGTTCAAGCATCCCTTTTTCTTCAAGATACGTCAAATCCCTGCGAATAGTTGGCGCACTGCTTGAAGTGATTTCTACAAGTTCACTGACTGAAGCCATCGTGTTGGCATTCAAATAGTCCATTATCTTCTCATATCTTTGGTTGGTCAGCATTTCATCACCTTCTTCCATTTGAATATACACTTTTTTATAATCATAGTCAATCATAAACACTCAAAAACAATCAATAATGGCAAAAAAAGAAACGCCAGCATATGCTGACGTTATCTTCTGGATCTTGGTTTTCCGATGATTTCTGAAAAGATGACACCATTCACGATATCCTTGCGGCCGAAGGAAAGGGATTCCTTCTGGATTTTAGGCTTCGGTGCCGGTTCCGCCGGCTTCTGCTGCCTGCGGGGGCGTTCTCCTGATGCAACTGTTTCTACCTCATCCTTTTGTCCACGGCCTTGTTGGCGGTTCTTCACTTCTTCACGGGCTCGGTCAGCCCAATCGTAACCTTGTGATGCGCCCCTCGTCTTCTGCCTATAGGGATCCGCCGCCTTTTTGCCTGCATTCGTTTCTTTGGCCTTCTCTTCAAGGCTTCTTCCAAATGACCGCTCGCTCATAGGACGCTGGTTCGATTGACGCTCTGCACGTTGTGTTGCAGGTCGTGATGGACTGGCTTCCTGTGCAGGCTGTCTCGTATTTTTTGGAGTCTGTTCTGTTTCACCGGAAAAGCGACGTTCTATCTCTCCGACCATATCATCAAAAAGTCCTTTTGACTGATTCTCGGAGCCTGATTGTCTTCTTCTGGGAGCAGCTGAACCGGTTGGCCGGTCCATCTTGCTCGGATCAATATTCCGCTCTTCTTTATTGCCTTTATCCTTCTGGCTGGCAATCGCCGTGTAGATGATGCCGCCTATGAAGATAAGCAGAGGGAGTATTTCCATATTATCACAGCCTATTCATCGTCTTGGGTATCACGTGTCGGATCGGTCATCTTGTTGATCGAATCCCTCATGTTCGTATCCGCTTCGACGTTTTTAAGGTTGTAGTAGTCGCTTACGCCGATATTTCCACTTTTGAGTGCCTGGGCAAACGCGAGAGGTACTTCGGACTCGGCCTCTACAACTTTCGCGCGCATTTCCTGAACGCGTGCTTTCATTTCCTGCTCTTGCGCTACGGCCATTGCACGACGTTCTTCGGCTTTCGCCTGGGCAATGTTCTTATCTGCCACAGCCTGTTCAGTCTGAAGATCGGCACCGATGTTCTTGCCGATGTCGACATCGGCGATATCGATCGACAGGATTTCAAATGCGGTACCTGAATCAAGACCCTTCGAGAGGACGGTCTGTGAAATGCTGTCCGGATTCTCGAGTACTGCAGTATGTTTGTTGGAAGAACCGATTGTTGATACGATGCCTTCGCCGACACGGGCAACAATCGTATCTTCACCGGCACCACCGACGAGGCGTTCAATATTCGCACGCACCGTAATGCGCGCTTTCGCCTTGACTTCGATACCATCCATCGCTACACCGGCGATGAAAGGCGTTTCGATGACTTTCGGATTGACGCTCATCTGCACAGCTTCAAGTACGTCACGACCTGCAAGGTCGATTGCCGCACATCTCTCGAAAGTCAGATTTATGTCTGCACGTTGTGCCGCAATCAGTGCATCAACGACACGGTCCACGTTACCCCCTGCAAGGAAGTGGGACTCGAGCTGGTTTGTAGTGACTTTGAGTCCAGCCTTATGCGCCTTGATCATTGGTTCGATTACACGCTTCGGCTTGACCCTTCTCAATCTCATCCCGACAAGGGAGAAGATCCCCACATTCACACCGGCGGCAATGGCTGAAATCCATAGACCGATCGGTACGAAGGACAGGAGGAAGGAAATGACGATGAATGCGATGACAATAAGGAATATTATCATCAGACTTGAACCGGTGATAAACATTAGATTCATGTAAAACGCTCCTTTTAGATTATTCTTCCAGTGGACGGACTACAACCCTGGTTCCTTCAACATGTATCACTTTAACTTCAACATCCCCGGTGATATAGCCGCCTTCCGCCACAGCGTCGATCCGCTCGTCCCCATATCTTATCGTGCCCGAGGGCCGGAGCGGTGTGACGGTCTTGGCCGTCTCGCCGAGCAGATAGGATCTGTCATCGAATGATGTATAACCCGATTCTGCATCTGTCGCATCCCTCAGAATCAGACGATTGAGGAATGGCAGCTTACTCTTTTTCTTTTTCACAAATATCACCCACTCGATTATAGCTAGAAAAATGATGACGAGAATGTAAAAACTGAACAGAAGTGCACTGCCGCTCACCAGAACCATGCTTACTATGATGATGATGCTGCCAATCAGTGCCAGGAAACTTCCGGTCATGAATAGTCCGACGACTATGAAAAGGATGCCGATGATGAAGAGGGCAAGTACGATTCCATTATATTCACCGATGAGAAGATGTCCTGCATAGTAGACGATGATGGAGAGTATTGAAAGCATACCGATGATACTGACTCTTTCGGAAAAGAGCTGATAGATCAGCCCCAGGAAGAATATCGCTAATAAAATAAAGGCAATCAATGGCATCGTAACCACATCTCTGAAGGCAGTGAGAATATTTCCTATCACAAATGCCTGAGTTAGAGCCATGACAATCCCCTCCATTAACTTTATTATACATGAAACCGTTATATTATTAAATTGATTGCATAAAAAAAGACAGCACAGTGTGCTGTCTCTATATCGTGATTATCAGAGGGAGTCGAACTATTTGAATTTACGCTTACGGGCAGCTTCAGATTTCTTCTTACGCTTTACGCTAGGCTTTTCGTAGAATTCTCTCTTACGAGCTTCCTGGATCGTACCGCTTTTAGAAACTGTGCGTTTGAAACGACGCAGCGCGTCTTCAATAGGTTCGTTCTTCTTAACTACTGTTTTAGACATCGTCTTCCCTCCCTCCGGATAACAAAAACCTTACTTTTACATAGCAATTACTATGTACTCACACATTATAATATATTGTAAAAAGCGGGTCAACTGCTAATTCAATAACTGCTCTCACTTGTACCGCCGCTGACGATCTCCTTGCCGCTTGAGGCACCGATCCTTGTCGCGCCGCTCTCGATCATGAGTTTGGCATCTTCAAATGAACGGACACCGCCGCTTGCCTTGACGCCCATGTCTTCCCCGACGGTCAGGCGCATCAGCGTGACATCCTCAGCCTTGGCACCTTCGCCATTGAATCCGGTCGAAGTCTTGACGAAATCGGCGCCGCATTTTTTGCTCAGTTCACATGCTTTGACGATTTCATCGCTGTCGAGCAGTGCCGTCTCGATGATGACTTTGACGAGTACATCCTGGCCGGCTGCATCGCATACAGCTTTGATGTCGTTGTATACAAGATCTTCATTGCCGGATTTCAAAGCGCCGATGTTGATGACCATATCGACTTCGTCGGCACCATTCTGGATGGCATTCATCGTTTCAAAGGCCTTGACTTCGGATGTTGTTGCACCGAGCGGGAAACCGATGACGGTGCACACTTTGACATCGCTGTCCTTCAGCAGGTCACTGCATGTTGAAACCCATGTCGGGTTGATGCATACGCTGCAGAAATTGTATTCCATCGCTTCCTGGCACAGTTCGAAGATCTGGTCCTGTGTAGCAGCTGGCTTGAGCAGTGTATGATCGATATATTTCGATAGTTCCATAGTATCACTCCATTAGTTGTTGGGATCGGTTGTTCGGTCCTGTTTCATTATATACTAGTTGGACCATTCATACATCAGATAGTGCGTTCGAGATAGGCATAGGCTTTGACCATCGGCTTCTCAAGTACTTTGACGACCTCGCCCTTGCTTACCGGATAGCCTGGCTCGGTGATTTTGACCTTGACGAGTTCGCCTGTAAGTGAAGCATCGCCTTCGACTTCCACTTTGAGGTAGTTGTCGGAGTGGCCGATGAGTTTGCCGTCCTTCTCCTCCTCGGGGATGATTTCGAGTACATCGTCCTTGAACTGCTCTGCATATGAAGTTGCCAGTGCGTTCGACAGTTCAATCAGTCGATGGACACGCTCATTCTTGACCCCTTCGTCCACCTGATCCGTCATCCGCGCCGCCGGAGTGCCCGTACGGATGGAATATGGGAAGACATGCAGTTCTGAGAAGTGGTGCTTTTTGATGAAATCGAACGTTTCCATGAACTCCTCTTCCGTCTCACCCGGGAAGCCGACGATGACATCGCTTGTGATGGCGACGTTCGGCATGATTTCCTTCAGTTTGATGATGCGGGATTCGAAGAATTCCATCGTGTATTTTCTGCGCATGCGCTTGAGCACGGTGTCGCTGCCCGACTGGATCGGTATATGCAGGTGGCGGACGATCTTATTGGAATCATTGATCACATCGATCACTTCATCCGTCAGCTGGCTGGCTTCGATGCTGGAGATGCGCAGACGGTTCAGGCCGTCCACTTCCTCCAGGTCACGGAGCAGCTGTGCAAGGTTGTAGTCCTTCAGATCCTCGCCATAGCCCCCTGTATGGATGCCGGTGAGGACGATTTCCTTATACCCTTCATCCACGAGCTGCTGCGCCTGTTCCACGACCTTTTCCGGGTCACGTGAGCGCATGAGGCCCCTGGCCCATGGAATGATGCAGAAGGTGCAGAAGTTGTTGCAGCCTTCCTGGATCTTCAGTGTGGCGCGTGTACGGTCCGTGAAATAAGGCACATCCATCTCTTCGTATGTACGCTTCTTCATGATGTTCTTGACTCCGTTGATCGGCTGGCGCTCCTCATGGTACTGGTTCACATAATCGATCAGCTTGTCACGGTCTTCAGTACCGATGATGATGTCGACACCGGGGATATTCAGAATATCCTTCGGGGACGTCTGGGCATAACAGCCTGTAACACAGACGACTGCGTCCGGATTGTTTCGGATGGCACGCCTGATGACCTGCCTGCTCTTCTTGTCCCCTGTATTCGTCACTGTGCATGTGTTGATGACGAATACATCCGCATTCTGCGTGAAGTCGACACGGTCATAGCCTTCGCCCTTGAAGAGCTGCCACATCGCTTCTGTTTCATAGTGGTTCACTTTACAGCCTAATGTATGGAATGCGATTGTTTTTTCGCTCATAAAAATCAGATCTTTCTTCAGTGGATTTGTGGTTCATCTGCCCCATATAATAGCATAGCCTGCCCCTTTCTTCAATGAGAGGCAGGCTATTCGAACGTGGCGCTGATCGCCGACAACGCATAAAGCGGGGCCGTTTCGGCACGAAGTATCCTGGGTCCGAGACGAATGGAATTGTGGCTGGAAAGCGCCTCTGTTTCCGCTTCACTGAAGCCGCCTTCAGGCCCGAATATGAAAGCGATGCGGTCGCCTCCACTGAGGGCCTGGAGCGTCTCGTTTAGGCTTGCAGCCGGATTGGATGCATTGCCTTCATAGGCGAACAGTACATGGTCGAAAGCATCGAGGGACAGCTCCTTCACAGCCGGCACGAAACCGATTTCCGGGATATGCTGCCGTCTGCTTTGTTCACTTGCCTCCCTGATGATCTTCATGTACCTTTCGATACGCTTCCGGCGCTTCTTTTCGTCAAGCTTCACGATGCTCCTGTCCGCATCATAGATGTTGAATGCATGGGCGCCGAGCTCCGTCGCCTTCTGGATCATCCAGTCGAACTTCTCGCCTTTCAGGAGCGGGCAGTAGACGGTGATGTCGACGGGCAGTTCCGGTGCTTCCTCCACCAGTTCCAGTGGACGGCATTCCACGGTTTCCCCGGCCGATGTGATCTCGCATAGGAAAGTGTGCCGGCTGCCGTCCACCATGTGGAAGGCATCACCGGGCTTGAAACGCATCACATTCTTCATGTGGTGTGTATCATCAGCTGACGCTGTGAAAATCTCACCAATGCTTAATTTTTCATCCGTAAAGTATCGCTGCATGGTCTCACGCTTTCCTGGCCAGAATGCTGACCCATCCATTTTCTTCAAGCACTTCCTCTACGGAGAAGCCGGCACCCTCCATATGCGCAATGATATCATCGCGTGCTTCCGTAATGATTCCGGATGCAATGAAGCTGCCGCCCGCATTCAGGCGGTCATGCGCATCATCGATCATGTCATCGATGATATGGGCGAGGATGTTCGCAATGATGATGTCGTATGTTCCTGTTTCCGACTTCAGAAGATCGCCCGTTTCAAGCACTATATCTTCTGCACACCCATTCAATTCGAAGTTTTCCCTGGCGACCTTTATGGACAGTTCATCGATATCCGTCGCCTTGAGGTCCCTCGCCCCCATCAGGTGGGAACCGATCGTCAGAATGCCCGAGCCTGTGCCGACATCGATGATCTTGTGTTCCGGTTTGACCGTGTTCTCAATCATTTTGAGGCACATGCTGGTCGTCGGATGATCACCTGTACCGAAAGCCATGCCAGGATCAAGTTTGATCAGCTTATCATCCGGCTGGAATTCGTAGTCCTCAAGTTCCCATGACGGCACGATGACGAACTGTTCGGAGACACGGAAGCTGTGGAAATACTTCTTCCATTCGTTTTCCCAGTCCTCTTCGTTGATTTCCTTGGTTTCGATGACGATGGCAGACTTCTCGTCGAGCGGCTGCGACTCGATGAAATCATGGATTTCACCGAGTCTTCCCTCAATGTCCGCAGTCTCGTCAAAATAGACGGTGATCCGGATGTCGCTTTCAGGGTAATCCTTCGGATCGAGGCGGTATTTATCGTCGAAGTCATCGATCTTCTGCTTCAGTATATCCAGGGAATGCTCGACGGAGATCCCTTTTGATATCGAATTGAGGAACAGTGCAAAGGACTCTTCATTGCTTTCCTTCGTCTGGATGGATACTTCATGCCATTTCATATCTAGTCACCCTTAAAGAATCGTTTTGTCTTGTCGAAGAAATTCTCGTTCTGCTCGGTGATGTCTTCACCGCCATGTTCGGCAAGCTGGCGGAACAGATCCGCTTCACGATCTGTAAGCTTGGTCGGCGTAACGACCTTAACAGTGACGAACTGGTCACCATAGCCATATCCGTGGACATTCTTCACGCCTTTTTCCTTGAGGCGGAAGCGCTTGCCGGACTGGGTGCCTGCAGGAATCGTAAGCACAACTTCCGAGCTCAATGTCGGTACTTTCACTTCATCACCAAGCGCCGCCTGTGCGAACGAAATCGGCAGTTCGAAGTGGATGTCATCGCCGTCTCTGGTGAATCTGGAGTCCGGTCTGACGCGGAACACGATATAGAGGTCTCCCGCCGGCCCACCGTTGATTCCAGGGTCGCCTTTGCCCTGCAGTCTGATCTGCTGGCCGTTGTCGACGCCTTCAGGGACGGTGACTTCAATCTGCACATCTTTTGTGACAGTGCCTGCACCTTTACAGCTGTTGCAAGGATCCTCTATCTCTTCCCCTGAACCGTTGCAGGTTGGGCATGTGCGTTCGGTCTGTATCCTGCCGAATGGTGTATTCTGCTCTACAGCTACACGGCCTGCACCGGAGCACATCTTACATGTCGATTTGGATGTACCCGGCTTCGCACCGGTACCGTCGCAAGTATCACAGTTGACTTCTTTTTTGACTGTGATGGTTTTGGTGACTCCGAAGACGGCCTCATCGAAATTGACGGTCATCGTATATTGAAGGTCATCACCTTTCCTCGGTGCATTCGGATCCATTCTGGAGCCGCCGCCAAAGAATGAGCTGAATATATCCTCGAACCCGCCGAAGCCGCCGGCGCTGCTGAATCCGCCACCGCCGCCGAACTGCTGGTTCATGCCTTCATGGCCAAAGCGGTCGTACTGCGCCCGCTTGTCCTCATCACTCAATATTTCATAGGCTTCCGATATCTCCTTGAACTTGGCATCGGAGCCTTCTTCCTTATTTATATCCGGGTGGTACTTTTTCGACAGCTTGCGGTATGCCTTCTTTATTTCGTCCTTTGAAGCATCCTTGCCGACGCCAAGCACCTCATAATAGTCTCTTTTCGCCATTCTATCGCCTCCAACCTGTATACTATATCATTTAAAAAAGTCAAAGCCAATGCTGTTGGCTTTGACTTTCATCAATCAGAAATTGATATCATGATTATTTCTTATCGTCTTCGTCCACTTCTTTGAAGTCTGCATCCACGACATCATCGCCGGACTCCTGGGAAGTCTCTCCGCCTTCTTGGGCCTGCTGCTCCTGAGCCATCTGCTCATAGAGTTTCATGGACATGCCTTGGACAATCTGTTCAAGTGCTTCCTTTTTGGATTTGATTTCATCCATATCGGAACCTTCAAGTGCTTTCTTGAGGTCTTCTTTTGCACTTTCCGCCTTTTCTTTCTCTTCAGCGTCGACTTTGTCTCCAAGGTCTTCAATTGTTTTGTCGGTTGTGAATACAAGCTGATCCGCTTCGTTTCTCAGATCCACTTCTTCACGGCGTTTCTTGTCTTCTTCTGCGTTCTTTTCAGCTTCTTCGACCATTCTGTCGATATCGTCATCAGAGAGGTTGGAGCTGGATTCGATTGTGATCTTCTGCTCTTTGCCCGTGCCCTGGTCCTTCGCTGTAACATTGACGATACCGTTCTTGTCGATGTCGAATGTCACTTCGATTTGAGGCACGCCTCTTGGTGCTGGTGGAATATCCGTCAGCTGGAAACGGCCAAGCGTCTTGTTGTCTGCCGCCATTGGACGCTCACCTTGCAGTACATGGATATCCACGGCCGGCTGGTTGTCGGAAGCTGTGGAGAATACTTGGGACTTGCTTGTCGGAATCGTCGTATTGCGCTCGATGAGGACTGTGGATACACCGCCCATCGTTTCGATGCCGAGTGACAGTGGTGTCACGTCAAGCAGAACAACGTCCTGTACATCTCCGGAAAGTACGCCACCCTGGATGGCTGCACCCATTGCAACAACTTCGTCCGGGTTGACACTCTTGTTCGGCTCTTTGCCGGTTTCCTTCTTGATGGCTTCCTGTACAGCCGGGATACGTGTAGAACCACCCACGAGGATGACCTGGTCGATTTCGTTCCTGTCGATGCCGGCATCTTTGATCGCCTGGCGTGTAGGTCCCATCGTACGCTCTACAAGGCTGTTGGAAAGCTCTTCAAATTTTGCACGTGTCAGGTTCATTTCAAGGTGCAGCGGTCCTGCTTCCCCTGCTGAAATGAATGGCAGTGAAATCTGTGTGGAAGACACACCGGAAAGGTCTTTCTTCGCTTTTTCAGCAGCATCTTTCAGGCGCTGCATTGCCATCTTGTCCTGGGAGAGGTCGATGCCGTTCTCCTTCTTGAATGACTCTACGAGATGGTCGATGACAACCTGGTCGAAGTCGTCCCCGCCAAGGCGGTTGTCACCGGCTGTGGAAAGCACTTCGAATACGCCGTCGCCGAGTTCAAGGATGGATACGTCGAATGTACCGCCACCAAGGTCGAACACCAGTACTTTTTCATCCTGTTCCTGCTTGTCGAGGCCGTATGCAAGCGCTGCCGCAGTCGGTTCGTTGATGATGCGCTCCACTTCAAGTCCGGCAATGCGTCCGGCATCCTTCGTCGCCTGGCGCTCTGAGTCGTTGAAGTAGGCCGGTACTGTTACGACAGCTTTAGCAACCTTTTCGCCCAGGTAGCTTTCTGCAGTTTCCTTCAGGTTCTGGAGGATCATTGCAGAGATTTCCTGAGGTGTGTAATCCTTGCCATCGATGTTTTCCTTGTGATCTGTACCCATATGCCTCTTGATGGACATGATCGTGTTCGGGTTGGTGATCGCCTGGCGCTTCGCGACTTCACCGACCTGTTTTTCGCCATCTTTGAATGACACGACGGAAGGCGTCGTACGGTTGCCTTCTGCATTCTGGATGACTTTCGGTTCTCCGCCTTCCAATACGGATACGACAGAGTTTGTAGTTCCCAAGTCTATGCCTATAACTTTACTCATAATAAGATTCCTCCATTATAGAAAATTTTCATTCGGTGTTGTACTGCTATTCGCTTACTTTGACCATGCTCGGGCGGATGACCCTGTCCTTCAGGATGTAGCCCTTCTGGAATTCCTCGATGACGATACCGTCATCTTCGTCGGAAGCTTCCGTCATCACGGCCTGGTGATAGTTCGGATCGAACGGTTGTCCGACACTCTCTATTTCCCTTACATCATGCTTCATCAATGTGTTGACGAGGTCGTTATAGACCATCTCCACACCTTTGAGGAGGGAATTGAACGAGTCGGAGTCCCCTTCGATCTTGAGTGCACGTTCGAAATTGTCGATGATCGGCAGCAGGTCCTCAACCATTCCCTGATGCTTGTACTTGTTGTTGGTTTCCATTTCCTGACGGTTTCTGCGCTTGAAGTTTTCAAACTCCGCATAGAGCTTCAGGTACTTGTTCTCTTCCGTTTCGACCTGCTGCTTCAATGATTCGATCTCTTCATCTTTCGCCTTCAGTTCTGAATCTGCTTCATCCCCGCCATCTGCTTCGACGTCGGCTGCATCTTCAACCGCCACGTCTTCGGTTTCAGTCTGGGAGGTTTTTGTTTCCTCTTCAGAAGCCTGTCCATCAAGCTCCTGCTCCAATTCTTCCTTGGTTTTATTCTCTGTCACTGCGATCACTCCTTCTTATTTCCTGGTTCCGGATGGAATACATCAGTCGGATGACTTCCTTGTACCCCATTATTTCAGGACCAATTATCATGAGATTCCCATCCATGCCATTGACGTTGAAATTCGTTGCAATGACCGAAATGGAATCATAATCCCGATTCAGCTCGTCACTGAAATATACGTCGACCCCATCTATTGTATTGAGATCGATGATATCATTCAACTGATCCGATTCCATATCATCGTACAGCAGCTGTAATGTACTGATATCCGTGCTGATCTGGTGGATCAGATGATTGAAGCCGGAATGGCCGACCACCTGCTGCGGTTCGCCTATTCCGTCAACGACCGCGTTGATGATGCTTGATTTGAGGGTGCCGAGCTGACGCCTGACACGTATCGCATGGATGATCGACGGCAGGCTGCTCACAGGCTGTCCATATGAGAGCACATTCATTTCATTACCAAGCTTTTCAAGCTCTGGAACAGTGACATTTCCATCCATTTCAACCGGTATCTTTCTGATTGTTCCCGACTCAAGGACGATGATAAGGAGTAGTGTATTTGTGGTGATGGGTGTCAGAAAAAGACCTTTGACCGTTTCGTCCTCTTCGGACAATGACACTTGTGTCAGATACTGTGTCGTATTGCTGATCATATCGGCCAGGGACCGGCTCATCTCATTGCGGTCCATATCCCCTCCCGCTTCCGGGATGATGTTGAAATTCAGCTGGTCTTCGGATTCGCCGATCTGCTTGTTGAGCATATCTATATAGAAGCGCAGCGCCTTCCTAGAAGGAATCCTGCCGGCTGATGTATGGGGTTTCGTCAGGAAGCCGTCAGCTTCCAGCCTGACCATTTCGTTTCTGACGGTCGCCGAAGAGATGTCAAGCCTGTACTTTTCAATCAGATGCTTGGAACTGATCGGCATCATAACCTTCAAAAAGTCATCGACAATTGAAAAAAGAATGATCTCCTGTCTCTGGGTTAAAATTGACATCACCTCATTAGCACTCTATATCCTTAAGTGCCAATATTAATTTATCAAAATGGTCAAAGTATGTCAATCCTTATGTTCGATAATTGCCGAAAACCCAATTTTAGAGCAGGAACTCCATGAATACGGTGTTTCCGACCAGACGCCCCTTCTCCGTCAGGGAGATGAAACCATCCCTTTCCTGAAGGTGCCCCTTTCCGATTTCCTGTTCGAGCACGGATCCATACACATCACCCATCGGGCGGCTGAACTTCCTGTCGAACCTTGCGATTTCGACGCCCCTGTTCATACGGAGGCCAAGGAACATCTCCTCCTCCATCTGCGCCTTCTCATCGAGCGGCAGGGTTTCCTTGACGACACTGCCCGTCTCCTTCATGGACTGGATATAATGGTTGACCGGCTTGATATTGTAGTACCGCGTCCCGCCGACATACCCATGACTGCCTGCCCCGGTGCCATAGTAGGGTGCGTTCAGCCAATACGTCTTGTTGTGGGCAGATTCGTACTGCGGCGTCGAAAAATTGGATATCTCATACTGCGGGTAGCCGCGCTCTGCCAGGGCTTCGATGATATGGAAGTACTTCTCCCCTTCCGCCGAATCATCATCCACCTGCATCCGTCCTTTCCTGATCTGGTTGTAGAACACCGTATGCGGTTCGATGATAAGCGAATACCAGGAGATGTGCTTCGGTTTGAGGCGTTCGATGTGGCGCAGGCTGTCTTCTATATCTTCCATCGTTTCCCCAGGCAGATTATACATCAGATCAAGCGAATAGTTGTCGAGGCCGATCTTCTCCATATGATTGATGGCATTGAATATATCATCATAGCCGTGGGAACGGCCGAGCACTTTCAGAAGGTCTTCATTGAATGTCTGCACACCAAGGCTGATGCGGTTCACACCGTAGCTTTTGAGCACATCGAGTTTCCCCGGCGTCAGTTCATCAGGATTGGCCTCGAACGTGAACTCATCCGTCACCGTGAATTTCCCGGTGACCACTTCAAGCAGACGGGCAAGCTGCGCCTCCGTCAATGCCGTCGGTGTGCCCCCGCCGACAAAGATCGTCTTCATGCAGTCCTCCCCGATCATTTCGATCTCGCGGATCAGTGCATCCAGATAGTCGTCGACCGGCTGATTTTTGATCAGTACCTTGTTGAAGTCGCAGTACGTGCATATGCGGTTGCAAAAGGGAATATGAATATAAAGACTCTCGACCATTTTTTCCACTCCATTCAAAAGTAAAAGCCACTTGATAGTGGCTTCTACTCTTCATCCATTTTAAGTACAGAAAGGAATGCCTCCTGAGGTATTTCGACATTTCCGACTGCCTTCATTTTCTTCTTTCCTTCCTTCTGCTTCTCAAGCAGTTTGCGCTTCCGGCTGATGTCCCCGCCGTAGCACTTGGAAAGTACGTTCTTGCCCATCGATTTGATGTTCGTCCGGGCGATGACCTTGTTTCCGATTGCCGCCTGGACCGGCACTTCGAACTGCTGGCGCGGAATGAGGGTCTTAAGCTTCTCCACGATATTCTTGCCCCGGTCGTATGCAAAGTCGCGGTGGACGATGATGCTGAGTGCGTCGACTTTCTCGTTATTAAGCAGTATATCCATCTTGACCAGCCTGCTTTCCTGGTAGCCGATGAGTTCATAGTCGAATGAAGCGTAGCCCTTCGTCTGACTCTTGAGCTGATCGAAGAAGTCGAACACCACTTCCGACAGAGGAATTTCGTAGATGATGTTGACGCGGATGTCATCCAGATAATCCATGTTGACGAAGTTGCCGCGCTTCTTCTGGCAAAGCTCCATCACTGCTCCGACATATTCATTCGGCACCATGACCGTGGACTTGACGTAAGGTTCCTCGATGTGGTCGATCTTCTGCGGATCCGGCATTTCTGCAGGGTTATCCACCGTCATCACCGAATCGTCCGTCATGTACACTTCATATATCACTGAAGGTGCAGTCGCAATCAGCTCGATGCCGAATTCACGCTCGATGCGTTCCTGGACGATCTCCATATGGAGCAGACCGAGGAATCCGGTACGGAAACCGAAGCCAAGTGCCTGGGATGTCTCCGGCTCGTAGACGAGGGAGGAGTCGTTCAGTTCAAGCTTCTCGAGCGCCTCACGCAGGTCGTTGTATTTGCCCGTGTCAATCGGATAGATGCCGCAGTAGACCATCGGGTTCATCTTCTTATAGCCTTCAAGCGGTGTTTCCGCCGGATTGTTGGCCAGGGTTATCGTGTCTCCGACGCGGGAATCGCTGACATTCTTCACGGATGCCATGAGGTAGCCGACGTCTCCGACGGTCAGCTCCTTCACAGGCAGCGGCTTTGGTGTGTTGATGCCGACTTCGGCCACTTCAAATTCCTTGCCGGTCGCCATCATTTTGATCTTGTCGCCCGGTTTCACGGTCCCTTCCATGATCCGTATGGAGGAGATGACACCCCGGTATGGATCGAAGACAGAGTCGAAGATCAGTGCCTTGAGCGGTGCGGACGGGTCTCCTGCAGGAGCAGGGACAGTCTTGACGACGCGCTCCAGAATCTCCTCGATGCCGATGTTCGCCTTTGCAGAGGCACGGATGGCCTCGTCCTTGTCGAGCCCGATGACGTCCTCCACTTCCTGGGCAATCCGGTCGGGATCCGCTGCAGGCAGGTCGATCTTGTTGATGACTGGAATCAGTTCGAGATCGTTATCCAATGCCAGATATACATTGGCAAGCGTCTGCGCTTCGATGCCCTGTGCCGCGTCCACGACAAGCACAGCCCCTTCACATGCTGCAAGGGATCTCGAGACCTCGTATGTAAAGTCGACATGCCCCGGTGTATCGATCAGGTGGAAGATGTAGTCTTCCCCATCCTTGGCCGTATATTTAAGCTGTACCGCATTCAGTTTGATTGTGATGCCGCGCTCACGCTCCAGATCCATCGAATCCAGGAGCTGCGCTTTCATCTCCCTTGATGTGACGGACTTGGTGTTTTCAAGAATACGGTCTGCGAGTGTACTCTTGCCGTGATCAATATGGGCGATGATTGAAAAGTTCCTTATTTTTTCCTGACGTTTCAAACGCTCTTGATCATTCATATATCTTCCAACTTTCTCTTATTAGACAGTGGTTGTATTATAACAACAAACATAATTTCATTCAATTCATTTTCCATTTATATTGCATAACGGCGGGATATTTGATAAAATACTTTTTGTTGCAATAAAAGTTGTACAACTACAAGGTGGAGGTGAATGCAATGCCTAACATTAAATCAGCAATCAAAAGAGTGAAGACTACTGAATCCGCTCATAATCAGAACATTGCCCAAAAAAGTGAGATGCGCACAGCTGTCAAACGCGCAATGACTGCTAAAGAAAATAATTCAGAAAACGTTGAAACACTCGTTTCAAACGCTGTGAAACACGTAGATAAAGCTTCCAAGAAGAACTTGATCCACGGTAACAAAGCAGCACGTATGAAATCCAAGCTCATGGCAAAATAAAACCTTCCACAGGAAGGTTTTTTTATTTGCCGTAAATGAAGACAGCCCCCTTTAGTCATTCCTGAAGGGGGCCGTTTTCATATCTCCATGATGAACAGTTCAAACAGGCTCTGCCTGTCCAGATAGCTGGATTTGAACTTGTAGTCGATGTCCCGGCATTTGACCATCTTTTGTTCAAGCTCCTCCTGCCGGTACTTCCTGACCTCGCGGCCGGCAAGCTTCACCCTGTACGGGTGGACCTTGAGGGATTTTGCAATGAAGTCCCCCTGATAGCCCTCACCCTGCATCAGCTTCACCTGGTAAAGCAGCCTGAGCTGGCTGATGATGAGGTGCAAAAGCTGCATCGGCTCCTCATTCTGCAGGATGAGCACCCTGAGCAGCCTTACCGCTTCCGCCTTTCTGCCCGAGAGGATGAGGTCCGTCAGTTTGAAGATGTTCTGCTCCAGGCTGACGCTGACGATCTCCTCGACATCCTCCCTCGTGATGGTGTCCTCCACATACAGGAGCAGCTTTTCAAGCTCGTTGGTCACGTGATCATACTTGATGCCGACCAGCTGGATGAAGAGGTCGAGGGCTTCAGGCGCCATATCGACCTCCGCCTTCTCGGCCGTGCTTCTTATATGGCTGCGGACTTCCTGCTCGGTCATTTCGCTGATTTCCGTCACTTTCCCCTTCGACTTCATCAGTTTGGTGATCTTCTTCCTGTTGTCCAGCTGTTCGCTGTATACTTTGAAGATGATGAGCGTATCATCATTCTTATTGTTGATGTATTCCACAAGCAGGTCGATATTGTGTTCGACTTCCGAGCGCACTTTGGCCCCGGTGAAGGAAAAGGCATCCTCCACGATGACGGCTTTCGCATCCGAGAGGAACGGCAATGTCTGCGCTTCCTCTATAATGGCTTCAACCGGTGTCTCTTTATAATTCAGGGTGACTATGCTGAAGGCATCCGGCTCTTTGACATAGGACTGTGCCAATATCTTTGCCTTTTCGGAAATCCTCATGGTGTTGCTACCGTATATTAGCTGTAATCGTTCCATTTAACGTCACTCCTGTATTAATTGTAAATCCATTATAGCTTTTTTATAATAAATATCCTATACTATTAGTGATATGTTTAGGAGGTTATCTCATGAATAAATTCGAAAAGCATGTACAATCAAAGAACAATGATGTCGTCGATTCCGGACTCGGCTTCATCGTCGGATTCCTTGGGCTTACTGTAATCTACGTCATCGCCCAGATCTTCCAGATTGTTGCCGGATAGAAGAGCTGATCATTCAGCTCTTTTTTTTATGCAGTGATTGAGCGATGGATCAAGCTTCGTTTCGATGCACATCTCCCTGCCGTCGATCCTAAAACGCACCATGCCGTGCTTCGATGTATCAAGAATGGCCATACCCCCTGCCCGCTCCAAGACCTCACGGTGCGGATGCCCATACCGGTTCCCCGCCCCAGCGGATATGAGGCCATAAGTGAAATCCGAATTGGCAATGAAATATTCTCCTGTGGATGTGTCCGAACCATGATGTGCAAGCTTCAGCACATCCGCTTCAATCCGGCCTGCCTCGCCCACCCACAACTGCTCCATCTCTTCATCCGTATCCCCTGTAAAAAGGAAACTGTAGGACCCGGTGTCCACTTCCAGTACCAGTGAATTCCTGTTCGGATCATCATCACTGTGCGCAGGTCCGGGGAAAAGCCGTCTGATGGCGATATCCCCCACCTGCAGCTCCCTGGTTTGAAGTGCATCTACGACCGTTCCCCGAAAATCATCGGGCATCTCTTCATGCCACACCTGGAAGCCGGGATCGTTGGGGTTCACGTATATGTGGTCCACAGACATCTTTCCGATGATATGATGCGCCTCCCCCACATGATCCAGGTCGAAATGCGACAGGACCATCATATCGATGCGGTCGATTCCCGCTTCCTTGAGATATGGGAGGACGGTCTGGTCGGAGAGCATCTGTCCCGCATCCCGATAATAATATCTGCCGCCCGTATCGATGAGGAGGACGGAGCGGTTCCGGTGATCCTCTATGACGAATGCATCCCCCTGGCCGACATCCACCATTGTAACAGTAAAGTCATCGTGGGGAATACGGTCGATCAGAAATATTGATAGGATGAAGCATGCAGAAAGCATCAGGAACCGCCTGACCTGCCTGAGACAGAGGGTCCGGATCATCCAGTAGGACAGGGTGCTCAGCAGGATGAGCCAGAATGGCCCCAGGCTGCCCACCGATGTACGGTGGTCCATGCCGTCAGCGATCAGCGTGATCACATCCTTCAGAGTTCCGAAGACGAAAGCGTATCCTGCATCCACGACTTCAGGCAGGTGGGTGAAAACCATGATATTGAACAGTATGACCATCGGGAAGATGACGGAGGTGAAGATCGGTACAAAGATCATATTCATTGCAATGCCGCTGATGCTCAGTTCATTGAACTGGTGGAGCAGGATGACCAGCGTGGATATCTCGGCGATCAGGGTGATGCCGAGCAGTTGGATGAAGAAGCCTGAGCCGCTCCAGTAATGGCGGCTCAGGATGATCATGAAGGTCGTGATGTAGGACAGTTGGAAGCCGGCATGGAGGACGATCCAAGGATTGATCACGACCTGCACCAGTGCAGAGAGCGAGATGACGGAAAGATACGGCTTTTTTCTTGTGAATGAAACAAGGAGCAGCGTCACCGTCATGAAGACTGCCCGAAAGACGCTCGGACTGAAGAAATTGAGGCACAGGAAGACCAGAAGTGCGGCAATCATCAACAGCTTGATCAAAGTGATGTCCAGCCTGAACCGGTTCAGTACATGGAACAGGATGGCAGTGATGAAGGCCACATGCGTGCCCGAGATGACATAGAGGTGATAGATGCCGAGCTTCTGCAGCTTATCGAAGAGCTCGGAGGTGATATATGACTTGTTGCCGACGGATAGGGTGAGTATATCAAACTTATAGTCATGCACTGTCGACCCAAGCACGGCTTCCATATATCCGTCACGCATTTCTGCCAGCTGCATGCCCCATGTCATGGGACCTGCCGCACATTGGCTTGAATCGACCGAATCGGCATATATGCGGCCATCCAGACCATTGACCTTCATGCGCACACGGTCATCCTTCTTGATGAAATTCCGCTGCACTTCCGGCACCACCACTTCAAAAGGCCCCTGGCATACTGCCCCAACCGGGAGTTCTACCGCCTCCTCCATGTACAGGTCGTAGCGTCCGTCTTCATGGGCCACAGTATGTGCGACTCCATCCCGGTAGTACTTATAGCCAGTGACTGTCACGTTATCCACCATGGCGGGTGAATCGGTTTCAGGCAAAATAAAGACAGCCATTGCTACAATGGCTGTCGTTCCAAGATGGAAGAGAAGGAATGCCTTCCCCTCCATTCTTCTATGGCATATGAGACTGGAAATGATGATGAAAAACACCGCCGGAACCGGCTGGGCATGCAGAATGTATCCATTGAGCACCGAAAGCAGTATGAGAAAAAGGATCATGGCTGCTTTTCAAAAGAATCGATGATGCTTGCCCTGTCGAAATCGATGCGTTCATAATGGACACCGGTCTTATCCAGCAGTTCCAGGGCGTATGGATGGTTCTTATAGTCTTCGGCATAGTATATGTATCGGATACCGGCCTGTATCAGCGACTTCGTGCAGTGTACACATGGGAAATGCGTGACATAGATGCTCGCCCCTTCCGTGGACACGCCGAATTTGGAGCATTGGAGCAGTGCATTGATTTCCGCATGGATGGTCCTGATGCAGTGGCCTCCTTCAACGAGGCAGCCGACATCTATGCAGTGGGCCTCTCCCGATACGGATCCATTATAGCCACCGGCGATCACCCGGTTGTCCTTCACGATCGTCGTCCCCACCTTCAGCCGCTCACATGTCGAACGGAGGCTCAATAGGTGGCTCTGTGCCAGAAAGTACTGATGCCAGTCTATTCTCATTCTATCCCTCCTCTTGTCTGTCCATTAATCTATTGTAATATAAGGTTCCAGACTTTCAAATGTTTTATCGCCGATGCCGGGTATGTTCTTGATGTCTTCAAGTTTCATGAACAATCCGTGCTCCTCCCGATAATCGATGAAGAGCTGTGCCTTCTTCTCTCCGATGCCGTTCAATGTCACGAGCTCCTCCACCCCAGCGGTGTTGATGTTCACCTTTTCGCCGTCATCGGCGGTCGCGGGGCTTTCGGGCACGGGGACATCCGCCTCCCCGACTTCTCCGGCCACAGGTACGTAGATCACCATCTCGTCCACAAGCTTCATGGACTGGTTGACGGTGAGGAGGTCTGCATCGGCCTCAAGCTGGGCCATCTCCAGCACATTTTTGACCCTGGCATCAGGCGGCAGCTCAAATACCCCCGGATACTTCACCGCACCCTTCACTTCCACAAAAATGGTCGCCGCTTCCGTCGTCATCTCCTCCAGGGAGGGCTCTTCAATGGAGGATTCCGGCTGATAGGCCATCACCTCCACACCCTCATCGGCGGAAAGCAGGGCAAAGGCTGCAGCCACCAGCAGCAGGACGCCACCGCCGGCAATCCAAAATTTGTACTTCTCCCATATTGATCTGATATCCATCATGCCATTCTCCTCCATAAAAAACCTCTTTATATATATATATGGAGCAAAAAGGGCATTTTGATTTTTTTCGATGTCAAATAAATAAAAAAACTTGAGAAATAAAAATAACCCGGCTCAATAGCCGGGTTCATGTCATCGCTGTTTCTTCTTCAATATATAGAATACCCTATCACACACTTCTGTCACTGCATTCTCGGCATCAAAATCACTGAATGCGGTATCGATGATGAATCCGGACCTGTCGATGAGCTGGAGCATGTCCTTATGCGTATAAGTCCGCTGGACATGTGTTTCCTGCACTTTACGGTAAAGGTCCGATGTTTCCTCCTCCTTTATGAAGAAGGTCATGTCGTGGATGACGGAAAGGGGCGCCTCCCCTTTGATGGCATTCCATATATAGGTGATGTGATCCGTTTCATCACTGTATGTCACATCGTTGAAGTCGTTCGTCATCTTGAAGACGCTGTGGATGTCGAATATGAAGAGCCCCCCGGGGGTCAGGTGGTTGTAGACATTCTCAAGAACAGCCAGCACCTCACCTTCGTCGTGGCAATAGTTGAGGACGTCGACGGTCGCCGTCACCATATCAAACTGTCTGCCGAGATCGAAATCCTTCATGTCGCCCTGAACATACGAGATATTCCCTCCACTTTCCTGTCTCGCCACATCGATCATCATATCCGACTGATCCATGCCGATGATTTCATCGAAAGGCAGCTGGGCCGTCAATCTGCCCGTCCCGCAGCCGATGTCGAGTACCGTCCGGCGTCCACCCTTGAATTGGCGGATGATGTCGAGCCACAGTCCATAGGGCATATCATATGTCAATTCATCATAATAGTGGCTGAACAGCTGATAGACGGGTCTAGACTTCAACACGCTCACCGTGTTTGAACAGGCGTTCAAGGTTATAGTAGTCTCGTTCAGGCTTGTGGAAGACATGTACAACCACGTTATTGACATCAAGAAGGACCCATTTTGCATCCTTATATCCTTCAACGAGGAAATCCAGATCATTCTCCTTGCAGACATCCATGACTTCATCTGCAATCGCCTGCACCTGCCTGTCCGAATTCCCATGGCAGATCAGGTAGCAGTCCGTGACACTGCTCGTATCACTTACATCAAATTTCATGATTTCTTCTGCACGTTTATTATCACATGCTTCAATCAGCATATTGACAAGGTGTTCCGTATCCATACAGTCACTCCTTAACCATATTATAGTAGTTGAGGCACTCCACTGTCCTGTGATAGACTGCCCGGTCCTTCGAGACCAGATGGAGCACATTCGCTTTTGTGATTTCATATATCGCGAGATCGAGGTTCTTCTCCTCGAATACGATATCACGTATTTGGTCGACGCCGGGCTGGGACCGTTTCGGTTCGATGTAGTCGGCAACATAGATGATCTTCTCATTCAGGGACATATGGCTTCTGCCGGTGGTGTGGTTCATTATCGCCTGGTAGATCTCCTCGTCCAGGATGCCGTGCTCCTCCCGCATCTTGACTGCCGCCACAGGTCCATGCAGCACTTCAGCTTTAAAGCTCAGCAGTTCCGGGTCGAGCTTGTAGTTCGTCACGTACTGGTACATTTCTCCCAGTTCATCGTATTTGGAGAAATCATGGAGAATGCCGGCCAGGAAACATTTGTTGGCGTCCCCACCATATATCTTGGCCATTTCAATTGCTGTTTCAGCAACCCGTTTGGAATGCTTGTAGCGTTTCTCGGGCAGTTTGTCCTTTACGAGGGTGATGGCTGCCTTATGCTTCATACAGATGATTCTCCTTTACATACTGATACACTTCGGGATCCAGCTGATGGCGGACGATTTCACCGTCCCTGATGCGGTCCCTGATGATTGTGGAGGATATTTCGATCACCGGCTGGTTGATGGTGATGAACCTGTCATCGCTGATGGGCTCACCCGAATACCGGTCCATGATGACGAAGTCCATGAGCTTGAGCAGTTCCTCATGCCGATGCCATTTTTCAAAACTCTTATACTGATCGGTACCGATCAGGAAATAGCGTTCATCCTCCGGATATTCTTCCTGCAGATGGACGGCTGTATCATATGTGTAGCTGATGCCTTCCTGGGTCATTTCCCAGTCGTCGATCTCCATGAAACCATAATCCCTGATGGCAAGTTCCAGCATATTCAGGCGATGATCATCCCGGGTGGGCGCATTCTTTTTGAGCGGCGACTGCTTCGCGGGAATGCAGACCACCTTGTCCAGTCCAAGTGAAATTTTGGTTTCAACGATCGCATGGATGTGCCCGGGATGGACCGGATCGAATGTTCCGCCAAAAAAACCTATCTTCATGACAGCTCAATCTTTTTATTTTCTTTTGACTCCCTATACAGCACAATCGTATTGCCGATGACCGTAACGATATGGCTCTCCGTCCCTTCGCTGATCTGTGCTGCAATGTTGTCCTTGTCTTCAAGGCAGTTCTGAAGGATGGAAATTTTGATCAGTTCCCGTTTTTCAAGCACATCGTCGATCTGCTCCAGGAAATTGTCATTCACCCCATTTTTACCGACCTGGAAAATGGGGTTGAGATGATGTGCCTTTGATTTGAGCTGCTTCACTTGACGTGAAGATAATTTATTCATGATTTACCTCCGATATATTCTTCATATTTTTTATTTATTGCCCCGTAGTCCCCTTCTTCACCTGTCCAGATGCCATATGCGTCCATTGCCTGATGGATGAGCATCGGCATACCATTCATATGATGGCCGTCCGCAAAATACTCAAGGAACTTCGTCTTCTGTGGCTGATAGATCAGGTCGACTCCGACCGCACTTCGGGATATCAATGATTCAGGAATATCCATCTCCTTCAGAAGGTCCTCCCCCTTCATGCCCACGGGTGTCGCATTTACGATGGCATCAAACTCTTCTGTCCCGGTGATGTCCGGGATCAGCATGGCTTTGAAGTCATCGTCTGTGAACCGTTTGAAGCTTTCGATGCGCCGGGCCGCGATCGTCACGTCATCCCCATTGTTGGCATGCGCGCGATGGACGGCTTTGGCGGCCCCGCCCGCACCGATGATGAGCACGCGCCGCTTTGCCTGGCCGAAAACCTCGAGGAAGGCATTCATGTAGCCGGTAATGTCGGTATTGTGGCCCGTCAGCCTGTCCCCATCGATCGATACCGTATTGACCGCTCCGATCTTCTTTGCGTCCGTGTCCACTGCATCCAGATATGAAATGATCGCTTCCTTATGCGGAATCGTCACGTTGAATCCTGAGAGCTCCTTCGACGCAACCAGATCCCTGATATGCTGCAAGTGATCCGGATGTACAGAAAGTGCCGCATAGTTGTCATCTGATCCCTTCGCCTCAAAATTCGCATTGTGGATGAGGGGGGAGAGAGAATGGGAGATTGGATATCCTATTACTGCATAATTACCCATTATACCCCACCTTTAAATATCGTCGGCCTGCTTGTGACATCGATTCCTTTCGGAACGCGGACCGACACTTTTGCGCCTGCACCCACACGGATGAAGGCCAGACCGCTGATGGAAATGTCGCTGTCCTCCCTGATGTCGAATTCGAACGTTTCATAGGACGCGCTCAAATATGGCGTCTCGAGTTCCGGGGGTGCAAGCAGTGTGTTGAAATGCTTTTCGTAGAAAGCCTCGGCATTTTCCGTCTTGGTACGGTGGATGTTCAGCGCGTGGTTGGTATAGACGATGAAGCTGTTCCTGTCCCCATCGACGAAATCAACACGTGCGAGATTCGATATGAACAGCGTCTGACCGGAGTCCAGCTGGAACCCCTTCGGCTTGATTTCCTTCGCCGGGGTGATGTGCTTCAGATCCTCACTGCTCACATAATGGGCCATCTGGGAATCCATCACTACACCCGGGGTATCATAGATGAATGCACCCCCGCCGAGCGGGATGTCGATCAAATCGAGCGTCGTGCCCGGGAACCTGCTCGTAGTGATCACTTCCTTATCGCCGGAAGTATTCTCGATGAGCCGGTTGATCAGCGTCGACTTCCCGACATTCGTCGTGCCCACGACATAGATATCCTTACCGTCGGCATATCCCGACAGCTTATCGACGAGCTTATCGATGCCCTCATTCTTCATGGCGCTGACCACTACCGTGTCCACGGCTGTGATGCCCGCTTCGCTGAGCATCTGCTTTGCACGGTGCACCAGACGGCCGCGGTTGATGGATTTCGGCAGCAGGTCGATCTTGTTGATGACGGCGACCACCTTCTTGTCGCCGACGATACGGTTGAAGGAAGGGATGAGGCTGCCATGGAAATCGAAGACATCGATGACTTTGACGATCAGCCCGTCGGTTTCATACAGGGCGTTCAGCATGGTCATGAACTCCCCGGAGTCCACATCGATATCCATCACTTCATTATAATGTTTGAGCCGGTAGCACCTTTTGCAGATCGGCTCCTCCTTGTCGAGCCCGCTTGCCGGGATGAACCCCGGTCTATTCTTATCTTCGGTCTGCAGCTCAGCGCCACAGCCGATACATTTTATCGATTCCAAATGTTAGTCCCCCCATTGGATTAGACCTTTACGGTCGAAATACTTCATGATGATGCGTTCGATCCTCCGATTGACGACAGTCGCCCATCCGTCCTTGTCCTTGACGGGAAGGACAAGGATGCTCTTCAGACCGGCCCGGTTCGCTCCGAATACATCGGTGAGCAGCTGGTCGCCGATCATGACGGTCTCGGAACTGTCCATGCCCATCATGTGCACTGCCTTCCTGTAGGATCGCGCAAGCGGCTTCCTTGCTCTGAATATATATTCGATGTCATGGGGATCACTGAATTCACTGACCCTGACGCGGCTGCCATTGGAGACGATCGTTACCTTAATGCCATTGTCCTTCATCGTCCTGAACCATTTCAGCACCGTTTCGCTGGCTGATGGTTCGTCGAATCCCACAAGCGTGTTGTCGAGGTCTATGATGACAGCGCGAATTCCGCGTTCCTTCAAATATTGGGGCGTAATTCCTTGAAATTCCTTGAAATAGTCACTGGGAAGGAAATATTTTTCTAGCAGCTTCAATATGCGCACTCCTAATGAGTTTTTTTTATATTCTACCACATAAATAAAAGCCCCTTAATAGATTAAGGCGCTTTTTGTGTTATTCAATGATTTCATTATCTTCTGTTTCAGTATCCTTGTAGATGAGGAAACCGATAACGACTGTAATGATGATTGAAATGATCATAAGAAAAAGCATGGATTTTCCCTCCTGATTACAAGTCCTTCAATAATGATTTTACAACTTCGGATGAATGAACACAAGCTTTCGACAGAAATTCTTCATAAGTCATATCGGCCGTGTCATCCGCCTTGTCGGATATGGAACGGATGATGACGAATGGTGTGGAATACTGGTAGCAGGTCTGTGCAATGGCGGCCGATTCCATATCGACGGCCATCGCCTTTCTGAAGTTGCGGGTGATGCCATTCTTCTGTTCACTGTTGCTGATGAATGAATCTCCACTGACGACCAGACCGCCATGTCCCTTGATGGAGGGATGCGCCGCTATCGCTTCAAGCGTCAGCTTGACGAGCCCTTTGTCAGCAATATAGAACTTAGGCATACCGGGCACCTGCCCGAGCTCATAGCCGAACTCGACGGCGTCCACATCATGGTGGAGGACCGAAGTACTCACCACCATATCCGTCACATCAAGGTCACCCGACAATGCGCCGGCGACACCTGTATTTATGATGATCCGGACATTGTAGCGTTCGATCAGGAGCGCTGTTATCATGCTGGCATTGACTTTGCCGATGCCGCTTTCAACAAGTACGGTATCCTGTTCAAAGAGGGTCCCCCTGTACACTTTCGTATGGGCAATCGTATCCGTCGCCTCGATATCCATCCACTCCTTGAGGATATCGATTTCAGGCTTCATGGCTCCGATGATGCCGATGGTGCCTTTAGTCAATAGACACGATCTCCACTTTCATCTCATTGCCGTTCGGGAGCGGTACATTCACAGAATCATTGAGCTTTGCACCAAGCAGTGATTTCGCAATCGGTGATTCATTTGAAATCTTTCCTTCAAATGGATCCGCTTCGGCACTTCCCACGATCTGGTAGGATTCTTCATCCCCGTCCGGGAGTTCCTTGAATGTAACCGTCTTGCCGATCTGCACCATATTGTTGTTGCTTGTATCCTCGATGATTTTTGCATGGCGCAGCATATCTTCGATTTTAGTTATTTCCTGCTCCACAAAACCCTGTTCATCCTTCGCAGCATCATACTCGGAGTTCTCGGAAAGGTCCCCGAAGCTTCTTGCTACCTTGATCTTCTCCACCACTTCGGGACGCTTTACCGTCCTCAGATGCTCGAGTTCCTCCTGAAGCTGTTCATAGCCACTCTGTGTCATTGGATATTCTTTTTGTAGATCCATCGTAACCCTCCATATAATTGTTAAGTTTGTTTTCTATCGTCTATTCATTGAGCAGAGTGCGGATCTTAGTCGTAATCAGATCGATTGCCACATTGTTTTCTCCGCCCTCTGGGATGATGATGTCACTGAAACGCTTGGTCGGTTCTATGAATTGCAGGTGCATCGGCCGGACGACGTTCAAATATTGGCTGATGACCGAGTCCATTGTGCGTCCCCGCTTCTCGATATCCCGCTTCAGCCGTCTCAGGATGCGGATGTCGGAATCGGTATCCACATAGAGTTTGACATCCATGAGGTTCCTCAGCTGCTCATTTTCAAGGGCAAAGATCCCCTCTATGATGATGACATCCTTCGGCTCCACCTGGATGGTCACATCACTCCGGGTGTGTATTTCATAGTTGTATGTCGGTATCTCGACCGGCTGGCGGTCGATCAGCTGCCTGATATGGGATATCAGAAGATTGTTGTCGAAGGCGAAAGGATGATCATAGTTCGTCTCGAGCCTCTCTTCGAATGTCTTATCGCTCTGATCCTTGTAGTAGTAGTCCTGTTCGATCAGAATGACGCTGTGACCATTCAGCGCCTCCATGATTTTACGGGTCACCGAAGTCTTTCCGGAGCCGGAGCCTCCGGCAATGCCTATGACTGTTGGTCTTTTCATCTGTGCTCTCCCTCTTTGTCCTTAGTGATGACGAGCAGTCCGTCGCCCACCGGCAGGAAGGCCGAGGACGCATCCGATTCTGCAATCATCCTGTTGAAGCCGTCGACCTTCTCCTTCATCCTGCGCGTCCCCCTCGAGGTGATGGCCTCTTCGGTAACAAGGCCGCGCAGCAGTATGTTGTCGACGATGATCAGTCCGCCCGGTTTCACGAGCGGCATGTACCGCTCATAGAAGCGCCGGTTGTTCCCTTTTGATGCATCAATGAAGAGCAGGTCAAAAGGTTCGCCGCCAAGCGCTTCAAGCGGAATCTCCTTGGCGTCCCCAAGCAGGCTCCGCACCCTGCCTGCCAACCCATGCTGTTCAAAGAAGATGTTCGCCCGGCTGTGGGCGGCCTCGTCCTTCTCTATCGTCACTACATCAACATCTTGATCGACGGAGAGCATATGCATTGCACTATAGCCTATGGCCGTCCCGACTTCAAGCACATGCCTGACACCGGCGAGTTTCATGTAGTGCTTCAGTACGCCAAGCGCATCCGCATCCATGATCGGAACATGATGCGCCTCTGCATATTCAAGCATATCCGGAAAGATTTCCGGCTGTGCATTAAGATTCCTAACATATTCGTAAATGTCCATATTCCCCACCATATACAAAAAATACAACTGATAACCTAAGTTATCAGTTGCTTTGTTTATCACAATTCATAGTAGCACAAAATATTTTGGTTGAAAAGGTGATTTTCACCTTTAGTTGTTATTGATGTACTTCTCACGATTCTCGACGTGTTCCTCGAAGGTTTCAGCAAAGTGGTTGTTGCCTTCACTGTCTGCAAGGAAATAGTAATAGTCGGTGTTGGACGGGTTCATCGTACTCTGGACGGACTCCATGCCAGGTGAAGCAATCGGACCCGGGGGCAGCCCCGTATGGATATAGGTGTTGTATGGGTCTTCGACTTCCAGGTCTTCGAAAAGGGTGCGCTCCTGGTGTTCACCGAGAGCATAGAGTACGGTCGGGTCCGTCTGGAGCGGCATGCTCGGCGTTTCCGACATCCTGTTCAGGAAGACGCTCGCAATCTTGGAACGATCGGCGAGCGAAGTCGCCTCCTTCTCCACAAGGGAGGAGAGGGTCAGGAATTCATGGAAGGAAAGCTCCTCTGATTCCCCTTCGAAATTGATCGAGTAGCCATTGCCCGACTGGAAGACGCTGTAGGTGTTGTTTCTTGTCGCATCCAGCATCTGCCTGACGAGTGTCTCTATTTCAGGCTCCTCCTCTGTAATATCGTAGGTGGCGGGATACAGATAGCCCTCAAGCGGATACTTTATGTCATCGGACAATATATCCTCTGAAAGCATATCCGGATAATCCTCAATCAGCGATTTGATGAACTCCTCATCCTCCATCAGCTCGAGGAAGCGGTCTGCCACTATCGGCAGCTGTTCATCCGCCTGTTCGGCGATCTGCTCGATGGCATACCCTTCAGGTATCGTCAGCCTATGGTGCACTTCTTCGTAGACCCTGCCGGTCTCGAGTGTCTTGGCTATCTGTTCGAAATCCATGGAGGGGGAGAGTTCATAGTCCCCTGCATGATAGTTTGTAATGCTGTTCAGCTTCAGGAAGTATTCGAACATCGTACCGTTTCTGATGATTCCCTCCTGTTCGAGCTGGTCACCGATCATGCCCGCTGATGATCCCTGCTCAATCGTCACGTTCTTCATCTCGGTTGAGTTCGGGTCCAGCGGTTCGGACCCCGATTTGATGTACATATAAATGAAGAATGCAGCCACGATGAAGATGACCGCAAGCGCAGCAATCACAAATAACGAAAGGTAGGATGAAACAGTCTTTGAAAATTTAATATCATCGTATTTACTCATATATGACTCCTATCTCAAAAATAGCTTCCAATCGATATTGGAAGCCATTCCCTATTAACTGAAAAAGATCTACTCTTCCGGTTCATCCATCCGGGTGTTTACAACCTCTTCAATCATATCCCATTCTTCATCCGTCTCGACAGGCATGAACTTGCCGCCATCGCCGTCTTCATCCGGCACATTGATCATCGGGATGAGCTCTATTTCTTCATCATCATTGGAGAAGTTGCCTTCTTCAGCAAGGATCACATAATCCTTATTGAATTCTGGATGATGGAATTCCAGCATCTTGCGATAGAGGACCTCGTTGCCTTCCTCATCATACAGTGTCAGAAGTTCTTCTTCCATGTTGAAATCCATTTCTTCCTGACTCATAGTTCAGTCTCCTTTAACTGGATTATCGAGATAGCCCTGCAGTATAAATACCGCGGCCATTTTATCGATTACAGCTTTTCTTTTTTTTCGGGAGAGATCCGCTTCAAGGAGCGATCTCTCTGCACCGATGGTGCTGAGACGCTCGTCCCATAATATTATTTTAACATCTGGCAGTTCGTTTTCAAGCAATTTACTATAATGGATGGACCTGTCGCCGCTTTCGCCGACAGAATTATTCATATTTTTGGGGAGACCGACGATGATTGTGGAGACGTCATTCTCCTCCACAATCCGGGCCACCTCTTCAATGCCGTATACTTCTTCATGATAGTCTATCTTCAGTGTAGTCAGTCCCTGTGCTGTCCAGCCCAGGGCATCGCTCAGTGCGATGCCGACTGTTTTTGTGCCTACATCAAGCCCCAGTATCCTATTCATGGATTTCCTTCTCGATATATGTCCGTACAAGAACTTCCATGATTTCATCCCGGTCGATGTGGCGGATGCGGTTCCGCGCTTCATTATGGCGCGGGATGTACGCAGGGTCCCCGCTCTGCAGGTAGCCGACGATCTGGTTTATGGGGTTGTATCCACGCTCTTCAAGCGTGTTATAGACAGTGGTCATGATTTCCTTCACATTGTGTGCTTTCGCATCATCCACATCAAACTTCATCGTTTCATCAAATTGATTCAAAATCAGCACTCCCATCCTTGCTTGCATTTCATCCATTATATCATTGTTACCGTTTTATTGAGAACTTTTAATGTAGTCTTCAACAAATTGTAATGCATTTGTTATATTCTCGGGCGCCGTACCGCCGCCCTGTGCCATATCCGGCCGGCCGCCGCCTTTGCCTTCCACTGTGGAGGCCATGCCTTTCATGATTTCACCGGCCTTGAACCTGTCCGTCAGTTCTTTCGGCACCGTGACCACAAGCGAGACCTTGCCGTCATTGACGGCGCCGAGGGCGATGATGGCGTCCTGCGCCCGGGACTTTATGCGGTCCATCGTTGCGCGCAGTTCCTTGGCATCATCCGCCGGAACTTCCTTGGAGAGGACGGGGACACCGCCGATTTCCTTGATGTCGCCGGTCACATCCGCAAGCTTTTCATCCTGTCTGGATGCCTGCAGCTCCTTGATCTTCTGCTGGAGGCTGCGATTTTCATCCAGCAGGGAGTCGACACGCTTCTCCACCTGGTTCTCCCTGACCTTCAAACGGCCTGAAATGGACGCAAGCAGTGCCTCCTTCTCTTTGTAGAGATTGACGGCATAACGGCTCGTCACCGCTTCGATCCTGCGCACACCGGCACCGATGCCCGTTTCGGAGACGATTTTGAACAGCCCGATCTCCCCGGTGTTCCTGACATGGATGCCTCCGCACAGTTCGACGGAGTACTGGTCGATGTCCACTACGCGGACGACGTCTCCATACTTCTCCCCGAACAGTGCCATCGCACCCTTCTCCTTGGCCTGGCCGATCGGCATTTCGGAAATCTCGACATTCATGTTGCTGTAGATCTTCTCATTGACGATCGTTTCGATCCTTTCAATCTCCTCATCGGTAAGGCCTTCGAGGTGGGAGAAGTCGAAGCGCAGACGCTCCTTCTCGACGAGGGAACCTGCCTGGTTGACATGGTCTCCAAGCACATCCTTGAGCGCCTGATGGAGCAGGTGCGTCGCCGTATGGTTCTTCGTGATGAAGTCGCGGCTGTCCTTCAGCACATCCAGGGTGAAGGTTTCACCGGATTTGACGGTGCCGGACCCGATGCGCGCCACATGGACGTTCTGGCCATTCGGTGCACGGTACACGGATTCGACCTGAAGTTCCGTCCCTTCATTCGAAATGCGTCCCTTGTCTGCGACCTGTCCCCCGCTTGTGGCATAGAACGGCGTCCTGTCGAAGATCAGTTCGACCGTGCCCTCTGTGGCACTGTCGACCGCCTGATCGTCCTGGACGATGTAGAGCAGTCGGCCGGACTCCCTAAGGGAGTGGTAGCCGGTGAATTCACTCTGTGCTGTAAGGCCCGCAAGCGTCTCGGACTGCACCTGCATGGATTCGCCCGCTTTCCTTGCGTTCCGCGCACGTTCACGCTGCTGCTTCATCTCCTCGACGAATCCTTCCTCATCGACTTCAAGGCCGTCATTCTCCGCATATTCCTTCGTCAGCTCATACGGGAATCCATATGTGTCATAGAGCCTGAATGCATCATGGCCGCTGATGACGCCGCCGCCCGCTTTCGCCTTTTCACGGACCTGCTCATATATCTGGATGCCTTCATCGAGGGTCGCCAGGAAGCGCTCCTCCTCCTTCCTGATGACGTCACGGATGAAGGAGAGGCGCTCTGTGACATTGGGATAGAAGCCATGCATCACTTCAGCAACAGGATCCGCTAGCTCGTACATGAAGGCACGCTCGATATCGAGCTCTTTGCTGAAGCGTACTGCACGGCGGATCAGCCTCCTGAGGACATATCCCCGGCCTTCGTTCGAAGGCAGCGCCCCGTCCGCCACCGCAAAGCTCACTGTACGGATATGGTCGCTGATGACCTTGAAGGCGACGTCCGTATCTTCACTCTGGCCGTACTTCCTGCCGCTGACAGCTTCAATGCGGGAGAGGATCGGCGTGAACAGGTCGGTGTCGAAGTTCGTCGGCACCTCCTGCGTAATGCTTGCCATACGCTCCAGGCCCATGCCGGTATCGATGTTCTTCTTCGGCAGCGGCGTGTATGAGCCATCCTTGTTGTGGTTGAACTCACTGAAGACCAGGTTCCAGATTTCAAGATAGCGTTCATTTTCCCCGCCAGGATACATTTCTTCAGCCGGTGTATCGAACTCGAATTCCGGTCCACGGTCGTAGAAGATTTCACTGTTCGGACCGCATGGACCTTCGCCGATATCCCAGAAGTTCCCTTCGATGCGGATGATGCGCTCAGGAGAGAGTCCGATGACATTCCTCCAGATGTCGTATGCGTCCTCATCCTCAGGGTGGATCGTCACGTAGAGCAGATCTTCATCGAAGCCGATCCACTCACTGTTCGTGAGGAAATCCCAGGCATACTTGATTGCCCCCTCCTTGAAATAATCTCCGATGGAGAAGTTCCCGAGCATTTCGAAGAATGTATGGTGGCGGGCTGTGAACCCGACATTTTCTATATCGTTGGTACGGATCGCCTTCTGTGCGTTGACGATCTTCGGGTTGTCCGGGATGACCCGGCCATCGAAGTATTTCTTCAGGGTCGCCACCCCGGAATTGATCCAGAGCAGGGAGTCGTCATCGATCGGGACGAGCGGTGCACTCGGTTCCACCATGTGCCCCTGTGTCCTGAAATAGCTGATGAACATTTCCCTTATCTCATTGCCTGTCAATTGCTTCATTACTCTCACTCCTCAGTTTTTGGAAAATAAAAAAGATCCTCCCAATATGATATGGGACGATCTGAACCGCGGTACCACCCAAGTTATGACCGGAGTCATCACTCTAAGAGTATTCACCTGGACGGAAAGCAGCACGTGAAGGGATGCGTCATTGTTTCCACCAGCCACAATGTCTCTATAAAGCGCATGCCAACACTCAGAATTCCATCTTTATCAAACTTGTTTTGATTATAGAAATATTCATCCGATATGTCAAATGAAATCGTACGGGGTCACATCCTCCATATTGATCATCGCCGGGATCTCGAACATCGTCTCCTCCGTAAGGGCCGCAGGAGGCGCCCCGTCGTTTTCCGTCCCGGATTCCCTGCCGAAGAGCAGACGGATCATTTCATACAGTGAGGTCCGCCGCTGGATGCCCTCCTTCTCCAGTGATTCATAGAAGGCCTCGGCGTCACCGCACAGTATCAGTGACTCCTTCGCCCGCGTGATGCCGGTATAGACGATGTTCTTCATCAGCATGTGGCGGTAGCTCCTGACCACAGGCATGATGACAATCGGATATTCACTCCCCTGCGCCTTATGGATGCTGGTGCAGTATGCATGGGAGAGTTCCGTCAGTTCCTTCCGCTCATAGGCGATGTGGATGCTGTCGTAGTCCACCATGATGGTGTCCTTCTCCGCCCCGTCGCCATCCTTGAAGAGTATGGATTCGATGACGCCGGAATCGCCGTTGAAGATGTTGTCCTCTGCACGGTTGACGAGCTGAATCACCTTATCGCCCTCCCTGAAGATGACATCACCGAAGGCGATTTCGTTCTTGTCCTCCGTTTCCGGATTCAATATGGACTGGAGGATCTCGTTCAGCTTCAGTATACCGGCATCCCCCTTGTAGATCGGGGCGAGGACCTGTATGTCCCGCATGTCATACCCCTTGGCCACAGCCTTGTTGACGACATTGTCCACAAGGTCGGGTATCTGGTTCACCCTTGCCGGAATGAACAGCCGGTCCTTGAACTTCGCGGTGATGTCCATCCGCTGCCCTTCCTTTATTTCATGGGCAAGGCGGATGATGGAGGAACCTTCCCCCTGCCGGTAGATCGTGTCGAGTTCGGTCATGGGAATGATTTCAGACTCTATCAGATCCTTGAAGACCGTCCCCGGCCCGACCGAAGGGAGCTGATCCCTGTCGCCGACGAAGACGAGATTCGTGAAGGGCTTGACGTTGCGCATCAATTGGTAGAAGAGCCATGTGTCGACCATGGACATCTCGTCGATGATGATCAGATCGGCATCGATTTCGGCATCGATCATTTCATCCTTCTCCGTGTCCATGCCCCATCCGATCATCCGGTGAATCGTGGAGGCGGGGATGCCCGCGGTCTCGCTCAGGCGCTTCGAAGCGCGTCCAGTCGGGGCGACGAGCCTGATCGGATATTCATCCCCTTCGTACTCCTCGTGATCCTTCAGGTCATGGAGCTCGTGATAGGCCTTGATGATGCCCTTGACGATGGTGGTCTTGCCCGTACCTGGTCCGCCGGTGATGATGGAGATCTTCTCTGTGAGTGCGGCGATCATCGCAGACTTCTGCTTCGCATTGTAGTGGATGTTGAACCGCTCCCCCACTTCGCTGACGACTTCCCCAGCCTTCTCTTCACTGACCGGGACATCCATCCGGTCGTTCATCATCCTGTAGATCTGTTCAGAGGATTTGTATTCGGAATAGAACAGCGAAGGGATGTACAGGCGTTTCTCGTACTGGACCAGCTTGTCATTGTCCGAAAGTGAATCGATCGTCCGGCTGATGTCTTCCCTGTTGAAGTATTCCTGGCCGTCCTGGTTCAGCAGGTCGGCCGCCAGATCGATCAGCTCGTCGTGCCCCATGAAGGTATGCCCGTCGGACATGACGATGCCTTCCATGATGTACATGATGCCCGCCTCAAGACGGCTTTCATCATTGCGGGCGATGCCGGCCGTATGTGCGATGCGGTCCGCCGTCTGGAAACCGATGCCTTCTATGTCCATGACCAGCCTGTATGGGTCCTTCTCTATCACGTGGAGCGCCTGATCCTGATATGTCTTCAGGATCTTTGCGCTCATGCGTGCCCCGAAGCCGAGCTCGGTGAGCTTGATGACGAGCCTTTCGGTCTGGCTGTTCTCGAGGATGCGCTGATGGATCATCTCCCGCTTCTTTGCGGTGAGTCCTCCCACCTCATTGAGCGCAGAACGGTCGTCTGCAATCTTCTTAAGCGCATCGACGCCGAGCGTTTCGACGATCTTTTTGGCCGTCTTCTCACCGATGCCCGGGAAGGTGTCCCCGGACAGGTACTGGATGACACCGCGCACTGTGGTCGGCTGCTCCTTCTTGAATGTTTCCGCACTGAACTGCTCGCCGAAGCGTGCGTGTTTCGTCACCTTCCCGGAAAAACGGTATGTCTCCCCTTCTGCAATCGCATGGAAATAGCCGGTGACGATCACTTCATCATCGAAGTTTGTATTCGTTTCATTTATCAATACTTTGAGTACAGTAAAGCGCGTCTGTTCACTGAGGAAAATGACGCGCTCCACTTCACCGACGATATACGTATCATCGTAGATTGTTGATTGTGCCAAATGAGATCACCGTCCCTGACGCTTGCTGTCTTCCTATTTGAGTTTACTGATGGCATTGTGGGCGAGATGATGGTCTGCCTGGATGTCTACAGCCCGGTGGAAGTGCTCGAGCGCCTGTTCCCGGTCATCATCCTTCATCAGCTTCAGAAGCCCCATATTATACTCGGCGTCTGCATTATCTCCATTGCCGACTACTTTGCCGAGCAGCTTGTCGGCCGGTTCATACAGGCCGATCTGGCAGCACAGCAGTCCATATTGGAAAGTGACTTCCAGATCTTCCGGCTTCGCCTTGTGGGCCGCTTCAAAGAACTGCAGCGCCCGCTCCGCATCATTCAGGTGGACATGCGACATCGCCAGCATGAAGTTCAGGTCCCCGTCTTCCGGATTCCGGCTGTATGCAAGCAGGTAGAGCCTGACCGCCTCTTCGAACCGCCCGCTGTCATAATAGATGTTGGCAAGCGTGTAGTAGGCGCTTGTACTCCCGGGATTGAGCGTGATCGCCTTCTGCAGGAAGCGTTCCGCCTCCTCGTCCCGGCCCGCCTGGTGGAGGAGGTTCCCGCCATTGATATAGTGGGCCTCCTCCTCAGGGTGCGCCTCTATCTCCTTGAAGATCTCCTCGAGTGCCTCTTCGATCCGTCCTTCTTTAATGAGTTGCTCATATTTGATCGCCATTATCCCAGATACTCCAATTCTTTTGCTTCTTTGAAGACACGGTCGATCGTTGCACCACCGAGGCAAACATCCCCATCATAGAAGACGACTGCCTGGCCCGGTGTGATTGCGCGTGCCGGATCGTGGAATTCCACGTGCAGCCTGCCGGCATCAAGCTTGGTCACCGTGACCGGCACATCCTCCTGGCGGTATCTGAACTTGGCCGTGCATTCGAAGTGGTCCGGCGTATCGTTGATGAAGTTGATTTCGGACGCTTCAAGGCTTGAAGAGTACAGCGCTTCATTTTCGTAGCCGGAAACGACGTAGAGTTCATTCGTCTCGAGATTCTTGCCTGCAACGAAGTATGGACCGCCATCCCCTCCGATGCCAAGTCCCTGACGCTGGCCGATCGTATAATACATCAGACCATCATGCTGGCCCTTGTCCTCTCCGGTATCCATATTGATCATGCGGCCCGGGTTCGCAGGCAGATATCCGCTCAGGAACTCCTTGAAATCCCGCTCGCCGATGAAGCAGATGCCGGTCGAGTCCTTCTTATCCTTCGTGGCAAGGTCATATTCCCTGGCGAGTGCCCGCACTTCGGATTTCTCCATATGTCCAAGCGGGAACATGACGCGGGAGAGCTGCTCCTGGGACAGCTGGTTCAGGAAATAGGTCTGATCCTTGTTGCGGTCGACCCCCCTGAGCATCGTCGATCCATTCTCATCGTGGATGACCTGTGCATAGTGGCCGGTCGCGACATAGTCGGCACCGAGTTTCATGGCATGGTCGAGGAATGCCTTGAACTTGATCTCCTTGTTGCACATGACGTCGGGGTTCGGTGTCCTGCCCTTCTTATATTCGTCGAGGAAGTACTGGAATACCCTGTCATAGTACTCCTTCTCAAAATTGACCGAGTAGTACGGGATGCCGATCTCCTCTGCAACCAGCCTGACGTCCTCGTAGTCTTCGGTTGCGGTGCATACACCGAATTCATCGGTGTCATCCCAGTTCTTCATAAAGATTCCAATGGTGTTGTAGCCCTGGTCCTTGAGCAGCTTGGCGGTGACGGAACTGTCCACGCCGCCGCTCATTCCGACTACAACCGTCGTATTCGAGTTGTCCATCAGATCATTCCTTTCCATTTATAGTTCATCAGTTCATGAGTCTTTCATATATATCTCCAAGTGCTTCGGCGATCCTTTCGATCTCCTCGTCCGTCATCATGTATGAAAAACTGAAACGGATGGATTTCGTGCTCCTGTCCGTCTCCCCATACATGGAAGACAGCACGTGGGAAGGCTCCAGTGTACCTGCATGGCATGCTGAACCCGCCGACAGGCAGATGCCGGCCATATCGAGTGCCGTCAACAGGAATTCCGCGTCTGTCCACGGGAAGTACAAGTTGATGATGTGGCTGGCCGACTGGTTGACGTCGCCGTTCACCTGGAACGGGATTTCAGCTGAAGTCAGCGTGTTCAGCAGCAGTTCCTTCAGCTGCATCTCACGGATGCTCCGCCGTGTCATCTCGTCCGATGCCTTCTGCATCGCCGCCGCCATCGCCTGTATCCACATGGTGTTTTCGGTGCCGCCCCTTGCATCCCGTTCCTGGGAACCGCCTGTGATTACGGGATCAAGATGCACGTCCTTCGACTTGTAGAGCAGTCCCACACCTTTTGGCCCGTACAGCTTATGGGCGCTCAAAGACAGCAGATCCACGCCGAGATCTTCGACGTCGACCGTCATATGCCCGAATGCCTGTACCGCATCGACATGCAGCAGTGCATCTGATCCGGAGAGCATCTCCCGGATCTCGTAGATCGGCTGCATGACACCTGTTTCGTTGTTGACGAGCATGATTGAAACGAGTGCTGTATCCTCCCGGAGCGCGCGCTTCAATGCAGCCATATCCACAACGCCCCGCTCATCGGCGGGTACATAGGTGACTTCGGCATCGGCCTCGAGGGCCCTGAACGTGTTGAGGACCGAGGCGTGTTCAACCTCGGTTGTGATGACATGCGGACGGTCACGGCGTCCGATCACGCCCCTGATTGCCATGTTGTTCGCCTCTGTCGCACCACTTGTAAAAATGATTTCCGAAGCGGAAGCGTTGAGCAGTGCAGCCGTTTGCCTCCTCGCCTTCTCAAGCTGTGCCTTGGCACGCTTGCCGGCCTTATGGATGCTGGATGGGTTGCCGAACTCATCCGCATTGTCGATTATATTTTTCAGAATATCCCTGTCCACCGGAGTGGTCGCTGCATAGTCAGCATACACTTCCACTGTTGATCACCCTACTTTGCAAATAGCTTTATTATACAATATAGAATTTTAACATGGAATAGTAAATTTTTATACTTTCCAGACCGTTTATTAGACAAAATAATTCCGATGGCCGATAATTGTGCACAGATAGGAGGAATTGCAAATGCCAAAGAAATTGACACCATCCATCCTGAACCTCGTGCCTGTGCGTGAGGGCAAGGATGCCGGCGATGCATACAGGGATATGGTGGGCCTTGCACAGCATGTGGACGGTTCCGACTATGCCAGATATTGGGTCGCTGAGCACCACAACACTACATCCATCGCATCTTCTGCGACACGGCAGCTGATCCACCATATTCTGCAGCACACGGAGCACATACGTGTCGGAAGCGGCGGCGTCATGCTCCCGAACCACTCCCCCCTCATTGTGGCTGAGGAGTTCGGCACCATGCACGCCATCTTCGGGGACCGCCTCGACATCGGCCTCGGGCGCGCACCGGGTACGGATATGCGGACGGCTGCGGCGATAAGACGGAATAACCATGACGGTGTATATACATTCGGTTCGGAGGTCGAAGATATCCGGAAGTACCTCTCCGATGAAGAGACGAAAGTGGTCGCCTTCCCGGGCCATGGGACGAATATCCCATTGTACATCCTCGGGTCTTCTACGGATTCCGCACATATCGCCGCAAGGCTTGGACTGCCTTATGCCTTTGCAGCCCACTTTGCACCGGATCAGATGGAAGCGGCCTTCAAGATATATGAAAGAGAATTCGAGCCTTCCGGACAGCTCGATGAACCATACAAGATCGCCTGTCTGAATGTCATCTGCGCAGATACTGACGAAGCGGCTAAATACCTCTCCACGACGATGTCCCAGTTCGTGCTGAACGTCGTGCGCGGCGGTCGGAATAAACTCCAGCCGCCCGTCGATGACATGGGGCCGCTCTGGACGGAGCCCGAAAAACAGATTGTCGAAAGCCGCTTCCCGGTGGCGCTCCTCGGCTCGGAAGGAACGGTCCTGGACAAGCTCAGACTGTTCCAGCAGCAGTACAATGCCGACGAAATCATGGCGGTCAGCTATATATATGATACAGATGCACAGAAGCATTCCTACGACATATTCGAAAAAGTGGTACAGAAATACAACAGTTGACCCGAAGAAGCCCCCTCATGATCATGAGGGGGCTTCCTATTGGAAAATATCCACTTTTTCGTGCAGGCAGCCGGATACGCTGGCGAGGGCGCCGACGATGCGGTCGGCGTCCTCCTCCCTGCATAGTGTGAGGAGCGATGGGCCTGCGCCGCTGATGACCGTCGCATAGGCGCCTTCCGAAAGCGTGATCCGTCTGATGTCTTCATACTCTGCAATCAATGATTCACGGTACGGTTCATGGAGGCGGTCAGACATCATCAGCTCACCCATCGATCGATAGTCGTTGTTCATGATGGACAGCAGCATGACATTGTTGATGGCATTCTGGCTGACCGCATCCGCACGTGAATATGAAGTCGGAAGTGCCGCACGTGCTTCCCCCGTATCGATCTCGTATGGCGGGACGCTCACGATGGCCGCAAGACCATCAAGCGCCAATGTATGGTAATGGAGGTCTCCGTCGCTGTAGTACCCGACGAACAGCCCTCCGGTCACAGCCGGTCCGACATTGTCGGGATGCCCTTCAAATGCACTGCCGCACTTGACCTTGTCGAAATCGCTCAGTCCGAGCCGGCAGAAATGGTCCGCAAGTTCGACCCCGGCGATGATCGCCGAGGCGGAACTGCCCATGCCATGGGTCAGCGGGATTTCACTGGACATCTTTATCTTAAGGGGCGGGAGCGTTTCGCCGTACTTCTCTGCAACCTGGATGGCGGTAGCCAGGACGAGGTTCTCTTCATCGGCAGGCAGGACTTCAAGGAAATCATCCTGAAAGACGACTTCGAAACGGCCGCTCTCCTCCGCTTCGATCTTGAGGAACTTTCCCAGGGCGAGTCCCATCGAGTCGAATCCCGGCCCGAGATTCGCACTCGTTGCCGGCACCCTAAACTGATGGGCTGGCATCTTTTGATATGCTTTCGATATATTCGATGATCTGATCCTCATCATTCGGCAGCACCTTCGGCTTCTGTGTAATCTGTTCGATTGCGGTTTCCGGATCCTTCAGTCCATTTCCTGTAAGGACGGTCACGACTGTGGATCCTTTTTCTATCTTCCCATTCTCGAGAGAGCGGATCATGCCGGCGACACTCGCATTGGAGCCGGGTTCTGCAAAGATGCCTTCCGTGCCCGCAAGGAGCTCATAGGCTGAAAGGATCTCATCATCGGTGACCGATTCGATCATGCCGCCGGATTCGTCCCTGGCCGCGACAGCAAGAGACCAGCTTGCAGGATTTCCGATGCGGATGGCGGTTGCCACGGTCTCGGGCTGGGCGATGATTTCATCATTGACGATGGCCGCCGCCCCTTCCGCTTCAAAGCCATACATCTTGGGGCGTCCGCAGGATTTCTTTTCATCGTATTCCTTGAAGCCCTTCCAATATGCGGAGATGTTGCCTGCATTCCCGACCGGGATGGTGAGGTAGTCCGGCGCCTTGCCGAGCACATCGACGATTTCAAATGCCGCCGTCTTCTGTCCCTCAAGCCTGTACGGGTTGACCGAATTGACGAGGGTGATGTCATCCTTCTCCTCGGCGATGCGGCGGACGATCTTGAGTGCTTCGTCGAAATTGCCCTCGATGGAGACGATCTTTGCGCCATACATCATCGCCTGCGCCAGTTTGCCGAGGGCGATCTTGCCTTCCGGGATGACGACGATGGTGTTGAGCCCCGCTCTTGAGGCGTAAGCTGCAGCCGAGGCGGATGTATTGCCTGTCGATGCGCAGATGACGGTGTGCGCCCCCGCTTCCTTCGCCTTCGCCACGGCCATGACCATGCCGCGATCCTTGAAGGAACCTGTCGGGTTCACCCCTTCTACTTTTGCATAGAGGTCGGCTCCATACTTTTCACTCAGCGTATCAAGACGGATGAGCGGCGTATCCCCTTCATGGAGCGTCAATTTCGGTGTTTCTCCGGTGACGGGGAGCAGCTCACTGTATTCTTTGATCAAGCCTTGCCAATTTGCCATGCTATCAATCTCCTTCTACCTGATATATTGCTTCAATGCCGAAATTCTGGTCCTGCTTCAGCTGTTCGAGCTGATCCGGATCGATCGGTGATGTGATCACCGTCGTCTCCGCTCCTGAATCCAATACACTGTATTCGACCTTCAGGCCAGCAAGATGATTCTTCAAGGCGTCCGCTTCTGCGGCGAAGCGAATGAAATACTTGTGGCTCGACTGCGACGGCTTCACTGACGCCGTCTGCTGCGGCGTGAGGTTGAACTGCTTCCTCCCGGCGTTCCGCCAGCAGTTGATCAAGTCCGACACGACGGCCGATGCCGTTTCCTTTCCGCCCGCACCCGGGCCGTAGAACATCGTCTCCCCGACTGCATTGCCGTTTACATATACTGCGTTCTTTTCATACCCGACCGAGGACAGCTGATGATCGGATGGCAGGAACACGGGCGCCACTTCCACCGACAGGCCCTGGTCGTCAAACTCACTCTTCCCTACAAGCTTCAGTATCAGCCCTTCCTTCTTGGCTGTCTCTATATCCTTCAGTTCAACATTGTTGATGCCTGTAACTGGAACCTCGTCGATATCGACCTTGCGGTCGTAGGCCAACCGGGACAGGAGGACGATCTTGCGCTGGGCGTCGAAGCCGCCCACATCATTTGTAGGGTCAGCTTCAGCATACCCCTTATCCTGCGATTCCTTCAATGCCTTTTCATAATCCCAGCCATCGTTCGTCATCTTGGTCAGGATATAGTTCGTCGTCCCATTCAGAATGCCCATGACCTTATGTATCTCATTGGCGTTCAGACCATGTTCGATGGCATGCAGGATCGGTATGCCGCCAGCCACACTTGCTTCATAAAGCAGCCTCGCATCATTTTCATTCGCAACTTCGGTCAGTTCATCGATATATTTGGCAAGCATATCCTTGTTCGCACTGATGACGTGGATGCCCTTTTCGAGGAATCTCTTGAGGATATCCCGTGTATCTTCCATGCCGCCCATCACTTCTATGACGGCATCTATATCATCCGCTCCATACAGATCAGTGATGTCATCGGTCAGCTTCACATCCGTCAGGTCAACATCCCGTTCCTTGTCGATGTTGTTGACGAAGACGTGGCTGATCGTTACATCTTCACCCATCAGTCCTGAGATCTTGCTTTTATTCATTAGGAGCACTTCAACGACTCCGCAGCCGACTGTGCCCATTCCAAGTATTGCCAAATTCATATCGCAAACACCCTCCTGTATCTTTTCTTCGTATAAGATTATATATTAGAGAGAAAAGTTCAAAAATTCAAGAAATAATTTAAAAAAAGGTACACAAGTTTTATTATTTCATGTAATATTGTTTTTAAAATTCAGAAATGAGGGTGTGAGATGATGAAAGTTGTGAAGTTTGGAGGGAGCTCCCTAAGCGATTCCCATCAGGTCAGAAAAGTGGCCGATATAATAAAAAGTGATGCCGAACGGCGGATTGCTGTCGTCTCGGCCCCAGGAAAACGGTTCAGTGAGGATACGAAGGTCACGGACATGCTGATTGCCCTGCACGCGAACAAGACGGCAGGATTCGACACCGGGGAGGCGATCGACCGGATCATCGACAGGTTCTCCTCGATCATCGACGACCTCGGCATAGACCAGGATCTGCTCGCTCAATACCGGGCGACCCTGAACAATTATCTAGATGACATAAAGGAAGAAGACAGGCTTCTGGATGCCCTGAAGTCCTGCGGGGAGGATTTCAACGCCCAGCTGCTGAGCGCCCATCTGAATAAAATCGGCGTGGAGGCGGAATACATGTCACCGAAGGATGCAGGCATCCTGGTCACGGATGAGCCTTCCAATGCCCAGCTGATCGAGTCATCCTACGAGCGCCTGAACAGGCTGAAGGATGCACCGCATGTGATCGTCATCCCCGGCTTCTTCGGATATTCCGAAAACAACCAGATCGTCACCTTCCCGAGAGGCGGATCAGACATCACCGGGGCCATCGTGGCGAGGGGCGTCGAAGCCGACCTGTATGAAAACTTCACGGATGTCAGCTTCATCTATTCAGCACATCCTGGGCTTATAGATGAACCGCATGCAATCAAGGAAATCACCTACCGCGAGATGCGTGAGCTCTCCTACGCAGGCTTCGGGGTCTTCCACGACGAAGCGCTTGCTCCGGTATACAAGAAGAAGATTCCGATCATGATAAGGAATACGAACGACCCTGAGGTTGAAGGGACGAAGATCGTCTCTGAACGGGAATTCATCCCTGAAATGCCAGTCATCGGCATCAGCTGTGATGAAGGATTCACTTCAATCACCATGAACAAATACTTGATGAACCGTGAGATCGGCTTTACGCGGCGGCTGCTCCAGATACTCGAGGACCACTGCCTCTCCTACGAACATATCCCGTCCGGAATCGACAACCTCTCCATAATACTCAGGTCCAGGCAGTTCGAAGGGAATACGAAGCTAGAAGAGGTGATGGCGGACATCAACGATAAGCTGGAGCCGGAATCCATGTATGTGGAGGATGACCTTGTACTGCTCGTCATCGTCGGCGAAGGCATGAAGGAGCACATCGGCATCGCAACCAAGACGACGACTGCGCTGAGCGATAATGGCGTCAACATCAGCATGATCAACCAGGGCGCATCCGAAATCAGCATGATGTTCGCAATCGCCTTAGAAGACGAGGAAAAGGCGCTCCGTGCGATCTACCGCAACTATTTCAAAGAAGTGAAAGTGTGATTCCTGCATTCAAATGGATGAATCATTTCCTCCCACAGGGTATACTGATAACAAGAGATACTGGAATATGGGAGGGCCAGAATGATATTTGAAAAAAGACTGCAGCATATTAAAAGGTACAGGGAAATCGCCCTCGCCTTCTCGAAGAGCGGCTTCGGCTACATCGTCGAGGAGCTTGGGCTGGATGAAGTGCTGTCCCTGCCGAAACGGCTCCTGCTGAAGCAGGATCCTGAACATGTCGAGAAGACGCGGGGGGAACGCATCCGGCTGTTCCTTGAAGAGATGGGGCCCACTTTCGTCAAAATCGGACAGGTGGCGAGTACCCGTCCCGACCTCGTCCCGGAGGACATCATCAATGAACTGTCGAAATTGCAGAGTCACGTCCCCCCGTTCCCCTATGAGGAAGTGGAGGCGCTCATGGAAGAGTCGCTCGGTGCCCGTGTAAGTGATATCTTCGACACCCTGGAGCCCGAGACGATCGGATCAGCCTCCATCGGCCAGGTGCACAGGGGGGTGCTGACTACTGGAGAAGCGGTGGCTGTCAAAGTGCAGCGCCCAAACATTGAAAAGATCGTGCGCAATGATCTTGAAATCCTCCACAACCTGGCGATGATGGCGGAATCAAGACTTGAATGGGCACGCCAGTACCAGCTGATGGACATGATTGAAGAATTCAGCAGAGCCATCATCGATGAGCTGGATTATACGATAGAGGGCCGGAACACCGAAAAGATCGGCAGACAGTTTACAGAGGATGAAACCGTCCACATACCGGCGATATTCTGGGATGTGACCACGAAGAACGTTCTGGTCATGGAATACATCGACGGCATCGGAATCAGTGATTTCAATGCCATAGAGGAAAAGGGGTATTCAAGGGAACGCCTCGCCGAGCGGCTCACCCATGCCATCTTCCATCAGATACTGATCGAAGGCTTCTTCCACGGCGATCCGCACCCCGGCAACATCACCATCATGGAGGATGAAGTCATCGGCTTCATGGACTTCGGGATGGTGGGCAAGATGACAAAGGAGATGAAGGCCAATTTCGGATCGCTCCTGATCGCCATGATGAGGAAGGATGCAGACGGTGTCGTCAGGGCCATCACCCATATGGGCGTCGTCCCCGACGAAGTGGACATGAAGGCACTGAAGAAGGATGCTGAACTGCTCCGGGACAAATACTATGACATACCCCTCAGTCGCATGAACCTTGGCGAGGCGGTACAGGACATCTTCGACATCGCCAATACACACCGCATAAAGCTTCCGACCGATTTCACCATGCTCGGCAAGACGATCCTCACACTCGAGAGCATCGTCCGTCAGCTCGACCCTGATTTCAGCATCGTCGATGTAGCGGAACCGTTCGGCAGACAGCTGCTCAAGGAACGGTACAATCCGAAGAATATTACCGACCGCGCATGGCACCAATGGCTTGAATTCAGCGATGATCTGAAGGATGCCTCGAGCAACCTCCATCAATTTTCAAAAGGTCTCAAGAAGAAGAAGGTGCCGGTCGAACTGGAGCTGCGGCGCAGTGAACAATTCATGAAGCGGCTGGATCGGCTCGGCAACAGACTGTCCTTCAGTATCGTCCTGCTTTCCTTCAGCATCATCATGGTCGGGCTGATCATCAGTTCGGCCCTCTCGGACCAGACCAATGTAATCTTAAGCATTCCTGCTGTTGAAATAGGCTCCGTAGTCGCCCTCATCATGTTCATCGGAATGATCTACTCGATATTCCGATCGGGAAGATTCTAAATAAAGCGTTGGAGATCATAGGATCTCCAACGCTTTTTAAATGTAGAACATATAGTCATCCACTTCGTCCTCATCGTGGTTGATCATGTCCTGCAGTGAAGTATGATCGAGCACATCCCTCAGGGCATCCCTGATGCGGCGCCACAAATACCGTTCCGTATCCGTATCCTTATCGTCGCCCTCGACGGCGACGATGTTCTCCTCAAGCGTCCTGAATATCTTGCCTACCGTAATTTCATCCGGCGGAAAGTTGAGTTCATAGCCACCGTACGCACCCCGTGTACTTTTGACCAGTTCTGCCTTCTTCAGATTGGCCACTATCTGTTCCAGGTAGAGGTCGCTGATGCCCCGCTCTTCTGCAACCGACTTGACGCTCCGTTTCTTTCCTCCATAATTCCTGGCCAGAGCCAGCATGAAGTACAGTCCATATCTTCCTCTTGTAGAGATTTTCATAAAACACCTCGTAGTTTAAGTTCATTTATAATTATAGTAGTATTAAATATACCATAACTCTGAAACAGGTGAAAATATGTCAACTCAACCATTAAGCTACAGGATGCGTCCGAAGACGATCGACGAGATACTCGGACAGTCGCACCTCGTCGGCGAAAACAGCATCATCAGAAGGATGGTCAAGGCAAGAAGGCTTTCCTCCATGATCCTCTATGGACCGCCGGGCATCGGCAAGACGAGCATAGCCAGCGCCATCGCAGGGTCCACGAACTACAAGTTCAGGACACTCAATGCCGTGACGAACACCAAGAAGGATATGCAGGCAGTCGCCGAAGAAGGGAAGATGAGCGGCAGCGTCATCCTCCTCCTCGATGAGATCCACCGTTTGGACAAGGCGAAGCAGGACTTTCTGCTTCCACACCTTGAGAATGGGAACATCATACTGATCGGCGCCACGACCTCCAACCCCTATCATGCGATCAATCCGGCCATACGGAGCCGGTGCCAGATATTCGAACTGGAACTGCTCGACCCGGACGATGTAAGGGAAGCACTTGAGCGTGCCATCGGGGATGCATCGCGCGGCCTCGGGGACATCAACCTGGAAATTTCCGATGAAGCGATCGGCTACCTCTCCCACACCAGCCAGGGGGATGTGAGAAGTGCATTGAATGCACTGGAACTTGCTGCGCTCAGCACAGAGAAGAATTCCGAGGGTGTCACGGTCATCGGTATTGAAGATGCCAAGGCATGCATGCAGAAATCGGATCTTCTGTATGATAAGGATGGCGATCAGCACTATGATGTCATGAGCGCGTTCCAGAAATCGATCCGCGGCAGTGATGTGGATGCAGCACTCCACTACCTCGCCCGGCTCGTTGAAGCAGGCGACCTCGTCACCATCGCAAGGCGCCTGCTCGTCATCAGCTATGAGGATATCGGCCTCGCCAATCCTCAGCTTGCTTCACGCACACTCGATGCCATCGTTTCAGCTGAACGCCTCGGATTTCCGGAAGCACGCATTCCCCTCTCGCAGGCCGTCATCGAGCTTTCCCTTTCACCGAAATCGAACAGTGCCATCAAGAGTATCGACGGGGCCTTATCGGATATAAGGAAAAAGAAGACGGGCGCCATTCCGAAGCATCTGAAGGACAGCCACTACAAAAGTGCCGAGAAGCTTGGAAATGGCATCGGCTATAAATATCCACATAATTATCCGAACCATGTGGTCAGTCAGCAATATTTGCCAGATCCCCTCAAAAATGCCGCCTACTACCAGACATCGGATGTCTCAAAGTATGAAAAACAGCTTGCCGACATATACGATAAGCTTAAAAAATTATAAAAAAATAAGCACCGAATTGTAATAATTCGGTACTTATTCGGAATATCCAAGCTAAAGCCGTGTGTCATTGTTGATTATTTTGGCCTGCTAAGTGCAGGTGGGTGCCCTGTTCCCTACTCCAAACGTCCTGTCAAGCAGGCATGTTTTTCATAGGAAAACCTATCGGGCTCCCGTTTATAAAGGTGTTAGGTCAAAATATAATTCAACACATCACGAACTTCTCAGATATTCCTATTACCAATATAATAGCACAGGATATCCAAAAAAGATAGTAATAAGTATCTTTTTATTCTGTGAATTTGAATCATATACTGTATCTGCCTGGCTGCCATCATTGCAGCTTTTGCATCGCGCATCCCTCAGTCTGCTCTCCACTCCATATGGAGAAATCCGGCCTCCCGCCTTCCACAAAGTCTCCTGTGGAACGGCGGGAGGTTCTTCTATTCCTCGATGTCCACTTCGATATGCAGTTCCTTGAGCTGTTCACCCGATACCCTGGACGGCGCATTCATCATCAGATCGCTTGCACTGGCCGTTTTCGGGAAGGCAATGACGTCACGGATGTTGTCCGTACCGGCCAGCAGCATGACGAAGCGGTCGAAACCATAGGCGATGCCGCCGTGCGGTGGCGCGCCATACTTGAACGCCTCAAGCAGGAACCCGAACTGTTCGTCGCGCTCTGCGTCTGTGAAGCCAAGTGCACGGAACATCTTCTCCTGCGTTTCTGCGTCATGGATACGGACGGAACCGCCACCCAGCTCATAGCCATTGAGCACAATGTCATATGCATTCGCGATGACTTCCTCCGGCGCTGTTTCCAGCTTCCCGAGATCTTCCACCCTCGGGGAAGTGAACGGATGGTGGGCGGCAAAGTAGCGTCCGGCCTCCTCATCGTATTCGAACAGCGGCCAGTCCGTCACCCACAGGAAGTTGAACTGACCTTCCGGAATGAGGTCGAGATCCTTTGCCAGTTTGTTCCTCAAGTTGCCGAGTGATGCATGGACGACCTTTTCCGTATCCGCAACGAAAAGGATGAGGTCCCCATTCTCAAGCGAGAGGGTCTCAAATAGATCCCGTCGGTTGTCTTCGCTGAAGAATTTTGCAATCGGCCCATTCAGGTCATCTTCCTTCACTTTGAGCCATGCCAGCCCTTTCGCCCCATAAGTCTTCACGTAGGTCTCAAGCTTGTCGATATCTTTTCTGGAGAAACGGCCCTCTTCACCTTTAAGGACGATCGCCTTGACCATGCCTCCGTTCTCAACAGCGGAACGGAAGACTTTGAAGTCGACGGATCTGCTGAAATCGCTCAGGTCATTGAGTTTGAGTTCGAACCGTGTATCCGGCTTGTCCACACCGTACTCAGCCATCGCCTGGACATATGTCATCCGTGGCAGAGGCGTTTTTATGTCGACTCCTTTGACATCCTTCATTACCTGTTTGATCATTCGTTCATTCAGCTCGATCATCTGCTCCTGGTCTGTAAACGACATTTCGATATCCACCTGCGTGAACTCGGGCTGCCTGTCCGCGCGCAGGTCCTCATCACGGAAACATTTTACAATCTGATAATACCGTTCCATGCCTGAGAGCATCAGAAGCTGCTTGTATATCTGGGGCGACTGCGGCAGGGCATAGAACTCCCCTTCATGTACACGGGAAGGGACAAGGTAGTCCCGGGCCCCTTCCGGTGTCGACTTGGATAGGACGGGAGTCTCGATGTCGATGAACGTTTCATTGTCCAGGAAGTTCCTGATGCTGCGGTTGAGCTGATGCCTCAGCTTCAGGATGTTCTGCAGCTTCGGCTTCCTAAGGTCGAGGTATCGGTATTTGAGGCGGATGTCTTCAGCAATCGACTCATCCATGATCTGGAACGGTGGTGTATCGGCTTTTGACAGCACCTCCACTTCGTCGACCAGCACCTCGATCTTTCCCGTTTCAATATTGTCGTTGTATTGGGAAGGGTCCCTCTGCAGCACTTTGCCCGTCACCGCAATGACATACTCGGAACGGATGCGTTCTGCAGTCTCGAGTGCCGCTTCCGATACTTCTGGGTTGAAGACGACCTGCATAACACCGGAACGGTCCCTGAGGTCGATGAATATCAGGCCGCCGAGGTCACGTCTCTTCTGGACCCACCCTTTCAGGTGGACCCTTTCTCCTGTCAGTTCTTCTGTGATTTCTGTTGCATATCTTCTCATGATCCATTCTCCTCAATTAGCGTACTTAATTGTTTCAGTTCATCCATGCTGACCTTCTTCGTCTCACCGGACTCCATATCCTTCAGTTCCACTTCTCCTGTTTCAAGCTCGGATTCCCCGAGCACGATCGTGAAGGCCGCGCCTTTTCTGTCCGCATCCTTCATCTGGGCTTTCAGCTTCCTGTGCTTGTAGTCCATATCACAGCTGATGCCTTCTGCACGCAATTTGTGGAGCAGCTGGCCTGCTGTAGCTTCAGCTGCCGCATCCAGTGTGCAGATGTAGAGGTCGATGCCTTCAGGTTCGGGTATTTCGATGCCTTCGGCTTCCAGCGCGAGCAGCAGGCGCTCTATGCTCAGTGCAAAGCCGATGCCCGTCTCCTGCGGCCCATCAAGCAGTTCGAGCAGACCGTTGTATCGGCCGCCGCCGCACAGGGTGGTGATGGCTCCGAAACCTTCCGCATCGCTCATCAGTTCGAATGCAGTATGTGTATAGTAGTCGAGTCCGCGCACAAGGTTATAGTCGATTTCATAGGAAATGCCGAGTGCATCGAGGTTTTCCGTCACCTTTTCGAAGTAGATTTTGGACTCCTCATTCAAATAGTCGTATATCCTTGGTGCATTCTGGACAAGTGCATGGTCCCTGTCCTTCTTGCAGTCGAGTATGCGCATCGGATTCGTATCGATGCGGGTCTGGCAATCCGAACAGAACTCATCGATGGACGGCCTGAAATGATCCACGAGCGCCTGGTTGTAGGCTGCCCGGCTGTCCTGGTCACCGATGGAATTGATGTAGAGTTTCAGGTTCTTCAGCCCGAATGACTGGTATATGTGCATCAGCATGCTGATGACCTCCACATCGATCAATGGATCCTCCACACCGATCGCTTCGATGCCGAACTGGACAAATTGGCGGTATCTGCCCTTCTGGCGGCGTTCATATCTGAACATCGGCGCCAGATAGTATACTTTGACCGGCTGGTTGACGTCGTGCTGCATCTTGTTTTCGATATAGCTTCTGACCACCGGTGCCGTGCCTTCCGGTTTCAGCGTCATGCTGCGGTCGCCCTTGTCCATGAACGTATACATCTCCTTGTTGACGATGTCCGTCGAACCGCCTACACCCCGTACGAACAGTTCGGTCGATTCGAACACCGGCGTACGGATTTCCTTATAGTTGTAGTTCTGTGCGATTTCATGCAGCCTGTCTTCAATGAACTGCCATTTGTATGTGTCCTTCGGCAATATGTCCTGCGTACCTCTTGGAATCTGTATCATATGTTCCACTCCATTCCTAAAATATAAAAAAGCCCCTTATATCCAGACGGATATAAGGGGCGATTAGATCGCGTTGCCACCCTGCTTCAGCCCTTACCGGGCCCTCTTGCATAATAACGGCTGCCACCGCCTGTATTGAAGGATTCTACCGAAGTGTCGGTTGAAGGATACTGGCGGACAACCTGCTTTCAGCCTCGGCAGGTCTCTCTGTCGTCCACCCTATCCACCTCTTCGGATCGATGAATTCACATCATTCAATTATTTAATATGATATTGTTTAAAGCGTTACAAGTCAAGCACTCAATTCAAATAATCATTGATCCCTTCAACAATCCCCTTGACCATCATATCCTGGTAGCGGCTCTCATTCAGCACCATGTCATCCACGGCATTGCTCAGATAGCCCAACTCAACCAGTACGGCGGGATAATCGAGCTGCCACGTCACCTGATAGTTCATGGAGTGCACACCGCGGTTGTGGAAATAGGAGCGCCGCTCGAGTGCCTTGTTGATCGCCTCGGCAAATGCCTTCTGTTCCGGATATGTATAATAGGTAGTGAATCCGGAGACATCCGGATCATCCATGGCATCGCTGTGGAGGCTGATGAACAGGTCGCCCTCAACCTTCCGCTGGTCAAGGGAGGCGAATTCATCCCTGCCGCGTGTTAGGATGACCTCGGCGCCGCCCGCTTCAAGCTGCGACTTGAGGCTCTGTGCCATGCTGAAGACGATCTCATCCTCCGTCACTCCAGAAATGCTTGTGGCCCCGGGGTCCTTGCCGCCATGGCCTGGATCGATGACGATCACCTTTCCACTGAAATCATATGATTGCTGATCAATATCAATCTGTACGGCTTCTCCCGAAAGCGAAAAGAAACGGCTATAGACCAGCACAGCAACCAGAATGATGACTCCGGCCGCCGAAAGGAAGAACAGGGGTGCTGCATACATATGCTTCTTGTATTTCAGGAAATGCTTGAACTCCTGAAATATGCTGTTGAAAATTCCGGCTGGCCGCTTCATTACTGTATTTTACCACCTATGGATTCATAAAGTATGGTGATGGGACCGTCGTTGTTGATCTGGACATTCATCATTTCACCAAAGAATCCTTCCTTGACGGTCAGGTCCATCTTCTGCAGATGGGCGTTGAAGAGCCGGTACAGCCTGTCGGCATGCTCTTTCCCAGCCGCCTCCGTAAAGCTCGGCCTGTTCCCTTTTCTGACATCTGCATAGAGTGTGAACTGCGAAATGCTCAATATTTCTCCGCCCACATCCTTGATCGACAAGTTGATCTTGCCCGATTCATCCTCGAAATTCCTGCTGGCAGCTATCTTTTCCGCGAGTTTCAGCGCATCCTCCTCGGTGGAATCCTTGGATACACCCACGAGCAGACAATAGCCCTGGCGGATTTCATTAAAGAATTCGTTGCTGATGACTGTTGCACTGGATACTCTCTGTAATACGACTCTCATTTCTACACCTCATTTAAAAACGCGTTCTACGCTGTATATGTCCGGAAGCTGTTTGATCTTGTCCACGACCCGATGGAGGTCGGCGACATTCTGCACCATTACGGACAGGCTGATCTTTGCATGCTTATCGATATCCGTCCGTCCATTCACACGGGTGATCGGGAATTTTGTGCTGGCGACGACGTTGAGCACCTCATTGACGAGACCCTGGCGGTCGTAGCCCGAAACTTCCAGGTCCGCCTGGTATTTGCGGTCCTTATTCTTGTTCTTGACCCATTCCACATCGATCAGCCGCTCGTTTTCGTTCCTGATGTTCGGGCATGTGGCGACGTGTACCTTCACTCCATGACCCTTCGTGATGAAGCCGACGATGTCATCCCCGGGGATCGGATTGCAGCATTTCGACAGGTTGATCAGCAGATTGTCCATGCCCTGGACATATACGCCCGACTCCGTCGAAATCTCCTTGTAGTGATGCGTCCGGTCGATCTCCTCGACGACGTTCGTCTTCTCTTCACTGACCTTGAATTTCTCCATCAGCCGGTTCGTCACCTGCTGTGCGGTGACGCCGCCGAACCCGACCATGGCGTACAGATCATCCTCATTGCTGATGTTGTAGCGGTCCAGCACGGGATTGATGAACTGCGGCTTCAGCACCTCATCCGGTTTATGGTCGCGGTTTTTGATCTCATGCTCCACTGCAAACCGGCCTTTTTCGATGTTGCTTGCACGGTCCTGCTTTTTGAAGAAGGCACGGATCTTGTTCTTTGCACTCGATGATCGTACCATCTTCAGCCAGTCCAGGCTCGGACCATAGGACTGCTTGCTTGTCCTGATCTCCACAATCTCCCCGGTGGAGAGTTCGTAGTCGATCGGCACGATCTTGCCGTTGACTTTGGCACCGATCATCCGGTTCCCCACTTCCGTATGCACCTGATAGGCGAAATCTATCGGAATGGCACCCTTCGGCAGCTCCACCACATCGCCGTTCGGGGTGAATACATAGACCTTGTCACTGAGGAGGTCCGTCTTCAGCGCCTCCATGAATTCCTCTGCATCCGGGGAGGAGGTCTCCTGATCGATCAGGTCCTGGAACCAGTTGATCCGCTTGTCCATGGAAGGCTCGCCCTTGAGCTCCTTGCCTTCCTTGTAGGCCCAGTGCGCGGCAACCCCGTGTTCGGCAATCTCGTGCATCTCATATGTACGGATCTGTATTTCAAGGGGGTCCCCATTCGGCCCGACCACAGTGGTGTGGAGGGACTGGTACATATTCGGCTTCGGCATGGCAATATAGTCCTTGAACCGTCCGGGCATCGGCTTCCAGATGGTATGGATGACGCCGAGCACCGCGTAGCAGTCCTTGATGCTCGTCACAAGCACCCGGATGGCGAGCAGGTCGAAGATCTGGTCGAACTGCTTATGCTGCTTCTTCATTTTGCGGTACACACTGTATATGTGCTTCGGCCGGCCGGACAGCTGGCCTTTTATGCCAGTATGATCCATTTCCTCCTGGATGCGGTCGATGGCTTCATTGATGACGATCTCCCGTTCACTCCGCTTTTTCTTCATCAGGCTGACGATTTTGAAATACTGCTGGGGTTCGATATACCTGAGCGCAGTATCCTCAAGCTCCCATTTGATGCTGGAAATACCGAGGCGGTGTGCCAGGGGCGCATAGATTTCAAGCGTCTCCTGGGCTGTCCGGACCTGCTTGTGCTCCGGCATCGCCTTGAGTGCGCGCATGTTGTGGAGACGGTCCGCAAGCTTGACCAGGATCACCCGGATATCCTTGGCGATGGCGATGAAGAGCTTGCGGTGGTTCTCCGCCTGCTCCTCCTGCTTGGAGCGGTATTTGACCTTCTCAAGCTTGGTGACGCCGTCGACGATTACGGCGACCTCCTCATTGAACATCTCCTTGAGGTCATCGAATGTATACGGCGTGTCTTCAACCACATCATGAAGGAACCCGGCAATGATCGTCGGTCCGTCAAGTTTGAGTTCCGCAAGTATCCCGGCCACCTGCACAGGATGCAGTATATAAGGCTCCCCACTCTTCCGATACTGGCCCTTATGTGCTTCATTGGCCAATTCGTATGCTTTACGGATCATAAGCATATCCTCTTCACGCATGTATGAACCACACATGCGTATGACATCGTCTTTGCTATATGGATATTCCTTATTCATGACCTCACCGCTTCCCATTTACACTAGTTAGACTCATCATACTATAAAACCTCTTTCAAATAAATGAATGACAAAAAAAGCCTGTTTGCACAGACTTTAAAACAGGCTACTCATCATACGTGATCAATGAGATTGTATCATATCCTTCGAGGAGTTTCCTGCCTCCCAAATATTCAAGCTCGATCAGGAAGGCGATGCCGACCACAATGCCGCCGAGGGATTCCACAAGGTGGATCGTCGCTTCTATCGTGCCGCCTGTAGCGAGGAGGTCATCCGTAATCAGCACGCGCTGGCCCGGAGAGATCGCATCCTTGTGCATCGTCAGGACATTGGTCCCGTACTCCAGTTCATATTCATATTTGATGACTTCCCTTGGAAGCTTCCCTTCCTTCCGTACAGGAGCAAATCCGATTCCCATGCTGTATGCCACAGGACAGCCGATGATGAAGCCGCGGGCTTCAGGGCCGACGACGATGTCGACTTCCTTCTCCCGTGCATACTCCACCATCTGATCTGTCGCATACTTGTATGCAGGACCATTGTCCATGATTGTTGTAATGTCCTTGAAACTGACGCCTTCCTTCGGCCAGTCTGATACTTCTGATACATATTTTTTTAAATCCATTTCTAATCCACCACTCAATTTGAAATTAATGATCTGAGATACTCTTTCAGTTCAGATGAAGAAGACATCTTGAGAAGCCTTTCGGCTTCCAGCTGACTTTTAAGCTTCTGGTAGTGCCTGGAGTCCGCGAGCTTCCAATTCTCCTCTTCCTGACCCTTATATACTATACCATCTTTTAGTGTGATAATCTCCAAATCCGTCATAATATCGATGGCCATCTTGAGAAATTTCATCTTCATGCCCAGTCGGTCAGCCAGGGCCGGGGCATGTTTCGCAAGATCTATCGTACCTTCTTCAGCCTTCCCCATCAGCTGCAGCACATTTGATATATCCTCTGCTTTCGGTATGCCTGTGAAGAACAGTTCCTCCTTCTGATGGAAAAGCGCGATGATTTTGGATGCGTGGATGTCCCTCAGAGAATACGAGAGGTTCTCCACGCTTTCAGGCAGATCCCTCAGCACCACCGTCTTCGAAGTGAAAGGGAGTGCTTCACCGTAGTGGTAGTAGTTCTCCCCTTTCTTTTCCCTGCCTTCGGCTATGACGAAAACATCTTCCTGCGTGATCATATCGAAGCGCTGGTCGGTACGGCTCCTCATGTCGATCAGCTGTACACTGTCGACGCTCGCATCCTGCAGCATCATCTGAAGTGTCCGTTTCTGGTTGAACTCATTCACATTCACCGTCCCGACCAGGCTGATCGGATCCTGGGTGGAAACTTCATTGATCAGATGTCCGAAGCCGAAACCGATGACATCCATGCCGACCTTCGGCATGGACAGCTTGATGTGCGACCGGTCCTTGCCGACCTGCTTGATTGTGCCGATATTCTCATTGGAGAGGAGGAAGACGGGAGACTGGAAGGATTGGCCGAAAGGCTTGAGACGGCCGAACCGCTCGAATGCCTTCATGCTCATATTCCCCTGCTTGATCTGGTAGTCTATATGCTTCAGCGGCCTCAAGTTCAGTTCCAGCCCGTTCATATGCTGCTCCAGCTCATCCTTGAATGCCTCGATATCCGCTGCGCCCACTTCAACACCGAGCGCGAGTGCGTGCCCGCCGAAGCGGTGGTGGTGATTCGAATGTTCCGCAAGGATCCTGTGCAGATCCACACCCTCGATTGAACGGGCGGACCCCCGATATATATCTCCGTCCAAGGTCAGCACAATTGCCGGTTTCCCGTATTTCTCGACGATTTTTGAAGCGACGATGCCGAGTACACCCGGATGCCACCCTTCACGGTAGACGATATTGATCTGATTGCCGGCGTCTATATCCGCATCGGCTTCGCCGAAGATCGTCTCCACCAGCTGCTTCCTTTCCATATTCATATCCTCGACGACTACAGCCTGCTCGTAGGCCAGGTTCATATCCTCTTCAAGAAGCAGTTCGACTGCGATTTCCGCTTCCCCGAGCCGGCCGGTCGCATTGAGGCGCGGCGCGAGCCCGAACGCGATGGTCTCTTCATCGATGTAGCCATCGCTCCCTGCACTTCTCAGAAGCGTATGGACTCCTGCCGGGGGCGTGTCATTCAGAACTTTCAGCCCCTCGGTGACGAGCTTCTTGTTTTCATCTATCATGGGCACAAGGTCGGCTACGGTGCCGATCGCCACCCAGCCGAGGTCTTCCTTCCTATCAAGCCCGAGTGCCTGCACAAGCTTGTAGGTGATGCCGACACCGGCCAGTGATTTGAAGGGGTATTCCCCATCCGGATGATCCGGGTGCAGTATGGTGACTTCAGGCACATCCTCCCCGAATGCATGGTGATCGACCACGATCACATCCACACCCCGGGACGTGAGGAATCCGATTTCCCGGGCGCCTGAAACTCCATTGTCGACAGTGATGACGAGATCATACTGGCCGACGACGATTTCCTCGAAGATGGTCTGGTTCGGACCATACCCATCCTCGATCCGGTTTGGGATGAAGAAGTCCACATTGTCTTCATCCGTTTTCCTTCGGAGTGCGGACAGAAGGAGCACAGTGCTTGTGATGCCATCTGCATCAAAGTCGCCATAGACGAGTATGCGCTCGTCACCTTCCAGTGCAGCCTCTATGCGAGCCACTGCCTTATCCATCATGTGGACGCGTCCGGCATCATATGTCTTCGGGTGGTAGATCTTCTCGAGATCGGCCTCCGTGGTGAATCCCCTGTTCTCCAATATGGTCTGCTCCAGCGGATCAAGCTTGAACTTTTCGCGGAGCGCCTCCGGTATGTCGGAAGTTTTTCGTCTTACTTTCCACTCGTACTTCGACTGGTACATATTTTTCATCCTTTGCAAAACGCCCAAGGAATCTTGGGCGTTTCAGGTATTATACTAATATTTTATCATCATCTTTGCTTTTTTCCTCATAAACCGTCAGGGCACCGTCTGCATTGCGCAGCTGGCGCTTCTTCAGGATGCCCCACAGCTGCAGCGCGATGAAGAGTGAAGAATAGATGCCGCTGATCAGGCCGACCAGGAGGGCGATCGAGAAATTCAGTATGGCGGTGCTTCCGAAGAGTACAAGGAAGACCACCACGATGATGACGGTAAGGACCGTATTCACGGAACGCGTGAGCGTCTGCTTGAGGGACCGGTTGATGATGGTGTCAATCTCCTCTTCCTTCCGTATGACTTTGTACTTCCTCAAGTTCTCCCTCACCCTGTCGAATGTGACGATCGTATCATTGATCGAGTACCCGATGATCGTCAGCACCGCCGCAATGAAGGTGATGTCGACTTCCAGACGGAAGATCGAGAAGACCGCAATCATGATGAAGGCATCATGGATGAGAGCGAGCACACTCGGCAGTGCCATCCGCCATTCGAACCTTATGGTCGCATAGAGGATGATGCCGATGGATGCGATTGCGAGAGCGATGACCGCATTTTTGGCCAGTTCCTGTCCGATGACCGGACTTACCGTACTGATTGCCGGCTCACTGCCATAGAGGTCATCGAACGTGCTCTGCATCTCAGTGACGGAATCCTGCGGAAGATTCTCCGCATACCGCACAACCACCATGTCCTCTCCGGACGTCGTGATGCTGTCCGGGGACAGGTCCATCGCTTCGAGTTCCTCTTCAACCTGCTCCACTGTCGCTTCACCGTCAGTCTGTATGTCCGCCCTGGTACCACTTGTGAAGTCGATGCCGAGGTTCAGCCTGAATATCGACAGGATGAGCAGTCCGACCAGGATCGTGCCCAGACTGAATGCAAAGAATTTTCTGGAGTGGCCCACGAAATCGAAACGGTCCCATGGTGTCGTAAGGTCTTCTATGTCCTTGCCTTCATTGATGCTGTATCTGCTCTCCTCCTTCACGCCGAACCATCCGAGACGGTTGTTGAAGAAGCCGGATTTGATCAGCATCGACAGCAGCAGGCGTGTCAGGAATACCGCTGTGATGAAGCTCATCAGTATGGAGAGCAGCAGCATGGTCGCAAAGCCTTTTACACTGCTTGTACCGAAGGCGAAGAGCACGACGCCTGCGACCAGTGTAGTGATGTTCGCATCGATGATGGTCCACAACGAGGCAGCAGATGCCTTCTTATAGGCCTGCTTCAGGTTGCGGCCGATGCGGAGTTCATCCTTTATCCGTTCATACATGATGATATTGGCATCCACAGCCATCCCTACACCGAGGATGAGGGCTGCGATCCCCGGCAGTGTGAGCACCCCGCTGATCATGTTGAATCCGAATATCGTCAGGTAGATGTAGACGGTGAGCGTCACCGCAGCAACCACACCTGGCAGCCTGTAGAATGCGATCATGTATATGAATACGAGTGCCACGCCGATCAGACCGGCAGTGACGGTCTCATCCAGTGCCTGTTCACCGAACTGGGCGCCGACGGAGGTCGAATAGATCTCAGTCAGTTTGACAGGCAGTGCACCGGAATTGAGGAGTGCAGCGATGTTCTGTGCACGCTCAATGCCTTCCTGGCCTTCAAAGCCGCCGGAGATCATGACATCAGAAGAATTGATCGGTTGGGATACGCTCGGAGCAGAGATGAATTTCGGGTCGGCCTTCTGGGCCTCCTCTTCAAAACTGTCCTCACCCTCCTCAAAGTCCATCCAGATGACCATCAGGTTCTCGCCTGCCGGACGCTGGGAAATCTCTTCGGTGATATCCCTGAATTCCCCCGGATCCTTCAGTTCGAGTGAAACCATCGGCTGGTTCATTTCATCAAAATTCTGGCTCGCCCCGCCCTGAACCAGATCGGAACCATCCATCAGGACATTGTCATCCACATCCCGGATGGTCAGTTCAGCCTGGGTACTGAGCAGTTCCCGTGCCTCCGTCTGATCATCGACACCTGCCAGCTGTACGCGTATGCGGTTGCCTTCCTCGATCTGTATGTTCGGTTCCGAGACACCGAGCACGTTGACCCGTGAATCCAGCGTCTGGGCCGTACTCTGAACTGCAGTATCATCAATTTCGTCGCCTTCATTCAAAGGTTCCACCTGATACAGCACTTCAAAACCGCCCTGGAGGTCCAGCCCGAGATTGACATCCTTTACGAGGTCCTTGACGGTCAGGCCGATGACTGTCAGCAGCATGACGGCCACCAGGACAGCAGCTATGATTCTATTCGTTTTCACTTTCAAAAAAACACACCTCGATTATATTGTAAGTCCTCAACGTTTCAATTATAACCGTTACCACCAAAAATTAAAATGAAAAAAGCTGACTCGATGAGCCAGCCGATGGTCTTTCTATTTTACTATTTCTTTAAGCGCAACACGCTCAAATTTGAGTACTGCGCCATTCACATCATCCGTACGGATGTACATGTGCTTCTGGTCGAACGACTCCACCGTTCCGTGGATGCCGCCGATCGTGATGATCTCATCACCTTTTTGCAGGCTTGACTGCATGTTCTGAACTTCCTTCTGCTTCTTCTGCGCAGGACGGATCATCAGGAAGTACATTACCAGGATGAGTACCAGAAACGGCAGGATGGCCATGAAAAATTCCATCTATACATCTTCTCCTCTGTTAGAAATTTTTCGGATTTTCAACATTCAATCCGTATGATTCGAAAAATGCTTCTTTAAAATCCATCAATTGATCATTTAAAATTGCAGTTCGAATATCCTCCATCAATTTTAGCAGAAAATACAGGTTATGATAAGTGGTAAGCCTTAATCCCAGAATTTCATCCGTTTTGAACAGATGGCGCAAGTATGCCTTCGTGTAATTACGGCAAGTGTAGCAGTCGCAACCGGGATCGAGTGGTGTGAAATCACGCTCGAATTTCTTGTTCTTGACGACGACCCGGCCTTTTGATGTCATCGTCGTGCCATTCCGTGCAATACGGGTCGGGAGGACACAGTCGAACATGTCTATGCCTCTGATGACGCCTTCAATCAGAGCATCGGGCGAGCCGACACCCATCAGATACCTCGGTTTGTCCTCCGGAAGGAATGGTACCGTCTCCTCCAGCATGCGGTACATGATCGGCTTCGGCTCTCCGACGGAAAGGCCGCCGATCGAATAGCCGGGGAAGTCCATCGCCACAAGATCCTTCGCACTCTGGGCGCGGAGGTCGCTGTATTCCCCGCCCTGTACGATGCCGAACAGTGCCTGGTTCCTGTCATGCCCTTCCTTGACATGATGGGTAAGGCAGCGTTCTGCCCATCTGGTGGTCCGTTCGATCGAATCCTTGACATACTTCTTCTCTGCAGGGAATGGCGGACACTCGTCGAATGCCATCATGATGTCGGAACCTAGGTCGTGCTGGATATCCATCGCCTTCTCGGGGCTCAAAAAGAGTTTGGAGCCGTCGAGGTGGCTTCTGAAATGGACGCCTTCCTCTTCGATCTTTCGCCTGTCACTCAGGCTGAACACCTGGAAACCGCCGGAATCCGTCAGGATCGGCTTATCCCAGTTCATGAACTTATGGAGGCCTCCGGCTTCCCTGATGATGTCACTGCCGGGTCTCAGCCACAGGTGGTAGGTGTTGCTCAGAATGATCTGACTGCCGATATCTGCGAGCTCCTCGGGTGTCATCGTTTTCACTGTCGCCAGCGTCCCTACAGGCATGAATATCGGTGTATCGATCGTGCCGTGCGGCGTGTGCAGTTTGCCGATGCGGGCACCGGTCTGCTTGCATGTCTTAATATGTTCATATCTTATTGCCATCTATTCTTCATCCTCATATATTATCATCGCGTCTCCAAAGCTGAAGAACCGGTACTTCTCATCAATCGCGTGCTGGTATGCCTTCATTATCGCATCCTTGTCGCTGAAGGCGCTCACCAGCATCATCAGGGAGGATTTCGGAAGGTGGAAGTTCGTGATCAGCGCATCAACGGCCCTGTACTGGAAGCCCGGATAGATGAAAATGTCCGTAAAGCCGCTCGCCTCTTCGAACCTGCCATGATCCCTCATGATCGTCTCCAATGTCCGCGTACTCGTCGTACCGACACTGACCACTTTTCCTCCATTTTCCCGGACTTCATTGAGTACATCCGCCGTCTCCCGGTTCATGATATAGAATTCGGAGTGCATCTTATGGTCCTCGATGTTCTCAGCACTGACGGGCCTGAATGTGCCGAGGCCCACATGCAGGGTGATATAGGCGATATGTACACCCTGCGCCCTGATGCGCTCGAGCAGCGCTTCAGTAAAATGAAGCCCAGCCGTCGGCGCGGCAGCGGACCCCGTATTTTTTGCATAGACCGTCTGGTACCGGTCCTTATCCTCCAATGTTTCCTTGATGTATGGCGGCAGCGGCATCTCACCGAGCTCATCCAGGACATTCTCGAGCAGCCCTTCGTGGTGGAGGCTGACATGTCTGATGCCCTCATCGAATGTGCCGGTGCATACTGCCTTCAGGAGACCATCGCCGAAGTCGATCTCCGTCCCCTTCTTGACCTTTCTGGCCGGACGGATGAGCACTTCATACCCGCCTTCGATCGGTTTGAGCAGCAGCATCTCCACTTTGGCACCCGTCTCACGCTTCACACCAAAGAGCCTCGCCGGCAGTACTTTCGTATCATTGAGCACCAGTGCATCACCCGGGTTGAGATACTTCACAATATCCTCGAACTTCCCGTCCGATACAGTACCATCCGCCTTATTCAGGCCGAGCAGCCTGCTCTGTGCCCGGTCTTTCAGAGGTGTCTGGGCAATGAGTGATTCAGGCAGCTCAAAATCAAATTCCTCGAGTTTCAAAACCTATTCCTCATTTCTGAATATATCCATCTGTGATTTTCCATTAAAGTAGTCGTAGCTTTTTGCTGTGGCCTTCCGGCCTCTCGGTGTCCGTTCGAGGAACCCCTGCTGGATCAGGTACGGTTCATACACATCCAGCAGTGTGATGACTTCCTCACCAATCGACACAGCCACGGTTTCAAGGCCCACCGGCCCGCCGCCGTAGGTATCGAGAATCGTATTCATGATCTTGTGGTCGATCGGGTCCAGCCCGCTCGGGTCGACTTCCAGCACCTTCAGCGCATGGTTCGTCGTCTCGAGGGTGATGGACGGCTCCTTCTTCACGATCGAAAAGTCCCGGACACGCCTGAGCAGCCGGTTGGCGATCCGCGGCGTGCCGCGTGAACGTCTGGCAAGTTCCATTGCACTGTCATCGTCGATGGCGACTTCAAATATGTCCGCTGTACGGTTGACGATGGTGACCAGGCTGTCGACATCATAGTATTCGAGCCTCAGCTGGACGCCGAAACGGTCACGGAGCGGTGCGGAGAGGCTGCCGAAGCGTGTCGTCGCCCCCACCAGTGTGAATGGCGGCAGGTCGATCCGGATGCTCCTCGCTTCCTCCCCCTTGCCGATGACGACATCAAGGAAGAAGTCCTCCATTGCAGAATAGAGGATCTCCTCCACAGCCCGGGGAAGCCGGTGGATCTCGTCGATGAACAGGACGTCCCCCATCTCAAGGCTCGATAGAATCGCCGCAAGATCCCCGGCACGTTCGATTGCCGGCCCGGAAGTCGTCCGTATGTTCACACCGAGCTCATTGGCGATGATGTTCGACAGCGTCGTCTTGCCGAGTCCCGGAGGACCGTGCAGAATGACGTGGTCCAGCGCCTCTTCCCTGATCCGCGCAGCTTCTATGAATACGTTCAGGTTATTCTTCAATGTCTGCTGGCCGATATACTGGTGCAGATATTCCGGCCGGAGCGACATTTCCAAATGCTCTTCATTCTGCTGCTTTCCTTCATCTAAAATGCGATCATCCATAATAGCACCCCATTACTGAACTAGGTATTTAAGCCCTCTTTTTACTGCTTCGTCCACAGAACCGAAAGATTCATTGCCCAGATGCTTCTCAATGCGCTTGAGCTCACGTCTGCTGTAGCCGAGCGCCTCCAGGGCGAGCAGGGCTTCGCTGATGAAGTGGTCATTGCCATCCACATCAGGCGACTCGGGTGAAGCATCCACATGTCCGAGCTTGCCTTTCAAATCAAGGATGATCTGGCTGGCCGTCTTCTTGCCGACACCCGGGAACTTCTGCATATACTTCTCATCTTCGGTTTCGATCGCCCGGATGATTTCATCCGGGGTGGAGGCTGCCAGAATTGCCATTGCACTCTTCGGGCCGATGCCCGTGACCTGCAGCAGCGACCTGAAGAGGATCTTTTCATCCCTCGAGTTGAAGCCATAGAGCGTATGGCTATCCTCCCTTACGATCAGTTCCGTGTGGATCTTCACTTCGTTCTCCTTATTATGCTCAAAGCGAAAAGGATTCGGAACCATGATCAGGTATCCGATCCCATTCGTCTCCACAGTGATATACTGCGGCTCCACTTCCTTCAAAACACCAACAATATACTGATACATCAAATCACCATCATTCTACGAATTCAAATTCTCCGCCGAGTATCCTTACAGTATCACCGGTCTGGATGCCGCGCTCCCTGAGCGCATCATCAATGCCCATGGAACGCATCTGTCTGGCGAATCTCCTGACAGCAGCATCACGGTTGAAGTCCGTCATCTTGAACATGCGCTCTATGGCATCCCCGGAGACGACATATGCACCATCATCATCACGGCTGATCTCGAATGTATCCGGATCCTTCTCGTGACGATAGACCACACGGTGGTCCGTCTCCTCTATGACTTCCTCCACTTCAGATGTCTCTTCGAGCAGATCTGCAACCCTGTATAGTACCGTATCCAGGTTCTCTCTCGTCGCTGCAGATATTCTGAAGATCTCCTTATCTCCGCCTACCGCTTCAGTGAAACGGTCGAAGACCGCTTCATCCTCCACCAGGTCGACCTTGTTCAGCACTATGATTTCAGGACGCTTCAGGAGGTTTTCATTATATAGGCCCATCTCATTGCGGATGATCCTGTAGTCTTCGACTGCATCCCTTCCTTCAAGCCCGCCGATGTCGATGACATGGACGATGACCTTCGTCCTCTCGACGTGGCGCAGGAACTGATGTCCAAGACCCGTACCTTCGGAAGCCCCTTCGATCAGCCCAGGCAGGTCTGCCATCACAAACGAACGCCCGTCTCCGGTTTCAACCACACCGAGGTTCGGCTTGATGGTTGTGAATGGGTAGTCGCCCGTCTTCGGCTTCGCTTTCGACACTGCGCTGAGTATCGTGGACTTCCCTACACTCGGGAAGCCGACAAGCCCTACATCCGCGAGGAGTTTGAGCTCCATGACCACATCGAGCTCTTCACCCGGTTCACCATTTTCGGCAAAATCCGGCGCAGGATTCCGGGAGGAGGCAAATCTTGAATTGCCGCGTCCCCCGCGTCCGCCTTTTGCCACGACTGCGCGCGCGCCATGCTGTACAAGGTCCGCAAGCGTTTCGCCGGTATCCTTCCTTTTGACAATGGTGCCTGGCGGCACTTTCAGCACCATCGGCTCACTATTTTTACCGTGTGCATTTGAATTCATCCCATTCTCGCCGCGCTTCGCCTTGAAATGGCGCTGGTAACGGAAATCCATCAGTGTCCTGAGTCCCTCATCGACTTCGAATATGATGTCCGCACCATTGCCGCCATCACCGCCGGAAGGTCCGCCCAGCGGCACATACTTCTCACGTCTGTATGCGACAAGGCCATTCCCGCCATCGCCGGCTTTTAAGTATATATCTACCTGATCTATAAACATTGTCTCACCTCTATCCTTAAATATTATAGCATATCAATTTCAGCACATTTAAATAAAAAGGACACCAGCTTTGCTGATGTCCATTCGTTTCATTATTTTGCTTCCTTGTATACGGAAACGCGTTTCTTATCGCGACCCAGACGCTCGTATTTTACAACGCCGTCGATTTTGGCGAAGAGTGTATCATCGCCGCCGCGACCTACGTTTTCACCCGGGTGGATTTTAGTCCCACGCTGACGGAAAAGAATGGATCCGCCTGTAACGTACTGGCCATCCTGCCTTTTCGCACCGAGGCGTTTGGATATGGAATCACGACCGTTTTTCGTTGAGCCTACACCTTTTTTGGATGCAAAGAATTGAAGATTCAGTTTAAGCATTGCTTTCACCTCACTTGAATAATAATCTGATATGTTCACCGTATTCTTCTTCTATCGTTTTTAAAGAAATGATCATGCTTTCAAGCAGCAGCTGTAATTTTGCGTCGTCCGGTTCTTCGAGTTTGAATTCGAAATAGCCGGTCTCTTCCTCCATATTGATGGAAGGGTTGGCTTCCGTCATATTGAGGATTGCATTTACAGAACCGAAAACGACTGCTGAAGCACCGGCACAGACAATGTCCTTGCCGTGTTCATCGAACTGGGCATGCCCTTCCATCTTGAAGGATGTAACCTGTCCATCATCGTTTATGTTGAATTCTACATTGATCATTACGCGTCGATCTTATCAACAGTCAGCTTCGTATAAGGCTGACGGTGCCCTTGCTTACGCTTGTAGTTCTTTCTGCGCTTGAATTTCACCACGTCGATCTTCTTGCCGCGGCCGTGCTTTTCAACTTTCGCAGATACAGTTGCACCTTCAACTGTAGGCGCACCGACCTTGACGGAATCTCCACCTACGAAGAGCACTTTGTCGAATGTGAAGGTCGCACCTTCCTCTGCATCAATTTTCTCTACATAGATCGTTTGACCAGATTCGACTTTAATCTGTTTACCACCTGTTTCGATAATTGCAAACATACTTACACCTCCTGATTTAAAATAAGACACGCCATCTACAGGTGGATTTGCATCACTTGAACCTGTAATTGAGCGGTTGATGTCTACATTATCACCAACTACTGCATTATACCAACGGTGTTCCCTGCTGTCAATGCTTTGGCAGTACCTCTTTTCTAACCTTGGAAGTCTTCAGTGCGATGATGAAAACAAGGATGAAGATCAGCGCGTTCAGGAGCAGGCTCGGCGCCGCCCTGAGCGCCAGATAATCGAATGCCGGCAGATGCACCATGTCGAGCACACTGTAGACGAAGTAGATGTAGAGGTCATAGAAGAAGGTCAGGAGCAGCACGACGAATGCCAGGGCGACGAAGTCCTTATGGAAGACCCTGAATGCGGTGTGCATGAACAGGACGAAAGCCACCATGCCAAACGTATGGATGCCGTAGAGCGATCCTATGTACAGGTCCAGCATGGCACCGAAGACGACGCCGAGCAGAACACTCATCCTGGGACTGGCATATACCGAGACGAGCAGTATGAACATCAGCAGTGCCCGGGGGACGAAATAAACCTCCACACCGCCGATCTCCATCGGGCTGAAATCGGCAAACAGGAAATCCACATACATCAGCAGGAATGAAAACAGAAATATTATGATCGCCCTCATGCTATTCCTCCATGGATTCCGGATTTCTCTCGATTACGAAGACGACATCGACATCATCGACATTGCTCTTCATCTGGACGTAGGCATTCTGACTCAATCCATATTCGTCATTCTGGACCTCCACGACCGTCCCGATGAGGAGGCCTTCAGGATAGTCGCCGACGAGTCCGCTCGTAAGCACTTCATCCCCGCGGGCAAGTCCGCTGCGGTTCTTTATGTTTTCGATGACCAGAAGGTTCCGTTCCGTATCGTATTCGCGAATGTTGCCGTAGATCGGATTGCCATCATGAATGACCTCCACAGACATGTTGTTCTGGGATACGTCAGTCGTCAGCAGTTCGACATAGCTGGAGCCGCCGTTCGCACGTGCGACTGTGCCGATCAGGCCCTCCGGCGTCATGACCGCCATCCCTTCATCGATGCCGTCCGCCTCCCCCTTGTCGATGGTGAAATTGTTCAGCCACTGGTCCGGGGAGCGGGAGATCACCCTTGCATTGATGCTTTCATAGGACTGCTTGGAACTGATGTCCAAAGCTTCCCTCAGTTCTTCATTCTCGGCCTTGAGACGTTCCAGGTCCGACTGCATCTGGGGCAGCATCTCCAACTGTGCCCTGAGCTGTTCATTCTCCTCAACCGCATTGAAGCTCTGCCTGATGCTCGAGAATATGCTGCCGGCAAAGTTGAGCGGTGCCTCGATGATCATCTGCGAGCCGGCAGCCGCATCGGCGGTGAACTGTTCAGCTTTGGTCGTGGTACTGCGGTCGGTGATCGAGAAACCAATCAGGATGATGAGTATGATGATGCCGAATAGGATCATCAGCATGCGGTTACGGTTGAAAAGCCTGTTCACTGTAGAGCGCCTCCATTAATACGTTGATATATGATAAAAGAATACCATACACGGCCGGTTCTGATAAGCATATGTAAAATAAAAAAATAGAGAGGCGGCAGCCTCTCTACAACAGATAAGATAATAATATATATGATATCTAGAACAAGAATGGATCTGTTCTATCAAAAGCCACGATTCATGATGGACATCATTACTTCATGACTTGTTATGTCGTTTTCATTACATCTATTATGTTACATGTATTCGGGGATGCTTTCAAGGGGTGATTCGAAATTAAATGTTGTACTTTTCCACGTCACTGCCATAGGTGACGGATATTCCCAAAGCGGTAAATGACATCTTCCAGCATCTGATCACTGACGGCAAGGGATATTCTGATGTAGCCGCTCCCCCTCGATCCGAAGGGAATGCCCGGGGTCACGAGGATGGACTGCTCCTTCATCAGAAACTCCCTGAAGGACTCCCCATCATGGCCTTCCGGCACACGGATCCATCCGAATATTCCACCCCTTATGGGATTGATCGGGATGCCCATCTCTTTGAATGCTCCGGTCACCAGGTCACTCCGCCGCCTGAACTTCTCCTCCTGGTGCGGCAGTATCTCTCCTGCATTTTCCAATGCTGCAATGGATGCATCCTGCAGGACGCCCCACATCCCTGTCTGGGTATGATCCTGATACGTATTGATCGCTTCGATCATTTCATGGTTGCCTACCGCAAAGCCCACCCGGAAACCGGACATGTTGAAGCCCTTCGAAAGTGAGTATATCTCGATGGCACACTCCAGATCCGGGTCGCTTTCGAGCATACTCGGATGCCGACCTTCGAAGGAGAACGGCGCATAGGCGAAATCATGGACAATCCGCGTCTTCGTACCTTTGAACCACGCCACCGTGCGGTCGAAGAATTCCTTGTCTGCAACGGCGCCGAGCGGGTTGGATGGATAGTTCAAGTAGAGGAGCCTGGCATTATCAAGCTCATCGTCCGGCAACCTATCGTAATCCGGCAGGTACCCGTTTTCGGGAAGAAGCGGAAGATCATAGACCTCCCCGCGTGCAAGCCTCACGCCGGCCGCGTAGTCCGGATAGCCCGGGTTCGGCAGATAGACGCCCTCGCCCGGTTCGATGAACAGCATCGGAAACTGGACCAGGGCACTCTTCGTACCATAAAGTATCGCTATATTATGCTCTGCAAGTTCCACACCATACTGGTCAGAGTAGAACCTGATGATCGCATCCTTGAAGGACTGCTTCCCCCTGAAAAGACCGTACCGCTGGTTCTCTTCATTATATAGTGCATCTGAAGCCGCATCCAGAATCGGCTCAGGTGTCTCCCCATCCGGGATGCCGACCGCCAGGTTGATCAGCGGCAGTGGACCCTGTTCCACATTGCTCGCCATCGCTGTTTTGAAATAGCTGGGTGGTATGCTCTCAATCAGTCTGTTTGCCATTAGAATCCCTCCGGTTTATCGAAGCCCTGGAACTGATTGTCTATCGTCTGTTTAAAATGCTCAGACTCGACGGCTTCGATCAGAGCACGGGAAAGTTCCGTATCCTCATCCTCTGCATTGATGACAATCTGGTTCCGGAAATTCTCATTCATATTTTCAAGCTGCAGAGCATCCGCCAGATCCATGCCGCTTGCCAGGGCGAAGTTGCCTGGCACGAGCGACAGTCCAATCTGATCTACACTCCTCGGCAGCTGGCCCGAATCCTGGTAGACGAACTCGAGGTTCTTATTGTTCTGAAGGATGTCTTCTTCTTCGATGGCCAGCATATTGGCATCTTCAGCTATTTCTATCAATCCTGCGTCCATCAGTGTCTGGAACCCTCTGGAGGAATTGACCGGATCGAGCGGCAATGCGACTTCGCTGCCATTCTCAATCTCTGCGATGGAATCAAACTCGCTGGAATAGAGCCCCATCGGTGCAGTCGGCACCTGGATCAGGTTGATGAAGTCGGTGCCATTTTCGTTGTTGAAGTCCTGCATGAACGACTTGTTCTGATAGAGGTTGGCATCGAGGTCGCCATTATGCAGCGCATTGTTCGGCTGGATGTAATCCGTATATTCGACGATTTCCACCACATAACCCTGCTCTTCAAGTGCCGGCTTCAGTGCAAAGTTCACCATATCACTGTACGGCCCCGTTGATGCACCGATTGTAATGACCTCGCCCTCCCCTTCATAGAGCAGGGCGCTCGATCCGATGATCACTGCCAGTGTCGAAGCAAGAAATATCAATATTCCGCGCATATCAGTTCCCCTCCTGTCTTTGGCTCAAGTAGTCCCCAATGAGCTGTATCAGCTGGACGATGATGATCAGCACCACGACTGTCGCAACCATCGTCACCGTATCATAGCGATAGTAGCCATACCTGATGGCAAGGTCGCCGATGCCGCCCCCGCCAACGACACCCGCCGTTGCACTGAATGCGACGATGGAGATGATCGTCAGCGTAATCGCCTGGGTGATCCCGCGTTTCGATTCCGGGATCAGGACGTCCGTCACGATCAGCCATAGGGAGGCACCACCGGCGATGCTCGCCTCAATGACACCCGTATTGACACCGTTGAAGCTTGTCTCAACAAGCCGTGCAAACAGTGGGATGGCCGCGAGCGACAATGCCACACTTGCAAATACGGGACCATGCGAACTGTTCGTCAGCCATGTCGCAATCGGCATGATTGCGACAATCAGTATGATGAATGGGAATGAGCGGATGACGTTGGTCACTGCGCCCAGAAACTGATTCAAAGGCTTTATCCGAAACAGCAGCGGATTCGCCGTGATATAGAGCAGTATGCCGAGCGGCAGCCCGAGCAGCACCGCAAAGAAGATGGAGATGGAAACCATCAGTGTCGTCTCAAGCAGTGCACGGTAAAGGAGCGGTGCAATCTCAGTCAATCTCTGCATAGATTTCAGCCCTTTCTATTCCTTTGGATTCATCGATGAAGCTTTTCAGACGCCCTATCTCATCCGGTTCGCCCTTGATGTGGAGCATCAGGAAGCCGAGAGGCATATCATGTATGTATTCGATGCGTCCGTTCAGAATGCTGATGTCACATTCAAAATGGCGGTAGAGCTGGTTCACATAGTTCGCCTCAGCATGCTCGTTGAGGAATTTGATCGTAATCACTTCGGAACGATCGTTCACGTCGATATGGGACGGGATGACAAAATCATATATATCCTGTACGAAGCCCCTCGTCACATCATGCTTCGGATGGCTGAATATGCTGTAGACGTCATCGATCTCTACAACTTCGCCTTCCGTCATGACGCCGACACGGTCTGCAACTTCCTTTATGACTTCCATTTCATGGGTGATCAAGACGATTGTGATGCCAAGCTCCCTATTGATCCGCTTCAGAAGTTTCAGGATGGTCTTCGTCGTATCAGGGTCGAGTGCACTGGTCGCTTCATCGCACAGCAGGACATCCGGATGGTTCGCAAGGGCCCGTGCGATGCCGACACGCTGCTTCTGGCCGCCGCTCAGATTTTTCGGATAGCTGTCCGCCTTGTCGCCGAGTCCGACAAGGTCGAGAAGTTCCTCGATCCGTCCCCGCGTTTTCTTTTTGTCATACTTGCTTGCCTTAAGAACGAATTCAATATTCTGATAGACCGTCTTCGATTCGATCAGATTGAACTGCTGAAAGATCATGCCGATTTTCTGCCGGCGGATTCTGAGGTCCTCCCCCGCCAGACTTCCAAGCTCAGTCCCGTTCACGTTCACTTTGCCGGAACTCGGTGCCTCAAGCAGATTGATCAGTCTGAGCAGCGTACTCTTCCCTGCCCCGCTAAAGCCGATCAGTCCAAATATCTCCCCTTCCTCTATCGTCAGGGAAAGTTTTTTCAAAGCCTCGATCCTCTTCCCCTTGACTTCATATGTCTTCGACACATCTTCAAGCACAATTGCCATTCCACCACTTCCTTCCTGAAATTAAAAAGCCACCTGCCCAAAGGCAAATGGCTTCAATCGTTTATCTGCCAAGCCTGAGGCTTGCGGGATTTAGCACAGTACCTACCGGCCTGCTGCTGAAGCTTCACAGGGCCCAATCCCTCCACTTCTCTGGATAAAAGTATTCAATTGAATGCTCATCACTCTACATTAATGTGGGAGAAAAGTCAAATTTCAAAATATTGGCTGCCACAATTATTCCACTCCGGATACATGGGCCACCTGCATGGTGTACATCTTGGCGTATTCCCTGCCCGATTTGAGGAGTGCCTCGTGACTCCCCCGCTCGACAATACGGCCGCCATCAAGCAGCAGAATCTGGTCTGCATGCTGGATCGTCGAGAGTCTGTGTGCAATGATGAATGTCGTCCTGTTCCGGCTTACCACCTTCATGGCATGCTGGATCATCTGTTCCGTCTCCGAATCGATGTTGCTTGTCGCCTCATCCAGTACGAGCACCTTCGGATCGAACACCAGGGCACGTGCGAATGAAATCAGCTGCCGTTCCCCAAGGGACAGTGTCGAACCGCGTTCTGCAAGTTCTGTATGCACGCCATCCGGCAGTCTGGAGAGCATCTCAGTCCCACCTACATTCTTGAGTGCTGCCTCTGCCTCCACTTCCGTAATATCGGCATTGTTCAATCTGAGGTTGAACAGCAGCGTTCCGCTGTAGATGAAGGGATCCTGGAGTACAATAGAGATGTGCTGCCTCAAAGACTGCTTGCCGATGGTTTGGACATCCTTTCCATCGAAGCGTACGGTGCCCTCAGTCGGGTCATAGAACCGCATCAACAGGTTGATGATCGAACTTTTGCCGGACCCTGTATGGCCGACAAGCGCCACCGTCTCTCCTGGTGATACTTCCATATTGATGTCCTTGAGTACTTTGTGTGTGCCATCATATGAAAACCCAACCCGTTCGAAGGCAATATGTCCATCGAATTCCCCGAGCACACCGGTGTCATCATCTTCTGCCTGCGCATCAAGCAGTTCGAACACTTTGAGCGCCGCCACCCGCGCCTGCTCGTATACATCCAATTGGCGGATGATTTCGAACAGCGGGTTGAAATAGCGTGTAATGTAATCGACCAGGATGTACATCGTACCGACCGACATGGCCGCCGACCCGTCGAGGAAGGCGGATGCGAAAATGTAGACCATCACAGCGAACAGCAAGGAACGGATGGTCCCCATAAGGTTCTCTCCGGTGGCACTTTCAAGTCTGATCAGGCTGTTCGAACTTCTGACATAGCCATCGTTCAGATTTTTGAACTCCTCCGTCACCTCGGATTCCCTGTTGAAGGCCTGGATGATCGGCATGCCGCTGATCGATTCATTCAGCATGGCGTTGATGTCGCTGTTCCGCTCCCGCCGCATATGATTGTAGCCTTCCGAATACTTCCTGTAGAGTACCATCCATATGAGGACGAAAGGGATGACCACAAGCATGGCAAGTCCCGCCCAGAAGTTGATGACGAATGTCACTGCCGTAATGCCGCCGATGGTCAGAGTGCTCACCAGAAACATCGGCAGCACCTCTGAGAACATATGCAGGATGGATTCCGTATCATTCGTGATCCGGGAGACCACCTTGCCGGCCGGAAGATCGTCGAAGTAGCGGATCGGCAGCTTCTGCACATGCCGGAAGACATCGTTGCGGATGTCCTGCACTACAAGGGCGCCCGATTTCTGCAGCACGATCCCCTGAAGGTAGCTGAAGATGGCATGCATCATCTTGATGGTGAGGAATACGCCAAGGAGCTGGTAGATCGGCAATAGTTCTATCTCCCCTGTACCGTTCTGTATATGACGGTCGAGGATCTGCATGGCAATAAAGGGACCGAGCAGTTCGAACCCGACCATCAGCACCATGAGCGATATCCCCAGAATGAAATGTCCTCGGAACTTAAAGGCATAGCCCATCAGTCTTTTCATTTCCTTCATGTCGATGCACCCCCCTTCAGATAATAGTCGTTCTGCCGGCTGTACCAGCCATCTGAAGCGGACAACTCATCATGTGTCCCCATCTCTATGATCCGGCCGTCATCCAGGACGACGATCAGATCCGCATGCTGGATGGCAGACAGCCTGTGCGTCACGATGATGGTCGTCTTATCCGTACGATTCGTACGGATGCCGTCGATGATCCGCTTTTCCGTTTTTGCATCCACGGCACTGAGGGCGTCATCCAGGATCAGTATATCCGGATCCCGGATCAGGCTCCGTGCAATGGAAATCCGCTGCTTCTGGCCGCCGCTCAGGGCGATGCCCTTTTCACCGACCATCGTCTCGAGCCCCTCGGGCATCCGCTTCAAGTCCTGATCGAGCGCACTGAGATGGATTGCATCCTCAAGCTGTGCCTCCATCGCCCCGGGATTACCGAACAGGATGTTCTCCCGCACCGTCCTTGAGAAGAGGATGTTCTCCTGGGAGACATATCCCATCTTTTCCCGCAGTGTTCTCCGGTCAATCTCCGATATCGGCCGTCCATCGATGACCAGACTCCCATGCCCTGCCGGGTAGAACTTCAGAAGCTGTTTAATGAGCGTCGATTTGCCGCTGCCCGTCTTGCCCACGATGCCGAGCGTCTGGCCGCTTCTGAGTGTGAGCGATACATCATCCAGATTCGTTCTGCCACTCAATGGATATTGGAAAGATACATGGTCGAAATCCATATCTGATTCCTGTATGCCGTGCATTCCTTCATCATCCACATCATCTTCCGTATCCAGGATACTGTTGATGCGCATCAGCGAGGCATTTCCACGCTGCATGACATTGAACAGCATGCCTACTGCGAACATCGGCCATATCAGCATGTTCAGATAGACGTTGAAGGCCACAATGTCCCCGACAGATATGAGTCCGCGGTTGGCAAGCACCGCGCCATAGCCGAAGGCGACCACGAAGCTGAATGTCGTGACGATGATTGTCAGCGGCTGGAATAAAGCATCCAGGCGCTCCACTTTCATGAACTTCTCCAGATAGTCGTCCGTCATCCCCCTGAACCGCCTGTTCTCGGCCGCCTCCTGCACATAGCTCCGTGTGAGTTTCACCCCTTCCACAATTTCGAGCACCGAATCGTTCATGGATCCGAACGCCTCCTGGCTCTCCGTATGTGCCGCATTGATCCTTTTGCCGAGCCGCTGCTCGACAATCGCCAATATCGGCAGCGGCAACAGTGCAAAGAAAGTCAGCTGCCAGGAAATCGTGAATCCCATGACCAGTATGATCGTCAACATGAATGTCGTTGCATCGACCAGAGTCAAAAGGCCCATTCCTGCGGCCTGATTCACGCTCTTCAGGTCGTTCGTCGCCTTCGCCATCAAGTCCCCCGTCCGATTGCGTTCATAGAAGCTCGGCGACATGAGCAGGAACTTCCGCATCAGCTTCATCCTGATGATGCTTTCGATCTTCACCGCCCCGTCGAAGAGCAGATAGGACCATAGATATGTCGCAGTGTAGGTCAATATCGTCACTATGATGAATACACCGATCAGCTGCCACATCAGGCGCTCTGACATTTCCCCGCCGGCTATGAAGTCGATCGTCCAGCCAATCAGCTGCGGAGGTATGATTTCGAGTATGTTCGCCACAAGCAGTACAATTACGATTGTCGTATACTTCCATTTACGTTCTCCAAAATACCATTTCAATTTCTTTAGGAAATTAAACATGATATCACCACCCTGTCCGAAACCAGGGATTCAATCCACAATTACAGTCGATGGTCCCCTCTGGTTTTCCTTGTTGTGTTCTTCGTTGGTGTCATAGCGTCAAACTGTCTTATGCAAACTACAGATACCACATCATCACTCCCTTTGTTTACAGAATTTTCTCAAAAATGACATCAAAAAAAGTGTGCACTCCATTTGTGCACACTCATTACGAGCATAAAAATAGAGAGGCGGCAGCCTCCCTACAACAGATAAGAAATAATATATATGATATCTAGATTCAACCGGAATGATTAGAATCCATCAAAGGAGGCAACACTATAAAATTGGTTTACGGATGAAAGAATTACATTAATCATCGGTTTGACCTCCTTGTTATGTCATTTTTAAGTCACATTTATCGTATCTTAAACTATTTCGGTTTTCAACAGAATTTACAAATATTACAGAGTTGTAATGGATTTGTAATATTTAAAATCGCACTCTACCAGTCAGAAGTGAAGAAAAGATCGTATTTTTCATAATCTATGAACTTGGCGTGATAGAAGTCACAGGCTGCCTGATTTATATAGTTATGGTATATACGGTCATATTCATATGAACCAAAGAAAGGACCAGGGAATGCAGGCATAAGCAAATTTGCTTTTTCAGGAGAATGGCGGATTTCATTAAGTAAAAGATACAGTTCATTCACCATTTCCAATGACACCTTTATTTTTCCACAGTTTTCAAGACTGAAATGCTTCACAAAGTAACCCTGTAGAGCGTTGAACTTCCTATAGTAGCTATATTCAATGACTTCATTGGTTTCACGTTCCTGAAGATAAAGATACATATCCAATCCCATCTACCCACTCCTCATTTAATGAAATTCATTTCCTTTAAACTGATATACTTTCCCGAACCAATAATGATGTGGTCTAGAAAATCAACTCCTATCATCTCCCCACATTCATGAAGTCTTCTTGTAACTTCTATGTCCTCTCTGGAAGGCGAGGGGTCTCCACTTGGATGATTGTGGACACAAATGATTGCTGCTGCACTTCTTTTAACTGCTTCCTTATACACTTCCCTTGGGTGAACAATGGAGGTGTTCAAGGAACCTTTGAACATCGTCTCCTGATGAATCACCATATTTTTCGTTGATAAATACAGAACCACGAAATGCTCCTGTTGATAATATCTCATCTTCTCCATCAGAAGATCACTTACGTCATCCGGACTCTTTATATAAATATCTTCCTCAAGTGAATGCGTATGCATTCTGATTGCAAGCTCAATTACAGCAAGAATTGTTACGGCCTTCGCCTCCCCAATCCCCTTTACACTTATCAGTTCCTGGTAGGTCAGGCCTCTGAGCTCACGTATAGTTTTCATATCTTTTATGATCCTATTTGCTACTGTTATGCTCGATTCTTCTCTGTTGCCTGTGTTAATGATGATGCCCAACAGTTCCTGGTTGGTAAGTTTGTCGGGGCCGTAATTCATTAGTCTCTCACGGGGTTTGTCAGAATCATGCATTTCTTTGATTAATAGTGTCATAGGAACCCTCCGAAATAGATTGTATTTATCTCTTCATAAAGAATGAATGATAGGATAAGCGCATTTGTGATGAAAGGAACAAGAGGTATTTTGCGTGGCATATCACTTTTATAAAAGTGAAGAATGATTATAAACAATCCTCCTATTATATAGGTCAGAAGAATTGTATAGACGAAGAAATTGACCGGTGTAATCAGCGTGATAACTGTAAAAAGCTTGATGTCACCATAACCTACAGAATCCGAAAATAGCATGTAGAACAAATGAAGTATGAGAATAATGAATATATCTTTAAAAGGTTCGATATATTGTAGATCAGTCAAAAAAAGCCCGGTAAAAAGAAACAATAGACTCATATGATTTGGAATCGTAAAAGTTTTGAAATCATTGAGAGCAACCGGTATAAGTATAGTAATCATAAGATAATACAATGTGAGATCCTTTAGGGACAGGTCGTAAAATATGGGAAGGAGGTAAAAGAAAATCAGTAATAGTTCACAAATAAAAGAACTAATATCAATATTACTTTTACAGTGCGAGCATTTTCCTTTTAATAACATGAAGCTGGCAACCGGAATCAACTCCAGCCATTTCAGAGTATGATTACATGAATCACATCTGCTTCTTCTATAAAGAATGTTTAAATGCTTTGCTTCTGTAACTGCAACCATGAATGAAGCGCATATGCCACCGAATAATATAATCCATACCATAGTCTCCCTCCTCTGCTACAAACATATTATCTCTGATTTATTTTGTTGTAAAAATGCAGAAATGAAGAAACATGAGACCTTTATCTGGATTATTCTTTTAATGTATTTATAAATGCACAGTTTTCTTATTTCTGTATAAATTGGTTTGAAAATCATACATTTATCATCGAGCCAAGAGTGTTTAATATTTATTAATGAGATAAAGTTATATAAACCGGTAGCTCTGAAAATACAGGAGAAGACAAAAAAGACCCAGTGACTCCAAAAATTAGTCGAACTTTTTTGGGATACTGGGTCTTAGTTAAGTCCATGATATATAAAATTGATAATTAATCGTTTGAATCTTTCCGGATACGTTATGGCACCCATAGTTGGCAGGTGTTAATGCATATGATTAGAACCCTTTTATATGCCATTACTTATCCATCAACTCCTCTCAACAACACCTGCATAACTAAATCTCCCTCGACAACTCCGGCATATATACCGCTTCTCATACCCTTTCATATTCCTGCTGAACTGGTACCCACACTTTCTGCATTCGTACAAGTGGCTTTCTCCTCTATACATATGAGTACGTGTCCTGGAAATACCCAGACGATCGAGAATCCTGATGAATGTGGCATCAGAATCTCTGTAGGGCTGATTTTTAGCGAAGAGTGCATAGTGGACACATTCGTGGTACAGCACATCAAGGATGGTTTCATTGGGATTATTACTGATGAAAGTATGTGACATCACGATCTCCATTTCCTTATCCTGCGGTTTGCCCCGTATGTATTTGATGCGGAAGGCACCGAGTCTTGATTTCATGCGCTTTGAAATGCGGATCGGTATATCAAGTGGCATGCCGAATTCCCTTTTAAGGAAAGCATCTGCATGCTGCTCCAGTTGTATCTGTTCCATTTCCATCGACCTCTATCATTCTGAATTATCGTTGCCTTCATCTTCTCATACTTCGCTTGCTAACTGCTATATATTTTCAGTAATCAAAAAAAGACCAAGATATCATTACATATCTTGGTCAGTATTCATTAATGAGAACATTTTTTGAGAGCAGACGAGATAGTCTCTCTTCGATGTATGTTAACGTTTTATCTAGCAAATAATTTGCTGACTCTAACGATCTGTTCGACAGTCTTTTCAATATTAAAGGCAGCAACTTCTTTATCCAGTGCCTTCTCCATTGAAATCGGAGCAGTTTGGATGGAGAATACTCCTTGAATTCCTGAGTGGTTGAGTTGGTAGGCATCTGTGGTTAGATTGCCTGCTATTCCAATTACGGGAACCTCATGTTTAGAGGATAGGAGAGCTAGACCTGCAGGCACCTTGCCCATGGAAGTCTGTCCATCCATTTTACCTTCTCCCGTTATAACAAGATCTGCCTCTTTTATTTGTTCTTCTATACCTAAAGTATCTAAAACCAGATTAATTCCAGATTCCAATCGCCCATTCAAATAACCATAGAATGCTGCGCCCAATCCTCCAGCTGCGCCACCTCCTTCAATATTTTTCAGTTCTATACCAAGTTCTTGGAAAGTTGTCTGAGCGAAATTTTCCAGACATTTGTCCAACCTAATAACCATTTCTGGATTCGCACCTTTTTGAGGGCCAAAAATATAAGAAGCTCCGTGGTTGCCGCATAATAAGTTAGTGACATCACATGCAACACGAAAGTCACAGTCTCTATACTTGTCTGACTCATCAGTGGCTTCTATTTTATGGATTCTACTTAATTCTTCACCACCATAATTTATTTCGGCTCTTTCATAATCCAAAAACTTAAAACCCAATGCTTGGAGCATGCCAACACCGCCATCATTTGTGGCACTTCCACCTAATCCAATAACAAATTTACGACATCCCTCTTGATACGCATGTGCTATCAATTCCCCCACACCATAAGAAGTCGTAAGAGACGGGTTCAATTCTTTGGCATCGAGCAAGGGCAGACCACAGGCTTCGGCTATTTCTATAACTGCCATTGATTCTTCACGGACAATTCCATAAGATGCTTGAACTTTTTTATATAGCGGACCCGTTACACTGACTGCTACTTTTTCTCCACGCATTTTCTCTATCAATGCATCTACTGTCCCTTCTCCTCCATCTGCCATGGGGAAAATACTCAATTCTGCATTTGGAACAGCGTTTTTAATTCCAGCACAAGCACTTTGATTCGCTTCATAGGATGAGAGACTCCCTTTAAAAGAGTCTATAGCAACTACCACTCTCATTAGATTCGCTCCCCATGGAAATACAGTCTTTTCACACTCTATGCCTTATCTTTTACTACAGACAAATTATCAATAATTGCATTTGTAATATCTTCTGTGTCGTAATTACCACCCAGATCACGAGTCAAAATACCTTTTTCTGTTGTACTTCGGATTGCCTCATGTAAGGCGTTTGCCTCTTCCTTAAGCCCAAAATGATCAAGCATCAACGAAGCACTGTCAATAGTTCCGATAGGATTGGCGATTCCTTTGCCTGCGATATCTGGTGCCGATCCATGTACGGATTCAAACATGCTTGGCGTACGTTTTTCAGGATTGAGGTTGGCGCTGGCAGCTACACCAAGGCTGCCCGAGAGTGCACTTCCGAGGTCGGAGAGTATATCAGCGAACAGGTTTGATGCAACTACCACTTCCAGTTTTTCAGGGTGCATGACAAATTGAGCTGCCATTGCATCTACGAGCCACTGATCCGTTTCAACATCAGGGTATTCCTTGCTTACACGTTCAAATACTTCATCCCATAAGACCATTCCATACTGTTGAGCATTACTTTTGGTGACACTTGTCACTTTCTTTCTTTTTCGTGTCCTTGCCGTCTCAAATGCGAATCTGATAATACGTTCGCATCCCTTTTCTGTAAATAGGGAAGTCTGTACAGCAACTTCCTGCCCTTCCCCTCTTCCATCAAAATTACGGCCACCAATACCTGAGTACTCGCCCTCAGAATTTTCACGTATTAAGAGCCAGTTCAGCTTATCTGCTTCAGGATGAGTTATCCTTCGGGGTACTCCTGGTAGAAATTCAACAGGTCTGATATTTGCCCATTGATCCAGTCCTTGACAAATTGCCAAACGCAGTCCCCATAGACTTACATGGTCAGGCACACCTGGAAAACCAACTGCTCCAAAGTAAATAGCATCATAGTTCCTCATTTTTTCTACACCATCATCATCGATCATTTTTCCATTTTCAAGGTAGTATTCACATCCCCAAGGAAAGTGATCGTATTCAAATTCGAATTTACCCTCGGACTGTTTAGCCATATAATCAAGAACACGAATCCCTTCCGCCACTACTTCCTTCCCTACACCATCACCTGGAATTACTGCAATTTTAAATTTTCTAGTCATAATAAATTTCCCTCCTTTGTTTTCTTAATATTCACAATACACTAACGTATTAATTACTGTCAATTATAAAGTTAAAAAACTAATTTTATTTATTATATTGACTTTAATGTATTAATTAATTATCATTTTAAATATAGATTCAGAAATATTTTAATAATCTAAATTTTGTAAGCGTTATCAAAGGGGGAAACAAGTATGACGTTGTTGCGTACTATCTGGTCCTGGTTATGGAGATGGGATGCACAAGCACGAAATCTATTTCGTTTCGCATTCAGTGTTGTCACACCTACAAGAAAAAAAGCGGATGAAGGGGAAATTGAAAAAGCTTTTAAAGAAGCTACAAAACACAGTAGTAACAAAGAACCAAATCAAAACAAACCACCAGCATATTCGAAAGTACAAAGAATAGGCCTAATCTTGGGGCCGCTTCTATTCATGACTGTAAAGTTGTTGCCTACACCAATGGATATGACCGGTGAAGCCAATACAGTACTAGGTGTACTACTATGGGTCGCAGTATGGTGGGTCACTGAAGCGCTTCCTATTCCAGTCACTTCTTTATTGCCATTGATTCTCTTTCCTCTTGGAGGAGTCATGGAAACCGGTGAAGTTTCAGCCTCCTACGGTGATTCATTGATTTTCTTGTTTGCAGGCAGTTTTCTAATTGCTTTATCCATGGAAAAATGGAATCTTCATAGGAGAGTCGCTCTTTCTATTATTTCAATGGTAGGTACAAATCCGAACAGTATAATTTTAGGGTTTATGCTGGCGACTGCATTTCTGTCAATGTGGATTTCAAATACTGCAACAACTATGATGATGGTCCCTATCGCTCTTGCAGTTACCAAACAGTTTGCAGATTCACTTAAATCCAATACTTCCATAATTTATCCTCCTGATACAACGCCTGGCAACTTCAGATTTGGAACTGCATTGATGCTCGGAGTAGCCTACTCAGCAACGATAGGGGGATTTGGAACTCTGATCGGTGCGCCCGCTAACATAATTCTAGCCGGTACTGTGAGCAATTTATATAATATCGAGGTTACTTTTGCCAATTGGATTATTTTCGGTCTGCCATTGGTAACCGTCCTTATACCACTATTATGGTTGTACCTGACCAAATTCTCATTTCCAATGAAATCCCAAGGGTTACCAGGAGGTAAGCAGGTGATTCAGAATGAACTTAAAAGCCTTGGCAGGATTACTTATGAAGAAAAAGTCGTTTTAACGATTTTCTCACTTACAGGATTGGCATGGATATCTAGAAGCTTTTTCCTGAATAATTTCATACCTGGTCTTGATGATGCCTTGATAGCACTCCTTGGTGCCATTGCCCTATTTATTATACCTGCCAAAAATAAAGGTGAATCCATTATGGATTGGAATACTGCTTTAAAGCTCCCATGGGGAATACTGTGGCTGTTTGGTGGTGGATTAGCGCTTGCTGCTGGAATTACCAATTCCGGTCTTAATGAGTGGATCGGTGGATTATTGGGTAGTATCGAAGCAGTGCCATTAATTGTTACAATTGCTCTTATTGTGGCTTCAATGACTCTATTATCTGAATTTACTTCTAATACTGCTACAGCAACAATGGCCTATCCAATAGTGGCAGTTGTAGCTACGACTCTTGGGGTTAATCCTATAATACTCATGGTGGCAGCCAATATGGGAGCGACATTCGCCTATATGTTCCCGGTGGCTGCTCCGCCAAATGCCATTGTATTCGGAACAGGCTATGTAAAGATGAGTAGTATGGCCATGACAGGTATTTGGCTGAATCTAATTTCAATTATAATATCAATCTTGGTAGTATATTTCTATGTACCATTGGTATTCTCTAATCTAATAGATGCTATATAAATTTATGTTCAGTCCTGATTTCAGGGCTGAACTTATTATTGTATACTTTATATATATAAAAAATGAATAAGGATGAGAAGATGAAAGAGCGAAATGAAAATACCAGTCTCCATTCATTGACCAATGAACAGATACTTCACAACCTGAGTGTTTTCATCTCTAAAATGGATGATCTGGATGAAATGAGATTTCCACAGAAGGCATATACAATCATCAAAAAAGCAGTCAGAAATCTGATACTTCCGCCTGGCAAGACCTTCCTGGAGAGAGAGGTAGCTGAAACTCTTGAAATGAGCCGTACTCCAGTCAGAGAAGCACTTGTTAGACTGGAAATGGAAGATGCGCTTCAAATCATTCCACGGAGAGGATTCTTCATCGAACCTATCGAAAAGAATGACCTTAGTGATATTTATCAGATGGTAGCTGCTTTGGATGGTCTAGCAATTGAATTATCCACTGATTACATGAATGATGAAGAAGTGTCTAAATTGGATGCATTAATCAATAGCCAGGAAGAGGCATTGGAAAAAGAAGACTTTGAAGAATGGGCAATATTGGATGATGAATTTCATAATACAATCATAAAATTTTCAAAAAACGACAATCTTAATAAAGTGATTGAAAACTATACAGACAAACTATATAAAGCTAGGTTGTATACTATCAATTATCGTCCATCCCCTGCCATGTCCATTGTAGAACATAAAGCTATGGTGGCTTGCATACGTGCAAAAGATAAAAAAGCAGCGAAAATGGTTATGGAATCCCACAGAAAGCGTGCCCAACAGGAAATACTAAACGCACTGGATGAAATCAATAACTGAATTATTATATTTATAAAAATCCCTTTTAGCCATAATAGCTAAAAGGGATTTTTGCTTTCTTATAAAGAATCTCTAACTGTTTTAAGAGTCTATACTCTAATCCAACAATTCCTTCGCAAGCAGCTTGTAGACATCAAGGCGTGTCTCCTGCGCATGCGGGATGCTGACGATCATTGCTTCGTCGAAGCCGTACATCTCCTGCTCGGCCTGCAGCTTTTCGGCGACTTCCTTAGCCGATCCGACGATATGGAGCGGACGGCGCTGCTGGATCTTCATCTTGTCCATCTCGGTGAGTGGATAGTCTTTGGCTTCCTCAGGGGTCAGGGATTTCTCGATCCTGCCCTGTGAGAGCCATAGACCTGCAATGTCCTGTGGCTTTGCCTGGTATTCCGCTTCTTCCCGCGTCTCCGCTGCCGTCACCATATAGCATACGTTGATTTCCGGCTTCTCCATGAACGCTGAAGGCTGGAAGTTCCTTCTGTAGGCATCGAGTATTTCACGGCTGAGTTCACCATTGAAGAACTGGGCGAATGAATATCCGACACCCATTTTTGCAGTCTCGATGGCACTGTTGCCGCTTGACCCAAGCATCCATGCCTCCGGCAGTGTCACATTGTCCGGTACTGCAGGGGTCGAGCCGAACAGCCTGCCTTCCGGTGTCTCGTCATTGATCAGTTGAAGCGCAATCTGATACTTCTCATACATATTATCCATCTCGGGACGCTTGCCTTCAGACAGTGCATAGACCGCCCTGCCGTCTCCACCGGGGGCACGGCCCACGCCGAAATCAATCCGTCCGGGTGAGAATGCACTGAGTGTCTTGAACACTTCAGCCATCTTGAGCGGTGAATAGTGCATCATCATGACACCGCCTGTGCCGATGCGGATATTCTCAGTCTTTGCCGCAAGCCGCGCTGCCGTAATTTCCGGAGCGGAGCTGACGACGGAGCCGATGCCGTGGTGTTCGGCCATCCACATGCGGTAATAGCCGAGTTCGTCAGCAAGAACAGCGAGTTCCTCCGATTTTCTCAGCGCATCCACGCCGGTGTTGCCTTTTGTCACAGGTGCCTGGTCCAGTACACTTAATCTCATCATTAACATCCTTTTCTTTATCTGTCGTTTTATCTGATGCCGCTATTGTTCGAAGAGTCTATTGAGTTCCTGTTCACGCTTCAACTTTGCAGGGGTCACGTCATTGCCGAGCGGATCGATGACCGTCAGGCCGGCGAGGTTGTCGAGCACCTGTCCGCGGAACTGGCGCATATAGTCTTCCCTCAGCTGTCGCTGCTCCGCACGCTCTTCATCCGTCAGGCCGATACGCTTCTGCTTTCTTGCCAGTTCATTGATTCTATCCAGTCCTATAATCATATTTACCATCTACCTTTTAATATTAATACTCACTCTCTATTGCGACATTATTCTCTCTGAATTCAAATGTCCTAGACGACCATCTTTTCATCCAGCCACTTTCTGAGAACGGCCATCTGACTGCTGTATTGCTCCGCCTGAAGCTTATCCGTCAGGGAAGCGATGGTCTCCCGTTTGAGCACGGATTTCCATGAATCCTCCGCTTCATCCATCAGGCTGCCGAGGATGCAGTGTTCTTCCTCACTTCCCAATTCGAGCATGCCATCGAAGATGCCGCTAGGTGTATAGAGGGACTGCTGCCCTTCTATCGCCACATATATATCATATACACGGATATCCTCCGGCCGCTTCTTCAGCTTGAATCCGCCTTTTGTGCCGGGGACGGAAGTGATCAGATCCGCACTGCCCATCTTCCTGAGCAGCTTCTGAAAATACGTGGGAGACGCACCGATCTGCCTGCTGATCTCTTCGCTGTGCAGCACTGCCCCATCCGGGAGCATGTTGAGCAGCAGAGCCGCATAGACCGACTGTTCAACCCCTGTCTTCATTTTCATGTCCTGATCACTTCCTTTCCGTCTAAACTGGATAATTGTTGTCCAGATTGAAATAAATTATAACAGATGCATTCCTATCGTTCAAATGAGATGACTTGAACGTAAAAAAACAGTACAGAATCCATCTGTACTGTTAAATGTTCACTCTTTCATCTTCAGCAGTCTGCGTGCATTCCCCTCCATGATCTTGGCCATGATGTCAGGGGGCAGATCACCGCTTCTGTAATGCTTCATTGCGTAGTCATAGGGCACATTAGGATAGCAGCTTGCATACAGCACCTGGTCTTCAAGCCCTTTATCCGCCGCTTCCAGATACTGCTCTGCCCCCGGGAACCCCATGTAGAAATCCGGGCAGAGATACAGGTTTGGATAATGGACAGCCACCGCTATGGACTCCTGGACAAAGGGCCAGGCGGCATGTGAAATGATAAGGTCCAAATCCGGATACTTCTCCAGTACGCGGATCAGCTGGCGCGGGTGGATATAGTCATAATCCGCCCCATCAGCCAAAAGTGTAATCAGCATGCTGAGTGTCATGCAGAATGGCAGATCATGCTCCATGCACGCCTCGAATATCGGATCCAGACTTGGGTCACCAATGGGTGTGAACGGTCTGATCTTGGCAGGATTTGCTGCCACACCGTGGAACCTTCCGGTGGCAGCATACTTGTGGATCGTCTCTACCGCTTCTTCCACCGTCATATCCTCGATGCCTATGAATCCGAAGAACCGCTCCCCTTCATTGCTGGAAAGGAAATCAAGAAGTTCTGCGTTCGAACTGCCCGCCTGATTGTTTCTCCCTAGAATCACGGCGTGGGTGACCCCCTGGTTGTCCATCTCGGCAAGCACATCCGTCATAGTCTGGGCTTCAGTAGGTGTGACATCCTTCAGCACACTGAACCTCTCCACCACCGAAGTCCTCCCCTGTTCAAAAAGCGGTTCCCATTCGGGGATCGGTGCCTTCATCTTGAAATCGATTGCCATATCATGTACGCCTCCTCATCTTGCTGCCGTTCTATTCCTCAGCACTTACAGTCACATCTTCACCAAACCATTCATTGGAGATTTCAGACAAAGCGCCATCCTCCCGCATTTCCTGGAGGGCCCCATTGATCTCTTCAATGAGCTGGTCATTCTTCTCGGTTTTGGCAAACGGCAGAGCCACCAGCTTTTCTCCAAATGCCTCTTCCGTCACTCTGAGCGGAATCCCCTTGTCCTGTATTTGCGCAAGCAGTGTCTCCCTGCCTGTGACAAAGGCATCCATATTTCCACTGGCCACGTCGCTGATGATGACATCCATGGTGTCGTAGTTCACCAGTTCGATTTCATCCCCTTCGTCCTCGGCCTTCAGGACATCACCATAATTCGAGCCGGTGACATTGGCTACCCTTTTACCCTGAACATCCTCCAGAGAATTGATGTCTTCGTTATCCTGTGCAACCCCCAATCCTGCTCTTGAATAGTAATAGGGATTGGTATAGTTATACTTTTCCTGCCTTTCAGGTGTCACTGCAAAATTGGCTAGTGTATCCACCTTCCCAGTCTCGAGCGAAGCCAAAGCACCGGTCCAGTCCGTCAGCGACCATTCGATTTCATAGCCAAGACGATCGAAGACTTCCTGATAGACATCGGCACTGAAACCTTTGACTTCACCATCTTCTGAATACACCTGCGGATATCCATCCGGCGTCGAACCGATTTTTATGACATCATCCGACTCCGCTTCATTTGCACTGGATTGGCCACATCCACTTATCACTGATACAAATATCAACACTAAAAGCACATTAAATTTCTTCATAAATCGACCTCCATTTATAATGATTAATCCATACCTATAAACTATGTATTTCATTCCCAACACTATATCATTATATGAGCAGAGCCACAATCGCGCTTCTTATAGATGATTTCATATTTACTTATAACTTTTTTCGATAAGCAATGGAGAAACCGTCAATTTTGCAGACTTGATATTTTTACCGCTGCATTTTTAATTTATAATCAAAATGGTGAAAGGAGATGCATATCATGCAGATCAAGGAGATTACAAACATTGAAGAAGATAGGATGGAGTTATCCCGCCTCTTCCAGGAAGTCGTTGCCCATGGTGCCTCGATGAACTTCCTGCACCCGATGAGCGATGAAACGGCACTCCACTATTGGGATGGCGTCCTGTCGGAGCATGTGCAGCTGTACGCAGCGATACTCGACGACAAGATTGCAGGAACAGTCCAGCTCCACCTCAGTGATAAGGAAAATGGACAGCACCGGGCGGAAATCGCCAAACTGATGACACACCCGGATGCCCGTAGGAAAGGGGTCGCAAAGTCATTGCTTCAGCATGCCGAACAGGCGGCCATGCGGGCGGACCGATGGCTGCTGCTACTGGATACCGAGAAGGATGGGCCGACGAATTTCCTCTATCTGGCCGAAGGCTACAAGAGTATTGGTGAAATCCCTGCCTATTCACAAGATCCTTTTGGAGAATATAAGGATGTTACTGTCTACTACAAACATTTGAAATGATTGCGGGAAGTGACTTTGTAATCAGACAGAAGGAGCAGATATGCCGTTTCTGTCCATAAAAAGAGACGATGTGGGACTAATCAGCCCACATCGTCTCTTCAGTTATTTGTATCATTTACCCTGTACAGTTCTTCCTGTCCAGGCACTCATGCCGCCACGGACGTTTACTACATCGGCATCATTCTTCTTGAGAATCTTGGCTGCCCGCTTGCTTCTCATGCCGGACTGGCAGATGACATAGACTTTCTTATCTTTCGGGTCATAGTTCCCCACTTCACTGAGCGGTACGTTTTTGGCCCCTCTGATGTGTCCGCTGCGGAATTCGCGGGGTGTCCTTACATCCAGCAGCACCGCATTCTTATTGATTTTTTCCTCGAGCTCTGAAGTTGTGACTGACGGTACACTATTAAAAAATGAAAACATTCGATCACTCCTATTTTTTATTTTGCGAACCTGAAAACATTCATCTCATATATATTCTTACCCAATAAAATACCCTTAAGGGTATAATAGAATAATCTCTGCAAATTGTCAAATACCCCGTATGGTATTAAAGCTTGGATTGATTGTTAAAGTCCACTTAAAAATTCAAGTCTGTTTTCTTTAGTGAATAAAGATTATGGGTAGATATTCTATATGTCCAACCAAATGGCATGAATCAGCACTGCCATCGAAGGCTCATTGATGCCGAGACAGTATAAACTAATGAACAGGAGAGATGAAGAAATGAGAAATGTTGAATTCCATAATGGAAACACGATGCCACAGATAGGCCTGGGTGTATTCAGGGTCGAAGATGGCGAGGAATGTAAAAATGCAGTCAAACATGCGATTGTGAGCGGCTACCGCAGCATCGATACGGCAATGATCTACAAGAATGAAAAGAGTGTCGGCGAAGGTATAAAGGAAGGCATGAAAGAAGCAGGAATCGACCGTTCTGACCTTTTCATAACTTCCAAGCTTTGGTTTGACGACTTCGGCCATGGAAATGTCGAGAAGGCCTACGATACGTCACTCGAAAACCTGGACCTCGACTACCTCGACCTGTATCTCGTACATTGGCCGGGCACTGATGAAGAGCTCATGATCCAGACGTGGCAGGAGATGGAACACCTGTACAATAACGACCGGGTCGAGAACATCGGCGTCAGCAACTTCATGATTCCGCACCTGGACAAGCTCCTGCAGCGGACGGACGTCAAGCCTGTCATCAATCAAGTGGAGTACCACCCCTACCTTGTGCAGAATGACCTGAAGCTGTATCTGGAATCCCGGAAGATCATCATGGAATCCTGGTCTCCGTTGATGAACGCCAAAGTGCTCAATGATGAAACCATCAACGAAATTGCTTCAGAAACCGGCAAATCCCCCGCACAGGTCATCATCCGCTGGAATATCGAAAACGGACTCGTCACCATTCCGAAGTCCGTGACACCTGAGAGAATCGAGGAGAATATAGATGTATTCGACTTCTCCCTCAGTAATGAGCAGATCAACCGGATCAATCTGCTGAACAGGGATGAACGCAATGGATCGGACCCTGCCACATTCAATGGCAAAAAGTAATCAGACATGCTCTCGCAATGACCATGTGAATAAAAAGAAAAACCACTCCCATAACCGGACAGCTTCCGGCATATGGGAGTTTTTTATTGTCCTGTCCTCCTCTTCCCTCATTCGGATGGATAGATAAAGTAAAATCCTCTGCTTTCCGGTATCTGTCTACCCGTTCTGCAGAGGACTTTCTAAATCATATGGAAGAGTGCACAATCCCTCCAAGTGTGAAAATCAATCGACAGCCGGCCGCTGCCTCACAAAGCCGAGGAATATGATCAGTGCACCAATGCTGCAGAGGATGATGACGAGCCCCATGGGCCATGCCGCCTCATCTCCTGCCATGCCGACCAGCGGTGATACAAGTGCACCGCCGATGAATGGCAGCAGCCCGAGAAATGCTGAGGCGCTGCCGGCGGACTTCTTCTGGTTCTGCATGCCGAGCGAGAAGGCGGTCGTCGACACCATGCCGACACTGGATACGACGAGCAGCAGAGCGATGAGCATCGGCAGGAGAGGAAGCTCCAGCATGACCACTACTATGAGCAGGAGGCTGCCGACAACGGACATCGACACGCCCATCAGCAGTATCCTCACCTCATCCACTGTCGAGGAGAGTCTGCCGGCCGCCTGGGCGGCTACGATGATACCGAGGCCGTTCATCGCGAATATGAGCGAGAACTGCTGGGGTGAGACTTCATAGATGTTCTGCAGAACAAAGGGCGAACCGGCGATGTAGGCGAACATGGCGGACATGATCAGCGCCTGGGTAAAGGCGATGCCCATGAAGACTTTATCCTTAAAAAGGTCGTCGAACGTTTTGACGACGGCAAACATGCTGCCCTCTGAACGGTTCGATGCCTCCAGCGTCTCCTTGAACATGAAGGAAACCGACAGGAGCAGAAGCACGCCGATGGCCGCGATGACCAGGAAGACGACCGGCCATGAACCGAAATTGAGGATCATGCCGCCTGAAATCGGAGCAAGTATTGGTGCCGCCCCATTGACCAGCGCCAATAGTGCAAATGCCTTCGTCAGCTCTTTCCCTATATACATGTCCCGTGCCGCCGCCCGCGCGATGACGATGCCCGCTGCACCTGTAAAGCCTTGAATGAAGCGGAGCAGCACGAACACCCATATGTTAGCGGTGAAGGCACATAGTGCAGAAACCAACGCGTATATGGCAAGTGTATATAGAAGTGGCCGCTTCCGTCCCATGATGTCACTGAGCGGACCGAATATGAGCTGTCCGGCAGCAAGACCGATCAGACAGGCCGTCAGACTCAGCTGGGCGAGCGATGCAGTGGTATTGAGGTCCGTGGCCACAATCGGCAGTGCCGGTAGATACATATCCATCGACAATGGACCGATCGCAGTCAGCAGACCAAGCAGTACGACAATCCAGACCTTCCGGGATTTTTCTTCATGATTCACGTTCATGGGACACCTCTTCTTATATCATATTTCTGATGATTAAACGCCCGCTTATCATTGGCCAAGAAACAGGCCGCAATTGAACATTCAAAAAGGTATTGAAACATTAGATATCATTCTTCAAATTCTATGTCGTCGTATGCATGAGTCCAATGATAAGGTTGAAGTGCTTCCAAAGTTTTGAATTCAATGTTGTCATGATAGTTGCTTGTCACCGCAACCTTAACCCCTCTGCCCCAATAAAGTAGACGTTCCTGACATGTACCGCATGCTGTCAGTATTTTAAATGCGCTACTTTCATCATACCTGACCAGACATAAGGAGTGTGTGATAACTTCTTCCTCTTTATGTGCCTCCAGTATCGAACCTGTTTCAATGCAAAGTTCTGTAGAAGCATTAATGACTTCTGGTGCTACGGAAGTATAAATTTTCCCTGATTTTGTGTGCATAGCCGCGGCTCCGCCCCAACCTTTTGGATATCTATTTTCTATCAACTCTTTTGCTTCTTCAAATAAAAGCTGCTCTATACTCATTTCATTCACCCTCTCAATTATTTAATATGAGGATTGCGCTTATAGCATGGGTTGGACATCTTTTCCTCCCATACCATTCGTCTCCCCATCGGCACAAATCGTTGTTCTTTCAACTATACAAATGTTCTCCTGCTATACTAATCTTCAAACATCACACCCGGACATCTCTTTTTGATTTCGCCAAGGAAATTCTTTTTATATTGAGGTGAAATTTTGATGCTTCCAAAAAATGTATACTGATTGAAAATCTCAAGCGCATCCCTCGATGACAATATTCTATGTCCTGATAAAACTTTATCTGTAGAGGTTATTCTTGTGATACTTTTATATGGAATCCGGCTCCTGAATGGACCCCCTTTTATCAATAAGTAGTCATCCAAGAAGACATACTCGACTGAAAAAGTCATCCATAGGATGAGACTTGCCACCAAAAGGAATATAGACGCACATATGAGGATCGCCAGGAATGGTGCGTCCTCCAGTAATAGTGGTAAAAACGAGACCAGTCCAATAATCAGTATTACAATCAATATAAAGCCAATATAAAATGCATCAACTTTTGACCGAAAAACCACAACTCTTCCTCCTTTTATATGTCTTCAATCACATATACAACTTAAAGTGCTACATTTCATCCACTACCTCCATGCCCAGAACAGACATAGCATCTTTTATTATTTTTGAAATTTGCTCCAGGAGGATCAGTTTCGAATGCTCGTTCCCGCTCCCTATGATTCGCTCTTTACCATAGTACGCATTGAACAGCCTGCATAACTGCAAAGTATATCTGCAGATGACGGAAGGAGCATAGCGGTCTGCCGCCTCGACCAATACGTCTTCATATCTTGCCATATGTTTGAGCAAAGGCCACATGGCATCATCAAAAGTCATTGCAGCCTCAGAATCGAGTTCGCTTTTTCTTAAGATTGAATGGATCCGGGAATTGGTATACATGACATAGACGGCAGTTTCACCATCGAATTTGAGCATATCTTCAATATTAAAATCATAGCTGTTCATCCTGTCATTCTTAAGGTCATGAAACTTGATCGCACTGACTGCGATTTTTTCCGCCACAACTTCCTTATCCTGCAGTTCCGGATTTTTTTCATCTATGACAAACATAGCTTCTTTCTTTACATCCTCTATGATTTCTTCAAGTAATATGACTTCGCCCTTTCTTGTGGACATTTTCTTGCCATCTTTCAAAATGAGTCCAAACGGAATATGTCTGATCTCCGGTTTCAAGTCGAGCAACTCGCCCAGTTGGGACAGCTGCTCGAAATGTACAGACTGCTCCTGACCTACAACGTATAGAATCTTATCTGGATAGAATATATCAGTTCTATAGAGCATCGCTGCAATATCTCTTGTGATATAAAGGGAAGCTCCGTCCTTCTTTTTGATTAATGCCGGCGGCACATGTTCCAAGCGTACAATGTATGCCTCGTCATCATATTCCAACAGATTTTGCTTCTCCAAAAGGATGCTGGCTGCTTCAAGCTTATCATTGTAGAAAGATTCCCCCTGTATGTAGTCGAAAGAAATATCCAGTTGATCATAAAGCTTCTGGAAAGCCTCCAATGAAACTGTTCTGAACCATTCCCATAAATCGAGGTATTCCCTATCCCCTCTCTCAAGTTTGCTGAATGCATCTCTTGCTTCCTGATTCAACGATGGATTTTTATCCGCTTCTTTATGGAAACGTGTATACAGTGCGAAGAGTTCTTGTATGGGATTGGCTTCAACCTTTTGAGCATCCCCCCACTTACTGTAGGCGACAATGAGTTTTCCGAATTGAGTCCCCCAGTCGCCCATATGGTTAATCCCAATAACTGCAGCACCATTTTTCTTGAGCAGCCTTGAAAGGGAGTCACCGAGTATCGTCGCTCTCAGGTGCCCCATGGAAAAAGGTTTGGCGATGTTCGGGCTGGAAAAATCCATGACATAGGATTGACCCTCCAGATAGGATGTATCTCCAAATTTCTCTCCAAGGACGGTATCCATAATAAAGGTACTGCCCATATTCTTGTCGATGTAGAAGTTGATATAGCCATTGATGACCTCTACTGATGAAACCAGCTCACTTTGGAATTTCATGGAGATATCTTCAGCAATCAGTTTGGGCGACTTTCTGAATAACGGTGCCAATGTGAATGTCGGAAATGACAAATCCCCATATTCTTCGTTTGAAGGGATTTCTAGAATTTTAATAACCTCTTCCATACTCAAATGACCTTCCAACACTTTATGCAAATCTTCAGCAATTCTATTCTTCAGCATATGATTCCCCCTAAAAATAAAAATAACCCACCTCCATATAGAGGTGAGTTGCTCACGGTACCACTCCAAATATACTCTCATTGATAACGGTGTTGCCACCAGATGAACGTAATGCGTTTCGTCCACTTCCCCCATCCGGCTTCCACCACCCCGGATTCGCTGAAGAATTCCATGAACTACTTTTTTACTGAATTATTCAATTATGTATATTATAGCTAACATCTAAATTTTTTCAATAGTTAATTAATATAACAGTGGAGTAGAGTCTTCTCTCCTCCACAGCAAATATCTACTCGTCCCCGTCCCGCAAATTTTGCATGATGGATTCATAAACCCCTCTCCTTGAATCATTGTCGATTTCTCTGTGGTTTTTTCGACAGCAGTGCACTGATGATACCGATGACCGGGAAGACGACCATCAGCGTGAGGATGAATGTATAACTGCCGAACATATCGTATCCAAGGCCGAACGGCAATGGGCCGAGTGAAGAGCCGATGACGACCATTGTAGAACCGACACCATTGATGCTTCCCACGTAGCGTCTGCCGAAATAGTTGGACCAGACGACATTCGTCCCGATCCGTTCGAGTCCGTTCGACATTCCCCATATGACACCGAAGAGTATCGCGAGCGCATAGGTGGTCACGTTATTGAGGAAAAGCAGGAGAATGATTTCAATGAGGAATATCATGACCAGGATGTAGTTGGTCCTGATCCGGTCGGTAATGAGGCCTGAAACGAAGGACATCGGAATTCCGACCATGGCCATCAGGCTGAGCACCATAGCGGAAGCCCCCATTTCAAGCCCGTTCTCCTTGAAGATGGAGACGATGTGGAAGGTGATGCCCGTATTGACCATCGATGGTATGCCGACGCATATGAGCAGTGTCCAGAATGACAGGGTACGGCTCGCTTCCTTCAGAGTCCAGCTGTCCTCAAGGACGTGGATGTCGCCGCCCTCATTTTCTTCATCGCTGCTTATATTTAGACGCAGTCCATCCGGTGACAGCCCCATTTCCTCCGGTGTATTCCGGATGAAAATCCAGGCGATCGGCACGAAGATCAGGAGCAGCGCAAAGCCCCAGAACTGCCATGCGAACCGCCATCCCCATTCCGATATGAGCCAGACATTGATGATCGGGAACAGCATCGCACTGGAGAAGCTCCCGAGCATCATCAGACTGAACGCCAGTCCCCGCTTCCGGATGAACCATTGGGGGACGAGCGTATTCGGAATCAGTGTCATGCTGCCCTGTCCGAAAAGGCGGATGAAGAAGAAGCCGATGGCCAGCATGAACATATTCTGCACGAAGCTGTTGAAGAAGGTCGCAAGAGCAAGCACGATGGCTGCGATGATCATCATCTTCTTCTGGCCGAACCGGTCGATGAAGTTGCCCACCCCGATCATGACGAATCCGGCGACCAGTGTCGCAAAGGAATAGAGGCTCGACACTTCCGTGCGGCTCCATCCAAACTCTTTTATGTATTCATCGATGAAGGCGGCATTCGAATAGGTCTGTCCCGGTCCCGAGAAGAAGACGGCCAGTCCGCATACCGCCACGATCACCCAACCATAATAGAAATTGTTTTTATTTTTCATTTCGGCGTCACATCCATTTAGAGTCAAAGATTATGATGCAACCGGAAATAGGCAGTTATATACTGCAGCCGGTTTTCCCTAGAATAAATGATTCATCTCCATAAAAGAAGCCCCAAAGCTGATTTGGTTCAACTTTGGGGGATGCGGCGCCTTCAGGCGGCCGTTCACTACTCCATCTCTTCCCGCTTCGGCATGCCGCTCTGGGCACCGAGCTTCTGCACGGAGAGGGAGGCGGCTCTGTTGGCAAATGCAACCGCTTCTTCAAGCGGCCTACCCTCCGCCAACGCCACGGCGAGTGCGCCATTGAATGTATCTCCGGCGCCTGTAGTGTCCGTAACTTCAACCTTCTCGGTCGGCACGGTGATCATCCTGTCACCCTTGAAGAAGGAAGCGCCTTTGGCACCATTTGTGATGACCAGCCTGTCATGGAACTTCGGCAGGCCGTCGGTATCATACGCAAACAGCTTCTCCGCTTCATTGTCATTCGGTGTAATGTATGCGGCCTTCTCCCAATATGCATCATCCAGCTGCATCGCAGGTGCAGGATTGATGATGACGGGTACGCCGAGGGTACCGCAGAGATCGAGGATGTGTTCGATGGTCTTTTTCGGAATTTCGAACTGGATGAGGACATAGTCGCTTTCTTCAATCTGTCCTTTGAACCCGTCCACATAATCCGGGGTGACTTCGCCATTGGCGCCGGCGATGATGATGATCCGGTTGTCATGGTCGGAGACGATGATGTTGGCGAGTCCGGAGGAGACGCCTGACTCCGTATCTACGGCCCCCGTCTCCACACCCTGGGCTTCGAAATTATTAAGGAGTGAGTCACCGAACGGATCATCCCCGACCTTGCCGATCATATGTACTTCTGCCCCGAGTCTGGCAGCGGCGACGGCCTGGTTTGCCCCCTTGCCGCCGGGCAGAGTCTTGAAGCTGTCGCCTGAGATTGTTTCACCCTGCTCGGGCATGTTTTCGGCAACAGTCACGAGGTCCATATTGATGCTGCCGATGACTGTGATCCTAGGTGTTTTCATGTGATTCCACCCCACCATACGATTCAAGGATCTCTTCAAACAGGTTCCAGAATGCTTCCTGGTCCACTTCATGGGCAAATCGTGTATTCGGAATACGGCCAGTGACACCGAGCAGATCGACTGCAGTCGCACCGTATGTGAATTCACCTTTCGTCTCGATCGCCACATGCACATGCTTGAAGCCGAACAGCTCCGGCTTCAGCAGATACATCGTCGTGCATGCATCATGAATCGGTCCGCCGGCCATGCCGAAGTGCTCCTGATACATATCGCCGAAGAATACGAGCAGCTCGGAGACGAAGTCCGCCACTTTGTTGTCGACCTTTGCGATCTGCTTCTGGACGTCGTCCGTCGCAATGACCTCATGGGTGGCATCCAGACCGAACATCACAATCGGCACACCGCTCTCATAGACCACTTTGGCAGCTTCCGCATCCACATATATATTGAACTCCGCTGCTGGTGTCCAGTTGCCGAAGGTGCCCCCGCCCATCAGTACGATCTCTTCTATGTTGCGTTTTATCTCGGGCGCTTTTACGAGGGCCATGGCGATGTTCGTGAGCGGTCCAGTCGGCACCAGGGTCACCTTTTCTTCAGACTGCTTCACCTGGTCGATGATGAAATCCACCGCATGGCCATCGGTCTTCCTGCTCACCGGTTCCGGCAGCACAGGGCCGTCCATACCGGACTCCCCGTGAATTTCCGTCGCAATCTCGCTATCCTTCACAAGCGGGCGGGAGGCACCCTGCACCACGGGTACATCAAGGCCAAGCAGATCCTTGACCTTCAGTGCATTGACCGTATTCTTCTCCACTTCCACATTTCCGGCGACCGTGGTGATGCCGAGGATTTCGAGGCTGCTCCTTTTCGAAGCGGCGATGATGATGGATATCGCATCATCATGTCCCGGATCACAGTCCAGTATTACTTTTCTCGCTGTCATATTCTACATCTCCTGTTCTTCAATATGGATTGACGTGAACATTCACATCCATCACTTCTTCATGGTTTTTCAGCAATGTCTGCTTGACGACCCTTGCGACACGATGTCCTTCTTCCACGGTGATGTCCGCATCGACGCTGATCTTGATGTCGATGATGACGTAGGAGCCATGCGAGCGCGCAATCAGGCGGTCGATCTGCCTGACCTTATCGATGTTCACCACCGTCTCCCGCATTTCCTCGGTCTCATCCTCATTCAATACGACTTCAAGCGTCATGCTGACGGCTTCTTTCGCGAGTTGGAATCCCATATACATGATGATCAGTGCAATGATGGCACTGGCAATGGGATCAAGGTATCCGAGATACGGTATGCCATAGGCGGTGCCGATGATCGACAGCCCGATGCCGATGAGGGCGACGACGGAGGATATCGCATCCGACCGGTGATGCCAGGCATCGGCAATGAGCGCCGGGCTTTTTATCCTTGTTCCGAGCCTGTATTTATATTGGAAAAGCACTTCCTTGACCACGATGGAAAATATGATGACATACAGCGCAATCATCGTGGTGTAGTTCTCTGCAGTGCCTGTCATCAATGAGACGATTGCATTGTAGATGATTTCAAACCCCACCACCACAAGCAGGATGGCCACAATCAGGGTGGCCACGTTTTCGGATTTGCCGTGTCCGTATGGATGCTCGCTGTCAGGCGGCTTCTGTGCCGCCCGGATGCCGACGAGCACGGCGATGGAACTCACCACATCCGAAGCCGAATGGGCGGCATCGGCAACGAGTGCCCTGCTGTTCCCGAGTATGCCACCCACCGCCTTCAATACTGCAAGGAGCAGGTTCACTGCAATGCCGATCATTGTCGCAATCTGCGCTTTCCTATATCTGTTACTCATGTTTCAGCCCTCTTTTACATGCATTGTCACTTCATACTACCATATTCCCCTGTCCATGGAACAAAAAAACAGAACCTTGCGGTTCTGCATCTATTTCGGGCCTTCCTCTGCAAGCGTCTCCACATCGGAGACGACCTCCTCAAGCGGAAATTCCGTATCCCCGGTATCTACACCCGGGTAGTCCTTGATGATCTTACCCTGCTGGTCGATCAGGTAGAAGCTGATGCCATGTGTCACCTGGTTGCTGCCTTCAGGGGGCGGAGCCACGATGGTCTTGAAGTTGTTCTCTGCGAATCCCCTGATGAAATCATAATCATAGCCTGTCACCAGCTGCCAATCTACACCTTCAGGAACATTGTAGTATTCGATGTAGTCGGTCAGCACTTCAGGCGAATCCGTTTCGGGATCGACGGAGAAGCTGAGGACCCCATAATCCTCGACGCCCCGCGCTTCAAGCTCTGTGACCACTTCCGTCATATTCGCCGTCATCGGCGGGCAGACCGTGGCACAGTTGGTGAAGATGAAGTCGAGCAGCCACACTTTGCCTTCCATGTCTTCCCTCGTGAATGTCTCCCTATCCTGATTGGTCACTTCGAAGTCATCGACCGTATTGCCGTAGCGTGACATCGTCTCGACACCGGAGGCGCTGCAGGCTGACAGGATCAGCGTTAAAATAAATACAATAAAAATAGACTTCCGCATCAATAACCCTCCGATTTATGGTTAATTACAACTATATCAAATAAAGCAGTCACAACAACCTGTAAAAAAGGGCAATTTGTGAAAATAGTATGGCATATTCCCTACAGACAGTATAAAAGGCAGACTCCGTACCGGAGACTTCCTTCAACACTCCTCTACTCGCTCCGCAACTGTTCCTTGAGGAAGAATGTCATCAGAAGACCTGCGGCGGCCATGACGGCCGAGAAGATGAATGATACATTCACCCCGGCGACTTCATCCGCCAGTGATGGCGTTCCAGCTGACAGGTTCAATGCGACCCCGGTCATCACCGTGACCATCACAGCGGTAAAGAGTGAGCCGCCGATCTGCCGCATCGTATTGTTCATGGCGGTGCCATGCGGGATCTTCGAATCATGCAGGGCATTCATTGCGAAAGTCGTCAAAGGCATCATGGTGAGTCCCGTGCCGAGCAGACGGAATGTATAGACAATCGCAAGGTAGGTGAATGTCGTCTCCACGGTCAGGAAGGACAGCATTATGGATGTTGCGAGTATCAGGCCTAGCCCAATGAAGGTCAAAATCCGGATGCCGAACTTGTCGAAAAGGATTCCCGCAACGGGCATCGTCGCCCCCATGAGGAGCGCGCCGGGCAGCAGGGCCAGTCCCGATTCGAACGGGGTGTAGCCGAGCATGTCCTGCATGAGTACGGGCAGTATGTTGTTTGCACTGACCATGGATGTGAAGACGATGACGCCGATCAGTGAGCTCATCAGGAAATAGCGGTTCTTGAAGACGGTCATTTCCAATATCGGCTGCGGCAGCTTGAGCTGGCGTTTCGTGAACACCATTACAAGCGCCAGTCCGCCGATGACCGAGAGTAATACGAGCGGATCCATCCATCCCCTGACCCCTGCGACGGAGAAGCCGTACAGCAGCCCGCCGAATCCGAGCGTGGACAGTATGATGGAAGGGATGTCGACCTTGGGGTTGGTCTGGTGGGTGACATTCTTCATCGACAGGTACGCGAGCAGCAGATTGGTGAGCACGAGCGGCAGCACGATGAAGAACAGCGACCGCCATGGCCAGATGCCGACGATGTATCCGGCAAGCGGCGGACCGATTGCCGGTGCCAGCCCGATGACGAGCCCGAAGTACCCCATCGCCTTGCCCCGCTGTTCAAGCGGGAACTGCGTCAGCAGGATGACCTGCGTAAGCGGCATCATGATGCCGGCTGCTATCCCCTGCAGTATCCTGCCGGCGAGCAGCACCGAATATACGGGGGCGAACGCTGCAAGGATGGTTCCTGTAATGAATATCATCATGCCCGTCAAGTACAGGGATCTTGATGTGAACTTATTGATCAGGAATGCCGATACCGGAATCATGATCCCGTTGACGAGGAAGAAGCCGGTCGTCAGCCACTGTGCCGTACTGAACGGAATGTCGAAGGCCGCCATGATCGGCGGCACCGCCGTGACCAGCAGCATCTGGTTGAGGAGCACAAGGAATGAACCCATCATCAATGTCGCAATCAGCACCGTCTTCTGGCTTGGCCGGGTAAAGCTTTTGATCTGCATATTCTCACTACTTCCTTCTGGTGACCCACCTGTTTTTATTTAAACTTCGTAGTGCTCCGTTCATTTACTGCAGTGACTTCGAGTATATTGTCCATGCGCTCCTTCAATTCCTCGACATGAGAGATGATGCCGACCATCTTGCCGTGCGTCTGCAGCTCCATCAGTGTATTCACTGCCATATCGAGCGTTTCGGGGTCTAGTGTGCCGAACCCCTCGTCGATCAGCATCGTATCAAGGCTGATGCCGCCGGATTCCTGCTGCAGCGCTTCGTTCAGCGCAAGGGCCAGGGTGAGCGCCGCCTGGAAGGACTCTCCTCCGGAAAGCGAAGTGATGTGGCGCGGGCGGTTGTTGTAGAAGTCGAACACTTCAATATCAAGGCCCGTCTTGCGGCTGCTTTTCGAAGTGCTGCGCCTGAGCTCATACCGGTGATTCGTCATTTCGAGCAGCCGGACATTCGCAATGAGGAGGATGCGGTCGAGATAATATGTGAGGACATAGCGTTCGAGCGATACCTTCTGCTCGTTCCTCCCTGAGACCGCGTCGACGAGTGCGACAAGCGCATGGAGTGATTCCAGCTCTTCGTTGTGCTGTTCAATCAGGGCTTCCATTTTATCCGAAGTCTCCTTGTTATGCTCGATGTTCGCGAATATCCGGGCTCGAGCATTGGTCAATGATTCACCCTTTTCTTCAAGCTGATAGATTTCGTCCTCGACTGCCCCGGTGTCCTGGAATTCACGGTTTTCCACCGTCTCGAGCAGCGCTGTCCTGCGGCTTGCCAATACTTCCTTCCTGCTGTGGAATGATTTGATCGTTGCCTCCACCGAGGCGGCATCCGTCCTTTCCAGCACAGAGAGCATATACGCCCTGTCCCTTCCGGTCTTTTCCGTGAAGCTGTCGATCTGTGGCGCCACTTTTTCAATCTCGTCAGTCAGCGTCCTGACCTGCTCCTTCTGGTAGGCCAGCTTCTCCTCCAGCCGGGACTTCTGTTCCCTGCAGTTTTGCTGGTGCTTTTCATTTTCCATGACGCGGCGCTGATAGTCCTCCAGTGCCTGCCTGCATTTCTTGAAGGAAGCGGTGAAATCTTCGTACTTATCATACCCGGACTGGGCCCTGAATTCTTCTGCGCGGTTTTCTGCGCGGGAGAGGGAATGCCGGATATTGTTCTCTTCCAGCCTATTGTCGGCGAGTATCCGGTTCAGTTCATTCTGCCGCTGGTCGAGCTGCTGCTTACGTTCAAACTTCTTCCTGTCGGCCTCGATCTCTTCGGCCAGCCGGGTACGGCGCTCCCGCTTCTCCTGCAGGGAGGCTTCAAGTGCGGCAACCTCCCTGCGCGCCTTTCCTGAGAGCAGTTCCTCTATCACCGTGATGCGCCTTTCCTTGGTGTCCTTCTCCTCGAACAGCGCTTCGAGATCCGCTTCGAACTTTTTGAGTTCCGTCTCTTCCGCCTCGGACAGATATTCATTTTCAGCAGGCAGCGTCTCGACGTTCTGCTTGCAGACCGGGCATGGGCGGCCCACTTCAAGATGCCGGACCAGATGTTCGATATGTACACCGTCGGTTGCAGAGAACCTATTTTTTACACGCTTCTTCCTTTCTTCCCGTGCAGACTCGATGGCTTCACGTTTCCCGTCAATCGCCTTGATCTCGCCGGACAATCTGGCCTTCTCTTCATCATACCGCCTGTTGCCCTGCTCTTCTTCAATCTCCTGTCCGAGGGCGCTGATCTCGTTGTCCAGCTGGAACTTCTCCTCGTTCAGCTGGTCCGAACGCCTGCGGTCCCAGGATTCTGAAGCCAGCGTCTCTTCAACTGATTCCAGCTCCTTTGAAAGCCTGCCGTTTTCCCGTTCGATCTCCTGCTTCCTCTTGTTGAGGGAGGCGAGTGCTTCATCCAGATGCGCGATGTCCTCATCACCCATGAAACGCTCCGTCGAGTTGAGCCAGCGCTCCGCCTTCCTGTACAGCGCATCCTTCTCCCCGAGTGCCGTCTGGTCCGAAAGGACCTGTTCCAGTTCCCGGTCGATCTGTTCAGACTGTGCTCCGAGTTCCGAGAGGGCCGTTTCAGCCTCCGCCTTCCTTCGCAGCGCCTGGTCTTCCATCTTCAATGCATACTCCATCTCCTTGACCGCCCGGTATTCTTCAAGGGAGGCTTCGAGTGATGCGATTTCGGAATGTTCGGTTTCAAGTGCCGTGAGCTGTGTACCTATCTCCTCAAGTTCCTGAAGCTTCCTGTTGTGCTCCTGCTTCTGCTGGAGCTGTCCACGTTTCGTGTCGAGAGTCTGCCGGTTCTCTTTCAGACCCTCTTCCATCCTCTTCTGCTCTGCTTCCAGGAGGGATTGGATGTCCCGGATCGCCGCCACCCTCTTGTTGAATGTCGGATAGTCCGCCTCGAGAAGTGCCTGTGCCCGAGGGAGCCCGCCCCCGCTTACCGTATTGAAGAGTCCCTCAATCTTCGCTTCGACGGTTTCACTTTCGGCCTGTTTCTCCTTCTTCAGTACATTCAGCCGCTTCTCGAACTGGACGAACCTTTCCGTCCGAAACAGGGTCCTCAGAATCTCCTGCTTCTGCTCACTTGATGATGTCAGCAGCCTTTTGAACTCCCCCTGGGGCAGTATGAGGATCTGCCGGAACTGCTCGGCATTCAGCTGAATGATGTCGAGCACCTTCTGCTTCACCCCATTGATGCTGCCCTCCAGCACTTCACCGGATGCGTCATACAGTACGGCTTTCGGCGGCACCGGTGTCTTGCGACCCGCCTTGCTGTAGGAGAGGGTACGTTCAATCGTGTAGCGTTTCCCCCTGATTTCGAATTCCAGGCGGATGCTGCTGATGTCATCATCCGTCGCGAACTGGCTCCTGACCGAACCTTCGGCCCGATCACTCGTCGACAGTGTGCCGTAGAGGGCATAGGTGATCGCGTCGAATATCATCGTCTTCCCGGATCCCGTGCGGCCGCCGATCAGGAACATGCTGTCCCTGACACGGTCGAAATCTATCGTTTCATTCTCAAAAGGGCCGAAGTACTGCATGTTAATCCGAATCGGTTTCATCTGCATCACCTTTGAAATAAGTATTGAATATCTGTTTCTGATAGTCCGTCGGCGCCTCTCCATGGACGGTTTCGATGAATGACTCGAATATTTCCGCATCACTCGAACGATGGGCATCCACCGTCGATTGGACCGCTTCGTGTTCCTTCTTCACCGGTCTGAGCTCAAGTGTATTCGGGTACAGCATCTTCAGTTTCGCCATCGGGTCGTTGACGGTCTCCATGCCCGCAAGTTCGAACTTGAAGTAGGCCCGGCTGTCCTCGAATGTCACCGCCTCATTGATGACTTCATCGAAAGTGCCCTGGTAGTGCACAAGATCGCGCCTGCACTCGAGCGGCTCGAAACGGCATTTCGTCACTTCCCCCGTCTCGACGACACGGAATCCCTTCGGCTGCTTCACTTCCGAAAATGAATATTTGAGCAGGGAGCCGCTGTAGAATATCTTCTCATGCTTGATTGCGAACGGATGATGGAGGTGTCCGAGGAGCACGAGGTCGAATGCATCAAAAAGCTCCGCCCCCACCTCTTCCGACAGTCCGACGGACAAGGGGCGCTCGGAGTCCGATGCCTTCCCTTCCGAAATGAACATGTGCCCGACGAGGACATTGTAGGCCCCGGGGTCCATGACATCCGCTATCTCTTCCGTAATCCGCCGGTAGACGTCATGGTGCGTCCGGATCGATTCATCATCGAAGAACACCTTCGCCTCGAGCACATCCAGATGCGGCACCATATAGAAATGATGTCCATCCACAACTACCGGTGTGGTGATGTCGGACAGCGATGTGCGCATGTGATAGGCACTCTTCTCGAACCAGTAGCTGCCGTAGTCGAGCCTTGAACGGCTGTCATGGTTGCCGCTGATGGCAAGCACCGGAATGCCCTTTTCTATATTGATCCTGTATAGGTATTCATTGACGAGCTTGAGCGCCGCCTGGGAAGGGTTGCTCCGGTCGAATACATCACCGGCCACAACCACCAGGTCGATGGGATTGCCCTCTATATATTCAATCAACTGGTCCAGTATGAATTGCTGGTCCTCTATCAGGTCCACGCCGTTCAGGCGTTTTCCGATATGCCAGTCTCCAGTATGTAATATCTTCATTCTACCACCTCATGTGATTACGATTATACAAGAAAAACCGCCCCCAAGTAAATTTGGGGGCGGCATTTCAGCTCAGCTGTCTGATGGATATGATGAGATCGTCCAGTTTCCGCTCCATGCGATGGAGCAGGAAGAACGTGATCACGGCCGGAAATCCAACATCGCTGACCAGTGGGACCCATTCCATGCTAGATGATCTCGGTGACGTTCTGCTCGACGATCTTGGCGGAATGCACGGATACCGGTTTCCCCTGCATCGGCGCAAGAACGCCCGTCTCTATGAGGCGCTCCGCCTCAAGCAGGAGTGACGCTTCGGTCAGGTCCTCCTTCGGATTGCTGATGTTCAGCGTGAATCGGCGGTTCAGTTCTGTGTTGAAAACAATCACAAGTTTCTTGGTCATTGCCCTTCCTCCCCTTCATTAGTTGATGACGTAGGTCTGTTCCTTCTCGACGATTGTATATTCATCGTTCGCCAGGTTGCTGTAGATGTCTGCCAATGTGTTGATGGCCTCATCCGTGGACGTGATGTCCAAGTTCCTCACGGATCTGAAACGGAGCTTTTCATCGCCCGTCTCGTCCGCTTCAAAGAAATAGAATTTTGCACTCATGTTCTTCAGCATATCCCTCACCTCCTTCACCCTATATATCGTCACAAATGATTCAATGGACAATTCTGTTTTAATTTCCTATAATGACTGGGAGGTGAGGGAATGAACGATATATTTATGTGGGGCATCGCTCTATGGACATTCATCATGCTGGGGGCAATGACCATCGGCGGATATTTCATGTTCCGGAAGTTCCTGAAGCGGATGCCGAAGGAAGATGGATACAGTGAACTCGACTGGCAGGAGCATTATATAGATAAGGCACTTCCCCTATGGAATAACGAAGCGCGTCACCTTCTGAACGAGCTGGTCTCCCCCGTCCCCGAGCTGTTCAGGGATGTGGCGAAGGAGCGGATCGCCGGGCGGATCTCAAAGATTGCACTGGATGAGAAGGCGGACAACATCACACTCGACCATATCATGAAGGGATATATCATCGCGACACCGAAACGGGACCATAAGTTCATGAAGAAGAAACTGGATGATATGGAGATCGACTACTCCCCATATGAAGACCTCTTCCAGTATGCCGATGATGAAAAGCAGAAGTTCTCCATATTCGAACAGACGGAAAAAATAAGCAGCAGATCATAATGAGCCGCGCCTCCAAGATATTCAACTTCTTGGACGCGCTTCATTGATCTGCTGCTTTTTGAATGCCTGGAGATGGATGAACATCGACAGCCTCCAGAAGACGATCATTACAAATGCAAGGAGGAAGAACATTCCTCCAATCTCCCCGGGCGAGATGCTCATGGATAATATCGTCTTCATTATTATCCTGAGTGCCAGGAGGACGACAAGGATGACGGGGAACATCCTGGACTGCTTTACATACAGTTCCCCGCCCTTCTCCTCATATCGGGTCGTGAGGATAAGTACGATGGAGAACAGCAGTCCCATGACGGTCGCTTCCATGATTTCAAAAGGTGTCAGCCTGAAGTACGGGAATATGTACATCAGCGCACCTGTAGACATCATGACCGGCGGAATGATGATCTTTGCCATGGTGAGGGGCCGCTTCGCCGCCTTCTGCCTGACGAAGACTGCAGCGATGCCCATGAATACCGCCATGATGGATGCAGCAGCAAACAGCATGCTTTCGATGGTCATGATCAGAACCCCTGGAAGTCGCCGAAGAACGGCTGCAGCCATATGATGATCTGTGTCAGGCCATCAAAATACAGGAGTATACCCATCAGCACCATGATGACCCCGCCGGTCTTCATGATGGTACTGGAATACTTGAGCATCCAGCGCGTCCTGGACACGAAGAAGCTCAATGTGAAGAATGGTACTGCAAACCCGAGGCAGTAGACCACCATCAGCATCAGTGCGTTGTTCGGCTCGGTTGCGCTCATGGCGAAGATCGCACCGATGATCGGACCGTTGCACGGTGTCCATCCGGCACCGAAAGCCATGCCGATCAGAATCGAACCGATGAAGCCGGAAGGCCTGTTCTTGAATTGGATCTTCCTGTCCTTCATCAGGAAACTGAAGTTCAGCACCCCTGTGACGATGAGTCCGAATACGACGATGAGGATCGCGCCGAGCTGGCGGATCAGATCGGCGTACTCTATCAGCAGGCCGCTGAAGAATGCTGTGCCGAAGCCCAGCGCAATATATATAAGACTGAAACCGATAAGAAAGAACACGGTATGAAGGATCGCCCGGAAATTGAATTTCTGACTCTCGACTTCATTATAGCTCATCCCCGTTATGTAGGAGATGAATGCAGGGAATACCGGAAGTACGCACGGTGAGACGAAACTCAGTACGCCGGCTCCGAATGCGAGAAGAAAAGTCACTTCGCTACCCATAAAAATACCTCCATTCAGATGTCATTTTAACAGACATGATGGAGGCATAAGTAGCTTTCAGCTCTGCAATTTAGAATTTTCTATGACAATTGATGCTGTCCATTCTGCAGCTGGTACATCTTATGGTAGATGCCGCCATGCCGGATGAGCGCATCATGGCTGCCACGCTCCACGATTTCACCCCTGTTGAGGACGAGGATCTGGTCCGCATCCTGGATGGTGGACAGGCGGTGTGCGATGGCCAATGTTGTCCTGCCCTGCCGCATCCGTTCGAGCGACTGCTGGATCTGCTCCTCGGTCTCGGAGTCGATGTTAGCAGTCGCCTCATCAAGGATCAGTATTTTGGGATCCATGGCCATCGTGCGTGCAAATGCCAGCAGCTGACGTTCGCCGCTCGAGAAGGCGCCGCCCTTTTCAATCACCCGATGCTGGTATCCATCCGGAAGCCTGTTGATGAACTTGTCCGCATAGACGAACTCGGCAGCGGCCTTGACCTGCTGAAAAGTCATTTCCGGGTGGTACAGCCGGATGTTCGATTCCACCGTGCCATAGAAGATGAACGGATCCTGCAACACAAGCCCGACCCTCTTCTTGAGCGCCTGTCTTGAAATATCCTTGATGGAGTGGCCGTCGACGAGTATTTCCCCTTCGGAAAACTCGTAGAACCGCATGAACAGGTTGATGATGGAGCTTTTGCCGGAGCCTGTATGCCCGACGAGGGCCACCGTTTCACCCGGACGCGCCGTGAATGAAATATCCTTCAGCACATCCGTCCTGCCGTCATAGCTGAAGGTGACATTCCTGAATTCGATATGACCGTCAGTGATGCTGTAATCGGATGTCTCAGGCTGGTGGGGCTCTATCCTTTCATCATCGATCAGTATAAATACCCGGCTCGCTGCAACGAGCGCCTGCTGGAATATGTTCAGGTTCTGGCTGACCTGGTTGATCGGTTCAAAAAACCGCTCCATATATTGGATGAAGGCGAAGATGACACCTGCGGTGACCGTCGAACTGAAGCTGAGCAGTCCGAAATAGCCGAGGATGACGGCGATCGCCAATACATATATCATGCTGATGGCCGGCCGGAGCAGCAGTCCATCGAGCCGCACGTTCTTCATGTTGTACTTGTAATGCGACTCGTTTATTTCATTGAACTCCCTGCCAAGGCGTCCTTCCTGGTTGAACACCTGGATGATCTTCATGCCCTCTATCGACTCGGCGAGCTTGGCGTTCAGATCGCTGAGCAGCTGGCGTGCATGGGAAAAGAAGTTGGCGGAGTACTTCCTGTAGATTCCGAGTATCAGCACGATCACCGGCATGAAGAGCAGCGCCAGCAGGGCCAGCCTGACATCAAGGATGAACATCATGACGAAGCTCGATATAACCATGAAGAAGGCCATGAGGAAAGTTGCCAGCACCCCGATGAACATCTCGACGATCGCTTCGGTGTCATTGGTGATCCGGGACACCACACTGCCGCCCGGCACCTTGTCGAAATACCGCATGCCGAGCCTGCCTATCTTGTCGAATGCATCAATGCGCAGCTGCTGGATGACTTTGAATGCCAGATACTGGAACAGATAGATCTGCATATAGGTCGCCGCCGCGCCGACTAGCTGCACAAGCACAAATATCGTGATGAGCCAAGTCATATCCGCTTCCGGGAAAGTGCCCGGTGTAAGATAGTCATCGATGAAGACCATCACCAGGTACGGGGTCGCCACCCCGGTGATGGTTGAAATGATCAGCATGATGAAGCCGAATGTCAACGTCCCCTTGAAGGGCAGCGTATATCTCATCAGCCTGAAAAGTACGTTCTTCTGATCATTGAAGGAGAGGTTGAACTGATTGTCTTCCATCTAGTCGTCCTCCTTTTGCACCAGGTCATCGAGCGAGATCTCAAGAGCTTCCCGCAGTGCCTGGGAGTTATACGTATCGTGATACCAGCCCTTCTGTTCCATCAGTGCCTGATGCGTACCATGTTCGATGATCGTGCCGCTATCCATGACGATGATCAGGTCCGCATGACTGACTGCACTCATACGGTGGGCAGTGATGATGTTCGTCTTGCCGGCCCGGTTCGACTGGATGTTGGAAAGGATCCGCTCTTCCGTCTCAGCGTCAACCGCCGACAGTGAGTCATCCAGTATCAGCACTTCCGGATCCTTGATGAGGGCACGGGCAATGGAGATCCGCTGCTTCTGACCGCCCGAGAGCGAGACGCCCCGCTCGCCCACGACAGTTCCGTAGCCATCAGGGAAACCGCTGATGTCCTCATGGATATGGCTGAGGCTTGCTGCATGGAAGATATCTTCATCCGGCAGGTCAGGATTGCTGAAGGCGATGTTGTTGCGTATCGTCGTCGAGAACAGGAAGTGGTCCTGCGGCACATACCCGAACTGGCTTCTGAGGTTGCGGATGCTGTAGTCGCGGAGTGCATGGCTGCCATACCGGATATCATCCGGATTGACCGTGTCGAATTCCCGGAGCAGCAGGCGGATCAGGGCGCTTTTACCTGAACCGGTGCGTCCGACGATGCCGACCGTCGACCCTTTCCGTATTGTGAACCGGACATCCCTCAGACCATCCGACTCGTCACCCGGGAAGTTGAACGCACCGATGTTGAATTCGATGTCCCCATCCGGCTGATCTTGAATGCGGTAATCTGCACCGATCTGGTTCGGCGTATCCATGATGTCCTGTATGCGGTCATATGACGCGCTCCCCCGCTGGACGAGGTTGAAGAACCATCCGAGTGCGAGAAGCGGCCACACCATCATGCCAAGATAGGTGGTGAATGTCACAAGCGCACCGATGGTGATGGTATCATCCAGCACCATGCGCGCACCGAAGAAGATGGACAGGAAGTAGCTTATACCGATGACCATCATGATCGTCGGGTCGAACAGGGCGTCGACTTTCGAAACCTTCAAGTTCTTTTCGACCACATCATCACTCAACTTCCGGAAATCCGCCTGGTCGCTTTTCTCGTAGCCGAATGTCTTCGTCACCTTGATGCCCGATATGCTTTCCTGCGTCTTGTCGTTCAGCATGCTGAAGGCCGCCTGGGCCTTCTTGAACCCCCGGTTCATCAGCGTACCGTAATAGCTGGTCAGAATGACCATGAGCGGCAGCGGAATCATTGCGATGAGCGTCAGCTTTGGACTGATGGTGATTGCCATTGTAATCAGTACTGCGCCCCCGGTGATGAGAGAATCCGCAATGGTCAGTATCCCCGCCCCGGCCGTAGCCTGGACCGCCTGGATATCATTCGTCGCATGCGCCATAAGGTCACCTGTACGGCGCTTCTGATAGAATGCCGGACTCATTTCTGAATACTTACGGTAGAGGCGGGACCTCAGGATCCTGCCGAGCCGGTAGCTCGCCCCAAAAATCATGATGCGCCAGAAATACCTGACTATGTATGTCAACACGGCAACAGCGACCAGCAGCAGTATGAACTGCAGCAGCAGATTCCCCGTCAGCGTATCCTGCGCGATGCCGTCGATCACCCAGCCGATCACCTGTGGTGGAACGAGTTCCATGAGTGCCACCAGAATCAGCATGATGATTCCCACAGTATAGCTGCGCCACTCGCGGGCGAAGAACCACCCCAATTTCCTGAATACTTTCATACCGATCCCCCTTGCTGTCATATACATCTAAATTCTACCATATGTTTCGGGATATGAAATAATCAACATAAGAAGATCGTCGATTTTCTGTCCCTATAATTCATCCAATGTTTAAATGGAATGACATCGGGAAAAATTTAGTGTAATAAGATATTTAGGAGGATGGTTATGTCGAAGTCAGGTATGAATACTCTAAAGCCTGGAGAAAACTATAAAGCACATGAAATCGACAGTTTCGTCACTACGACCGATGCAGTCGTATTGTCCACAAACGACAACGAACTCTTCTCGGATCCTGAACGCGAGTTCAAAGTGACTCATGAATTCGAAGGTTTCTTCGAACATTCTTCGGAAGATGGAGAAAAACACTTCAGGGAAAAGAAAGCCTATATAGTTGAAAAAGTCTAATACCGCAAAAAAATCCCGTCTGATGAATAATCAGACGGGATTTTCATTTGGAGATATGAATCAGTTATTCAAATGTCACATTCTCAATCCTGATGTTGCCGACCGGATCGAGATCCACCCCACTCACCTGGGATGAGTTCACACCGATTGCGAAGTTGGTGTGGAAGAGGTATGCCGCCGGCGCTTCCTCGATCAGGATTTCCTGAGCCTGGCTGTATGCTTCAAATCGAGTATCTTCATCAGGTTCAGTACGCCCTTCATCAAGCAGGCTGTCGACTTCTTCATTCGTATAGAATGAACGGTTGCCCGTTGCACCGTGACTGTTTGAGTGGAACAGTGCATACAGGCCGTAGTCTGCATCTGCTGTTACCGTCGTCCAGCCAAGGATGAACATCTCATGGTCGCCCTGCGCTGTCCTGTCGAGGTAAGTACCCCACTCGAACTGCTCCACCTGGACATCGATGTTCAATTCTGAAAGCTTCTCCTGGATGTATACGGCAGTATCGATGATCTGTGGATCTTCATCCACCCAGATCGTCGTTTCGAATCCATCTGCAACATCCGTTTCTGCAAGAAGCTCCTTCGCACGATCCATATCATATTCTACACCTTCAAGATTCTCGTCATGACCCCATACATCAGGCGCCAACGGACCTTCGGCCTTGATTCCCATGTCATCATATACACCGGAGATGATTTCATCTCTGTCGATCGCATAGGAGATCGCCTGTCTGACCTTTACATCATCGAACGGTTCCTTCTCGGTATTGAAGCCAAGATAGGACATCCTTACAGATTCCTGTTCGACAAGTTCAGTCTCTTCCCCTTCCTCAACACGTACGGCGCTTGAAGAATCCACATCACCGGCAACCTGGATGCCGCCAGTTTCGAGTTCAGCCATGCGGGCGCCATTTTCAGGAATGACACGGAATGTTACCGTCTCAAAGTTGCGGTCGCCGCCCTGGAAGTCATCGAACTTCTCAAGCACGGTTTCTTCACCAGCTGAACGGGACTGGAACATCAGGTGGTTCGTGCCATCCGCTTCCGAGCCGATGACTGAGCCGATATGCTCTGAAATCTGTTCGGCCACATCGTCATACTCGGAGCCGCCTTCCGCGCGGAGCTCATAGTATTCGTCTGCAGTCATGTCTACACCCGCTTCATCAAGTGCCGCCTGATAGTCACGGTCGATGAGGTCTTTGCTCATGATCCCGGCGGTGTTATGTGCGAGGTGGCTTGGCAGCGGTGCAAAAGGATATTCAGTATGTAGGTTCACTTCATAATCCCCTACAACTTCCACTTCGGAAATCATTTCAAACAGGAAGGCAACTTGGGATGCAACCGCAGTGTCCCTTACGCGGTCCATCGTCGCCTTTACATCTTCAGCAGTGAACTCGGAGCCTTCATGGAACGTCGTCCCCTCCCTCAATGTGAAGGTCCATACATCATCTTCAGTCGCTTCCCATTCTTCGGCAAGTCCTGGGGCAAGCGCCATGTCAGTCTCCTGGAAGACAAGCGTTTCATAGATGTTCCGTCTTACCTGCGCAGAAGCGGAGTCGTTGCTCCCATGCGGGTCGAGTGTGACCGCATCATCCATCATCGCAATGGTCAGGTCACCCGAACCGGAGCCACCCGACGCTTCAGAATCTTCGGAAGTATTTTCTCCGTCCGCACTTCCATCCGCACCCTCTTCCACATTGGAATCATCCGTACATGCAGCCAGAGCCAATGTCAGTAAAAATACCATAAGTAACATAAAATACCGTTTGTTCATTCATTTTCCTCCTTTGTTTGAATAATTCAAGTATATATGAATACTTATGCCTGTTCAATGAATATTCAAAAAAGTGGAAAATTTTTAAAATGCAGGAGACAGCTGAAAACAAAAAAATAAACCCTCCCGCTCAGACGGAAGGGTTCATCTTTATTTTTTTGAAGCTTTCATACGATCTTTAGCTGATTTTGAATCCGTATTGCGATTCATCATCGTCATCATCTGATTGATTTTCTTCTGGGAAGGTTTCTGTCCCATCTGCATCATCATCATTCTGAGCATGTCTTCATTGATCGGCGGGTTCTTCTCAAGATAGTCCATCATGTACTTTCTTGCGAGGAAGAATCCAAGCGCAACGCCACCGATGAGTGCAACTATAACAATCAGTATCCATATCCAAGTAGCCAAACTGCTCACCTCTTTCTTCGTAGACCATAATAAAGTTTACATCAAAAGCAGGTGTTTTTCAACAGATTATTTATCCATTACAGTCTGCAGGATGCGTTCGACGGTGAAGCCGTACTTCTCAACGACGACATCCCCTGGAGCACTTGCCCCGTAGGTGTCGATCGTATGCAGTTTGCCGTTCATGCCGATGAAACGGTGCCAGCCGAGGCTTGCAGCCATTTCGATTGCCGTCCTGTTCTCGATGTGTGTATTGAGTACACTGTCGATATATGCACTGTCCTGCTTGAGGAACTGCTGCATGTTCGGAATGGAGGCGACCTTCACCCTGACGCCCTGCTTATCCAGCTGCTCCGCTGCCTTGACTGCCAATGGCACTTCGCTGCCGGAAGCGAACAGGATTGCATCATCGCCCTTATCGACGGCGATATAGCCGCCTTTTCTGACGCCAGCTTCCACAGTTTCGTATGGGACATCGATTGCTTCGACATTCTGGCGCGTCAGTACGAGGGCCGTTGGTGCATCTTCGGCTTCCATCGCCACTTTCCATGCGGCACGGACTTCATTGCCATCTGCCGGACGGATTGTATTCAGGTTCGGGATCGCCCTGAGGCCTGCGAGCTGTTCTACCGGTTCGTGTGTCGGACCATCTTCCCCGACGGCGATGGAGTCATGCGTCAATACATATGTCACCGGCAGCTTCATCAGTGCGCTGAGTCGGATGGCAGGCTTCATATAGTCGCTGAATACGAAGAATGTGCCGCCATAAGGATAGACGCCGCCATGGGCCGCCATGCCGTTCAGTGCAGCAGCCATGCCGAATTCCCTGACACCGAACCAGATGTTGCGGCCATCATAGTTTCCGGCGCCGAAGTCCTCTTCGCCTTTGACGTTCGTCTTATTGCTGCTTGCGAGGTCGGCAGCGCCGCCGAAGAGCGTCGGTACAGTTGCCGAGAGCGCCTGGATCATTTCACTTGAAGTCGCCCTTGTCGCCTTGGAATCACCCGCTTCATAGATCGGGAGATCCTTGTCGTAGCCTTCCTGCAGACGATGGTTGATCGCATCATCAAGTTCGCTGTAGAGTTCAGGATGTTCATTCCTGTAGTCCTCAAGCATCTTGAGCCATTCCGCTTCCCTTCCATTGCTCCGTTCCTTCATCGTTTTGCTGAAACGGTCATAGACGGATGGATCGACTTTGAATGTTTCATCCGGGTCGAAGCCATAGTATTCGAAGGCTGCCCTGCGCTCCTCTTCACCGAGCGGCGCGCCATGGGAATCACTTTTGCCCTGCTTGTTCGGGGCACCGTAGCCGATAATCGTCTTCACTTCGATCATCGTCGGCTTATCTGAAGACTTCGCCTCTTCTATCGCCTTGTCCACCGCTTCCACGTCATTGCCATCCGCCACTTTTATATAGTGCCAGTTGTATCCTTCAAAACGCTTCTTGATATCTTCCGAGAAACTCTTGTCCAGATCCCCGTCGAGTGAAATGTCATTGGAGTCGTACAGGACGATGAGCTTGTCGAGCGCGAGGTGGCCGGCGAGGGATGCCGCTTCATGGGAGATGCCTTCCATCAGGTCGCCATCGCTTGCCACGACATATGTGTAGTGGTCCACAACGTTGTAGTTGTTGCGGTTGAAGCGCGCGGCCAGATGCTTTTCAGCCATGGCCATGCCGACGCTCATCGCAAAGCCTTGTCCTAGAGGGCCGGTAGTGATCTCCACACCTTCAGTGTGCTTGAATTCAGGGTGTCCAGGCGTTTTGGATTCATACTGTCTGAAATTCTTCAGTTCCTCCAGCTCCAGCGCACCGCTCAGGTGGAGCAGGCTGTAGACGAGCATGGAACCGTGGCCGGCACTGAGTACGAAGCGGTCCCGGTTGAACCAGTCCATGGAATTCGGGTTGAAGTTCAGATGACGGCTCCACAGCGTGTACGCCATCGGCGCGGCCCCCATCGGGAGTCCCGGGTGCCCGGAATTCGCTTTTTCAACCGCATCGATTGAAAGTGTTCTGATTGTGTTGATCGCAAGCTGATCGGTTTTATCGAATGTCATAGTCATGCTCCTTTATTCTCTGGTATTTTTTTCCTGTTGAATGCGTTTAAGTTTTTCAGGTGTTACATCATTGCCTTCTGGATCGACCACCTTGGTGTTTTCCACCTGTTTTCTGAAGGAGGATCGGAAATTCTCAAGATACTCTTCCCTGAGCCCCTTCAGCTCTTCAAGTTCTTCCTTATTGATGCTGCCCGCCTTCTTTTTGGCGGCCAGTGCATTGATACGTTGCAGTTTTTCCTTTTCAAGCATTGCGAAACCTCCTGTCCACTCACATATAATTTAACACAAAAAAAAGTATGAGACCATTCCCATACTTGATAATCATTTTATGAAGCCGATCATTTCCATCAGCTGGTCCATATGTGTCCGTTCGGCGTACTGTTCGTCCGGAACAGGCGTTTCATCATCAGGCTCCATGATATCCATCTCCGTCACTACTTCATACTCATCTATATATACGATATCGGAATGTGCGTTCTCTGTATTATGGGAATCGAACATGAATATAAGACCGGCAACCAGGGCAAATGCAAAAATGGCACTCAACAGCTTGAATTCCTTCACTTTCATAGCGTCCCCCTCCAGAACATGTGTTTGTATCCACATGGTAACAGAACATCTGTTCCGGGTCAACAAGATTACGAACAAACGTTTGTAACACCACCATATATATGGTAAAATTGAATCAATAATGAGCCGGAGGTATATATATGAAGCCGCTAACAGATAGACAGAAGCAGATATATCAGTTTATAAAGACTACCGTACATGAGAAGGGCTATCCGCCAAGTGTCAGGGAAATAGGCAATGCGGTCGGCCTGCAGTCAAGCTCCACCGTCCATGGACACCTCGCCAAACTGCAGGAGAAGGGATATATAAAGCGGGATCCGACGAAGCCGCGGGCCATCGAAGTCATTACGGAGGAAAACGAACAGTATGGTCCCGTCATACATGTTCCTGTACTCGGCAAGGTCACTGCCGGTCTGCCGATCACTGCAGTCGAGAACATCGACGAATACTTCCCGCTGCCGGAACACTTCACGGCAAACCATAACAGTGAAATCTTCCTGCTGAATGTCGTCGGCGACAGCATGGTCGAAGCCGGCATACACGACGGTGACCGTGTCATCGTACGCAAGCAGAATATTGCGCATAACGGTGACATCATCGTTGCGATGACTGAAGAGGATGAAGCGACTGTCAAGCGCTTCTATAAGGAGAACGGCTACTACAGGCTCCAGCCTGAGAACTCCGCCATGGAACCGATCATACTGGACAGCGTGACCGTACTCGGCAAGGTCGTAGGACTCTTCCGGTCCTTCTGATGATTCCAGACAATAAAGGGCGCCTACCAAAATGGTAGGCGCCCTTTCTATTATCGCTTTTCCCATGCCACCCTGTCTATTCCAATCTCTTTCGATCGGCTATCTGCCAAGTATTATTCTTACCTGCTCCAAAATATCTTTCGCATCTTTCGTATCATTCTCATGTGTTTTACTGATCAACTGCATCCCCTCGTTCTACTTTTTCTATCAGGATGGGCCTTCAGGAAAAGATATAATCTTTAAAAATGCATTTTAACGCTCTTTTTCCACTTCCCCTTGGAAACGTTTTCAAACACTTTTATTTGTATAATATTATACCATAAGAAAAATATTCCATCTACTTCTGGATATAATTTTCTGTGTAATATGGAATATCTTCATCATTGTATGCTGTACCTGTCCCAAGATGCGTGAATGCCGGCTTCAGCGTGTTCACCCGGTGTTCCATCGAGTTCATCAGGCTGTGGTGGGAAAAGATCGGTGATGTATGTCCCATGGCGATGTTCTCGCCGGCCATGCGGTACTGCACTCCGGCTTCCTCAACACGGTCCTTCAATGTCTCCCCATCAGGCGAATCATGGTTGAAGTAGTTGTTTTCAGCCATGTCCTCGCTGTGCCCCTGTGCCGCCATGCCTGCTTCTTCATAGGCCTCGAGCGGCTTCACACCGTATTCGTACCGGGTCGCATTCACAAGCACATGATTCATCCTTGAATTGTCCGCCGCCTCGGGATGGTTGTACAGTTCCTTGCCTGCCTCGACCTCCTCCTTCATCACTACAAGTGTGCCATTGACCTTATCCTCTTCATGGAGGTCATAGAAGAAGTAGACATACCTGTCCTTCAGGTCATATACTGCATATTCGTTGCTGTCGACCCTGAGCCGCTTCCATCCCTTTTTGATCGATTCTTCAGGTTCACCGTAGGCCTCCCTGACACTTTCGCGGTCCATGCCCTCGATGTTTATGTTGTCGATCGACACATCATCACTGTTTGTATAGGCCCCCGTGACCAATCCATCATTGACGAGCACCATCCTGAATCTGCCGTAGTCTTCCTCGACGACGAATTCCCCTGCATACTCACTTCCGAGCACTTCCTGGCCACTGATATCATATTCACTCTCCATGGCCACTTCAATATCTTGGGTCTGTGCACTATTGATCTCGTGTATGGTGCTCATATCGTAGGTGGGATATACATACGTCTCCAGCCATTCCACCGCATATTCCCTGTTCAGGCCATCCTTGAAATTATAGGAATGGACTGCCGGGGCGAGAATCGTGGATACGCTATAGATGAAGATGATGAAGAAGAGTTTCCCTGACATGGCTGCACCTCCTTTTGTAAAGTTTAAAAAGAGTAATTAAACGGATGTCTAATTACTCATTGATGTGTATATTCGGTTTGTCTTTTTTCGATGTACTCCGGGTCGACGATATTGTTGTCCTGATCGACGATCACCACATTCGGCTCATAACCATCCAATTCACGCTCATCCAGCTGGACGTAGCTGATGATGATGACGACGTCGCCAACCTGCACCTTTCTTGCGGCGGCACCGTTCAGGCATACTTCGCCAGAGCCGCGCTCCCCTTCGATGACATAGGTCTCCAAACGTTCGCCGTTATTGTTGTTGACGATCTGCACCAATTCATTCGGCAGGATGTTCGCCGCTTCAAGCAGTACCGGGTCGATTGTGATGCTCCCCACATAGTTGAGGTTGGCCTCTGTGACGACAGCCCTGTGTATTTTACCGTTCATCATTGTCCTGATCATTTTTTATCACCATCATATTATCTATTAACCGTGTTCTTTCGAACTTAACAGCAATGAATATTATAACATCACCGTCAATGTTTTGAACAGGATTTAGATCGGGATGGGTGAATATCTGAAGGTCGTCCATCATGCCGGAAGTGTGATCTTCGACATGGGCTTCGATGCGTTCCTTGACTTCCCCGGCATCAGATACACCCTCCTGTATCATATCACGGCCCATTTCAAGCGCCCGGTTGATCTCCGGCGCCTCGGCACGTTCCGTGTCGGACAGGTTGACGTTTCTGCTGCTTTTGGCAAGCCCATCCGCTTCCCTTTCGGTCGGCACCCCAACGATTTCGATGTCGTGGTTGAAGTCCTCCACCATCCTCCTGATGATCATCAGCTGCTGGCGGTCCTTTTCACCGAACACTGCGAAATCGGGCCGGATGATGTTGAACAGCTTGTTCACGACCGTCACGACACCTTCGAAATGCCCCGGGCGCCTCACGCCGTCAAGGATGGAGGCCATCGTCCGGAGGTGCAGTTCAAGCTCCGGGGCTTTCGGATACATCTCTGTCTCTGAAGGATGGAAGACGACATCCACTCCGTGCGCCCTGCAGACTTCAAGGTCGCGTTCAAGGTTCCTCGGGTAGCTGTCCAGATCCTCATCCGGTCCGAACTGGAGCGGGTTGACGAATATGCTCACAGCCACGATGTCCCCCTTTTTCCTGGCTGCCTCCACCAGTGCCATATGCCCCTCGTGCAGGGCGCCCATCGTCGGTACCAGTGCAACGCTTTTCCCGCGATGCCCATCCAGTATATTTCGTACTTCCTCAATTGTATCCGTTGTCTTCATCATTCCTCAAAAACCTTTCTCTTGTAGGTTGTATCCTCATCCGGGAACCGGGCGGCCTTGACCGCTTCGGCGTATGCCCTGAGCCCCTCCACGCCGGCAGTATTGAAATCTGCATACGGCTTGACGAATTTCGGCAGCCGGTCGGTCCCGTACTGCAGCATATCATGGTAGACGAGCACCTGGCCGTCCACATCCACACCCGCACCGATTCCGATGGTCGGAATGGAGAGGGTGCTCGTGATTTTGCCGGCGAGGTCGGAAGGGATGGCTTCAAGCACCACCATGCATGCGCCGGCCGCCTCCACTGCCTTGGCGTCCTCGATCAGCTGCATCGCGGCATCATGTGTGCCGGCCTGCATCCTGAAGCCCGTGACACCGACAGACTGCGGGGTGAGTCCAAGATGGCCGACGATCGGTACACCGGCAGCCACGGAGCGGCGGATGATATCGAGGCAGCCTACGCCCTCCAGTTTGATGGCGTTTGCCCCTGTCTGCTGATAGAGCTTCAGTACATTGCCGACGCTGTCGTCATCATTTCCATGATAGGATCCGAATGGCATATCCACAACGACGTATGTATCCGGTGCTCCGCGTCTGACCGCCTTCGCATGATGGATCATATCATCCATCGTCACCTGCACCGTACTGTCGTAGCCGAGGACTGTCATCCCGAGCGAGTCGCCGACGAGCAGGGTGTCCAGTCCGGCCGCTTCACTCTGCTTCGCACTCGGATAGTCGTAGGCTGTGACCATCGTGATCCGCTCTCCCTCCATTTTCATCCGTTTCCAATCACTTGTAGCTTTCATGATGCTGCCCCTTTCCATTCGAAAGTAATATATTATAATTAGTTTACCATATTATTTAAAAGTGCTACATCCAACCAGGAGGAAAATAAATGAAAATTGCAGTCATCGGCATCGGCGCCGTCGGCAGTGTCATCGCACGTGAAATGAAAATGCTGCCACATGATATTACACTCTTCGGCAGGTCACGAAAGGAAGGATTCACCATACAGGAAGACGGTGAACGCCGGCATTACCCCTACACCATCGAGGATATCTCAGCATATGAAGGGGACGCCTTCGACATCATCTTCATCGCCACGAAAGCTACAGCACTCAAGTCCATAAGCCGCCTCATACCCCGAATGGCCCACGATGATACTGAGGTCATCCTTTGTGAAAATGGCATGGGATTCGACGAATACTTTGATGCACCGGTGCCCGCAGTCGTCTATATCAGCGGCCAGAAGCGTGAGGACCGGATCGAGCACTTCCAGGATGCACGCCTGCTCATCGGGGACAGACCCCTTCCATACACCGACCGCATCATAGATGATCTTGAAAACACGACCGGTGTGGAACTTGAAATCAAGAAGACTGAGGATTTCCGCCGCATCCGCTATGAGAAGCTGCTGATCAATCTCGGCATCAATTCCCTGACCGCCCTGTCGAGCAACACCGCTAAAATATTCGACCTCGAAAACGTTACCGACCTTACCCGGCGCCTGCTCAGGGAAGGCCTCGACATCATCAACCGGAAGGGGGAGATCATCGATCCATCCTTCATCGACAAGGCGCTGTCGATCTACCAAAGCTACAACCGTGAGATGGGCACAAGCATGTACTATGACGTCATGGCCGAAGCCCGCACCGAATACATGTACATCCAGAAGTACTTCCAGCAGCATAAGGGCGACCTTGATACACCGGTCCTGGACATCATTGTGACCCTGCTCGATGCCTACCAGTATGAGAGGTAGGAATTTGAACGTATTGTGACACTTCTGAATCATCCGTACATCCGGACATGCCGGGTGTTACAATAAAAGAAAAACTAGGAGGTACTCATGAAGAGACTGCTGCTGCCCTTCATCCTTATAAGCATCATCCTTGCCGGTTGCGGTTCAGACGATGCGACCGGTGACATCAAAGCACTCGTCGACGACTACAGCGCCAACAAGGAAGCGGAAGCCGCTTCGATCACAGGGACCGAACTCATCATCGGCGAAGACCAGAGCGAGAGGCATTCGCTGCCGGAAGATGAATTCTTCGTCTCCATCGCCCCCTTCATCAACTACACACACCCTTGCGAGTTCCACAGCCTGACCGGCTGTCAGGGTGAACTCTCCTCAACGGAGATGGATGTCCGCATCACTGATGAAACAGGAAAAGTCCATGTCGACGAAACAATGACGACGCTTGAAAACGGCTTCCTTGATTTCTGGCTGCCGCGGGACAGGGAATATACCATCACCATCACCCATGATGGCCTTTCAACCGAAGGGACATTCACCACCTTTGAAGACGACTCCACATGCCTGACCGATTTCCAATTGAAATAGCACACTAAAGAGAGCATACCGCCTGGTATGCTCTCTTATTCATTCCTGCGTATCCGTCAGTGCCCGATCCTCTTTTTGAGGCGTTCGTACTCCTCCTCAGAGATCTCCCCTTTGGCCAGGCGCTCATCCAGTATCTCGAGGGAGCGGCGTTCGGATCTCCGCCCCTCATCCCGGGCGCTCCCATTATTCCCTCTGAACATCCATATCAGTATAAGGATAATAATGATGAGAATCAGGAATCCAAAAAGTCCGAATCCAAAGAATCCTCCCATGTCATAACCACGCATCATGGATCATCCCTCCTTCTGCTGAATGGGAAAGCTGTCCTCCACTTCCCCTTCTCCCCTCCATTATACATGGGAAATTTGCAGATGATGTGCAGGTGAACTTCTATAGAGGGAAGCTCCAACCCCCTATTCGAACCAAAAACGAACATCAAATGATTTTAAAGTTCTTTTCGAACTAAAATATGAACTTTAATTAAAAATGGTGTTGAATAGTTCGTTTATTATGTTATTATTATATCCATCTTAAATATTGAAGCACTCATATAATCGCAGGGATATGGCCTGCAAGTTTCTACCGGGATACCGTAAATGTCCCGACTATGAGTGAGTAACTTTCGTGGATTGCCGCGAAGCTGCTCATCTCATTGATGTGTGCTTCGGGCTTTTTTGTTTCAAAATAATATTTTGGGGTGTTATTCATGAAGTTGCTCAAAGAAAAGATTCTGGAGGAAGGTGTGGCGCTTTCCGATACGGTGCTCAAGGTCGACCACTTCCTGAACCATCAGATCGATCCGGTACTGATGGTCGAAATCGGCAAGGCATTCAAAGAAAGGTTTGCATCGGAAAAGATAACGAAGATACTGACGCTGGAGTCCTCAGGCATCGCTCCATCCGTCATGGCAGGCCTGGAATTCGGTGTACCGGTCGTCTTCGCAAGAAAGAGGAAGTCCCTCACCCTGAGCGAAGGGCTGCTCACTTCAAACGTCTACTCCTATACGAAACAGGAAACGAATACCATCGCAGTCGCCGACAAGTTCCTATCCGATGAGGATTCCGTGCTCATCATCGATGATTTCCTCGCCAACGGGGAAGCTGCAAATGCACTTGTCGACATCGTGCAGCAGGCAGGGGCGGACATTGCCGGCATCGGCATCGTCATTGAGAAGTCCTTCCAGCCGGGGGGCGGGAAACTGCGCAATGCCGGGCATCGGGTGGAATCGCTGGCACGCATCGCCTCCCTCGAAGATGGAAAAATAGAATTCCTGTCCGAGGTGCATGCGTGATGCAGATGTCCAAGCCAAAACAGCTGTCACTCGGTTTCCAGCATGTACTTGCAATGTATGCGGGGGCCGTCGTCGTACCACTCATCGTCGGTGGTGCCATCGGCCTTACACCCGCGCAGCTCACCTATCTGATCGCCATCGACATCATGATGTGCGGCATCGCGACCATCCTCCAGGTCTGGAAAAACAAATTCACCGGCATCGGGCTTCCTGTAGTGCTCGGCTGCACGTTTACAGCCGTCGGCCCGATGATCGCCATCGGCAATACATATGGTATCCCGTCGATCTATGGCGCCATTCTTGTGACCGGATTGTTCGTACTCCTCATCGGCAAGTACTTCAGCAAGATGATCCGCTTCTTCCCACCTGTTGTTACAGGTACTGTGGTCACCACGATAGGCATCACACTCGTTCCCGTGGCCATGCATGACATTTCCGGCGGACAGGGCAGCGCGGATTATGGTTCCGGCCTCAATCTGGCACTCGGATTCGGTACGCTGGCTGTAATCCTGATCCTGTTCAGGTTCGGCAGGGGGTTCCTCAAATCCATCGCCATCCTGAGCGGCATCGTCATAGTCACACTGGTCAGTTCATTCTTCGGCATGGTCGACCTCACACCGGTAAGGGACGCTTCATGGTTCCACCTGCCGCGGTTCTTCTTCTTCGGCATGCCGGAATTCAACATCATTCCGATACTGACGATGATGCTCGTGGCCGTCGTCAGCCTCGTCGAAGCCACCGGCGTCTACTTCGCACTCGGTGATATATGCGAAGAGGACCTCGATGACACGGACTTGAAGCGCGGCTACCGTGCCGAAGGCCTCGCCATCATACTGGGCGGCCTGTTCAACGCCTTCCCCTACACGACCTATTCACAGAATGTCGGCCTCGTCCAGCTGTCCGGCGTTAAGAGCAGGCAGATCATCTACATCGCCGGCGTCATGTTGATCCTGCTCGGCCTCGTTCCAAAGATCGGCGCCGTCACGATGGCCATCCCGACACCTGTCCTTGGGGGCGCCATGCTTGCCATGTTCGGCATGGTCATATCGTATGGCATCAAGATGCTGTCACGCGTCGATTTCGAAAATCAGAACAACCTGATGATCGTCGCCATCTCCATCGGCATGGGGCTCGGTGTCACAGCCGTCCCGGATCTTTTCGCCATCGTACCCGGAAGCCTCGCCGTCATTGCGGAAAGCGGCATCGTCCTCGGCAGCCTGACGGCGATTGTCCTGAACTTGATATTGAACACCAGAATGGACAGGAGTAAACAGCACGTTCTAAAGGAAGGTCATGCTGCGAACTGATAGTCCAAAAATATCTTTTTATGATCATCCCCCCACCAGAACACTTTGCTGATGGGGGGCATTTCTTGCATTTTTTTATATTTTTGCATGACAACGCTCCACAGAGATCACATTGATGACCTTATCAAAATGAACGTGATTTTTTCCCTTCCAACAGGGTAATGTACTGTAAAAGTACTTAGGGGGGCTGCATGTGAGTGATGATAAAGATAACAGGATTGACAGGAATGAAATGAAGGAGCGGAAGGATGGGTATCAGCGGGACCCTGAAGAAATGCCGGATCCCGCTGAAAGGAATGCCGTTGAGAGCCAGAAGGGGCCTGAGGAACAGCATGGTGAGGAAGTCGAAAACGCGGCTCCCGGCAAGGAGCGCGCAGAAGCGCTTCGGGAGGAACGCAGAAGCGAGGGCGCAGAACAGCAGTATGAAACGAATAAGAAAATCGGTATCAGCGGGTGTCTGGTATTGACAGTCACCTTCCTTGCACTGCTGATCATACTCGGTTCATGTACCGGCCTCTTCTTTGGGGATGAGCAGGATGAGGAGATTACAGAAGATGAAGCACCCGGAAATCCGGAAGAGGATGATGTCGGTGACGATTCATCAAGTATCACGCCGGAAATGGAACTTGAAAAGGAATTCGGAATCGTATTCCATAAAGAAAGCCACCCTTCGGGTGGCTTTTATAGTATACATATGTCTATCCTTCCCGACTGACGCCCACCCCTGGGTCCATTTGAACTACAAACTTATATCCCCCGGCAGACGAGTCTGCCGGGAGAGTTTTTATATGCTGGATCGCGAGAGCGAAGCCATCCGCTTTGCAGGATGGTTCTCTGGAATCCTTGGACTTCCCTTTCCGAACAGGTTCTCCCTCAGTGTGGATGCCTCATACTCTTTTCTGAAGCTCCCTCTTTCCTGAAGCACAGGGACGACGAGTTCTATGAAATCCTCGAATGTCCCTGGGGAATGGGCCTGGATGATATTGAAGCCGTCTGCATCCCCTTCATTCGCCATCGACTCGAGTGCGTCAGCGATCTGTTCCGGGGTGCCGACCACTTTCGTCGCTCCGATACCGAGACCGTGATGCAGAACTGCTTCCCTGACCGTCCATCTCCTGCTCGTACTCTCCACCGTGTACTTCTGCAGAAATCCATGGGAAGCATCGGTTCTGATGTTTTCCACATACTGGTCGGGATCATAGCCGGAAAAATCGATGCCTGTATGGCCGCTCAGCATGGACAGTGTGCCTTCATAACTGACATGGGAAAGGAGCGTTTCGTATTTCTCCTTTGCCTCCGATTCCGTCCTGCCGACAACCGGTACGATGCCCGGGAATATTTTGATGTCTTCAGGGTTTCTTCCGGCCTCAGCCGCCCGTCTGCGGATATCCGCCGTGAATGATTTCAGCTCCTCCAGATTGCTCGCTATGGTGGTGAAAAGCGCCTCGGCGTGCTTGGCGGCGAATGCTCTGCCCTTTTCGGAAGCGCCTGCCTGGAAGAGGACCGGCGTCCGCTGGGGAGATGGCTCGACCACATGCATCCCCGGAACACTGAAGAACTCCCCTTCATGACTGACCGGGTGGACCTTCTTTGGATCGGCATAGACACCGGTTTCGACATCCGCCTTTACGGCATCCTCCTCCCAGCTGTGCTCCCACAGTTTATAGACGACATCCATGTATTCATCCGCCCGTGCATACCTCCTGTCATGCTCGATCTGATTCGCCAGACCGAGATTCACCGCTTCGCTCTTCAGATACGACGTCACGATATTCCAGGCTACACGGCCCTTCGTCAGATGATCCAGCGTAGAGAAGTCGCGTGCCAGTTTATATGGTTCAGCATAAGTAGCCGAATATGTCGCGGCAAAGCCCAGATGTTTTGTTGCTGCCGCCATCGCTGAAATCTGGAGCAGGGGATTATGCAAGGGGACCTGGACGGCATGTTCAATTGAAGTTTCGGGGCCATCCTTATAGACATCATATATGCCGAGCACATCGGCAAGAAACATTCCGTCAAACTTGCCGGCTTCAAGCAGCTTTGCAAGGTCCAGCCAATAGTCCAGGTCGCCATGACGCACTCCCTGGTCCGCTTCATGTCTCCATAATCCCGGGGAATGCGGGGCAACGGTGTTCATTGTAAAACCATTCAGTCGAATCTGCTTCTTCATAGATCATCTCTCCCTTTAAGTATTCATCGAAAAAAACCCATCAAAAGGGTAGGTAATGAAAAATACCCCATCCGATGAGGAAGAGGTATGAGACACTAGACGCTCCTCCTCATCTTCCAAGCATGACGCTTGTTGGAATTGGCACCGTTCAACTTTTTTAAAGTGGGGTTGCCGCAGGATCTCAGGACCAATTTCCTCCCCTGGCTCTTGATAAGGAATATATTCAATTTATAGTTGAATGCTATGATATCAGCTATGCAATTTTCTGTCAAATTTGAATTTTTAAATATTAACATTCCGCGTCCGTAGCTTTGGTGAAAACAAACGGCCGGAACCCCCAGTCACTTCCCTTTCGGGCTCGGCCCGCGCTTCACTTCCCTCGGCAATTCGAAGAACGGCTGGATATCCTGCACATATTCAAGAATTCCCATGAACTCCCCCGCCTCGTCGAAGACAGCCTTGTATGTGACATGGATATACTTGTCCTTCTTTCTGAACCACATCGTTTCCGATTCCTTCTTCCTTTTTTTCAGGTCATGTATGATGTGCATCACTTTCTTTGTGCTTTTTGGCGGGTGGCAGTTGGCGACATTCCTTCCGATGGACAGTGGTGTACGTATGAACATCATCTCTTCGGCTTCCCCGATTTCATTGAAGTACTTGAACAGCCCATTACGATCGACGAATGTGATTTCCCCAGGCAGGTGGTTCAGGATCAGATTCGCTTCCTTAGCGGTCAGATAGCCTCCGCCAAACTGCATATGTACTGTATCATCGAGCGGGGCGGGCTGCTTACCGGAACAGCTGTTTCCTTTACGGTACTTGCCGACGGACTCTATCGCATAGCCGAATGCCTTGCTTTCCGCTGCAATCGCCATCCAATCCTCTTCTTTGAAGAGAGACTGGGTCAACGGTATGAAGAGATAGGACTCCTCAAGCATCATTTCCTCGCACGCATCCTTCATATCATCAAACGATCTTCTTACATGCCGGAATTCAATCTCCTCAATCTTTTCCGTCCGCTTTCTCAGAGCCCGCAGCAGAAGACGGATGGTATCATGCTGCGCCCACATCTTCCGCGGAAGCGTGTAGATGCCGCGACGCTCGAGAAGCGGGAAATAGAGCTTCTCCTTCCTGCTGAAGTGGCAGTTGATTTCCTCAAAACGCACAACTTCTGCGATGAGTGTGTCCACCATCGTCCGCTCCCCTGCCTCGTAGCATTCGAGGAGATGCCCGATGATCTCGAGGGAACCGGAAAGCAGCCTGTTTTCCTTCTCCAGTATGCGAAGTGGATGACAGTCATCTTTTGATATGTGGATTTCAGTAAGCGATTTATGGAAGAGGTGCTCATGGATATCCAGAAACTCCTTGATGTCATATATGGTGACATCCTTCTCTACATATTTCACCTCTATAATCGCACCAAGCATTTCTCCCGGTTCCATTTCCTTGAGTTCCGTATTGAAACCATCCATTAAACTCTCCACCGGCTCCCCCTGATTGATTTTGAGCAGCAGCGGCCTTACTTTGCTGACGTCCGTTGTTGCGATGGACATGCAATCACCCCTTAGAAATATTCTCTTCCAATTAAACATGTATCAATAATACATCTATTATATGCCATATTACCCTTCCGGTACCGCCTGTTTCCAATCGTTAACAATTTTTTCGCTATTGTGAGATATTTTCGACACAAAAAACGCCCTCCAAAGCAGGCACATCTACTGTGTCCACCTTGGAGGGCGTTCATCTATATTGCATCATACCTTCTACTACAGGGATGAAAGTACTGTCTTCGCTTGATTCTGGGTCTCAGCATACGCTCCAAATGAGGTGTCGACGAAGACGACCACGTCCCGTTATTTCCCCTCAAAGTATATTCCTGTCCGCATCGAATTCTTCTGTTTCCTTTTTCAAGCGCGCGTACATTCCCTTAAATACATCCACCTTTTTGAGGGTTATATGGTGCAGGATACCGACGACCAGATATTGGACGGCCAACATCAACTTCATGGTGCTTCTTTCGACTATCTGCATCTTTCATCCCTCCTTTAAATGCATAGTAGAACGCCATGTCCATCCAGGTGCGCCTAAAGCATAATCATGCCCTTCTCCCGCATCTCGAGAAGTGCCATTTCGAGCGCATGGACGACATGCTCGAATACGAGGCCGCCCTGGACGAATACGGTATAGGGCGCCCTGACCGGTCCGTCTGCACTGAGTTCGAGGGATGCCCCCTGCACAAAAGTGCCGGCGGCCATGATGACCGGATCCTCGTATCCCGGTATATCGCTCGGCACGGGAAGGAACTGGGAATTGACGGGTGATGCCTTCTGTATCATCTGGGTGAAGGTGATCATCTCCGCCTCCGTATTGAACGACACACTCTGGATCAGATCTGTCCGTTCTGCATCAGGCGCCGGATCTGTTGCCAGTCCCGCCTTCGACAGCAGGTGGCTCGTCAGTACGGCTCCGTTCAGGCTCTCCACTACCGCATGGGGGGCCATGAAAAAGCCCTGGTACATGTCAGTGTTCGCATTCAGGCTTGCTCCCATCTCCTTGCCGATGCCGGGCACAGTGAGCCGGTAGCTGATCCGTGTGATCAGATCTGCATTTCCCGCAATATAGCCGCCCATTTTGGCAAGCCCGCCGCCTGGGTTCTTGATCAGGCTGCCGGCGATGACATCCGCACCGGCCTCAATCGGTTCATGGGTCTCCACAAACTCCCCGTAGCAGTTGTCTACGAAGACGATGATGTCCGGATACTCCGCTTTTATCCTGCTGATCATCTCCTCCATCTCCCTGATGGTCAGCGACTTGCGCATGCTGTAGCCACGGGAGCGCTGGATGGCGATCATCTTCGTCCGGTCTGTTATGGACTCCATGACCGCCGCTTCATCGAACCGGTCATCCACTAGGTCGATGGACCGATAGTGGACGCCCTTCTCACGTAGGCTGCCGATATCCTTGTCGGAACTTCCGATGACCTTGGCGAGCGTATCATAGGGTTCCCCGCTGATATAGATGAGTTCATCCCCCGCCTCGAGCAGTGCGAGCAGCACCAGGCTGATCGCGTGGGTACCTGAGATGATCTGGCTTCGGACGAGGGCATCTTCACTCCTGAAGACCATGCGGTAGATCTCTTCAAGCTTGTCACGCCCGACATCATCATATCCATAGCCTGTGGTGCCCGAGAAGTCGCTTTCGGCCACCCCATTTTCATGGAATGCCTGCATGACCTTCCTGAAATTTCTCCTTGCAATCTTTTTGTTCTCCCTGATGATCGGGTCGATCTCCTCGATCGCCTCCTCGACCAGCTGGTTGATATCTGTTTCTGTATACTCCACGCAGTTATGCCTCGTTTCTTTCTGAAATTCTCCGGCTCCATGAGCCGGGTGGTTCGTAGCCTTTGAGCCTGTATGTCCCCGCCTCTTCATCGATTTCCTGCTCATCGACGATGGTATACCGCTTGAGGTCATAGATCTTCTGCGGTTCTGACATCGGCAGCTCGGCCTCATACTCTTCCATGTACGTCTTCATGAAGTCTTCCAGCACTTCGAGTATATCCTGGGGCAGCATATCCTTGTTGACGTACGCATGCGCCTCACCCGGTGTGTAGTAGCGCCCGTCATCGATATCCGTCTTGTTGAAGAAGACGATTGAAGGGATATGCTCCATATTGAGCTGTGAGATGAGCTGCTTCACAGTGTCATAATGGGTTTCCAGGTTGTCTGAACTATTGTCGATGACATGGATCAGGAAGTCGCTGTCGGCCGCTTCCTCAAGGGTGGACTTGAAGCTTTCGACGAGCGTCGTCGGCAGATTCTGGATGAAGCCGACGGTGTCGGACAGGATGCATTCGAAACCGGACGGGAGTGTGATCTGCCTTGTCTTCGGATCGAGCGTGGCGAAGAGCGCATTCTCCTCATACGTATCACTTTTCGCCATCGTATTGAACAGCGAGGATTTCCCTGCATTCGTATAGCCGATCAGCGAAACCTTCACGACCTGGTTGCGGTTCCTCTTTTCCCGGTACCTCTCACGATGGGCCTCCACGACTTTAAGCTGCTTCTTTATCTCCTTTATCCGCTGGTTGATGTGCCTGCGGTCGGTTTCGAGCTTCGTCTCCCCGGGTCCACGCGTCCCGATGCCGGCACCGAGGCGGGAGAGGTTGATGCCCTGGCCCTTCAGCCGCGGAACTAGATACTGCAGCTGGGCCAGCTCGACCTGCAGCTGACCGGCCTTCGACTGTGCCCGCATGCTGAATATATCCAGTATGACCTGTGTGCGGTCGATGACCTTCGTGTCCATGACAGCCTCTATTGCACGGTTCTGGCTGGCTGTGATCTCATCATTGACGATCGTATAGTCTATCTCCTCATCTGCATCATAGCTCTCGGATGTCTCTTGGAGGAAGCCTGTACCGACGTAGGATTTCGGATCCTTGGTCGTCCTGTTCTGGATGTGGACGCCGATGATTTCTATGCCGACCGATTCGGCCAGGCTCCGGAGTTCCTCCACTTCTGTATGAATGTCTTTTCTTTTCGGCGTATTCACTGCAATGATGACGCCGCTGTATGTGTTTGACACTTGAGCACCTCCTGCGTTACTTTAATATACCATACCCTTTCTGCTGAACAGATAGAGATGTTTTTGTTTAGCATGGGTCCATTTTGTCTAAATAAGTTATATATTTGTGTTTTTCGCTTTTAGAAAGGGGTCCAGAATCATGAAGACGCATCTATATGATATAGAAGTTCATGATGACACCGGTACAAGGCTGCGTATGGAGGATTTTGCAGGCAAAGTCGTACTCATCGTCAATACGGCCAGCGAATGCAGCTTCCGCAACCAGCTTTCCGAACTTGAATTCCTCTATCAGAAATATAGGGACGAAGGGCTCGAGATACTCGTATTCCCTTCAGATGATTTCATTAATTCCGAACCGCTTGATGCCCAAGCCGCCAAGACCCACTACCGCAATGAATACGGCGTGACGTTCCGGGTCATGGAAAAGGTGCAGGTCAAAGGGGACGGCATCCATCCCCTTTTCAAATATTTGACTGAGGGCAGAAGCGGTCTGTTCACCAATACAGTAAAATGGAATTTCACGAAGTTCCTCATTTCAAGGGAAGGCCGGATCGTAAACCGGTTTCCACCGCAGAAGTCACCCATGTCATTGGAAGAGGATGTAAAGAATGTCCTCAGAGGTTAAAAAAGCATCCCACGGTGGGATGCTTTTTGCTATTTTGTGAATGTGCTGATGGCATGCTTATAGATCAGGTGGTTCTTGCCGCCGGAGTGGAGCTGGATGACGAATTTATCAAAATCGATGACGGTACCCCTCATCTGAAAACCGTTCACCAGAAATACGGTAACCTCGACTTCGGACTCCTTGAATTCGCTGAGAAACTTATCCTGTAGATCGCCATTAGTCATTTTTCTTTCTCTCCTTCGCCTGTAGGAATTGATATATATCCTCAAATATTATATCTGTGTTCACTGAATCAAGGTCATACCATTTGACGGGAAGCTGGTTTCTGAAGAAGGTCAGCTGCCGCTTTGCGTACTGCCTGGTATGCTGCTTGATGGATTCCTTCACATCATTGAGGGATGCCTCCCCTTCGAAGTAAGGGAGGAATTCCTTGTAGCCGATTGCTGCACCCGCTGTTTTCGACAATGAACGGTGTTGGAATAGATTCCTCACTTCATCCTCGAGGCCCATCTCGAACATTTTATCGACACGTGCATCGATGTTGCTGTGTATCAGCTTCCTGTCACGCGTCAATCCTACTATAAATGTATCATATTTCATTTCATCTGTGTAGCCGGGCCCGATCCTGTTGCTGATCCTGTCACTCAGTTCATGCTTGACCAAGGCACGGATGACACGCTTGCGGTTATTCGCATGGATCTCCTCGGCAAGCTTCGGATCGATGGATTTGAGGCGGCTGTGGAGGATCGGCGTGCCCATCCTTTCAAACCGCTCCGTCAAAGCCCGCTTCTCCTCGTCGTCCTCATCATCAAACTCATAGCCATAGATCAGCGCCCGGATATAGTGGCCGGTGCCGCCCACGATGAACGGCACGCGGCCGTCCTCGTGGAATTCATCTATGATTTCGTCCACATGCTTCTGGAACTGATGCACTGAAAATGTGGTATCCGGAGGCATGACGTCTATCATGTAGTGCTGCACACCATCCATTTCTTCATCCGTTATCTTTCCTGTACCGATATCCATCCCCTGGTACACCTGCATCGAATCACCACTGATGACCTCCAGGTTGAACCGCTTTGCGATTTCAACACCGAGCTGTGATTTTCCTATGGCGGTCGGACCTACGAGTATAAGCAGCTTCTTCTTTTCAGACATGTCTCATCACCCATTCCAGTAATCTGTTATAGACCTGTTCACGATTCTTTTCAAACAGCACTTCATGGCGGCTCGTATCATAGAGCTGCACGGTCACTGAATCTGCATACCGGCGGTAGCGCCGCGCGAGCTTCCCTATATCTTTCCCCCTGTTGGAGAACGGATCCTCCCTGCCGCCGATCAGGAGTATGGGGCCCCCGGGGTCCAGCCGCTTCATGTTTCCATGCTTCGTGCTGATTCTGATGTGGCGGACGATCTCGGACAGCGCCCGGTTGCTCATCAGGAATCCACAGTATGGATCCCCATTATATTGTTTGACGTTCGTGTCATCCGCGGACAGCCATCTGTTCTTCCGGCCCCCTTCGAAAGCTGCATCATAGCCCAGGAAGGCCAGCCTGTTGACGGTTTTGGACCGCATTTCTGGTGCGGCGCCCGCCACCATCCTCAGCAGTTTCGATGCGATACCGTCAAGGAGGCCATCCTTATTCCCTGTGCCGACGATGACGCCGCCATCATATACACCATATTCAAGGAGCCTCCTGGCTGCGATGGAACCCATGGAATGCCCGAGGATGAACTTCGGCAGGCCGCTGGGGATTACTGCCGACACCGCCAGGGCATCATCGATCAGCAGGTTGAAGTCGTCGAAGTGGCCTTTGTCTCCGGCACTCCTGCCATGACCGCGGTGGTCATGCATGACCACCATGCAGTCGTTCATCGCAAGCCATGTCATCATCTCGGTATAGCGCTCCTTATGCTCCGCCATGCCGTGAAGAAGCTGGATCGCACAGAGGGGTTTTTCAGGCGAGAAGACGGTCGCCTCTATCTCCCTGCCTCCATTGTATATCATCTGTTCGCTGATCTTCATCTTTTGCCTCCCTATTTCATGATGCGGTTGAACATGCGCTCGATTTCATAAGTGCTCATATGGATGATGACCGGCCGGCCGTGCGGACAGGTGTAGGGTGATCTGCAGGCTCTGAGGGATTCGAGCAGGGCTTCGATCTGCGGCCTGTCGAGATAATGATTGGCCTTGATCGACCGCTTGCAGCTCATCATGATCGCCATCTCCTCCTTGTACTGGTTGACGGAGAAGTCCTCCTTTGATGAAACGAAGTGGATCAGTTCCTCTATGTCGGCTTCCGGATTCCTTTCATCGATCCAATTCGGATAGCGTGTCACTGCGTACTGCCTGATTCCCGTCTTTTCAATTTCAAAGCCGAGGGAACGGAGCCGCTTCAACCTGTCATCTATTGCTATTATATCATTCATCGGGAATTCGAATGTGTATGGGATGAGGAGCGGGATGCCATCTGTTTCCCCCTGGACGATGTTTTCCGAATAGTATTCGTACTTGATCCGCTCCTGGGCGGCGTGCTGGTCCATCATATACATGCCGGTATCGTTCTGCAGGATGATGTAGGTGCCATGCAGCTGTCCGACGATTTCGAGATAGGGCAGCTTTTCCCGCTCTTTCTCTCCCGGATGCGTATGCGGAACGCTCGACGGCGTATCCCGCCGTTTTGGCGGCGCGGACGATTCCGGCTTGCGGGCCTGCGTCTCCTTAAGTACTGTGCGCTCGGGTGCTACCCTGTAGTCAGATTTTGTGCTCTGGTCTTCCCGGGTTCTCGGCGCCTCCTGTACTGATGGTTCCGCTTGAGGCGGTGCCGCCCGCTCTGCAGTGAAGTCCAGCGCTTCCTGGGTGGGCCTCTCCTGCCGCCGCGGCTTCTCCTTTGAGACATCCGGAATCAGCATCTCGTCCTTAATGTGACTGCTGACCGCCGACTCGAGCAGTTTGTTCAGCTCACGCTCCTTTGAGAAGCGCACTTCTATCTTCGAAGGATGGACATTCACATCGACAAGTTTCGGATCCATTTTGATGTCGATGACGACGATGGGATACTTGTCCTTCGGCAGCAGTGTATGGTAGGCATTCACGATGGACTGTGACAGCATGAAATTCTTTATGAACCTGCGGTTGACGGAAATGTTGAGATAGTTCCTGTTGCTGCGGTTGATCTCCGGCCGGATGGCATAGCCGCGGATGTCAAAGTCGGCATCATGTGCCTCGATTTCTACCGCATGGCGGGCGACATTCAGGCCGTAAATGTCACTGATGACCTCCTTGAGGTTGCCATTGCCCTTCGTCATGATCTTCTCCTGGCCGTCCAGGACGAGCCGGAAGCTGATGCCGGGGTTCGCCAGTGCCATGCGCTGGATGATGTCGATGATCTTGCCGCTTTCCGTACGCATGGAACGCATGTACTTCAGCCGGGCCGGTGTGTTGAAGAAGAGGTCCGTTATGGTGATGTCCGTCCCCTGCCGCTCCTTGCCTGGAATCTGCTCGACCAGATTTCCGCCTTCGAAGCGGATGAATACCGGATTCCCAGCAGTGTGCTTCGTCTCAACCGTGACTTTCGCCACGGCGCCGATGCTGGCGAGCGCTTCCCCGCGAAAGCCGAGGGAGCGGATCTGGAAGAGGTCATAGTCGGTATCGATCTTGCTAGTCGCATGCCGCTGGAACAGGAGCGGTCCATCCGTATGATGGATGCCGTCCCCGTTGTCGACGATGCGGATCTGCTTCATCCCCGATTCCTCTATGAACACTTCCACCTGTGTCGCATGGGCATCGATGGAGTTTTCGGCCAACTCCTTGACGACGGAGCTTGGACGCTCTACCACTTCGCCTGCGGCTATCTTGTTCTGTATCGCACTGTCCAGTACTTTGATCGGACTCATATCATCACTCGCCTTCAAGCTCGTTTTTTAGTTCCTGCAGCTTCATCATCGCATCAAGCGGCGTCATCTGGTTGATGTCGAGCGACTTCAGCTGGTCGATGACCGGATGGGCTTCAAATGCCTCTGTATCATCAAGGGGAAGTGAAAGCTGTTCGCTGCCGGTCACCCGTCCGTCCTGTTCGAATGTCTTCAGGAGGTCATTCGCCCGGGTGGTGACTTCATCCGGCAGTTCGGCAAGCTTCGCCACATGGATGCCGTAGCTCCGCTCCACAGGGCCCGGCTTCACTTTGTGCAGGAAAATCAATTTGCCGTCGTACTCCGTCGCCTTCACATGCACATTCTTCAGATGGTCGAGCTCGGTGCTGAGCCGGGTCATTTCATGGTAGTGGGTGGAGAACAGCGTCTTCGCCCCGATATGATGGTGAATGTATTCAAGCATCGCCTGGGCCAGGGACATGCCGTCATAGGTCGAGGTGCCCCGTCCAATTTCATCGAAGATGAGGAGGCTGTTCTCCGTCGCATTCTGGAGGGCATCATTCGCCTCCATCATTTCAATCATGAAGGTCGATTTCCCGCTGGCCAGGTCATCACTCGCCCCGATGCGGGTGAATATCTGGTCGAATATCGGCAGCACTGCCGCTTCCGCCGGGACATACATGCCCATCTGGGCCATGATGCTGATGATGGCAACCTGACGCATATAGGTACTCTTGCCGGACATGTTCGGTCCTGTGATCAGATAGATGAATGTATCCTGGTCCATGTCGAGGGAGTTCGGTACATATGTGTTCTCCCCGATCACCTTCTCCACCACAGGATGGCGTCCTTCAGTGATCGACAGTTCATCTTCGCTGAACTCGGGGCGTACAAGACGATATTCATTTGCCACCGTCGCAAACGATACGAGGCAGTCCAATGTGCTGATGATGTCCGCTGTCGTCTGCAGCCGCGGGATGAACTGCTCCATATGTTCACGGAGCGCGACGAACAGCTCGTACTCGAGTATGACACTCTCATCCTGCGCACTGAGCAGCTTCGACTCCATCTCCTTGAGTTCCGGTGTGATGAAGCGTTCTGCGTTCGTCAGCGTCTGCTTGCGCTGGTAGTCGAACTTTTCGGCATCGAAATTCACCGCGTTGCCTTTGGAAATTTCGATGTAGTAGCCGAACACCTTGTTGAATCCGACCTTCAGGTTCTTGATGCCGGTACGCTCCCTTTCGCGTTCGATGTAGTCATTGAGCCACACCCTGCCGTTGTTTGAGATGTACCGGTATTCATCGAGCCTGCTGCTGTAGCCCTCCCTGAAGATGCCGCCCTCGCGGATGGTCTTCGGCGGAGAATCATCGAGGCTGTCCGCAAGCAGCCCGTGGACATCATCAAGAATGTCGAAGGCCCGGAACAACGGCGTACCGAGCAGCCCGATCCGTTCGAGCATTTCCGCGATGGCCGGAAGTCCCCTTAGGGAATCCCTCAGCTGTACAAAGTCCTTTGCATCGATGTTGCCGAAACTCAGCCGGCCGACGAGCCGCTCGATGTCAAATACATTGTTGAGCAGGCTGCGCATGTCCTCACGCTCGATGAAGTGGTCGAGGAGGACAGCCACGGCCTCATGGCGCTCTTCTATCGCCGTCCGGCGGAGCAGCGGGCGCTCGATCCATTTCCTCAGCTTACGCTTGCCCATCGGGGTCTCCGTACGGTTGAGGTACCAGAACAGGGAACCCTTCGTCTTTTTCGTCTGCAGGCTCTCTAGCAGCTCCAGATTGGAGAGTGCCGCATAGTTCAGTTGCATCGTCTCCTTGATGCGGTGCTTCTCCACGGTCCTGAAATGCTTCAGGTCCTTCATGTTGTGGGCGCGGATATATCCCACGAGCAGATCGAGCGTCTTCTGCTCTCCTTCCGTGATCCCCTCCCCGTATTCGAGCGGGAAATGCGTCTCATTCGAAAAGGGGGTGGTCACCGGCGGATCGGAATAGAGCTCTGACATCAGGCCTTCGATGTCCGCTTCGACCACGACTTCCCTTGGACGGATCCGGTCGATTTCGCTCTTCAGCACATCGCGGTCACCGGTCGAAAATGCAAATATCTCCCCGGTCGAAATATCCGAATAGGCGGCGGTGAAGAGCTCTGATTCTTCATCCAGCGCAAGGATATAGTTGCTCCTGCCGTCATCCATGCCGAAGTCGTCGATCAGCGTACCCGGCGTGATGATGCGCACCACTTCCCGCTTCACCATGCCCTTCGTCTTTTTCGGATCTTCCATCTGCTCGCAGATGGCAACCTTGTATCCCTGGTCGATCAGCCGCTCGATATAGCCTTTCGCAGAATGGTACGGCACGCCGCACATCGGTATGGGATCCTTCTTCTTGTCCCGTGATGTCAAGGTGATTTCAAGCACCTTGCTCGCTGTAATCGCATCATCGTAGAACAGCTCGTAGAAATCACCCAGTCTATAGAAGAGCAGCACACCAGGGTGCTCCTCCTTGATATTCAGATATTGTTGCATCATCGGTGTTACTGTAGCCATCTAAACACTTCCATTACTAAAATATATCTGCATTATATCATGCACCCCTTCAAATGTTGAACTGCTTTAGGATCCCTTTTTCCTCCAGCTGCCTGAGCAGGAACCATGAGACCGCCGAACCGATCATCGTACTGACGAGAAATGCCGGCGCCAGCACCCAGAAGAAATCCCTGTCCAGGCCGAGCACCATGATCAGCGGAAACGTTGTGAGCGAACCGATTATGCCCGTCCCTATCACTTCCCCGACGGCGGAGAGTCCAATCTTTCTGAATCTCCTGTACAGTATGAATGCAAGGAGCGCCCCGATCATGCTGCCGGGATAGGCGAATGGGGAGCCCGTTCCCATCATGATCCGTATCGTGGATGACAGGAATGCCTGAACGATGGCCCAGGGACCTGTAAATACCACCGAAAGGACATTGATGAGATGCTGTACGGGTGCTGCCCTGATGGGCCCTATGGGGATGATGATGAACATGCTGAGCACGACGTTGAGCGCAACAAGCACACTAGTGATGGTCATTTTCCTGGTCATTCCAATACCCCTCCTTCAAAAAAAGGGCCACGCATCCCTATACGGATGCGCAGCCCTTATATTTGATATTTATTTATCTTCCTGGTTCGGCATGTTCCTCATTGCCGCGCCGGTTTCCCCCTGGAGCAGATCTCCGCCCGTGGACGTGATGATGTCGTTCGTCACCGTCTGGCTGATGGCATGGGAGACCATCTGGAGCAGTTCGTTGACCTGACCCTGGGATTCCTTGAACTGGTTGACGATCGGCATTTCGTCGAGTTCCGCCTCGACTTTCTTTATCTTCTCTTCCGTCATCTGATAGGCGCGTTCCTTGCCGTAGTTCTGGAAGTTGACCGCCTGCTTCTGCAGACTTTTCAGGCTTGCCATCTTTTCCCTGACATCCTTGTTTTCATGAATCTTGGCTTCGGCCTTCTTGAAGAAGTCCACCTGTTCCGTCTGGGCGATCATGTTGCCGAGTTCTTTCGCTTCTTTCACAATATCATCTTTCGTATACATTGTACTGCCACCTTTTCCCTATTTTAAAACCATCCACCGGATGATCCATTGCATTTTATCCATTATCCGCAATCTGATCCGATTGCTCAAATCTCCTATCAGTATATATGTTTTTCTCCCATATTTCAAAACTATTCGACCCCGGATTTCATCTCGCATCTACAGTGTCAAATGGGCTGAACCACTCCCCAAGGAAAGCGGAAAGGATGACACCGAGTACGATGAGCAGGACGAAGTGGAGATCATGGATGGAATAGGTGGTGCGGTGGTAGTAGGTCCTCGGTCCGTCGTCAAAGCCTTTCGATTCCATGGCGACCCCAAGGCGCCAGGCACGTCTGATGCTCTGACTGAGGAGTGTGACAATCGCTGATATGAAGCCTTTCAGTCCAGTAATGTACTTGCGGTGGATCAGCGCCCGCCTCACTTTGCGCGCCCGTCTGAGTGCCATGTATTCACCGGCAATGATCGGGACCATACGGACTGCAGCCATGAACGAATAGGCATATTTCGGCTTCAGCCTCCCCTGCTGCATCAGACTGTAGAAGACATCGGTAATCCGCGTCGTGAAGACGATGAGTGCACCGAAGAAGGAGAGTGTGATGCCGCGCATCATGATGTGGATGCCGCGTACAGCACTTTCTTCGGTGACATGGATGATGCCGAACCGGAAGATCGTCGTCGTCCCCTCGCCGTAGAAGATCATATACAGGCTTGAAATGAAGCCGAAAAACAGGATGGCGCCCGTCAGGAGTCCAATATAGATGTACTTCACACCACTCAGCAGGAGAAGCAGAATGAACATGATGACCGCCAGATGGAAAAGGTGATTCGGGTCATGGATGAGGATGACGGTCAAGAAAAGCGCGACGGCCACAAGGATCTTGACGAGGGGATTGACCCGGTCGGCGAATGTGATGTACCGCTTCACCGCTTCAGACATATACCTCCCCCCTTTCCACAAGTCGGCCGTCCTCAATATTGAGGCGTCTCGAGGGGTAACGCTTCATGATCTCCGCATCGTGGGTGATCATGATGACGCTCGTCCCCCGCTTCACCATTTCGTGGATCATCGTGAGCAGATTGAAGGCATGCCGCTGATCCAGACCGAAAGTCGGTTCATCGAAAATGAGGATTTCCGGCACCCCGCCTGCTGCCGTTGCTACACTCAGACGACGCTTCTGGCCGGTGGATATTTCGAGCGGATGCAGATGCGCCACATGCGAAAGTCCGAAGCGTTCGAGCAGTGCGCCGGTCTCCCGGCGTGCCGTCCTGTCATCATGGTGCATCTCCAGGTTGATGAATACTTCATCGAACACACGGTTCGTAATGAACTGGAGTTCCGGATTCTGGAAGACCGGATAGACCCTGCCGCCGAGATGGCGCGTCCGTCCGATCCGACCGCCTCCGAAAAGCACCTTCCCTCCCGAAGGGATGAGTTTCATCAGTGCAAGCAGCAGGCTCGACTTGCCCGTTCCATTATCCCCTTCAAGTGTAATCCACTCGCCTTTTCCGATCCTCAGGCTGTCTACCGTCAGAAGGTGCCTGCCCCCTCTCTTGATGGAGAGGTTTTTTGCTTCCATCAATGTGCTGGATTGCGGTGCAATTTTCGGAAGGTGCGGGGCCTCATCCCAAGAACGTGGATGCCACACGCCATATTGGTCGAGCAGTCGGCGATGCACCTCCAGCATCTCCTCAGGGGGTGCGGAACATGCGATCCCACCGGCGTCATCCATCAGTATCACCCGGTCGACCCTGTGCCATAGTGCTTCGACACGATGTTCGATGATGACGACGGTCAGCTCATCCCACATGGCCCTGACGGTATCCCAGAGATGGGCCGCCGATCTGCCGTCCAGCATGCTTGTCGGCTCATCGAGGAACAGCGTGTCCGCCTGCTGGAGCAGTGCCGAGGCGATGGCGAGCTTCTGCTTCATTCCCCCGGAGAGTGTCTGTATGGCACGCTCCGGCGCCACATCAAGTCCGACCATGTCGAGCGCCTTCATGAACAGGGGCTTCATCTCTTCCTTTGGCACCTGCCTGTTCTCAAGGACAAAGGCGAGTTCCTCAGCAACCGTCGGCATCGTGAACTGGGAATCCGGGTCCTGGAAGACGTACGCACTGGATTTGGGCAGTTCAAGTCTATCGGCCTTCATCGGTATCGTGATCGTATCCGGTATGAGGCCCCCGAGCACATTGAGCAGCGTGCTCTTGCCGGAGCCGCTCGGTCCGACGATGAGGACCTTCTCACCTTTCCCTATCTTCAGGTCGAGGCCGGTGAAGAGGGGTGATTCCGATTCCGGGAACTTCAGACGCAGCTTTTCCACTTCTATGCACATGGTCAAAGCCCTTCTTCAGCAGCATGGCCATTGCCGACGAGTTTCAGTACACCAGTCTCCTTCAGTGCACGGTACAGCAGGTGCGCGAGCCAGCCGGCAATGAGTGCACCACTCAGCACCCTGAAGCCGAACATCAGCAGCAGATTCCATGTCGCAAGCTGGCCGAGGTAGCCGTAGTACCAGTCGAGCGGGAATGTCGCAAGTGCCGCCGAAATGCCGGCGATGACCGCCACCATCAGGGATGTGCTTTCGTATTTCACGATGGCGAATACGATTTCGCATGCAAGCCCCTGGATGAGCCCATACACGATCAGCATGACATCGAACTGCAGCATGACGATCGTTTCTCCCGATGCCGCTGCAAATTCCGCAATCAGCGCCACGCCGGGTTTTCTTATGACGAGATAGGCAACCACTGCTGCGATGAACCACATGCCGTACAGCAGCTGGTTCAGATGCAGTCCAAGCGGTTCAAGCGCCGTATAGACGCCGCCCCATATTGAATAGATGAACGAGAATACGAGGGCGATGACGACCGTGATCAGCACATCGGTCAGGGTCAGCCCTTTTCTTTTTGCCATTATAAAAGCCTCCATATAATATATTCCAAACAAAAAACACACCACTAGCGGAGTGGTGTGCATATTATATGTAAAATATGCCACTTCCCTACGCTAGTATGATCTAGATCAGGTGATAAGGGTGATTCTCAGTCCTTGCGGACACCCCTAGTGGTGGTTATTTATTCGGTTGGCTCCATCATAGTACACTTTCTGAATTTTGTGAAGTCATTTATTGTCGTCTACCATCTGGTAATAGCGGCCGCGCTGTCTGACGAGTTCCTCTTCAGAACCGCTTTCGACCAATTCCCCGAGCTCCATGACGAAGATGCGGTCCACGGCCTTTATCGTATTCAGCCTGTGGGCGATGATGATGCTTGTCCGGTCCTTCATCAGCCGCTCGAGCGCCTCCTGGATCTTGAGCTCCGTCACCGTATCGATGCTGCTCGTCGCCTCGTCCAGTAGCAGTATCGCCGGATCCGTGATAAGGGCGCGGGCGATCGATATCAGCTGTTTCTGCCCCTGGGAGATGAAGCCCTCGTCGGCTTCCAGAACCGTGTCATAGCCCTCTTCTAATGCAACGATGAAGTCGTGGGCGTTGGCAAGCTTCGCCGCCTCGACCACTTCCTCATCCGTTGCATCAAGTTTGCCGTAGCGGATGTTCTCCCGGATCGTCGATTCGAACAGGTAGGGATCCTGCAGGACGAACGCCGTCTGTGAACGGACGGTCGAACGGCTGTAGTCGAGGATGTTCTCCCCGTCGATCCGGACCTCTCCGGAATCCGTTTCATAGAACCTGGCCAGCAGCTGCATGACGGTCGTCTTGCCGGCACCGGTCGCACCGATCAGGGCGACCGATTCGCCTGCATCGATCCTGAAGCTCAAGTTTCTGATCGTCGGTGTCTTCTGCGTCGGGTCATAGGAGAATGAGACATCATCGAATTCAATCTCACCCGCTATGGTCCTGCCGGTGATCTTCCCTTCATCCTTCTCCGGCTCGGAATCGATGATGCCGAATACGCGCTCCGCTCCGGCGATGGCCGAAAGCACCTGGTTGAACTGGTTGGAAAGGTCGGCAAGCGGCCGTGTGAACTGCCGTGCATATTCTGCAAACACGACGATGGTACCGATTGTGACGACACCATCCGTATAGAAGACGAGCAGACCGCCGGCACCGGCCACAATCGTAAAGCTGACGTTGTTCAGCATGTTCATCACTTTCGGGATGAAGCCAGCGTACAGGAATGCCCAGAAGGTGATGTCCCTGAGATTTCCCGCCTTTTCATTGAAGTTGCGGATCGCCGTCTCCTCCTGCGAGAAGACCTTGACGATCTCCTGCCCGGATACCATCTCTTCGATATATCCGTTCAGTTCACCGGTCGCCCGCTGCCGTTTCTTATAGAGCGGTCCGGTGCGCCTTGTGATGAAGCCTACAGCGAATATCAGCACCGGGATGATCAGCACGGTGAGGAGTGTGAGCAGTGGACTCAGATAAAGCATGACGCTGATCGTACCGATCAGCGTGACGATGCTTGTCGTGAACTGGATGAATGATGTATTGAGCGTCTGTGAAATCGTTTCGATGTCATTGGTCATGCGGCTCATCAGCTCGCCGTGCTGCCGCTTGTCATAGAATGATACCGGCAGTTTCTGCATATGTGAAAACAGCCGGCTCCGCAGCTTATAGACCGTCCTCTGGGACAGCCCCACCATGAAGAAGGCGGCGGTATACTGCGTCGATGACAGCAGGATGTAGACGACGAGCAGGAAGAGCAGTATGGTGGACAGTCCGTCCATCTCCCCCGGTATGAAGTAGTTGTCCACGATATACCCGACGAGGAAGGGCCCTGTGATGCTCAGCAGGCTGGTCAGTGTCACGAGGAAGATGATGCCGTATAGAAGCGCCCGCTCCTCCGAAATGAACTGCCACATCCGCTTCAGGGTGCCGGTGATGTCGTTCGCCCGCTGGTCCTCCTTCTTTTTCTTTCGGCCGATCTCCTCCTTTTTGAGGACCGGTTCGTGGCCGAATGGCCGTCTGATAAAATCAATCATCCAATTGCCCCCCTTCCATTTGTGATTCGACGATGGAACGGTAGAGTTCGGACTGTTCCACCAGCTCTTCATGGCTTCCGAGCGCACTGATCTCCCCATTGTCGAGGAGCAGGATGCGGTCGGCCATCCTTGCCGTAATGACCTTCTGCGTGACGATGATGCGCGTCGTATTCTCATCCTTGATGGACTCCCACAGTGCCGATTCCGTACGGATATCGAGTGCGGAGGTGCTGTCATCGAGGATGAGGATACCTGGTTTCCTGACAAGGGCCCGTGCGATCGACAGGCGCTGCTTCTGTCCGCCGGAAAGTGTGACGCCCCGCTGTCCCACCCGCGTATCATAGCGATGGTCGAACGATTCTATCGAGCGGTGGATCTGCGCCTTCTGAGTGGAGGTGAAGATTTCGGATTCGCCGGCTTCAAGGTCCCCCCACAACAGATTTTCAAAAATGCTGCCGGAGAAGAGGACTGCAGACTGCGGCACATAGCCGATGGTCTGCCGCAGATCTTCCTCGTTCCATTCCTTCACATTGATGTCGTTGACATAGACATCACCTTCCCTGACATCATACATCTTCGGAATCAGGCCGAGCAGTGTGCTCTTGCCGGAACCCGTGCCGCCCATGATGACGAATTTTTCGTTCTCTTTGATGTCGAAAGTGATATCCCGGAGCACATAGCGTGTGGACCCCGGATACTTGAAGGATACATTGTCGAATCTTACTGTGCCCGCCCGGTCCACCTTCTTTATTTCATCGTTGTCATTCACACTGACTGGTGTGTTCAGGACTTCCGCCATCCGTTCACTGGAAGCCTTGGACCGGCTGAATGCGATGATGATGAATGCGAACATCGAGAATCCGCCCTGCATCCGGAGGGCATAGTTGATGACCGCAACGACTTCCCCGACCTGGACGGTGTTGTTCTGCAGAAGATCCGAAGCCATCCACAGGACGATCAGCAGGCTGCCGTTGATGACGAGCAATAGTACCGGCATGATGGACTCCATCAGCCGGAGTGCATAGATCGTATCGTCCCTGAGCCTGCCGGCGACTTTACTGAACTTGCTGATTTCAAACTTTTCACGGTCATTCGCCTTGATCAGCCTCACGGCCTCCAGATTCTGCTGGATGAAGCGGTTGATCTTGTCCAGACGTTTCTGCACGCGCAGGAAGACCTCCCCGCCCTTGCGGGCGGTGAAGATGAGGAAGATCAGCAGCAGCGGTGTCAGGAACGACAGGTAGAATCCGAGTGTCGGATTGACGACGAACGACATGATGAGCGACCCCACTACGAGCAGCGGGGCGCGGAGGATGATGCGCAGCGACATGTAGAGGAGCATCTCCGTCTGCAGCACATCCTGCGTCATGCGGGTGATCAGGCTGGATGTCGGAAACTTGGACAGTGTAGCCAGTGTAAAGTATTGGACCTTCCTGAAGAGTGCCGTCCTCAAGTCATAGCTGAAACTGTTGGCGACATGGCTCGAGAAATAGGAGTTGATGATGCCGCTGATGAATGCGGCCATGCTGATGGCGAACATGACGGCCAAGTAGAACCATACCGTATCGATGTCCTCGGCGACGATGCCGTCATCGATCACCTTCGAGATGAGGTACGGCTGCAGCAGCTCCACACCAAGTTCGATGAACATGAAGAACAGTGCCACTGCGATGAACCATTTATATTTCAGAGCGTATTTATAGACTGTCAGCAATTCTTTCCACCCATTTCTTTCGGTTACCGAAGTATTAAATCAATTATGACATAATTCTGTCTTTTTTTACAGACAAAATAAAAAATACACCTGAAGCTTCTTTACTTCAGGTGTATTTTACTGCATCCTATCTGAATTCGGCCATCAGTTCATCGAATGTGTCGTTTTCGATCGTCATTTCCTTCTTGACCAGTGGCTGGTCGAGGTAGCCGTCGATGTTCTCCTGATAGGATTTCGCTTCCTCGTCATGGTAGATGATGCCTTTCAGCATCCCTTCATGCGCCATGATGTTCTGCATCGCCGATTGTGCATCGGTATGGTCATAGTCGGCAATGTCCTCGACTGGTATGAGGTTCTCCTTGAACCAGTCGTACGTATTCACCTTATTGTACGTGACACACGGACTGAATACATTGATGAAGCTGAAGCCCTTATGGTCCATCGCCTGCTGGATGATGGCGGTCAGCTGCTTGATGTCCGAGCTGACGCTCTGGGCGATGAATGTCGCTCCGCTCGCCATGGCCGTCTTGATCGGCTGGATCGGCGTCTCCTTGGAACCGTCAGGCGTCGTCTTCGTGACGAAGCCCTTATCGGATGACGGGGAGGTCTGCCCTTTCGTCAGGCCGTACACCTGGTTGTCCATGACGATGTAGGTGATGTCGATGTTCCGCTTCAGTGCATGTACGGTATGCCCCATGCCGATTGCGAAGCCGTCGCCGTCGCCACCGGAGGCGATGACGGTCAGGTCATCATTCGCCATCTTGACCCCCTGTGCTACGGGCAGACTGCGTCCGTGCGTGGCGTGGAAGCCGTATGATTTGATGTAGCCGCTCAGACGGCCGCTGCAGCCGATGCCGGTGATGACTGCGAGCTCATCCGGCTCAAGTCCATTTGCCGCACATGCTTTCTGTATGGCTGCCTGGACACTGAAGTCTCCACAGCCGGGACACCAGTTCGGTTTGATATTATTTCTGAAATCCTTGAATGTCGCCATTACATAACTTCCTTTATTTTAAGAATTGAATTGATATGCGTTTCAATTTCATTGGGTTTGAAAGGCGTGCCATCGTATTTGACATGGGAACGGATTCTGTCGTGTCCATGATAGTTCATCTTGAGTACACTCTGCAGCTGTGCGCTGTAGTTCTGCTCGATCACGAGTATTTCCTTTGCACCGTCCAGATATGGTCTCAGTGCATCTATCGGGAATGGGTGGATCTGCTTGAGGTTGATGGTCGTAATGTCCGCATCGATGCGTTCAGCCGCCTCATTGGCGACACCATTGACGCTCAGGAAACTCAGGATGAGCAGTTCGCTCTCCACACCGCCCCTGGCTTTAAACGGTTCGTCCATCGTAAAGTCCTTCAGCTTCCTCATGCGCTTATCCATCTGCAGCTGACGGTTCTCGGGCCCTTCATTCGGGGTGCCGACCGTGCTGTGCTCCACGCCTGTGACATGGTGGATGCCGCCCTTGGTGCCCGGGATCGGTCGTGGTGATATGCCGTCCTCTTCGTCGCTGTAGCGCTCGAAGTAGTCATCCTCCTGCCCCTCGATGTCTTCGGTGATCGTCTTGCCGCGGTCGATCTCCACGCGGGACATGTCGAATGGTGCAGAGGACTGCTTGCCGAGGGACATCTGCAGGTCAGACAGCAGAATGACCGGCACCTGGTAGTATTCCGCGAGGTTGAACGCCTCTATCGTCGTATAGAATGCATCCTCCACATCCGACGGGGCAAGGACGATTTTCGGGATGTCACCGTGTGTACCGTAGATCATCTGCATCAGGTCGGACTGCTCCTGCTTGGTCGGCAGTCCGGTCGATGGGCCACCCCGCATCGTATCGACGATGACGAGCGGTGTTTCCGTCATTCCTGAGAGCCCGATCGATTCCATCATGAGTGACAGGCCCGGTCCGGCTGAAGAAGTGAAGCTTCTGGCACCGGCGTAGTTCGAACCGATCGCCATCGTCACCGCAGCGATCTCGTCCTCCGTCTGGATGACCGTACCGCCAACCTTCGGCAGATGCGAGATCATGTATTCCATGATTTCACTCGCCGGTGTGATCGGGTATGCCGCCATGAACCGTACGCCTGCGTTCAGTGCACCGAAGCTGATGGCGTCATTGCCGATCAGGAAGAGGCGCGGGTCGCTGTCGGAAGGAAGCATTTCGAAATCTCCCCTGAGCGTGTCCATTTCATCATCCATCAGCTGATAGCCCTGGATCAGCGCCTCGTGGTTGGAATCGACGATCTCCTGCCCCTTTCTGATGAACATGGTATAGATCATATCCTTGAATGGCTGAAGTTCCAGATTCATCAGTCTGGCACTTGCACCGATCGCCACCATATTCTTCATGAGCTGGCTGCCGAGTTCCTTCGCCGTAGCGGTGAATGGGATGGATATCAGCTGTACATCCAGATCCTCATCCTTCTCGGGATTGAATTTGCTGTCGGCAAGAATGATGCCGCCCTCAACAAGCTCATGACTGTTGAGATCTATCGTCTGCTGGTCGAATGCGACGAGAATATTGATGTTGTCGCTGACCGCCCTGACTTCTTTAGTTGAAATCCTTACATTATTATTGGTATGGCCACCCTTGATGCGGCTCGAGAAATGCCGATAGCTGTATAGGTGATAACCCATGCGGTTCAGCGTCGTCGAAAAGATCTCTCCAGTCGATTCAATGCCTTCACCCTGTTGGCCGCCGACTTTCCATGACAATTGTTCATTCATACACATTGCCTCCTTATCCTTATCTAATATACCAAAATTCGGGGCAATTTTCGATGTTCATACTACGTATTCAGCGAAAATCAGCCTATTGGATGACCGCTATTCCCTGATGCGGATCGTATCTATCTTATTGGTCTTCGTGTCGATGATCACTCCGGAAAGTATGCCCGGCCCCTCCTCCGGTACATTGTGCCTTACGGGCAGCTGATGGAGGAACCGTTCGATGACCTCCTCCTTGCGGATGCCGAGTATGCCATCCCTGAAGCCGGTCATGCCCACGTCGGTTATATACTTCGTCCCTTCCGGCAGGACCTGCTCATCATTCGTCTGGACATGTGTATGGGTGCCGACGACGGCGTCGACCCGTCCGTCGAGGTAATGTCCCATCGCCAGGCTCTCGCTTGTCGTCTCACTGTGGAAATCGACGAATATCTCATCGGCTTCCACTTCTTCAAGAATGCCGTCCGCCTTTCTGAACGGACAATCGATGGCATCCATGAAGCTGCGGCCCTGCAGATTCATGATCAGCAGTTTCACCCCATTGACATTCACGACACCATGGCCACGGCCCGGAGCACCTTCCGGGAAGTTTGCAGGGCGGATCATGCGTATGTCCTCATCAAGGAATTCATACACATCACGCTTTGCGAATGCATGATTGCCGAGCGTGATGAAATCCGCCCCCGCAGTCAGCAGCTCCTTGTAGATCTTCTCGGTGATGCCCTTGCCATGGGCGGCATTCTCTCCATTGACGATCGCCACCTGTGCCCCGTGCTGGCGCTTCAATTCAAGCAGATGCTCCTTCAGCATCCGCCTGCCGATCTTTCCAACGATATCTCCGATAAATAAAATGCGCATTCATTCTCATCCTTTGATTTTCAATTTGATGTTTATTATACATGTTTTGGGGAATCTATAATTTATAAAATATCTAGGAGTGAATAATGTGACATTATCCATTGATCCCAAAGAATTTGCGAAGCTGACGCTTCTGGCCAATCCTTCAACGAGCGAATCCGCAGAAGGCAAGGCGAAGGACAGCCTCGAACTCTACCTGAGCGCGTACAAGCTCGCCGAGAAATACGAGCGGTTCTCCAACAGCGCCCAGGAGACGAGCGAAGCCTTCAAGAACATACGTGACATCGACCTCAACCTCTAGCATATAAAATGAGAAAAACCAGCAGGGTCACCTGCTGGTTTTTCTATTTGGCATATTCCACTGCCCGCATTTCTCGGACGACTGTCACTTTGATATGTCCAGGGTACTGAAGTTCCTCTTCGATCTGCTTCTTGATGTCCCGTGCCAGACGGTGCGCCTTCAGGTCATCCAGTTCATCCGGCTTGACCATCACGCGTATTTCCCGGCCTGCCTGGATGGCGAATGTCTTCTCGACGCCATCATATCCTTCGGCGATCGATTCAAGGCGCTCGAGACGTTTCACATAGTTTTCAAGCGTCTCCCTGCGTGCGCCCGGCCGTGCTGCACTCAGCGCGTCGGCTGCTGCAACGAGTATCGAAATGATACTTGTCGGTTCAACATCACCGTGATGGGAATGGATGGCGTTGACCACCGTTTCATGTTCCTTATAGCGCTTTGCGAGTTCAACCCCGATTTCGACATGGCTGCCGTCGACTTCATGGTCGATTGCTTTTCCGATGTCGTGCAGGAGGCCTGCACGCCTTGCCAGCTGGACATCCTCACCGAGCTCACTTGCAAGCATGCCTGCAAGGTAGCCCACTTCGACGGAGTGTTTCAGCACATTCTGTCCATAGCTGAGTCGATATTTCATTTTACCAAGATGTTTGATGAGTTCAGGATGCAAGTTGTGGATATCAAGTTCAAACGCGGCTGCTTCCCCTGCATCACGGATATTCGTTTCCATGTTGCGCTTCGCCTTGTCGACCATCTCTTCTATGCGTCCCGGATGGATCCTTCCATCCTGTACGAGCGCTTCAAGCGCATTTTTGGCGATGGATCGCCGGATCGGGTCGAAACCGGAAAGGATGACCGCTTCAGGTGTATCATCGATGATCAGGTCTATTCCGGTCAGGGTTTCAAGGGTGCGGATGTTCCGCCCTTCCCTGCCGATGATGCGCCCTTTCATCTCATCGTTCGGCAATGTGACGACTGATACTGTGGATTCACTTGTATATTCCGCTGCATAGCGTTGTGCAGTAACAGCAAGCAGTTCTTTCGCTTTCTTGTCCACTTCCAACTTCATCTGATTCTCTTTCTCTTTGACCATTACAGCCATATCGTGTGACAGTTCCCGCTCTACTTCAGCGAAAATTTCCTCCCGCGCCTCTTCGCGCGTAAGTCCGGAGATGCGATTGAGTTCTTCTTCTTGCCGACTGATAATTTCTTTAATCTTCTGATCCTCGGCATCAACCATTTGCTGTTTTTCTTCAATTTTGGCTTCCTTCTGATCCAGCGCTTCATCTTTCTTATCAAGGACTTCGCTCTTTCTATCAAGAACTTGTTCCCTGTTCAGCAATCTGGATTCCTGTGCCTTGAGTTCATCTCTTTTCTCATTGGATTCACGTTGGAATGTATCCTTGAGATTTTGATTTTCCTCTTTTGCCTCGAGCAGCTTTTCCTTCTTGAGGCTCTCCCCCTGCTTCTTCGCTTCATTGATGATGTGCTCTGCAGAAGTACGCGCCTCTTGCTGCCGTTTAGTCAAAGTGTTTCTGACGATAAAATATCCGATAACAACACCTAGAATAATGCCAAGCAAGATTAAGAAAATGTCTATCATGTCCACAATAAACACCTCCCTAACAGGCTCTAGCTATTGTTTTATATAATATCATTCGAATTCAATATTATATACACCCAATTCTAAAGATAATCACATAAATATGCAAGCACCAGAATCCAATAAAGGCATTCTGGTGCTTGAAAGGTATTCATGCTATTCTGTTAGATTTCATCCTCGTCGAACAGCTGATCCGACGCTGATTCATCTTTGACATCTTCTTCCTTCTGCTCTCCGCCGAAGCCGAGTGCAGTACGCAGTTTGCCCTCAATTTCTTCAAGCAGTGCCGGGTTGTTGGCAAGATGCTCTTTTACATTCTCCTTGCCCTGTCCCAGACGTTCGCCTTCATAAGAGTACCAGGCACCGCTCTTCTCGACGATGTCGTACTCTACACCAAGGTCGACCATCTCTCCGGTCTTGGAGATGCCCTTACCGTACATGATATCCACTTCCGCGACACGGAATGGTGGTGCCACCTTGTTCTTGACGACCTTGATTTTCGTACGGTTGCCGACGATCTCCTGGCCGAGCTTCAGCTGTTCGGCACGTCTGACTTCAAGACGCACGGAGCTGTAGAACTTGAGTGCACGCCCGCCGGAAGTCGTTTCCGGGTTGCCGAACATGACGCCGACCTTCTCACGAATCTGGTTGATGAACATGGCTGTCGTATTGCTTTTTGAAATCGCACCGGATAGCTTCCTCAGTGCCTGAGACATGAGTCTGGCCTGGAGGCCGACGTGCGCGTCGCCCATCTCCCCTTCGATTTCCGCCTTCGGCGTCAGGGCCGCCACCGAGTCGACCACTACAATATCCACTGCGCCGCTTCTCACGAATGCCTCGGTGATTTCCAGTGCCTGTTCACCCGTATCCGGCTGGGAAAGGTACAGGTTCTCTATATCCACGCCAAGGTTCTTCGCATAGTCGGGATCCAGGGCATGCTCTGCATCGATGAAGGCTGCAATGCCGCCGTTCCTCTGTGCTTCCGCAATCGCATGCAGTGCCACGGTCGTCTTACCTGAAGATTCCGGGCCATAGATTTCTATTATGCGGCCTTTCGGGTATCCGCCTACACCAAGCGCCTTATCCAGGGTGATGGACCCCGAGGAAACTGTCGATACCTTCCGTCCGGCATCGTCGCCAAGCTTCATGACTGCGCCTTTTCCGAATGACTTCTCCATGTTCTTTATCACTGTATCTATCGCTTTTTGTCTTTCGTCCATAATTACCCTCCATTAATTCGCTTCGTAATATATTATAGCATAATCGATACCAAAAAGCGAATATACGTTCGCTTTTAAACGCTGTTTTCAGACTGCTGTTCGCAGCTTTACGAATACTGTGTGCGCATGCATCCAATTACGGCCTAATCAACTGGATCGGCTGCAGAAATCATTTGCTGCCATCCGCCTTGAAGACGGCACGGCCCTTATAGAAGTACTCTATGCCGGACAGGATTGTAAAGAATACGGCAATGTACATCGTGATGATTCCTGGTGAAAAAGACAGATACTGTGTAAACATATCGCCGAACAGGAGAAGCACGAGTGCAATCATCTGGAAGACCGTCTTGATCTTGCCAAGCTGGCCTGCAGCACTTACATATCCCTGTTCTATCTGCAGCAGACGCAGACCGGTCACGGCGAACTCGCGGGCGATGATGACCACTGCAATCCATGATGATATCACCTGAAGCTCGACGAGGACGATCAGTCCGGAAGTCACAAGGAGCTTGTCGGCGAGCGGATCGAGGAATTTCCCCATATTCGTGATCAGATTCCATTTCCTTGCCAGGTATCCATCGAGGAAGTCGGTCAATGCCGCCACCACAAAGATGGCTGCACCGATCAACTGGCTCACGGTCATCGGTTCACTGCCGAGGAAGGAAACCGTCCCCCAGCCGAAATCGACGAGTATGAATACAAGGAAGACCGGAATCAGGATCACTCTGAAAACAGTCAGCTGATTTGGTATATTCATGTCCCTACTCCTTTATCAAATTGAATTCGTAATAGACTGTGACCGAATCGCCCTGCCTCGGATTCTCCAGTGGTTCGCCATCGATCGACACTTCAAAGTCGGTTGCATTCCCCAGTGTCAGATAGAGGACCTCTGCATCCGGTGAAATTTCATACTCGCCTTCAGTCAGGCTTTCATAGGCATAGGTGTTGTCTGCATCATCGGTCAGCGACACCCAGGAAGGTGTGTCACCGGACAATGATATCGTAAGCGGCGGCTCCACACGGAGGTCATAGTAGAACGTACTGCCATCCGCACCGCTGAATGCATAGTCCGTCACCGGTTCTTCCGTTGGTTCCTCTGTGGGCTCCTCCGTCGGTTCCTCCACCGTTTCAGCAGGCGCTTCCTCTTCTTCACTGCCCTCACTTGAAGCGACTGCATCCTCGTCCACTTCATATATCGGCTTCTCCTCGAACATATCTGTTTCGGAACCGATCTGGAGCAGTATCATCCATCCTGCAAAAAGCACGCCCACCATGATCAGGAAACCGACGAGCACCTTTTTGAAGTACTGGTAGTCACCATCTTCCGACTGCTGCCTTTTCCTTTCATTCGGACTCTCTTCGGGTATCTCATCTGAGAACCGCTCCGACAGTCCATCATAGTCCAGGCCGACCGCCTCCGTATACTGCCGCAGGAGGAACGGCGCATGGCGGGGCTCGGGGAGGGCTTTCAGATCACCGGCTTCGATTGTCCTGATGATGTCTTTTCTGAGGCCCGACTTCTCCTGCATTTCCTTAAGCGTAATTCCTGATTGTTCTCTTTTGTTTTTCAAATAAGCACCGAGTTTCATGGGACCTCCTACATTCCACCAAAGAAGTTCATATCTTCATCTTCGAACCAGTGCTGCTTCCTATGTTTTTCATAGGTGATCTCCTGGTTCTCGTCTTCCCGCAGTTCAATGATGTAATCAAAATCCGACAGGCTGTAGTCCATGCCTTCAATGAAAAGGTCAGGGTGTTCGATGACCTTGATTGCAGGGAAGCTCATGATTTCACGGATCAGCTGCCTGTGCGACTCATCCGTCGACTTGCTCGTCACCGCCCCATCGATGATGAAGACGTTGTTCTGGTCATATTCGCCCTTGAGCAGACTGGTACGCTCCGTCTGCTTGATCAGTGTGGAGGAAAGGAAGAGCCATTTCTTCTTGGCCGTGACGCTGCCGGCGACGATCGACTCCGTCTTCCCTACACGGGGCATACCCCTGATTCCTATGAGCAGATGCCCTTCTTCCTGGAAGATTTCCGCCAGGAAATCGACCAGGATACCGATTTCCTCACGTGTGAAGCGGAAGAGCTTCTTGTCTTCCTCATCCCTTTTGATGAACCGCCCGTGCCTGACCGCGAGACGGTCCCGCACCTGGGGTTTCCGGACCTTCAGTATATTGATGTCATCGATATACTTGCTCATATATTCGAAGCGCTTCAGCTTGTTCAGTTCATCGGTCCTGAGAAGCAGCCCCCGCCTTCTATTCTCTACCCCGTTAATCGTATCGATACTGATGCCGAGGTTGCCGAGCAGTGAGGAGATATCCCCCAGCAGCCCGGGGCGGTTGTTCAATATTTCATATTCCATATACTGTTCGATGTTCCGTTCCGGATACATCGGCTTTTTATTCTCTGTCGTACTCATGTATACCATCCCCCATTGACATTCATTATTTCACCTGTAACGGACTGCGCTTCGGCGGCGAGCAGGTATTTGACCGCATGGAGAACCTCCTCCGGCCGGATGAACCTTGACTGGGGCAGGTCTTCGAGCAGGTAGGCCTGCTCTTCTCGTGGAAGTTCTTCTGTCATCTCCCCTTCCACGACACCCGGTGCGATGCCATTGACTGTGACACCTGTACTTGCGAATTCCTTCGCAAGGGATTTGATGAGTGATTCCTGTGCCCCTTTCATGGAGGCATAGACACTTTCATAACTTGCTCCATTGCGTCCCCATACGGAAGTGATGACGATGATGCGGCCCGTCGTGCTCCGCTTGAGCTTCGGCAGAAGGGTGTTGATGAAAGTGATCAGTGAACGTATGGAAATATTATACTGTGCGTCGACCTGCTCCATGGGTGTTTCCTGCAGCAGTCCGAAGAGCGTCTTCCCGGGACACCATATCAGCGCATCGACACTGTCGATTCCGCTGAAGATGTCTGCCACCCCACCTTCATCGAGGGGTCTCGAGAGGTCGAGGAAATGATGGTCGCCCCCATGGACCGGCGCCCGTGACCTGGAAAATGAAATGATCTCGGCACTGTCCTTCAAACCGCCATGGATGGCACTGCCGATATCTCCAGTGCTTCCTGCGATGACATACCTATTCATGTGGTTTCAATATACACTCTACCATGTATCTGCTGTCCATCACATCGATAAAGTGCTTCTCCACCTCATTAATTGTGATTTCGTCGATGATCTCAGGAAGACGGTAGAGGTCATAGCCATCCAGATAATATTTTGTATATTGGTTGGCGATGTACTCGGGGGAATTCAGGCTGGAGAGGTAGTCCCCTATGATCTCCCTTTTCTGGACCGTCAGCTTCTCCTCTGTAAAGAAGCCGCTGTCCTTGACCGCATCACCTATACGTCTGATTTCTCCGGCGAAGGCTTCCGTCTCCTCCGTGTTGGCGGCAAAGAGCACATGTGAAAATGCAGCCTCTTCAATATGGCTGAAGCTGAAGGAATCATCGATCAGTCCTTTTTCCATGAGCTCATAATAGTATTCGGACTGCTCGCCGAAAACCATGTCGAGCGCAAACATCATGGACAGGTCGCGCCTGAGCCGTTCTGATGCATCCGTGCTGTCCTGGTGGTGCTTGAAGCCGAGCATCACCCGTGTCTCCTCAACATCCATCTCGAGCACACTGCGCTGCTTCACGATGTCCTTCGGCTCCTCGGGGAGGATCCGTTCTATCTCCGGACGCCCGTCGACATTGCGCTCCCCCTGATGCCCATCAATATATTCGATCAGCGGATCGACATCGAAGTCTCCGACAAGGATCAGCACCATATTGGAAGGATGGTAGAATGTGCGGTGGCACAAGAACAGGTGGTCGCTTGTAATCTGGCTTATCGACTCTTCCGTGCCTGCGATGTCGGTCTTTACAGGCAGGTTGTGGTACATCTGGTTGAGCGTCTCGAAATAGAGCTTGTACCCAGGATTGTCCTGGTACATCTTTATTTCCTCATTGATGATGCCGACTTCCCTGGCAACGGTCTCCTCCGTGAAATAGGGCTGTTCCACCATATTCATCAGCAGGGCCAGGTTCTTCTCGAAGGATTCCGTCGTACTGAACAGATACGATGTACGGTCATATGAAGTGAACGCATTCGCACTGGCGCCATGCTTTGAAAACAGGTTGAATACATCCCCCTCCTCCTTCTCGAACATCTTATGCTCCAGAAAGTGCGCGATGCCGTCAGGCACGTTGAAAGCTTCCCCATCCACCCTGAAATGGTCGTCCATCGAACCATACTTCGTCGTATAGGTGACGAACTTCTTGCTGTAGCCGGGCTTTTGGATGATGAAGACATCAAGGCCATTATCACATTGGTGCCGGTATACGCTCTCGTCTATCTCAGGATAATCAATTCTATTCATCTTCACCACTCCTTGTAAGGACATATACGGTGTCCAATGCTGTTTTGCGGCTGATCTCCATGATCATCTCCCTGTCCACCGCTTCGAGGCGCTCCTCCCAGGAGAGTGGATGCGCCTCCTGGAGCATACGGTTGTACTCCAGCGTCAGGAGGCCTTTCGGCTTATCCATGACTTCCTGCCTGTTCACTTTCATCATGCGCTTCACTTCTTCGACGAATGTCGTGTCGAATTCCCCTTTTCGCAGTACTTCCAGCTCTGCGAGTATGGCCTGCTCTGCAGTTTCCACATTGCCGGGATCTACACCGCCCATGACGAACATATAGCCGTTCCGCACATCGACCTGGGAATGGATCTGATATGCCAGGCTCAGCTTCTCCCTGATGTTCATGAACAGGAGGGATGAGGCGGAGCCGCCGTACATCTGGTTCATGACATTGAAGGCCATCTGTTCCTGCAGATCACTCACATCGGCCCTGAAGCCCATGTTCAGCTTGGCCTGTTCTATCTGCTGTGTATCGCTGCTTCTTGTGACATCTTCGGATGCCCTGAAAGGATAGGCTTTGTGCGGAGTTTCCACCTTGGCGCTGCGCGCCGTGATCTTTTTAAGGTCCTCCGTGATGGATTCATCCACAGCACCGACGACGAGGATGGCCACATCGTCATCCTTCATCATCCGTGCATGCTCCTCCTTTATCTCGTCGAGGGTGGTGCCTTCGACATCTTCCAACACCCCGTGCGGGAGATATTTATAGTCCTCGTCCCGGAACATGACATCGAGCATCGCCTGGAAGCTCGCCTGCGCCCTGTTGTCCTTCATGCTTTTGAGGCGGTTCCTGTAGAGGCGCTTCTCCTTGTTGAAGAAGTCCTGGTAGGAATCATCATAATGCGCGGGCGTTTCGAGGACATCGTGTAGCAGCCGGCACATTTCACCGATGACATCGAGCTCCTCCCTGATGAAGCGGTCGTTCACGAATTCCATGCTGAAGCTCACGATATGGTCCTGCCCCTTGCGGCCGACATTCGATGTCAGATGGGCACCATAGTAGTGGGCCAGATGCTTGAGGAGGTCCGCCTCCTTCTGGAAGGCGGCCGTCCTTTTGATCATCATCTTGGACAGGATGTTCCGCTTCGTCACACGTTCCCGTTCCATCCTGCTTCTGAATTGGAGCTGTACCGTCACCGTCTTGAATTTATCTGTCTCTATGATTGCTGTCGGAATATGATTGACTTCACTGCTTTTCACTTTATACATATAGGACTCCTTATTCTTCATTCTCTACAAGCACGCTTCTCGGCTTGCTTCCGCTGCTCGGCCCGATGACACCATTCGCCTCGAGGTCATCGACCAGCCGTGCAGCACGGTTGTAACCGATCCGGAACTGGCGCTGCAGCAAGGAAGCGCTGGCACGCTGCTCCTCTATGACGAACCATTTTGCATCCGGATAGAGTTCATCTTCTGATTCCTTCTGCTCCTTCTGGACCGGTTTGTTCATGATCGACTTTTCATAGTTCGCCTTCATCTGGCTTGTAATGTGGTGCACGACATCGCTGACTTCATTATCCGAGAGGAACGCCCCCTGGACACGGATCGGCTTGGATTTGCCCGATGGCAGGAACAGCATGTCCCCGCGGCCCAGCAGCTTTTCCGCCCCCTGCCCATCGAGGATGGTTCTGGAGTCTGTCTGGGAGCTGACGCTGAACGCGATCCTGGATGGAATGTTCGCCTTGATGATGCCGGTGATGACATCGACGGATGGCCTTTGTGTGGCGATGATCAGGTGTATGCCTGCAGCACGTGCCATCTGTGCAATACGTGTAATCGATGCTTCGACATCCTTCGAGGCGACCATCATCAGGTCGGCGAGCTCATCGATGATCACGACGATGTATGGCAGTTTCTGCACCTTCTCCGGCTCTTCGCTTTCACGCTCCAGGTACTGGTTGTAGGCCTCTATATTACGTGTATTCGAATGGGAGAACAGATCATATCTGCGCTCCATCTCGCTGACGATGCGGTTCAGTGCATCACTTGCCTTCTGTGGATTGGTGACGACCGGACTCAGGAGGTGCGGAATGCCGTTGTAGACATTCAGCTCCACCATCTTCGGATCGATCATCATCAGCTTGACTTCATGCGGCTTGGCCTTCATCAGCAGGCTGATGATGATGCCGTTGATGCAGACCGACTTCCCGCTGCCTGTGGAACCTGCTACAAGCAGGTGGGGCATCTTGTTGAGCTCTGCAGTGATCGGGCTGCCTGAGATGTCCTTTCCAAGCGCCACTTCAAGCGGATTGTCCGAAGTTTTGCGCTTGAGCACTTCACGCAGGGTGACCATGCTGATCACCGAATTAGGCACTTCGATGCCAACCGCTGATTTGCCCGGTATCGGCGCCTCTATACGGATGTCCTTCGCAGCCAGACTGAGCGCAATGTCATTTTGGAGATTGATGATTTTGCTCACTTTCACGCCGATGTCCGGCTGGATTTCAAACTGGGTGACGGCAGGGCCGATGCGGATCTTGGACACTTTCGCATTGACGCCGAAATTTTTGAGTGTCTCTTCCAATATCTTGCCCTGCTTCAGCACTTCCTTATTGCTGACCGACTCCGTCACTTCTGCATCCTTCAGCATCGTGATCGGCGGCAGTTCATACTGCTTCAGCTGGTTGATTTCCTCATCATCGAATGTATCCAGGTCCGCCTCTTCATCTGAAGTGCCGACCGGCACATCCGTTTCATTGCCGAATTCATCCGTTTCATATTCTATCTCTGCCGCTTCGCCGCTTCCTGTTTCAATCTTCGCTGTGCTGTCCATGTCACTTTCTTCTTTCGCAATGGGTGCTGCATCCTTCTCATTTTCGGCACGGTCATATTCATGCATCGTCTCGATGATGGATTCGTCCGCTTCGAAGTCTGCAAGCTGTTTCGGTTTTGGCTGTTCTTCTTTACGGCTCTCAGCTTCAGCCGGTGCCTTCTTGGCAGGCTTTGCCGAAGCCGCCGGTCTGCCGCGGTCGGACACTTTCGCCGATATCATCGAGAACAGCTTCGCCAGCTGGCTGCCGGCTTCCTTCAACCCCTTGATCAGCGCATTGCCGAGCTGCTTCATCAGCTCAGAAGCTTTGATGAGGTCATGTGAGATCGACTGCTCGATGTCCTTCGATGTAATCAGCAGATAGCTGAAATAAAGGAAGATCAGTCCGAGCAGCAGCGTCCCCACCATGGAAATGCCGGTGGAGGAGAAGGAAAACAGTGCCTGGCCGATGATGCCGCCCCCGAAGAATACCATGATTCCACTTGCCTCTATCGCCTCGACCGTTTCACTGAATGTATAGAAGTCCTCTATGCGTGCGCGGTTCAATAGATAAAGCAGCGTGTGGAAGAGGAACAGCATGCCGAACTGCAGCAGTATATAGCCGCCCATCCTGCGTGTGAACGGTATTTTCTGTTCACCTGCCAGGTAGATGCTCATCAGGAACAGCATGAGATATGTAAAGTATCTGCTCGTACCGAAGAGGTAGGCAAAAAATGCATCAATATATGTCCCGATGACTCCGAGCTGGAAAATGGTGATGAACAGGATGACGATGAGGACGAAGGCGGATATGGAATAATAGGACCGGTTATCCTTCTTTTTCTTCTTTGTCTTCCTCTGCTTCTTGGCCATCGTATGCTTCCCTCCTATTTACAATGAGACTGCCAGAACTGGCAGTCTCATTGCTGTTTTATATTTCGGATATGATCGGGATAATCATCGGGCGCCGCTTCGTATTATCGTACAGATATTTGCCGAGGTCGTCACGGATGCTCTGCTTGAGTGTGCTCCACTCAAGTTTCTTCTCATCCATGGACTCAAGCACGATGTTGTACACGCGCTGCTCCGCCTCTTTCAGAAGGTCTTCGCTTTCCTTCACATAGACGAAGCCCCTCGATTGGATTTCAGGCCCTGCCATGATCCTGCGTTTTTTCGGATCGATCGTCACCACTGCGATGAAGATACCGTCTTCACTGAGCAGCCTGCGGTCCCTGAGGACGATGTTTCCTACATCCCCGACACCGCTGCCGTCTATCAGAACGTTGCCGGCAGTCACCTTATCCGCGCTGATCATCTTGTTCCCATCATAGGAGACGATGTCCCCCTTCTCGAGGAGGAAGATGTTTTCAGGCGCCACACCCGTTTCAGCAGCAAGCTTCGCATGCGCGATCTGCATCTTGAACTCGCCCTGTACAGGAATGAAGTGCTTCGGCTTCATGACGTTGAGCATCGTCTTGAGCTCTTCACTCATGCCGTGGCCGGATGCGTGGATGTTCTGCTCCGGTGTAGCGACATGGGCACCCGCTTTGACGAGTTCATTCATCGTACTGTAGAGGATGACTTCCATGCTTGAGGATGGTGTCGTCAGGATATAGACGTTGTCGCCCTCCTTGATGTTGGTCACTTCATGCTGTCCACGTGACATTCTGCCGAGTGCTTCGATCGGTTCCCCCTGGGATCCTGTGGCGATGATCACCACTTCGTTATCCGGGTAGTCGCCGATTTCGTGGCTCGGCACGAGCAGGCCTTCAGGAATATCGAAATACCCCATATTGCGGGCGACCTTGAAAGAACTCTCCAGCGTGCGCCCGAGGAATGATACTTTCCTGCGCGTTTTTGCAGCATTCGTCAGCACCTGTTGGATACGGACGAAGTTCGATGCATAGCACGATACGATGATCCTGCCGCGTGTTCTGGCAAATCCGTCCAGGATATGCTCTTCAATGATGTTTTCAGGCGTATTATAGCCCCTTCTCTCCGCTTCAGTGGAATCACTGATGAGCGCCAGGACATCCTTCTTGGCAACATCATACATCTTGGCCATGTTGTAGCCATATTCGCCCGTCAGGCTCTGGTCGAACTTGAACTCTCCCGTGTAGACGATGGAGCCGTATTTCGTTTCAAGGCTCACGCCATACGAGTCGGGGATGCTGTGGCTCGTTTCGAAGAACACCATTTCCGCATTTTTGAACTTCATGCGCGACTGGCTGTTGATCGTATAGAACTTCACCTTCTTGTTGACGCCCTTCGCCTTGAGGCGGTCCTTGACAAGGGCAAGTGTCAGTTTCGAACCGTAGATCGGTACATTCAGTGATTCGATGATATAGGGAATCGCACCGATGGAGTCTTCATGGCCATGGGAGAGGAAGATGCCTTTCAGCTTCTGCTTGTTCTCCTGGACATAGGTTATATCCGGAATGACGATGTCGACACCGAGCATCTCATCCTCGGGGAACATCAATCCCGCATCAAGGATGAACATCTCATCATCGACTTCGACGACATACATGTTCTTTGCAATCTCGCCTACGCCGCCCAGCGGTATGATCTTTACTTTCGCTTCTTTTTTTGCTTCGTTCAAAATATTTCCTCCTAGAGCCTACTTGAAAGTGGCATGGTAGAACTTCCCATCAATCGTGATATGGGATACTTTCACATTTTTTGTATCGTATCTTGTCTCGTCGGTGTTCTTGAGGACAAGGTGGTCGATGTTTGACTGCTTAGTGTGCAGATCCTTAAGGTTGTTGCCGAACATGATGTCTTCAAAAATGATTTTTGCTACGTTATCTTCCTTGATCCTCAGCTGACCGTCAATGTCATACGTCGTACCATTAAGTTCAACTTTGTTAAAAATCAATTTTATTACTCTCCTTTTTCATCCTCCAGCAATACTTTGCGTGAGGCATTTACTCTGCCCTGGTTGTCGATGTTCGTCACCTTGACCAGGAACTTGTCTCCGATCTTCACGACATCCTCCACTTTTCCTACCCTGGACGTATCCAGCTGTGAAATGTGGACGAGGGCATCCTTGCCAGGGAACAGCTGGACGAATGCACCGAACTTTTCGATGCGTCTTACTTCCGCCATGTAGATTTCCCCGACTTCTGCGACACGTGTCAAGTCCTTGATGATCTCCTTGGCCCGCTCTATCATGGAAGCGTCGCTATGGCCGATGAATACTGTGCCGTCCTGTTCGATATCGAGCTTGACGCCCGTTTCATCAATGATCTCATTGATCTTCTTGCCGCCGGGTCCGATGACGTCACGGATCTTATCCGGTTTGATGTGCATGATTTCAACCTTCGGCGCATACTTGCTGAGTTCTGCACGGGGTTCGCTGATCGTCGCAAGCATGTTGTCGAGGATTTCCTGACGGCCGCCCCTTGCCTGTGCGAGGGCTTCCCTCAGGATATCTTCGCTCAGCCCCTCGATTTTGATGTCCATCTGTATGGCAGTGATGCCGTTTTCTGTACCGGCAACCTTGAAGTCCATGTCTCCGAGTGCATCCTCCATACCCTGGATATCCGAGAGGATCGTGTACTGGTCCCCCTTCATGACGAGGCCCATCGCGATTCCGGCGACCGGCGCCTTGATTGGCACACCGGCGTCCATCAGTGCCAGCGTGGAGCCGCAGATGGATGCCTGGGAGCTAGATCCATTGGATTCCAGCACTTCCGAAACGAGACGGATCGTATACGGGAATTCATTTTCGTTCGGGATGACCTGGTACAGTGCCCGCTCACCAAGTGCACCATGACCGATTTCACGGCGCCCCGGACCTCTGATCGGTCCGGTTTCACCCACCGAGAAGTTCGGGAAATTGTAGTGGTGCATGAACCTTTTGTTCTCATCTACACCGAGTCCATCGATGATCTGATGTTCACCCAGTGCACCCAGTGTACAGATGGAGAGTGCCTGCGTCTGCCCCCTTGTGAACAGGCCTGAGCCATGCGCCCTCGGCAGGATGCCTGCCTGGGAGTTCAATGGTCTGATTTCGGCAGGTTCACGCCCATCGGGACGCACCTTCTCCTCCGTGATGAGGCGGCGGACTTCCTCTTTAAGCAGCTTTTCCACGATCGCGGAAGCCTCGGCATGGATTTCTTCATAGTTCTCATCCGTTTCGTCCAGCGTCTCAAGGATGCGCTTCTTCGCTTCACTGATCGCATCTTCACGTGATTTCTTGTCCGGATCCTGGATTGCATCGTAGAGGCCCAATGACTGTGCCTTCTCCTCCATCTCCCGTTTCAGGTCTGCATCCGTCTCCGGCTGCTCGAATACACGTTTCTCAACGTGCAGTTCATCAAGGATCTCCTGCTGGAACTCCACCATCTTCCTGATGCTCTCATGCCCGAACATGATTGCTTTGAGCATCGTCTCCTCAGACACTTCCTTCGCACCGGCTTCAACCATGTTGACGGCATCCTTCGTGCCTGCCACCTGGAGCTCGATCTCGGAGTGTTCAAGTTCATCTGTAGACGGATTAATGATGAATTCCCCATCGATGAGTCCGACGGTCACACCTGCAATCGGCCCGTCGAAAGGAATATCACTCACGCCGAGTGCCAGGGATGAACCGAGCATCGCCGCCATCTGCGGAGATGCATTCGGGTCGACCGACAGCACGATGGACATGACCTGTACATCATTCCTGTAGCCATCGGGGAACAGCGGGCGGATCGGACGGTCGATCAGACGGCTTGTGAGGGTCGCTTCCTCACTCGGCCTGCCTTCCCGCTTGTTGAAGCCGCCGGGGATCTTCCCAGCTGCATAGAGCTTCTCTTCATAGGCTACTGTCAATGGGAAGAATGGCAGATCCCTCGGCTCTTTTGATGCTGTGGCTGTACTCAGTACTACAGTCTCCCCGTAGCGGACGAGTACGGCACCGTTCGCCTGTTTCGCCATTTCTCCATATTCGACAGTAAGCTTATGCCTACCCCATTCTGTTTCGTACACTTTTTTTGCTGATTCTATCATAATTTGTCTACTCTCCTTAGTAAGGCTACTTGATTCAATCATATCACTTTTGTAAAAAAATATACATAAAAAAAGGCATATCCGGAGGATATGCCTTGCCATTTCTTATCGACGGAGACCGAGTCTTTTGATCAGTTCACGGTATCTCTGAATATCTTTGTTACGCAGGTAAGTCAGCAGGTGTTTTCTGCGTCCGACCATTTTGAGAAGACCTCTTCTGGAGTGGTGGTCTTTCTTGTGGATGCGCAGGTGATCGTTGAGTGCTGTGATTTCAGCAGTCAGTACAGCGATCTGCACCTCTGGTGATCCTGTATCGGATTCATGCGTACGGTATTCCTGAATCAGTTCATTTTTGCGTTCTTGTGTAATTGCCATGTATAAACGCCTCCTTGTTTATTGTTCACCACTATCCGAGCAGATGTCGGAGATTCGCTCTGCCAAGAGTAGGGCACTTGATTCATTATACTGGATGGCTCATATGTTTTCAAGTAGTTCAACGGCTTTTTGCTTATCTTTCGCAATCTGTCCCGTCAGCTCATCGATGCCGGAGAACTTCTGCTCCCTGCGTATGAAATGGTGCCAGTAGACGGTCACATTCTCCCCATAGATGCTGCGGTCGAAGTCGAACAGGTGCACTTCAATCGACACGCGTTCCATATTGTCGTGGAAGGTCGGTTTGACCCCGACATTGCATACCCCGCTGTAGATCCTGTCTTCATTATCGAGCCGCAGGGTCACTGCATAGACGCCCTTCGCCGGAAGATGGTACCGGTATTCGGGTTCGATATTGGCGGTCGGGAATCCGATTGTACGCCCGCGCTTCTCACCCTGGACGACGACGCCCTTCACTTCATAGGGGCGCCCGAGGATCAGGTTGGCATGCTCCAGCTCGTTGTTGGCCAGAGCCTCACGGATGCGTGTCGTCGATATCTTCTCTCCGCCCTCTGTAATCTTTTCAACACCGGTCGTGTTGAATTCATCATGGGCCTTCAGTGTATCGATGGTGCCCCTGCCATACCTGCCGTATGTAAAGTCGAAGCCGGCCACCACTTCCCTGACATTCATCCGCACGATGTACTGATCGACGAAGAAGTCGGGCTCAAGCCCGGCCAGGGCACTTGAGAAGTTGATGACGAAGCAGTAGTCGATCCCCTTCTCATCAAGCATCTCAAGCTTGATGTCAAGCGGCGTCAAATATGTCGTACGCTGTTTCTTCGGACTCAGGACGACCGACGGATGCGGATCGAAGGTCATCACCGCCTTCTTCAGGCCTTCCGCTTCCGCGATATCCTCCATTCTGCCGATGACATCCTCATGGCCCCTGTGGAGACCGTCGAAGAAGCCCACCGCGACTGCAGAAGGTTCCAGATTGAGTTCTTGCTGATCATGTGGATAGTGGAGTCTGTAAATTTTCATCTCATCGCCTCTTATATATTGAACATTTTGTATGGTTTCATTATATCCGTGTGTTCAGGATGATCATAGTATATGCCGACGGGTACGCCTTCGCTTGTAAAGGCGACCATATCTGCATCATCTTTCCCTACTTTTTCAATGATATCAGATTTATCCATCTTCTGCCCATTACGAATTTTGAAAAAGAAGGATTCGTCGGTGATTTCGACCGATGGAAGGTCTTCGATGAGTTCCGATATCGGCACGATGAAGTCCCGCGGCTCCCCTTCCTGGAGTGCTTCGAGCGTCACTGCCCTATCCAGTGTAAGGCCGCATGATTCCGTCCTGACAAGGGCGGACATGTGGGCCTCGACCCCAAGGTGCCTTCCGATATCCACAGCAAGCGTACGTATGTACGTCCCCTTCGAACATGACACATCCAGACTGAACCGTACGAGTCCCGCTTCCCTTTCCACCCTGCCTGTCCGTTCTATCTCATGGATGAAGACCTCCCTGACGGGGCGTTCGACTTCAATGCCCTTCCGCGCATATTCATACAGCTTCCGTCCATCCACCCTGACGGACGCATACTTCGGCACCATCTGATGGTAGCTCCCCGGGAAGGAGCCGATCGCCTGATCGATCGCTTCATCGGAGATGCCCGTGACACCCTCGCTTCTCCCGGTGACTTCACCTGTCTGGTCTTCCGTATCCGTCGAGAATCCGAGTGTCACCTCGGCGTGATAACGCTTCTTCTTCGTCTGCAGATATTCGGTGAGCTTGGTCCCCTCCCCGATGCAGATCGGCAGGACGCCTGTAACTTCCGGATCCAGCGTGCCGGTATGTCCCACCTTCTTCATATGCAGTATCCTGCGCATGCACATGACCACATCATGGCTGGTCAGTCCTTTTGGTTTATTGACAGGTATTACCCCATGCATATCTGTACGCCTCCATATAAAAATAAAAACCTGGGGGGAGTCCCCTCAGGTTTATTTGTCTTTGATTTCATTCAGAAGATTTTCGATCTTATGGCCGTACTCAATGGAAGTATCATACTTGAACTGCAGTTCCGGCGCTTTTCTTATCCTGATTTCCTTTGCCACTTCGGAGCGGACCAGACCTTTCGCCCGGTCGAGCCCCGCTTCCACTTCCTCCCTGTTGTCGTTCAGGGAAGTGTAGTAGATCGTCGCAATCTCCATCTCCTTGGTCAGTTCGACATCCGTCACTGTAACCATCCCGATATCGGGATCTGATACTTTTGTGCGGAGTGCCTCACTCACCACTTTCTTTATCTCTTCGGCAACTCTTTCATGTCTGTTGCTCATAGTCATCACCTTTCAATTTCAACCATGATATAAGGTTCGATCTGGTCTCCCTCTTTAAGGTCATTGAAGTTCTTGATCGTCAGGCCGCATTCGTAGCCGGCCGTCACTTCCTTGGCGTCGTCTTTGAAACGCTTGAGGGTATCCAGTTCACCTTCGTAGATTACTATACCCTCTCTGATGACTCTTACACCTGAATCCCTGGTGATTTTACCGTCAGTGACATAGGCGCCGGCGATCGTGCCCACCTTGGAGACTTTGAATGTCTGGCGGACTTCCACGTTGCCGATGACCTTCTCTTCATACTCGGGATCGAGCATGCCCTTCATCGCAGATTCAATCTCTTCGATGACGTTGTAGATGATGCGGTGGAGCCTCATATCGACTTTCTCACGTTCCGCGGCCTTCTTGGCATTGACGTCCGGACGGACGTTGAAGCCGATGATGATCGCTTCGGACGCGGAGGCGAGTGTAACGTCGGATTCGTTGATCGCACCGACGCCCGTGTGGATGATGCGTACATTGACGCCTTCGACATCAATCTTCATCAGGGAGGCGCTCAATGCTTCCACAGAACCTTGCACGTCCCCTTTGATGATGAGGTTGAGGTCCTTCGTTTCGCCTTCCTTCATCTGTTCGAAGAGGTTGTCCAGTGTGACTGCAGATGTCTGCTCACGATCCTTCATGACCTGCTCTTCGCTTCTCGCTTCACCGATGCTGCGTGCTGTCTTGTCATCCTTGAAGACGACGAAACGGTCGCCTGCATGCGGCACGGCGTTCAGCCCTGTGATTTCGACAGGCGTGGATGGACCAGCCTCCTGAATGCGGCGTCCAAGATCATCGACCATTGCCCTGACCTTGCCGAATGTATTTCCGACGACGATCGAGTCGCCGACCTTCAGCGTGCCGTGCTGGACAAGCAGTGATGCGGCAGGGCCCCTTGACTTGTCGAGCTCCGCCTCGATGACTGTGCCGACTGCCGGCCTGTCACTCTTCGTCTTCAGTTCTGCAACTTCACCGACGAGTGTGATCATTTCAAGGAGGTCTTCAATGCCTTCTCCACTCAGTGCAGAAAGGGAAACGAAGATCGTGTCTCCACCCCAGTCTTCCGGGTAGAGGCCATGTTCACCGAGTTCCGTCATGACGCGCTCAGGATTCGCCGTCGGCTTGTCCATCTTGTTGACGGCGACGATGATCGGCACTTCCGCCGCTTTCGCGTGGTTGATCGCTTCAATCGTCTGAGGCATTACACCATCATCGGCAGCGACGACGAGCACTGTGATGTCCGTCACCTGCGCACCGCGTGCACGCATCGTTGTGAATGCAGCGTGTCCCGGTGTGTCGAGGAACGTGATCTTCTTGCCGCCCGACTCGATCTGGTAGGCACCGATGTGCTGCGTGATGCCGCCCGCTTCCCCTGCCGTCACTTTCGTATGGCGGATGGAATCGAGCAGTGTTGTCTTACCGTGGTCGACGTGGCCCATGATGGTAACGACGCTTGGACGCTCTTCATTCATGTCGTCACCGAGCTCGAAATAGTTTTCAAGGTCCGTATCGTCCACCACGACTTCGAGTTCGGCAGTGAAGCCATGGTCGCTGGCGATCAGTTCCACTGAATCATTGTCCAGCGCCTGGTTGATATTGGCTACGATGCCCACCATAAAGAGGTCTTTGATGATCTTCGAGGAATCCACGCCAATCTTCTCGGCCAGTTCACCGACTGTGATGCCTTCCTGATAGGTGAAGTTCTTAGGAAGTTCGACCTCTTTTTTGACCGGCTCAGGCTTCTGGTTCTGGTTCTTCTGCTTGTTTCCAGGTTTCTGGTTGCGGCTGTTCTTGTTCCTGTTGCCTGCACCAGGCTTATGGTTCCTGTTGTTCCTCTGTGGCCCCTGGCCGCCCCTCTGCTGGCCGCCCTTCTGCTGGTTGCCTTGGCCGCCTTTTTGGGTGTTCTGACCACCTTGGCTGCCTTTTTGGGTATTCTGGCTTTTCGACTGTCCGCTGTTGCTGGAGCTGCTGTCTGAAGTGCCGGATTTCTTGAATTCCTTGTTGAGGAGGTTGACCTCGCTGTCTTCGAGTGATTTCATGTGGCTCTTCACTTCGATATTCCTCGCCTGCAGGAACTCAATCACCTTTTTGCTTGGTACTCCACATTCTTTTGCATATTCGTAGATTCTGATTTTACTCATTGAATCACTTTCCTTTCTCTTTAAGCTGCAGCATCTTCCGGCTGAAACCTGGATCTGTAACTGACAATACAACCCGGTTCGGAGCGCCTGTAGCGGAGCTCAGCGCCTCGTTGGTGTAATCATCAATCAACGGTATTTCATAGTAGTTGCATTTATCTCTGACTTTCTTTGCTGTACTGCTGCCTGCATCACTGGCCAGGAATACGGCCTTGGCCCTGTTGCGCTGGATGGATTCTATCGTCTTCTCTTCCCCGGTCGTCAACATGCCTGCGCGCTTGGCCAGCCCCAAAAGATTCAATATCCTGTCGGTCATCTTTTCGGTATATCCTCGCGGTAGATCAGACGGATGATTTCATCGTATACCGGGGAGAGCGTATCACTGTCGAAACCAAGCCTGCCTTCAAGCTTCCTGCCTTTGCGTGCGGCTTCGACCTTTTCGAGGTCTTTGACCACGTAGCTGCCGCGTCCGTTCTTCTTGCCTGTCGGATCGACGAAGACCTCTCGCTCTTTCGTCACGACAATACGGAGCAGATCTTTCTTAGGATGCATTTCATTGGTAAGGATACATTTTCTGAGCGGTACTTTCTTCTTCATGCTACATCACCCACAAGTATTATTCGATGACGCCTTCTTCACGGGCGTCTGATTCGCTTTTGATATCGATCTTCCACCCTGTCAGCTTCGCAGCAAGACGGGCATTCTGCCCTCTTTTGCCGATGGCAAGCGAGAGCTGGTTGTCCGGCACGATCACCATGGTGGACTGGTTGTCCTCATCCACGATGACTTCCACCACCTGGGAAGGGCTGAGGGCATTCTTGACGAACACCCTCGGATCCTCGTTCCAGAGGACGATGTCGATCTTCTCGCCCGAGAGCTCATTGACGATCGCCTCCACACGGGCGCCCCTTGCACCAACGCAGGAACCAACCGCATCGACATCGGGATTCTGTGCATGGACGCTGATCTTGGAACGCTCACCGGCTTCCCTCGCAACACTCATGATCTCCACGGTCCCATCGAAGATTTCCGGCACTTCCTTTTCGAAAAGGCGCTTCAGCAGGTTCGGATGCGTGCGCGATACGAAGATCTGCGGCCCCTTCGTCGTCTGCTCGACTTTGTTGACGTAGACCTTGATCCTGTCATTCGGACGGTACACTTCGTTCGGCATCCTTTCGGATTCGCTCAATACGGCGTCCGTGCGGCCCAGCTGGATATGGACGAAGCGATGGTCGACACGGTCGATCAGGCCCGTCATGACCTCGTCTTCCTTGTCGATGAACTCATTGTACAGGATGCCCCTCTCTGCATCGCGGAGGCGCTGCATCACTGCCTGTTTGGCAGCCTGGGCACCGACCCGGTTGAAGTCCTTCGGTGTGACATCCTCGTCGTAGGGATCTCCGATTTCATATGCCGGATTGACCGTACGGGCGGTTTCAAGGTCGATTTCCGCAGTGGGATCCTCGACCTCCTCGACCACATCCTTCCGGGAAACGACACGGTACGAGCCGTTTTCCATATTCAGGTCCACCTTGACGTTCTTATGCTGTGAGTAGTTCTTTTTATAGGCTGTAAGAAGTGCCGCCTCTATCGTTTCGACAAGCACTTCGTTTGGAATGCTCTTTTCCTTTTCAAGGTATTCAATTGCATTCAGTAGTTCCTGGTTCACTAATAAGCGCCTCCAATCATAATATTACCGCTTTGCGTATGGTCGCAATCCTGTCCCGGCCAATCGTAACCGTCTTTGTTCGGGTTTTTTCCCTGTAGTCGATTGTCACTGTATCAGAATCGTAGTCTTTTAAGATGCCTGTCCATTCCTTGTTGCCGTCGATCTGCTGATACGTTTTGACATATATCCCCTGGTTCAATGTCATTTCCAGGTCGTCATCATCTTTGATCGGACGTTCGGCGCCGGGAGAAGAGACATCGAGGAAGTAGCCTCCCCTGATGATATCCCACTCATCGAGCTTTTCACCCAGTACTTCACTTGCCTGGGCACAGTCTTCGAGTGTGATGCCACCCTTTTTGTCAAGATACAGCCTCAAATAGTAGTCAGGACCCTCTTTCACATATTCCACTTCGATGAGCTTATACCCCAACTCCTCGATCAGCGGCTGTGCATGTGTCATGACATCCTGTTCTGTACGATTCACTGTCCATTCCCCTCCTTCAAAACTAAGAGAAGAACGGGCTAGCCCGTTCTTCTCCTTGTGACTGGGTATTTAATATCACAATTATTATATCACAGAGCAAACGTGCCTGCAACTGCGCGCTACATGTCGAAGATCGACAGCTGGGCCTTGTCCGGCAGGTGGTTCAGGCTGCCGAGTTCGGTCAGGTAGTCCACGATCTTCGGAGAGACGCCTGCACGCTTGTTCAGGTCCTCCTTGGAGATGAACGGTTCCTCATCACGCGCCTCGACGATGCGTCTTGCGACGCTTGCCCCGAGACCCGGTACAGCGAGGAACGGCGGTATGAGCGCGTCCCCTTCGATCTTGAATTCGGTGCTGTCCGACTTCTCGACATCCACCGGGCGGATCTTATAGCCGCGCTGCGCCATTTCATTCGCCAGCTCCAGCACGATGAGCGTATCCTTCTCCTTTTTGGTCAGCTCCTGGAACCGCTGGTTCATCTCCTTAACCTTATGCTTGATCGTCGTGCTGTCCTTGACCATCGTCAGCAGATCGAAGTCCGAGGCACGTACGGTGAAGTAGCTCGCATAGTAGTAGAGCGGATAATGCACTTTGAAGTATGCGATCCGCACGGCCATGAGTACATAGGCCGCCGCGTGGGCTTTCGGGAACATGTATTTGATCTTCTTGCATGAATCGATGTACCAGCCCGGTACACCCTGCTCACGCATTGCGGATTCATGCTCTTCGGAAAGTCCCTTCCCCTTCCTCACCTTCTCCATGATGTTGAAGGCAAGGGATGGTTCGAGCCCCTGATACATCAGGTAGACCATGATGTCGTCCCGGCAGCCGATGACGTTCTTGAGGTCGCATGTGCCGCTTCTGATGAGGTCCTGGGCGTTGCCGAGCCATACGTCGGTCCCGTGTGACAGGCCTGAGATCTGTACGAGCTCACTGAATGTCGAAGGCCGAGTATCCTCAAGCATCTGCCGCACGAATCCCGTACCGAACTCCGGTACGCCGAGCGTGCCTGTCCGGCATACGATGTCCTCTTCAGTGACGCCGAGCACTTCCGGTGAATTGAAGAGCGACATCGTATCCTGGTCGTCCACGGGCACCGTCTTCGGATCGATGCCCGAAAGGTCCTGCAGCATGCGGATCATCGTCGGGTCATCGTGTCCGAGTATGTCCAGCTTAAGCAGGTTGTCGTGGATGGAATGGAAGTCGAAGTGCGTCGTCTTCCATTCGGACTCCACATCATCCGCAGGGTACTGGATCGGCGTGAAATCGAAGATGTCCATATAATCCGGAACGACGATGATGCCGCCCGGGTGCTGTCCGGTCGTCCGCTTGACCCCGCTGCATCCGAGTACGAGCCGGTCGATCTCCGCGCCCCGCCGATGGAGTCCATTGTCGTTCAGGAAGCCTTTGACGTAGCCGAAGGCCGTCTTCTCTGCGACGGTGCCGATCGTCCCCGCACGGAAGACCTTGTCTTCACCGAAGAGTTCCTTCGTATAGTTGTGTGCCACCGGCTGGTAGTCACCGCTGAAGTTCAAGTCGATATCCGGCACCTTGTCCCCCTTGAATCCGAGGAAGGTTTCGAATGGGATGTCCTGCCCTTCCTTAATGAGGGCCGAACCGCATGTGCCGCATTCCTTATCGGGCAGGTCATATCCCGAGCTCACACTGCCGTCCATGAAGAATTCACTCGTCCGGCATTCGGGACATACGTAGTGCGGCGGCAGCGGATTGACTTCTGTGATTTCGGTCATCGTCGCGACGAAGCTCGAACCGACGGACCCCCGTGAACCGACGAGATAGCCGTCATTAAGGGACTTCTTGACGAGCTTCTGACTGATCAGATAGATGACTGCAAAACCGTTGCCGATGATGCTGTCGAGCTCCTTTTCAAGCCGCTCGACTACAATTTCGGGAAGGTCATCCCCATAAAGGCTGCGGGCATTGCTGTAGCTGAGCTCCCTGATTTCGTCATTCGCCCCTTCGATGTTCGGGGTATAGAGCTTGTCCTGGATCGGAACGACTTCTTCTATGCTGTCTGCAATGCGGTTCGGTGCGTCGATGACGACTTCCTTCCTGACATCCGCGTCCAGGAAGGCGAATCCTTCCAGCATTTCATCGGTCGTCCTGAAATGCGCATCCGGCAGACGTCCGCGGGAAAGCGGGTTCCCCGGATTGCTCTTCACAAGGATGTCCCGGCAGAGCTTGTCCGATTCATCCAGATAGTGCACGTTGCCTGTGGCGACGACCGGCTTGTCCAGCTCGTCACCGAGTGTGATGATGTTTGTGATGATCTCCTCAAGGGTCTTTTCATCGCGTACGATCTCACGATCGAGCAGCCGGCTGTAGAGCGCCTTGGGGAAGATTTCGAGATAGTCGTAGAAGCCCGCGACCTTCTTCGCCTGGTCATATGACTTCTGCATCATGGTCGTGAACACTTCACCGGAATCGCACGCGCTGCCGATCAGTATGCCGGACCGGTATTTTTCAAGCACCTGCTTCCTGATCCGCGGCGTCTTATAGAAGTGGTCGGTCAGTGAGGCGGAGACGATCTTGAACAGGTTCTTCAGCCCCTCCTGGTTCTGTACGAGCAGAGTGACATGCGTCGGCATGGCCCGCTTGTAGGAATCGGAGTCGGCAAGTTTTTCATTGATGTGGCTATGGTTGTCTATGCCGAGCTTCCTGATCTGCGACAGCATCTTGATGAAGATGTATGCCGTCGCCTCCGCATCATAGATGGCCCGGTGGTGCTGGGTCAGCTCCACATTGTATTTCTTCGCGAGTATGTTCAGTCCGTGTTTTTTGAAGTCCTTGTTGATTGCGCGGGACAATTCGAGCGTATCGATGACGCCGTTGGTGTAGGAGCCGAGGCCTTCCCTGCCGTAGGCGGCTTCTATGAAGCCCATGTCGAAGCTCGCGTTGTGGGCGACGAATATCGCGTCACCGACCCACTCCTTGAAATCGGTGATCACTTCGGAAATCGGTGGTGCGTCCACCAGCATGTCATCCGTGATGCCCGTAATCTCCTTGATGGTTTCCGTCAGCGGCTCATTCGGGTTGCTGAAGCGCTCGAAACGGTCGATGATTTCGCCATCCTTCACCTTTACGCCGGCGAGTTCGATGATCTTGTCGTATTTGGAGGACAGGCCGGTGGTCTCCACGTCGAAGACCACGTACTCATGTGCATCGAGTACGATATCCTGGGGCCTGTAGGCGATCGGCGCCCCATCATTGACAAGCAGCCCTTCCATGCCATAGATCATCTTGATGCCGTTCGCCTGTGCGGCATAGTAGGCATCCGGATAGGCCTGTACATTGCTGTGGTCGGTGACCGCAATGGCCTTATGGCCATAGTCCGCCGCCCGTTTGACGTATTCCCCGATATTCCTGAGGCCGTCCATCTGGCTCATTTCCGAGTGCAGGTGGAGCTCCACCCGCTTCTCCTCACTCCTGTCCGTCTTCTCCGGCTTATGGATGACGGTCAGGTTGCGGATCATGAGCACCATATCCCTTGAAAATTCATCGTATTCCACATTGCCTTCGATGACCACCCAGTCGTTCTTCGACAGGGCATCGAAGACGGCATCGTCATTCTTGCCATGCCGGGAGAACATCTTCGCGGCGATCGAATCGGTGTAGTCGGTGATCTTCAGCTGCAGTATCTTGCGGCCGGTCCGGAGTTCCCTGACTTCGGAATCGAAGATGACCCCTTCGACCTTGACGTTGAACTCCTCCTCGACGACCGTTTCAAGCGGACGGATATCGCTCATGTTCATGGATTTGCCGATCTGCTTGACGACACTCTCCTGCTGCTGCTTATCCGCTTCATTATCCTTCTGCTGTTCGATGAAGCCCTGTACAAGCTCCGTCTTCTCTTCCTTCAGACGTGCCTCGAGCTTCGTCCGGCGGTCGGTATCGAGTGCCTTGTCGGCATGGAATTCCACTGCACTGATCGGCATGCCGTACGTGGTGTAGGCATCGGTGAGGTTGCCGTTGATATGCTTGTTGAAATGTGCCACTTCAATTTCATTCTGTACTGAAAACGCCAAAACGCCGCCCTTGAACTGCTTGTCACAGTTGAGCAGCTGGAAGCGGATGTTCTCATTGACATTGATGTTGATGAGGGCATACTCCAGATAGTCGATGACATCCTTATCCGTGTAATGGTCTGCAGAAATGACCAACTTCGTATCTGCGATATTCGAAAAGGCATCCTCGATGCTTTTTTCCATCATGCTCCTTAAGGAGGCAGGTATCATCTGTTCGAAATGCAGGTGGAACTCCCACAGTCTTCTATCATCATCGGACACGACCTTCTTCAATGTCCCCGTGGCCAGATAGTCTTCATTTCCCCTGATGCCTGCCTGGTCGAGCAAGATGTTGAACTGGTCCTTTCCCTTCACTTGCAACACTCCTATAAAAGCGCGTAAATCCAGGATTTACGCGCCCAACTTCTTTTAATAGTTCACTTCCAGATACTGCTTCACGTCATCGATGGACAGTTCCATGGATTCTTCACTGTCCCTTGCCTTCACTTCCACTTTCCCCTCTTTGGCGGCACGGCCGACGACGATCCTGTACGGCAGGCCGATCAGATCGGAGTCTGCGAATTTCACACCTGCGCGCTCTTTCCTGTCATCATACAGCACACGATAGTGTTTGCCGAGATCTTCGTAGAGGGTTTCTGCGATTTCCGCCGCTTCCTTGTCCTTAGGGTTGGCGGTGATGATATGCACATCGAACGGCGTGACGGCCTTCGGCCAGATGATGCCACGGTCGTCATGATGGCTTTCGATGATGGCGGACAGCGTCCTCGAAATGCCGACGCCATAGCAGCCCATGAGTACAGGCACGCTTCTGCCATTCTCATCGAGTACATTCAGGTTCATCGCTTCGGAATACTTGGTGCCCAGTTTGAATACCTGGCCGACTTCGATGCCCCTCATGAACTTGACCGGACCGCTGCCATCCTGTGCCATTTCACCTTCGGTGATGAAACGGAAATCTCCGAACGCTTCGACCTCGAAATCCCGACCATGATTGACATTGATGAAATGATATCCGCTCTCGTTCGCCCCTGTCGGATAGTCCTGCATATTCCTGACCTGGTGGTCCAGGTATACCGGCAGGTCCGTCCCCACCGGTCCGAGGCTCCCTGGCGAGGCACTCAGCAGGTTCTCGATCTCTTCATCCGTGGCAAAGTCGATGTCATCGGTTCCGAAATGGGACTTGAGCTTCACATCGTTCAGCTCATGGTCTCCACGGAGCAGAATCATCACGTAGTCATGATCGACACGCATGATCATCGTCTTCGTCGTCTCCTCCAAGGTGATGTCGAGGAATTCTGCGAGGGAACTGCATGTGGAGACATCCGGTGTCGCCACTTTCTCGACTTCCCTGTCGCTGTTCAATTCCTCGACTTCCGGTACAGGACATCCCGCCTTCTCGATGTTTGCTGCATAGTTGCTGCCGTCGGTGTAGGCGATCGTATCTTCGCCGATGTCCGCAAGCGCCATGAATTCATGGGTATGGCTGCCGCCGATTGCTCCAGAGTCCGCTTCGACTGCACGGTAGTTCAGTCCGACGCGGCTGAAGATTTTCGAGTAGGCGCTGTACATGTCATGATATGTTTCATCCAGTGAAGCTTCATTACTGTGGAACGAATAGGCATCCTTCATGATGAATTCACGTCCGCGCAGAAGTCCATACCGTGGACGCAGTTCGTCCCGGAATTTCGTCTGGATCTGGAACAGCGTCAACGGGAGTTTCTTGTAGCTTTTCAGTTCGTCGCGCAAGAGCGCCGTCACGATTTCCTCATGTGTCGGCCCGAGGGCGAAATCGCGCTCGTGGCGGTCCTTCATGCGCATCAGTTCGCTGCCGTACGCCTCCCAGCGGCCGGACTCCTGCCACAGCTCCTTCGGATGCAGCACGGGCATGTGGATCTCCACGCCGTCGATGGCGTTCATCTCTTCCCTGACGATCTGTTCGATGTTGTTCAGAACGAGTTTCGTGATCGGCAGATAGGTGTATATCCCGCTGGCCATCTGCTTGATCATGCCCGCCTTCAGCATCAGGCGGTGGCTCAGGCTGTCGGCATCCTGGGGCGTTTCACGCATTGTTGGTATAAACATTCTGGATTGTCTCATTCATTTCACTCCTAAAGGAAAAATGTCTTTATGTCGTTCCATGTTACAAGGATCATGACCATCAGCAGGAACAGCACACCGATCAGCTGGATGTTCAGTTCCACCTTCTTGTTCAGCGGTTTCCTGAAGATGCCTTCATAGAGGACGAACAGGATGCGCCCACCGTCCAGTGCCGGGATCGGCAGCAGGTTCATGATGCCGAGGTTGACGCTCAGTATTGCGGTGAAGTTGATCAGCGTGATCAGCCCCTGGGTCGCCACCTCTTCCGTCACCTTGTATATGCCGACCGGTCCGTTCAGCATGTCGAAGGAGAATGTCCCCTCAAATATACTCAAGAACATATTGACCACCAGGTCAAAAATCATGGTGCTCATCTGGACGGTCTGCTCCGCTCCCCATAATATCGGGGAGAACATGCCGCGCTCCATCTCGGCTCCGATGCCGATGATCAGACGTTCCGACGTTTCGCCGTCCGGGAGTTCCGTGGTCTCGACGACCGGTGTCATCTCCACTGTGCGGGATTCACCATCATTGGCCACTTCGATATCAAGCGGCTGCTCACCCTGCTCCTGGATGATGGCCGACATGTCATTCCAGCCATCCACCGTTTCACCATTGATGGTCTCGAGGCGGTCCCCTTCCTGGAGTCCTGCCTCCTCAGCAGGTGTATCCTCTGCAACGAAGCCGACGACCGCTTCGTCCGTCGGTTTCCCCTGCACATAGAAGAGCACCGTGAAAAGGACGAATGCCAGGACGAAGTTCATCAGCGGTCCCGCAGCAAGCGTCATGAACCGGTGTCCGACCGACTTCGACTCGAAACGTGACTCCTTCGGCGCGATGCGCTCCAGCTGGGAGTTCTCGACGAAGTAGGATTCGTGCGCAAGATTGTAGATGACCTCCTGTCCGTCATGGAGACGGGTCGCACGGATGTACATCTCTTTCGTGATATCGGATTCGACGACTTCCACTTCCTCTATCTGAGTGAAGTTGTGCTTGTCATCGAGGATGATATGCGTGATCTCATCCTTTTCATCCACCTTGAGCTGTATACGCATGCCGGCATTCAATGGATTGACTTCCATCTCTTCGGAAGCCATCCGCACATAGCCGCCGACGGGCAGCAGCCTTACGGTATAGAGCGTATCATTATATTTATGTGAAAATATCTTCGGTCCCATGCCGATGGCAAATTCGGGACACATGATGCCGGCCCGTTTGGCGAAGATCAGGTGCCCGAGTTCGTGAACCGTCACCAGCACACCAAAGACAACAATAAAAGCTAAAATGCCGGTCATTTCATCACCTCATATCAGACTTGTAGAGCCGGTCGTAGTAGAGAATCGTATCGAGATCCGGGTTCTGGACCGCCTCATGGCCATCCATGCGCGACTCCACAATCTCCTCGATTTCCAAAAAGGATATTTCCCCCTCAAGGAAACGGTTCACTGCGTATTCATTGGCAGCATTCATGACAGCCGGCATCGTTCCCCCTGTCCGGAGGGCATCATAGGCAAATGCAAGCATCCGGAACCGTTCAAGGTCCATGGGTTTGAAGTTGAGCTGGCTGAGGGCATCGAAGTCCATGGGGTTGTCCATCGGCAGCCTTTTCGGATGGCTGAATGCAAACTGGATGGCAGTCTTCATATCCGGCGTCCCCATCTGTGCCATGATGCTGTTGTCGACGAACTCGACCATGGAATGGATCGTGCTTTCCCGGTGCAGTATCGTGGAAATCTGATCCACTTCCGCATCAAAGAGCCATTTTGCCTCGATGACTTCAAGCCCCTTGTTCATCATGGTGGCGGAATCGATCGTGATCTTGCGGCCCATCGACCAGTTGGGATGGTCGAGGGCGCGCTCGAGCGTCACGTCCCGGAGCTCTTCCCTCGAGAGGTCCCTGAATGAACCGCCGCTTGCGGTCAGGATGATGCGCTTCATCTCACGCAGGTCCTCACCCCTCAGGCACTGGAATATTGCAGAATGCTCCGAATCGACGGGAATGATGGAGACGCCCTTCTCCCTGGCCCTCTCCATTACGATTTCCCCCGCGGCGACGAGCGTTTCCTTGTTTGCAAGTGCAATGTCCTTGCCCGCATCGATTGCAGCAAGTGTCGGTTCCAGACCGACGCTGCCCATCACAGCTGTCAGCAGGGTGTCTGCATCATCGGTCGCGACCGCCATGAGCCCTTCCCGGCCACAAGTGAAATCTATGTCGGGATACCTGCTTTTCAACTCGATGCGGTCCGTGTCCTTCATCACGCTCACAAGCTTCGGCCTGAATGATTCAAGGATCTTCTCCAGAGCCTCTATATTCGTGCCGATCGAGATGCTGCCGAGTTCGAAATGTTCAGGGTTGTTTCCTATGACTGCCAGAGCCTGTGTTCCGATGGACCCTGTCGCACCGAGTATGGAAATTTTTTTCATATGATTCACCTGTATTCTGGATTAAGTTATGATCGGTAATATGTTCATCAGGGGCAGGACGAAGATGAAGCTGTCGAAACGATCCAGCACACCGCCATGACCCGGCAGCAGACGCCCCGAATCTTTGACGTCAAAATGACGCTTCAGCGCGGATTCCACAAGGTCCCCGAGTTGTCCGAACATGCTCAGTATCATTGTGAGCGTCAGGAACAGAAGGACATGTACACCTTCAATCCAGCCCATCAGATAGAACAGGAGGGCCAGCAGGACGCTGCAGAATATGCCTCCGAGGAAGCCTTCCAGGGTCTTGTTGGGGCTGATCTGGGGCCATAGCTTCCTTCTCCCCAGTGCACGGCCGAAAAGATAGGCGCCTGTGTCGGTGACCCAGACAATCAGCAGACCGTAGAGTATGTAGATGATCCCCTCTTCCCGCGTTTCGTAGAAATACATGAAGCCGATGCCGACATACGCCACTGCAAGTACGCAGAATCCCATATCCACGAATGAGAACCTGTTCTTGCTGATGACGGTGAAACTCAGCATGAGCAGTGCCATGACGATGATCAGGTCGACCTGGAACATCGATATATAGGGCATATAGGATTCCTGTGGCATCATGACGATGAAGAGCGCCACCATTGAGAGCATTCCCGGAATCGAGAAAATATGGATACGGTTCATCTTAAGTATTTCATACAGTGCTGTATAGGCCAGAAGGAAGACTGTAATCAGCAGGGGCCATGAGCCCAAAACGACAATGGGTACAAATATTGATAAGGCGATGATCGCTGTTATCGTCCGCGTCTTCATGTCATTCCTCCTCTTTGTTAAGTCCCCCGAACCTTCTCTCACGTTTCCTGTACTGTGAAATCATCTGATCGAGTTCTTCTGTTGTAAATTCGGGCCATAGCGTCTCGGTGAAAAAAAGCTCACTGTATGATGACTGCCACAGCAGGAAATTGCTCAGCCTGTATTCACCGCTTGTGCGGATCAGCATTTCGGGATCGGGGATTGTACATGTCATGAGATGGTGGTCCACCATTTCAGCCGTAATATCTTCCGGATCGAGATCGCCGTTTTCAACATCGTGCGCCATCGTCCGAAATGCCTGGATGAGCTCATCCCGTCCGCCATAGTTGAGTGCGAAGATGAGGTTGAGCCCCGTATTCCGGGAAGTCTTATCGACCGCCTGCTGTACGGCTTTTCTCGTATGTATCGGCAGGGCATCAAGGTTGCCTATGGTGCCGACCCTGACGTTCTTCTCTATAAGTTCCGGCAGAAATGTTCCGAGGAAGTCCCCCGGCAGTTTCATCAGATAGTTCACTTCGCTTTTCGGCCGCGACCAGTTCTCCGTGGAAAAAGCATATAGAGTCAGATACTTGATGCCGAGATCTGAAGCATGCCTTGTGATGCGCTTTACATTCTGCATGCCTTCATAGTGACCGTTTACCCGTGGTCTATTTTTCTGTTTGGCGTACCTGCCATTTCCATCCATGATGATGGCGATATGTTCAGGCAGCTCTTTTTCGGAATCGGTTCTCTTTTGCTTCTTCCAACCAAACATAACAATCCTCCTGAAGCATTATAATTATTAGTATACATTGATAATATCGTGTCCTCAATCAATTTATTCTACCATATAACATAGAGAACATAAAAAAACAGGCAGGAAAATCCTGCCCTGGAATGATGATTCAGACTTCCATGATGTCGGTTTCTTTGTCGTCGCACATCTTGTCGATCTGATCGATGTAGTCATTCGTCAGCTGCTGTACATCTTCTGTATAGCTTCTGAGGTCATCTTCAGTCAGTTCACCATCTTTTTCAAGACGCTTCAATTCGTCATTCGCATCACGTCTGATGTTGCGGACGGCAACTTTGGCATTCTCGCCTTCCTTGCGCGCATCCTTGACGAATTCCTTGCGGCGTTCCTCCGTCAGCTGTGGGACGGTGATGCGGATCATCGTGCCGTCGCTAGTAGGGTTTACACCAAGATCGGCCTGCTGGATGGCCTTCAGGACATCATCGACCGAACCTTTGTCGTATGGTGTCACTGTGAGCATCCGTGCTTCAGGCACAGAGATGCCTGCGAGCTGATTGACGGGGGTCGGCGCACCGTAATAGTCCACCGTCACACGGTCGAGCATGTTGGAGTTTGCACGGCCTGTACGGATTGTGGCAAGTTCCCTGCTCAAGCTTTCCAGTGACTTCTGCATTTTTGACTTGGCATCTTTTAAGACTGATTCACTCATGTTCTTTCTCTCCCATTACTTTTTGATTTCTGTACCAATCGTTTCGCCTGATACAGCACGTTTTATATTGCCGTCTTCTGTAATCGAAAATACCACAAGCGGTATGTCATTGTCCATACAAAAGGATGAAGCGGTCGCATCCATGACCTGCAGGTTCTCCTGCAGCATTTCCATATAGGTGAGTGTATCGTACTTGTGTGCATTGCCGTCGAGTTTCGGATCGGCGGAATAGACACCATCCACGTTGTTCTTGCCCATCAGGATCACATCGGCCTCCACTTCTGCTGCACGGAGTGCTGCAGTCGTATCGGTGGAGAAGTACGGATTGCCTATACCTGCTGCGAAGATGACGATGCGGCCCTTTTCAAGATGCCTGATTGCACGTCTTCTTATATAGGGTTCAGCCACCTGCTTCATTTCTATTGACGTGAGCACCCGTGTTTCACAGTCCATCTGCTCCAGGCTGTCCTGAAGTGCAAGTGAATTCATGACGGTGGCGAGCATGCCCATATAGTCGGCTGTGCCACGGTCCATGCCGAGGTCGCTGCCGACCTTCCCGCGCCAGATGTTTCCGCCGCCGACGATGACGGCAATCTCCACACCAAGATCCTTGGCTTCTTTGACCTGTTTGGCGATATTCTTGATTACGACCGGGTTGATGCCGAAGCCATCCTCACCAGCCAGGGCCTCACCACTCAATTTCAGTACAATACGTTTGTATTTGGAAGTCTCAGGCATATGTCTCCATCCTTACATAATTTAATATTCAATCCAAAAAGCGCATAGGCCACCCGAGTGGCATATGATGACAAGAAGAATAAATTTTCTTATCTGAAAAAAAGACACCGAAGTGTCTTTTTATTATTTATTCACTTGACCCATCACTTCATCAGCGAAGTTTTCCTGTCTCTTCTCAAGACCTTCGCCCACTTCGAAGCGGATGAAAGTTTTCAGGGTGCCGCCTTTGGATTTCAGGAACTGTTCAACAGTCTGATCGGAATCCTTGACGAACGGCTGGTCGACGATGCAGATCTCTTCGAGATACTTGCGCATTCTGCCTTCAACCATCTTGTCGACGATCTTCTCAGGCTTGCCTTCATTCAGCGCCTGCTGCTTGAGGACTTCCCTTTCATGCTCGAGCTCATCCTGGGATACTTCATCTTTGGAAACGTATTTAGGGTTCAGGGCTGCTGCGTGCATTGCAACATCTTTCGCTGCTGCATCGTCAGTGGAACCTTCAACAAGTGTCAGCACACCGATGCGGCCGCCCATGTGGAGGTATTCGCCGAATGAATCATTGTCAGTCTTCTCAGCGAGTGCGAATCTTCTGAGGGTGAGTTTCTCCCCGATTTTAGCCACTGCTTCATTCATGACGTCTTCGACTTTCTTGCCGTTCATTTCTGAAGCATTGAGTGCTTCGATGTCGGCTGGTTTAGTATCAAGGATATGCTCTGCGATATCTTTGACGAGTTTTTGGAATTCTTCGTTGCGTGCAACAAAGTCCGTTTCGGAGTTGATTTCGACGATGACGCCGTCATTGCCTTTGGAAGCGACGTGCACGATGCCTTCAGCAGCGATGCGGTCCGCTTTCTTGGCAGCTTTGGAGATGCCTTTTTCACGGAGATAGTCTGCCGCTTTGTCGATGTCACCATCAGTTTCCTGGAGTGCCTTCTTGCAGTCCATCATTCCAGCACCAGTTTTTTCACGTAGTTCTTTAACCAATTTTGCAGAAATAGCCATTTTCCATCCTCCTGGAATCATATTTTATACAGACCGGGAACACTCCCCGGTCTTTTAAAAAAGGTGATAAGAATAAGGAACTTATCACCGTTGTTTAATGCTTTATTTGCTTTCGCCCGCTTCGACAGTCTCCTCTTCGGAGCCTTCTTCCATGTCGATGTTCTGCTCAGCAGCGATCTCCTGGTCGGATACGCCCTGCTGGCCTTCCAGTACTGCATCAGCCATTTTGCTTGTCATCAGTCTGACCGCACGGATGGCGTCATCGTTTGCAGGAATGACATAGTCGATCTCGTCCGGATCACAGTTTGTATCGACCATCGCAACGATCGGAATGTTGAGTTTCTTCGCTTCCATGATCGCGTTGCGCTCTTTTCTAGGGTCGACGATGAAGAGTGCCTTCGGCATTTCCTTCATCTCACGGATACCGCCGAGGAATTTGTTCAGACGTGTGTACTCTTTACGGAGTTCCATGACTTCCTTCTTAGGAAGTACATCGAAGATGCCGTCTGCTTCCATTTTCTCGATTTCAGAGATGCGTTTGATACGCTTTGAAATTGTTTTGTAGTTCGTCAGGATACCACCGAGCCATCTCTGGTTGACGTAAAGTTGACCAGCGCGCTCCGCTTCTTCCTTGATTGCGTCCTGTGCCTGCTTCTTAGTACCGACAAAAAGGACTTTTCCGCCTTCTTCAGAGATGCTTTTCACGAAATCGTAAGCCTCTCCTACTTTTTTGACTGTCTTCTGCAGATCGATGATGTAGATGCCGTTTCTTTCCGTGAAGATGTATCTCTTCATTTTCGGGTTCCAACGGCGTGTCTGGTGACCGAAGTGTACACCAGCTTCAAGCAGTTGCTTCATAGTAATTACTGCCATGATATTTCCTCCTTTGGTTTTTCCTCCAGTACAGCTTTGGAAACGACCGTAAGGCACCTGTCTCCAATTCACCATACTGTGTGTGATGGGCTGTTTTCAGCCTTGAATAATATAACATATTCCAGCCATTAAATCAAACCCCTGATTCAGCCTGATCAGCTTTCTTTTCTGAGTTCAGGCAGGAAGTCCTCTTTTTTGACCTTGATGAAGGTGCCTTTCATGCCGAGGGAACGGGATTCGATGACGCCCGCACTCTCCAGCTTGCGCAGTGCGTTTACGATGACGGAGCGTGTGATGCCCACACGGTCTGCAACTTTTGAGGCGACGAGCAGGCCTTCATCCGCATCCAGCTCATCGAAGATGTGCTCGATCGCTTCACGCTCGGAATAGGAGAGGGAACGGATCGCCATGGCGATGCTCGCCTTGTCGCGTGCCTTCTGCTCTATCTCCTCCTGCTTTTCACGGAGAATCTCCATTCCTACGACAGTGCCGGCATACTCTGCCAACACCAGGTCATCTTCTTCGAACTGCTTGGATACACGGCCGAGCACGAGTGTGCCAAGACGCTCTCCGCCGCCGAAGATCGGCAGGATGCATGTTTCGGAATCCTGGAAGGAATCTTCTGTAGGGAAGACTGTCAGTTCATCTTCGAATTCGATGTTCTCCTGGGTCTCATTGATCTTCATGATCTTTTCGACATATTCCTCAGGGAACCTTCTCGCTTCGAGCATTTCAACGATGCGGTCGTTCTCGATCTTCTGGTTGATGCCGTAGCCCAGCAGTTTTCCTTTCCGTGAAACGATGAAGACGTTGCACTCGAGCACGCCGCTCACCTTTTCCGATACTTCCTTGAAATCGACTTTCACACCTTGATGACTCTGGATCAGCTTGTTGATATCTCTTGTTTTCTGTAGTAGGTTGCTCATGGTAATTCTCCTTTTAGGTTATAAGATAAATGCACTTAGATTCTTGTCGGACTTGATATTGTTCAGCTTCGATTCCACGTACTGCCGGGTGATCTCCACATGCGCCCCCTGCATGCCGCTCGCTTCGAACAGCAGCTCCTCAAGAAGGGTCTCGAGGATCGTGTGGAGGCGCCTTGCACCGATGTCATCCGTATCACTGTTCACTTCAAAGGCGATTTCCGCGATTTCCGTGATGGCTTCATCAGTGAAGGAGATGGTCACTTCCTCTGTCTTCAGGAGCGCTTCATACTGTTTTAGCAGTGAGCTCTGCGGCTCGGACAATATTTTGACGAAGTCCTCAGCCTTGAGCTTGTCGAGTTCGACACGGATCGGGAAACGCCCCTGGAGTTCCGGGATCAGATCGCTCGGTTTGGCGACATGGAAGGCACCGGCACCGATGAAGAGGATATGCTCGGTATCTATCGGACCGTACTTGGTCTGTACCGTACTGCCTTCGACGATCGGCAGGATGTCCCTCTGGACACCTTCCCGGGAAACGTCCCCGGTATTCTGCCCGCCTTTGGCGATCTTATCCATCTCGTCGATGAAGATGATGCCCATCGTCTCGGCAAGCGATATCGCTTCGTCGTTGACATTGTCCGTATCGACGATCTTCTCGGCCTCTTCACGCTTCAGGTATTCCCTTGCCTTCCTGACCGGCATGGTGCGCTTGTGCTTCTTCTTCGGCATGAACTGCTTGAGCATATCCTGCATGCCGCCCTCATCCATGCCTGGCATCATCATGCCCATCGGATTCTGCTCCTGTTCGACTTCGATGGTGACCTCTTCATCCTCCAGCATGCCGGAGGAGAGCTTTTCCCGAAGGTTCATGCGCTTCGCCCTTACTTCGGGCGTCACTTCCTCATACTCCTCCTCTGACTGCTGGTTCATGAACATCTCGAAAGGATTGGAGTTCGTCTGCCTGCGCTTCTCACCTGGTGCAAGCAGCCCTACAAGGCGTTCTTCCGCAAGCTTTTGTGCATCCTCTTCGACCATCTTCATCTTTTCTTCCTTGACCATGCGGACGCTTGCTTCCACCAGGTCCCGGACCATGCTTTCGACATCCCTGCCGACATAGCCGACTTCCGTAAACTTCGTCGCCTCCACTTTCGAAAACGGTGCGCCTGTAAGCTTTGCCATCCTTCTGGCGATTTCCGTCTTGCCGACTCCGGTCGGTCCGATCATCAGTATGTTCTTCGGCACGACTTCATCCTTCAATGAAGACTCGAGCTGCATGCGGCGGTAGCGGTTGCGCATCGCGATCGCCACTTTGCGCTTGGCTTCATGCTGGCCGATGATGTCATCATCGAGTTTTGCAGTGATCTCCCTGGGAGTAAGATTTTGTCTCAATTCAAACGCTCCTTTTACTCAATCGTTTCTACAATTATATGGTCATTGGTGAAGACGCAGATTTCACTCGCGATCAGCAGGCTGTCCCGCGCTATCGTCGGGGCATCCAGATTGTCGCCGTGAAGCTTCATCGCCCGGCCGGCGCTCAGTGCAAAATTGCCGCCGCTGCCGATGGCGAGGATGCCGTCATCCGGTTCGATGACTTCTCCGGTACCGCTGACCAGAAGCAGCGTCTCCTTATCCATAACGATCAGCATGGCCTCAAGCTGCCTGAGGATCTTGTCGCCCCGCCATTCCTTGGCGAGCTCGACGGCCGCCCGTGTAAGATTGCCGTTATAGGCATACAGGTTCGCTTCGAATTTTTCAAACAGTGTGAATGCATCTGCAACGCTGCCGGCAAACCCTGCAACGACCTTGTCGTCGAAAAGGCGTCTGACCTTGCGTGCGGAGTGCTTCATCACCACCTGGTTGCCGAGCGTCACCTGGCCGTCGCCGGCCATTGCCATCTTGTCTTTATGCCGTATGGCAAATATCGTTGTCCCTTTTATTGCCATGATTTCACCTCTTCTGATTAGCTGGATGATGCGCGAGATAGGTCTTTCTGAGCTGCTCCTTCGACACATGCGTATATTTCTGGGTCGTCGACAGCGATTCATGGCCGAGCAGTTCCTGCACCGCCCTGAGATCGGCACCATTGTTCAGCATATGTGTCGCAAAGCTGTGCCTGATCTTGTGCGGATGGAGGTGGAGGTCGCTTGCGCTCCTCTTGACCATCATATCGATGACATACCGGAGGCCCCTGTCGGTCAGGGGACCGTTCCTCTGGTTGATCCATAATGTCCCGTTCGCCTCAATTGCCTGATCGTGATTTTCGATGTAGGACTTCAGGGCTTCGGAAGCATGGGTGCCAAATGGCAGCACCCTTTCCTTGTTGCCCTTTCCGCGCACCTTGAGCAGCCCGTGGTCGAAGTCGATATGCGACAATGTGAGGCCGAGCAGTTCAGAGGCCCGCATGCCAGTCGCATAGAGCAGTTCCAGTATGGCCCTATCCCGTTCGTACATTTTAGAATCCTGATCCAGGGAATCGAAAAGCCCGCGTATTTCATTCTCGTACAGGAAGCCCGGCAAGGGCTTATCCCGTTTCGGGTTCGGCAGGTTCGTAAAGGGGTTCGAATTGCGGATCCCTTTGTCGATCAGGTAGTTGTAGAAGCTTCTGAGCGCCGATATTTTTCTGGACACTGTGGATTTCTTCAATTGTTTCTGATAAAGCATGTTGAGATAGTTCCTGGCATCCATGTACTTGAACGTTTCAATGTCCAGCCCCTCCTGGGAGAGGAACCTGAGAAACTCATTGATATCCCGCTTATAGTTGCTGACCGTGTGGGAGGAAAGGTTGCGCTGATATGTGAGCTGTTCCATGAAATTCCCCAGATGATCCATTCCACCATCTCCTTTATCAGAATCTTATCACAATTCCAAAAAATTCATCAACCAATACCTTCGTTCCGGCACTCCGACAGCCGATTCAGTATCCAATAATATATAATAACCTATTTGACTGTAATTTACACAAAATAAATCGAATGTTTTCAATATTTTGTTCTTTCTCCAACAAAAATACCCATATCAGGATATGGGTACCTGTACTACTCGGCTTTTTCTTCATAATCACAGTTTGTACATTTCACTTTGGCCGTCTTGCCCTTTTTGGTTTCCACAAGATAGTGGTCACATTTCGGACAGTTCCTGCCGATCGGACGATCCCAGGAAATGAAGTCGCATTCCGGATAGCGGTCGCATCCGTAGAATATCCGGTTCTTTTTGGATTTCCTCTCGACGACATCACCTTCACTGCACTTCGGACATTTCACGCCGATGGTTTTGACGATCGCCTTCGTATTGCGGCAGTCCGGGAAGTTCGAGCAGGCCATGAACTTTCCATAGCGCCCCATCTTGTAGACCATCGGGGAGCCGCATTTCTCGCAGTCCTCGCCTGCCGGTTCATCCTTGATTTCAATCTTTTCCATCTCTTCGTCGGCACGCTCCACCTGAGGCTCGAAATCCTTGTAGAAATCATCTATGACCGCAACCCATGATGCTTCGCCTTCGGCGATATCATCCAGGTTCTTCTCCATGGACCGTGTGAATTCCACATCTATGATATCGGGGAAGTATTGTGTCACCGACTGGTTGACGATTTCCCCGAGTTCGGTGGGGATGAAACGTTTCTGGTCGATTTTGACATAATTTCTCTTCTGGATCGTGTCCAATGTTGGTGCATAAGTGGATGGACGGCCAATCCCCTGTTCCTCCAGGGTCTTGACGAGCCTTGCTTCCGTATACCGCGGCGGCGGCTGGGTGAAGTGCTGGTTCGGATCGATCTTGTCGGACTTGACCGTCTCGCCTTCGGCGATTTCCGGCAGACGGTTGTTCAGGTCTTCTTCCCCGTCATCACTGCCTTCAATATAAATCTGCATGAAGCCTTTGAACTTGATCGTCTGGCCATTGCTCCTGAAGATGACGCCGTTATTCGACAGTTCCATACGGACAGTGTCCAGAATGGCCGGAGCCATCATGCTGGCGATGAAGCGATCCCAGATCAGCTTGTACAACCTGTACTGGTCGCGGGAGAGGTACTGCTTCATGTTGGCCGGCGTCCGGTTCGCACTTGTCGGCCGGACTGCCTCGTGGGCATCCTGGCTGCCTTCCGCCTTTTTCGCGGAAGGCTTTGCTCCAACGAAGTTATTGCCGTATTCTCCTTCTATATAGTCGACCGCTTCCTGCTGGGCAACGGGTGAAATTCTGGTGGAATCCGTCCTCATGTAGGTGATCAGACCTACTGTTCCGGCCTTCTTGATGTCTATTCCTTCATAGAGCTGCTGAGCGACCATCATCGTCTTGCGCGCCTTGAAGTTCAGCTTCCTTGCCGCTTCCTGCTGGAGGGAGGAAGTCGTGAACGGTTTCGACGGATAGCGTTTCTTTTCCTTCTTCTCCACCGAGTCCACATTGAACTGGTCGCCTTCAAGCTGCGACAGCACATGATCGACATCCTCTTTTGTCTTCAGCTTGATCTTTTCGTTGGCGAGCCGGTTGAACTTGCCTTCAAAGTTGTTTTTACCGTATTTGAAAAGACCTGTAATCGTCCAGTATTCTTCAGGCTTGAATTCCCTGATTTCATTTTCACGGTCGATGACCATCTTCAGTGCTACAGATTGGACACGTCCTGCCGACAGCCCCTTCTTGACCTTCTTCCACAGCACAGGTGAAATGTTGTAGCCGACGAGCCGGTCGAGTATACGGCGTGCCTGCTGCGCATCCACGAGCTTCTGATTGATCGAGCCCGGATGCTTGAAGCTCTCCTTCACCGCATCTTTCGTAATTTCGTTGAATACCACCCTGTAGTATTCCTTGTCATCTCCTAGTGCATGGCTCAAATGCCATGCGATAGCTTCGCCTTCGCGGTCCGGGTCACTTGCCAAGAATATCTTTTTCGCTTTTTTGGCTTCTTTCTTCAAATCCTTGAGAAGAGGCCCCTTGCCGCGAATGGTGATGTATTTGGGTTCATAATTGTTTTCAGTGTCTATCCCCGTTTGACTGCGAGGCAAATCGCGTACGTGACCCATCGATGCAACGACTTTGTATCGTTTGCCGAGGTATTTTTCTATCGTCTTAGCTTTCGCAGGCGATTCTACAATAACCAGATTATCTGCCACAGGCCGATTGCCTCCTTCGTTTGTGTTTTCAAATCCAAATAATACAGTGAAGTAAAATTGTTTGTCAACTATAATAGATTTTAAATTTTCTTTTATCCATGAAAATGGACTTTAGAAATCTTCCATTATATCCTCTCCCGAGAGCACCATCTTTGCCCCCTCCCGGAGCCTTCCGTTCGTCCCCTTCGACTGGGGCGCATGGATGTTTCCGGGCACGCAGTAGGTGTGCCTGTTCTCATTGAGGGCCATATCCAGTGTGATCAGGCTGCCGCTCTTTGCTTCCGCCTCGGTGACGAGGACACCCATGGACATTCCTGCGATGATCCTGTTGCGGGCGACGAAGCGCCATTTGGCTATCTGCACATCCGGCGGGTACTCGCTGATCACAAGGCCATCGCGCTCCATCCTGTTCCGGGTGTCACGGGTGCTGCGCGGATAATGGATGTCATGCCCGAATGCGAGCACGCCAACCGTGTCGAGGCCATGTGCCATTGCCGTATTGTGCGCAATATCATCCGCACCGTAGGCCAGCCCGGAAACGACCGCCAGCCCATGGAGCTCCGGTATGATGTTCTGAAGCACAATCCGTGTGTAGGCAGTCGCCTTCCTGCTGCCCACTATGCCGAGCCTCCGCTTTTCAAGCAGGCTGATGTCCCCGCGATAGTAGAGGACGAGCGGCGGATCATAGATCTGCTTCAACAGTGCCGGGTATTCTGCATCCTCCATGGTGATATGCCCGATCCCCTTCGATTCGAGCATTGCCGTCACCCTCCCTCTATCCATTCCCTTCGCCCGGAAAACCTTTTCCCGTAGGCCGCCCGCTGCTTCCATCTTCCCGCCGCCGGCCAGCACCTTGTATTCATGCGGTGTCACTCCTGCAAAACTTAACCGTAATAGATCCATCCGATCCCTCCTGTTCCATAATGATAATTATAGAAGAAATCGGCCGGCATACGGTTTACCATTCGATTAAATATAATGGAATAAAATGCAAAAAAACACGGAATCCCGTGTGGGATTCCATGTTTTCCAATCGGTTCCATGAACCATGTGACATTTATTTTACAGTGAGGCACTTCTCGTAGAGACCATCTTCTTTTTTGATGCGGGAAATGAGTGTCTCCCCGATTTCAGATGGTGTGTCTGCAGTTTCAATGCCGCATTCGTTCATCGTCTTGATCTTTTCGTCTGCAGTACCCTTGCCGCCGGAAATGATGGCACCTGCGTGTCCCATGCGTTTTCCTGGAGGCGCAGTTACACCGCCGATGAAGCCGACAACAGGCTTGGTCATATTGTCCCTGACCCATTCTGCCGCTTCTTCTTCAGCCGTACCACCGATTTCACCGATCATGACAACCGCTTCTGTTTCAGGATCTTCATTGAATGCTTTCAGCGCATCGATGAAGTCCGTACCGTTTACAGGGTCGCCGCCGATTCCGACAGCTGTCGTCTGGCCGATGCCTGCTTCAGTCAGCTGATGTACCGCTTCATACGTCAGTGTGCCTGAACGGCTGACTACGCCGACATGGCCTTTTTTATGAATGTAGCCCGGCATGATGCCGATCTTGCATTCATCTGCAGTAATGACACCCGGACAGTTCGGACCGACAAGGCGTGTCTTCTTGCCTTCCAGATAGCGCTTCACCTTGACCATATCAAGTACAGGAATATGCTCGGTGATGCAGATGGCAAGATCCAGTTCTGCATCTGCACATTCCACGATCGCATCTGCAGCAAATGGTGCAGGCACGTAGATGACGGAGACGGATGCTCCGGTTTCCTTCTTCGCTTCTTCGACCGTATTGAATACAGGCACGCCTTCGACTTCCTGGCCGCCTTTGCCTGGTGTCACACCAGCCACGATCTGAGTACCATATTCGAGCATCTGTTTAGTATGGAACAGTGCCGTTGATCCAGTAATACCTTGAACTAGGACTTTAGTATCCTTATCAATAAATACACCCACAGTAGATTCCTCCGTTATTATTTATTTTCGTTGACCGCTTCGATGATCTTCTGGGCACCTTCAGCCATCGTGCTTGCAGGGATGATGTCGAAATCGGATTCCGCCAGGATTTCCTTGCCCCTGTCGACATTCGTACCCTCAAGACGCACAACGAGCGGGATTTCGAGACCGACATTCTTCACGGCTTCCACGACACCTTCAGCAATGACATCACACTTCATGATACCGCCGAAAATGTTGACGAAAATGCCTTCGACACCCTCATCTCCGAGGATGATCTTGAATGCTTCGGTTACCTTTTCGGTCGTCGCGCCGCCCCCTACATCGAGGAAGTTCGCCGGTCTGCCGCCGAAGTGGTTGATCGTATCCATTGTTGCCATCGCGAGTCCTGCACCATTGACCATGCAGCCGATGTTTCCGTCGAGCGCAACATATGAAAGATCGTATTTGGATGCCTGGATTTCCTTAGGATCTTCTTCATCCAGGTCACGGAGTTCCACAATATCCTTGTTTCTGAACAGCGCGTTTGCATCGAAGTTGACCTTCGCATCGAGTGCCAGCACACCGCCCTCGCCTGTAGTGACAAGCGGGTTGATTTCTACAATGGAACAATCCTTTTCTGTGAACACATTATATAGGGAAAGCATGAGTTTGGCTGCTTTGCCTACGGATTCCTTCGGGATGTTGATGTTGAACGCCAGTCTTCTCGCCTGGTACGGCATGAGGCCGACTACAGGGTCGATGACTTCCTTGAAGATCTTCTCAGGCGTTTCTGCAGCAACTTCCTCGATTTCCGTACCGCCTTCTTCAGAACCCATCAATACCACGCGGTCCGTCGCACGGTCGATGACGAAGCCGATGTAGTATTCATTCTGGATGTCGCAGCCTTCTTCGATCAGAAGACGCTTGACTTCCTTGCCTTCCGGGCCGGTCTGATGTGTGACGAGGACTTTGCCGAGAAGCTCCTTGGCGTATTCCCTCACTTCATCAATTGACTTGGCGATCTTGACGCCGCCCGCCTTGCCGCGGCCGCCCGCGTGGATCTGTGCTTTTACGACATATACATCAGAGTCGAGTGTCTTTGCTGCTTCCACTGCTTCCTCAGGTGTATAGGCCACACTTCCGTTGGGCACAGCTACGCCCATGGAGCGAAAGATTTCTTTCCCTTGATACTCATGGATATTCATGTTCATCCTCCTAAGCTTTTTTAAACCTTACCATTCAATTATAGAAAAGGTATTCATCAAAGTAAACTGCATAAACTAAATTCATCGCGTCAGAATCATGTTTTTCACCGGTTCGAACGTCTGCCGGTGGATTTCACAAGGACCGAGGGCTTCGAGTGCTTTGAGGTGGTCCTTTGTACCATACCCCTTATGGGCGGCAAAATCATAGCCCGGGTACTTTTTATCATATGCCTCCATGCGCATGTCCCGCTCCGTCTTGGCGATGATGCTCGCCGCCGCGATCGAGACGGAGTGCGCGTCCCCCTTGATGATTGAAGTTTCGGGGATGCCGGCATCAATCGTCATCGCATCCACAAGGAGGTGTTCGGGCTCTTCGCCGAGAGCTGCCACCGCACGTACCATGGCAAGCCTGCTCGCCTGATATATATTGATCGTGTCTATCTCCTCGACACTTGCGATGCCGATGCCGTAGTCCGCCTCCTGCATGATGATTTCACGGAATGCCTGCCGCTTCTTGAGCGAAAGCTTTTTGGAGTCATCGAGCCCCGGCAACATGAATCCTTCCGGAAGGATGACTGCAGCAGCAACCACTTCACCTGCAATCGGGCCGCGTCCGGCCTCATCCACACCGGCGATGACCTGTGCGGTCTGCCGCACTTCGTTTTCGTACCGGCTCATCGCAACATACTTCTCCCTGAGTGCCGCCTCCTTCTCAAGACGGCGCCTGTGCCTCTCGAACAGTTTCACGACCCCTTTGCGGCCGTCTGCGGCATGCGGGGAGGCAGAAAGGGCATCGATGTCGGTAAAGGTGGAGAGCTCCGCTTCTATTTCCCGCACCGTCTTCATGATTCTTCAGCCGTATCGAAGGTGTACCTGCCGATCTTGCCGTTGCGGATATCATATATCAGCCGGTTGGTCACCGCTTCATAGTTGATTTCGTTGCCTCCGGCCTTGAGGCCCCGGGACCTGCCGATGGCATCGAACACCTCCACGATGCCGTCCTCCGGTGACACGTCTATATTATAGAACCGGTTGAAGCGCTCCAGGTCATGCTCCATGAGGAACTCCATGCCGTAGATGGCGACTTCATCCAGTGGAACGACAGTATCCTTGATGGCTCCGGTCAGCGCCAGCTTCCTGCCCGTCGTCTCATCCTCGAACTTCGGCCATAGTATTCCGGGCGTATCGAGCAGTTCCATGCGCTCGCCGGCCTTGATCCACTGCTGCTGCTTCGTCACACCGGGCGTGTTCCCCGTCTTGGCCCCCTTCTTCCTGGCGATGTTGTTGATCACCGTCGATTTGCCGACATTCGGTATGCCGATGATCATGGCGCGGATGGCACGCCTGCCGATGCCCTTCTTCTCCATCCGTTCAAAGATCTCCGCCGTAGCCTTCACTGCGAGCGGTTCGATCTTTTTGATGATCTGATTGTGCCTGCCGTCGAGTGCCACGGGATACTTGCCTTCACTCTTGAACTTTGACACCCATGCTTCCGTCGCTTTCGGATCGGCCATGTCGACCTTGTTCAGCACGACGACCCGCGGTTTGTGCCGGGTGATTTCATCCATCATCGGGTTGTGGCTCGAATGTGGTATGCGTGCATCGAGTATCTCTATGACCACGTCCACCTTCTTCAGATTCTCCTCGACTTCCCTTCTTGCTTTTGCCATATGTCCTGGAAACCAGTTGATGCTCATAGTACAGCGCTCCTATTCATTTATAAGTCTTGCCTGTTTGGGTTCATTATTTTATTACCTTATTATATAATACAATCAATCTTTAATAAAATGTCAGGGGGGTGGGAAAATGATTTCGATTATCATTCCTGTACTCAACGAGTCGGAGAACATCGCAGGACTGGCCACTGAAATCGATTCGGTCATGATTGTTCTTGACCGGGAGTATGAAGTGATATTCATCGATGACGGATCGACGGATGGGACACTCGATGAACTGAAGCAAATCGCCGGAAGCACCGTCAGATACCTGTCGTTCTCGCGGAATTTCGGGAAGGAGGCCGCCATCATCGCCGGCCTCGAAAATGCGCATGGCGATGCCGTGATCATCATGGACGGGGACATGCAGCACCCGCCATCCATGATTTCAGAGATGATAGAACAGTTCGAGGCCGGCTTCGACCAGGTGGTCGCAAAGAGGAACCGTGCGGGGGAACCCCTTTCACGCCGCCTCCCTTCCACCCTCTTCTACCGGCTGATGAACTTCACGAGCACGGTCCGGCTTGTTGATGGGGAGGGCGACTTCAGGCTGATTTCGAGGAAGGTGGTCGACGCCATACTGCTCCTCAGCGAGAACAACCGGTTTTCAAAAGGGATATTCGAATGGGTGGGCTTCAACAAGACGGTGATCGAATTCGATCACATCGACCGCGGTTCCGGGCGGTCGACATTCAATCCCCTGAAGCTTCTGGACTATGCCATAGACGGCATCAGTGCATTCAACCACCGCCCGCTCAGGATCTGCTTCTATCTCGGGCTGGGCGTACTCGTGCCATCGATCGCCTATATACTGTACATGTTCGTGAACATCCTCATCAATGGTGTCGAGGTTCCGGGATATTTCACCATCATCGCAAGCCTGCTGCTCCTCGGCAGCATCCAGCTGTTCTCGCTCGGGATGATCGGCGAATACGTCGGGCGCATCTATGTGGAGACCAAGAACCGGCCGAAGTACATCGTCAGGGAATCATCCGAATCCGAAACGGAGCAGGGAGGCCAGCATGAAACAAAGCAGTACAACAAGTGAATTCATGCGGTTCGTGGCCGTAGGCCTGTTGAACACGGCAAACTACTACGCAGCCTATACACTGCTGTTCCTGCTCGGGCTCCCCTACATCGCCGCACATGTGTCGGGATTCATCATCGCATTCGTCATCTCCTATTTCCTGAACTGCTATGTGGTCTACCGCGTGCGGCCGACGCTCTCCAAATTCCTGAAATTCCCCCTGACCCAGGTCGTCAATATGGGGTTGCAGACGCTGCTGCTGTATATTCTTGTGGACCGGCTGGACTGGAATGAACTGATCGCACCGCTGCCTGTACTTGTCATCACCGTACCGATCACGTACGGCATCACCAGGTGGGTGCTGAAGGATAAGGAGGGATGACATGATCGACAAACTGAAATCCGGAATATATGCGGCCCGCTACCTCATGCTCATCATCTTCCTGTCGGTCCTCTCCCACTTCTATGTATTGTGGCGCTTCATCATGCCGGATGAGCGCCGGGAAAAGGTATTCATGACCGGGGCCAACGACGGGCTGGAGCAGATGCTGCCGATGCAGCTCTACCTGTACAAACAGTTCAGGGAGGGGACATGGTTCTATGATATGGACTTTGGGCTCGGCGGCGACTTCTATACGGATCTCGCCTACTACTATTCGACGAACATCATCTACTATATCAATATCCTGTTCGTCAGGGCCGGGGAGCTTCTTGTGGGTCTGGACCCATCCACCATCGGGTTCTGGGCACAGAATGCATTCTTCATCTCGATCCTGAAATCCTTCCTCATCATCTACTTTACATACCGTTTCCTTTGCAGCATCGGAGTCAGGCCGATTCCGGCGATACTGGGTGGATTCATCTTCGCCGCTTCACCGACCTATTTCCGGTTTACGGTGTTCTGGTCGTTCTTCAGCGATGTATTCATCTGGCTTCCGCTTACACTGTGGGCAATGGAACTGCTGATGCGGAAAGGGAAGCCCGGCCTCTTCATATTCGCCGTCGCGGCGACGCTGATCAACAACTTCTATTTCGCCTACTACCAGCTGATCATCGCACTCGTCTATCTCGGAATCCGCCTCCTCTTCAACCGCAGGGGCGACCTTCCCCGAATGGAGATACTGAAACTCGCCATCCCTTCGGCGGTGCTCGGGGCCGGCATTTCAGCCGCCGCCTTCTTCCATGCTGTACGTGGATTCCTGAACAATGATGACAGGGAATACGAAGTCGAGGTGCCGCTGTTTGAGGAGTTCGGCTGGCAGGACAACATATTCTATGAAAACTATCTCGTGATCATCCTGTTCCTCGCCATCCAGGCACTCTTCACAAGAAAGTTGTATGGGCGCTATTTCTACAGGCTGTTCGCTGTGCTAACCATCGTCTTCATGCTGTTCACATTATCGCCCTACATCGATACGTTCTTCAACGGCTTCCAGCAGCCGCAGAAGCGCTGGCACTATATGCTCGTCTTCTTCCATGCCGTACTCATCGCCCAGTACCTGTCGCATTTCCGCGAAATCGGCGTCAGGCAGTACCTGTTGAGTCTGATACCGGTGTATGCCATCATGGCGGCCTCGATTCATTTCAAGGAAGAAATGGTCGTCTGGGTCCCCCTGATACCGGTCATTCACGTGGCGGGACTTGTGCTGCTGCTCGCAAAATCGAAACAGCGTCAGACCGCTTTCATATATGCAGCACTAATCGTCATATTCACGATGATGGTCAGCGCCTCCCATACGAACACGCAGATCTATCATGACGGCATCACCGACCGCAACCACCTGTTCTACATCAGCAGCAACCACTACGAGAGCGACCGCCAGGCCTACAACATCAATGAGATCCAGTCGCTCAAGGCACCTGAACAGAAGATCGACTATAAAGTCAGGGAGCAGGACAATACACCCATGTACATGGGCTTCAGCGGGACGAGCATCTATTCGAGCATCATCGACGGCAACATCATAGACTTCTACTATAATCAGCTGAAGGTGAACATCCGGTACGAGTCGATCAGCAGGTATTCGACCTTCCAGTCGAGGAGCAACTTGTTCTCCCTCTTCAACGTCGACTATATGATGCGGCGGGACGAGACATACGGCATCCCTTCGAAATTCAGCCCGATACTGTCTGACGGCACCTATACGGTATATGAAAATGAAGCGCCGCTCCCCTTCATCAGGTATGCTTCCGAAATATACCATCCGGACGACCTCGTGCATCCCCTGCATCGTGAACGGGCGATGCTCCAGGGGATAGTGACCGGGTCGGCAGCCCCGACTGCATCCCTTGACCCGCCCAAAAACCGGCTGGATGAAGTGGACGTCGAAACGCAGAATGCCGAGTACACGGACGGCATCCTCGAAGTCGGGGAGGACGGCGGCGGATTGAACTTCAATTTCGATGCCATCACCGGCAAGCCTGAAGATGCTGATGCATACATCGAAATGCACGTCGAGCTGATTGAACCCGAAAAGCGCTTCACCATCAATGTGGACGGCTATCCGAATGAACGGCTGTTCGCTTCGAGCAAATACCGGACATATGCAGATGACCTGCTGTACCGCGTCGCGCTGCAGGATGATGTACCCATCACCCTCCCCGAAGGCCGATATGCAGTCGATGTACAGGGCGTCTACATCGAGGACTACAGCGTGCTGGAGCAGGAAAGCATGCGTCAGGGGCCGGAATATACGTTTGAAGAACGGCCAAATGCGTATGTGGTCGAACTTGCCGAACCGAGGGACGGCATCGCCTCTGTGCCGATCTTATATCGTGACGGCATGAAAGTCTCGGGGGATGCCTCGGGGGAACTCGAGTCATTCCGGGCGAACTATCTGATGACCGGCTTTGAGGCCGGGGAGGAGGATCGCATCATCACATTCTCCTACACCCCGCCATACTACTGGCTGACTCTCGCCATCAGCCTGCTTTCAATCCTGGCAAGCCTATTCTATCTGGATATCTTCGGAGCAAGGAGGCGGCTTGAAAAAAGTGAAAACAGACAGAAAAACGCCTGACAGTCAGACTGTCAGGCGTTCTTGTGGTTCTATCGGATTTCTCTGATACGTGCAGCTTTACCGCGCAGGTTACGCAGGTAGTAGAGTTTCGCACGACGTACACGACCACGGCGTGTCACTTCGATCTTCTCGATTTTCGGGGAGTGTACAGGGAATGTACGCTCAACACCTACACCGTAAGAGATCTTACGTACTGTAAACGTTTCGGAAATGCCGCCTCCGCGACGCTTGATTACTACACCTTCGAAGACCTGGATACGCTCGCGTGAGCCTTCGACGATACGTACGTGTACACGTACTGTATCCCCGGCCTTGAATTCCGGCAGATCAGTTTTAAGCTGTTCTTTTGTCAGCTCGTTGATTAGTTGTTGTGACATATTATCTTCTCCTTCTTCCAATTATCTTGCCCATCATAGCAGCGGATGATTGTGTATATGTGTCCTTGACACTCGTATAATATTACCATAATACTTCCATGCTTTCAACGGTAAAATGAAAGCTTATGCATCGTCCCCCAAAAGGTCGGGCCGCCTTTCGCGGGTGCGCTTCAGGCTTTCCTCACGGCGCCACTCTTCAATCAGCTTATGGTTGCCGTTCAGCAGCACTTCAGGCACTTCCATGCCACGGTACTCGCGGGGTCTCGTATAATGCGGGTGTTCCAGCAGGCCCGTGCTGAAGGAGTCCTCCTGATGGCTTTCTTCCCGGCTGAGCACACCAGGGATGAGCCTCACGATCGCATCGGTCATCGTCATGCTTGCCAGCTCGCCGCCGGTAAGCACATAGTCCCCGATCGATACTTCATCCGTCACAAGCGTCCGGATGCGTTCATCATAACCCTCATAGTGGCCGCAGATGAATACGATGTCATCTTCCCGGCTCAGCTCCTCGGCCATCTTCTGGTCGAACCGGCGGCCCTGCGGACACATCAGGATGACGCGTGGCTTTTCGAGGTCCATCGCCTCCATGGCGTTGAAGACCGGCTCAGGTTTAAGCACCATTCCGGCCCCCCCGCCATAAGGATAGTCATCCACCTTATTGTGCTTATTTCCGGAATAGTCCCGGAAATTCACGGTATGGTAGTCGACGATGCCCTTCTCCTTCGCACGGCCGAGGATGGAGGTCGCAAGTACACCTTCATACATCTCTGGGAAAAGCGTCAAATAATGGATGTTCATTCAAGCAGCCCCTCCATCGGATGGATGATGATGTGCCCCTGCTCAAGATCGACATCCTTCACGACATCCTCTATATAGGGGATCATGTACTGCTTTTCACCTTTGACCACCCAGACATCATTGGCACCCGTCTCGAATATATCTTCGACTGTGCCGATCACCTCAAGGCTGTCCTCAAGCTTCACCTCAAGACCGATGATCTCCCGGTAATGGTACTCCCCTTCTTCCAGGGGAATCTCCACTGCGTCGACCTCCTGGATGACTTCGGCACCTTTCAGATGCTCCACTTCATTGATGCTGCCGATACCCTTGAACTTCAGCATGTGGAAATTCTTATGGGTGCGGTAGCCTTCTATCATATATTCAGTCCCGTCCACCTCCACAGTGCTTCCGGGTGAAAACCTTGATTCCGCGAAATCGGAATCGCTCAAAACTTTGACTTCCCCACGGACACCGTGGAAATTGACGAGACGGCCGATACTGATCTTCATTATATGCCTCCTTACGATAATGGAATGATACAAAAAAGGCACACCGCCCGGTGTGCCTAATCGATATCAACAAACACTTTCTTTGAACTGCCGTGGTTCGCATTCGACATGATTGTGCGCACCGCCTTGATCATGCGGCCACGCTTGCCGATCACACGGCCGACATCGTCCTCATGGACCCTGATCTTGTAGGAGACGTTGTACTTTGTCTCCTCCACTTCGATCTCAAGCGCCTCGGGATGTTCAAGCATCGGTTCAAGAATTGTTTGAAGCAGTTGTTTCATCCGGGATTATTTCCCGTGCTTTGCATTATGATAACGTTCCATAACACCTTTTTGGCTGAGGATGTTGCGCACTGTGTCACTTGGTTTTGCACCATTCTGCAACCACTCAAGTGCTTTTTCCTCATCCAGTGTTACGTTGTCATCAGTTTTGGATACCGGGTTGTATGAACCGATCTGTTCGATGATGCGGCCGTCCCTCGGGCTGCGGGAATCCGCAACGACGATACGGTAGTAAGGTTTCTTATTTGAACCCATGCGTGTCAATCTGAGTTTAACTGCCATGTTATATTTGCTCCTTCCAATTTCTCAATTTCACTTTTACTACTATAACAGAAAGGAAAAACCCTGTAAAGACCTTTTCCTTTACAGAGTTTTCATTTTAGAACGGAAGACCCATATTTCCGAATGGATTCTTCTTCTTGCCCTTCTGGCTGGTCATCTGCTTCATCATCTTCTTCATCTCGTTGAACTGCTTGAGCAGACGGTTGACTTCCTGCAGACTCCGTCCCGATCCTCTCGCAATCCTCTTCTTGCGGCTTGCATTGATGACGGATGGATTTTCGCGTTCCTGCATCGTCATGGAGCGGATGATCGCCTGGACATGATCGATTTCCTTGCCGCTCATCTGCATCTTGTCGAGCCCCTTGATCTTGTTGGCGCCCGGCATCATCTTCAGCAGCTCATCGAGCGGGCCGAGATCCTTGACCTGGTCCATCTGGGCCAGGAAGTCATCCAATGTGAAGCTCTGGTCCTTGATCTTCTTCTCAAGTTCCTTCTGGTCGGTCTCGTCCACATTCGCCTGGGCCTTCTCTATGATGGAGAGGACATCGCCCATACCGAGTATGCGCTGCGCCATGCGGTCCGGGTGGAAGGCCTCAAGACCATCCATCTTCTCCGACATGCCGACGAATTTGATCGGCTTCTCGGTGACGGAGCGGATGGACAGTGCTGCACCACCGCGCGTGTCGCCATCGAGCTTCGTCAGTGTGACCCCTGTAATGTCGAGCAGATCATTGAATGATTCTGCAACATTGACGGCGTCCTGCCCGGTCATCGCATCGACGACGAGCATGATTTCATCCGGATCTGCTATCCCCTTGATATCCTTCAGTTCATTCATGAGATTCTCATCGATGTGGAGGCGGCCGGCCGTATCGATGATGACCGTATCCAGGTGCTCCGACTTGGCATGTTCCATCGCCTCGGTGACGATCTGTTGCGGCTTGACCTGATCCCCGAGTGAGAACACCGGTACATCGATCTGTTTCCCGACTGTTTCGAGCTGGTCGATTGCTGCCGGACGATATATATCGCCGGCCACGAGCATCGGCTTCTTGTTGAAATTCTTACGCAGATGCAGGGCGAGTTTCCCTGCTGTCGTCGTTTTACCTGCACCCTGCAGGCCGACCATCATGATGACGGTCGGCGGCTTGTTCGCCAGGTTGATCTTCTGGTTCTCGCCGCCCATCAGTTCGGTCAGCTCTTCCTTGACGATCTTGATGACCTGCTGGCCCGGCGTCAGCGACTGCATGACATCCGTTCCCAGTGCCCGTTCCTTCACCTGGTTGACGAACTGCTTGACGACCTTGAAGTTGACGTCTGCCTCGAGCAGTGCGAGACGGACCTCGCGCATCATCACCTTCACATCGGATTCCGTGACCTTACCCTTGCTCTTTATGCGGTCCATTGTCGCTTGGAGGCGTTCTCCCAAACCTTCAAAAGCCATAATCTTCTCCTCCTAATCGAGCGCTTCAAGCTCATCTAAAATTATTGCGATTTCTTCATCTTCGTTTTGGCCGAGCTTCTCCCTCAGACGTTTCATCAGGGATTGCCGCGACACGAAATTCCTGTACATTCCCAAATTCTCCTCATAATGCTCGAGAAGATCCTTCGACCGCTTTAAATTATCATAAACCGCCTGTCTTGTCACTTCAAGTTCTTCGGCAATCTCGCTGAAGGCAAAATCCTCCAGATAGTAGAGTTCTATATACTTGCGCTGCTTGTCCGTCAGAAGCGTATGATAGAAGTCATAGAGATAGTTCATGCGCATCGTGCGCTCAAGACCCTCAATCACTCCTGTCATCCTCCCCATTCGTATCCGCTTCCTCCTCGGCCTCGGAGACCATATCGGCAAAGAGGCCGTATACATAGTTCTCGGCACTGAACTCCTGCAGGTCGTCCAGCTGTTCGCCGAGACCGACGAACTTCACCGGAATGCCCAGTTCATTCTTTATCGCGAGTACGATGCCGCCCTTGGCCGTACCGTCGAGCTTGGTCAGGACGATGCCTGAAACGTCCGTGACCTCCTTGAATGCCTTTGCCTGGCTGAGCGCATTCTGCCCGGTCGTCGCATCCAATACGAGCAGGGATTCATGCGGCGCACTTGGAACGACCTTCTGGATGACCTTCTTGATCTTCGACAGTTCATTCATCAGGTTGCCCTTGTTCTGGAGGCGGCCGGCAGTATCGCAGATCAGCACATCCGCGTTGCGCTTCTTCGCCGCATTGACGGCATCGAACATCACTGCTGCCGGGTCGCTTCCCTCCGCCTGGCGGATGACGTCGACACCGACGCGGTCGCCCCATATCTGCAGCTGGTTGATCGCCCCTGCACGGAATGTATCTCCGGCAGCCAGCATGACACTCTTGCCTTCCTGCCTGTACTTGTGGGCAAGCTTGCCGATGCTCGTCGTCTTGCCGACGCCGTTGACGCCGACGACGAGTATGACGGTGAGTTCATCTTCCTGCATGTTCACCGTTTCAGGCAGGTCATCATTGCGCTCATAGATTTCGACCATCTTTTCGACGATCGTCTCCCTGAGGTCGGCCGTTTCCGTAATGTTCTTGACACGGGCCTCCTGACGGAGCTCGTCGGTGAGTTCCATGACCGTATTGAAGCCGACGTCCGCTGAGATCAGCACTTCCTCCAAAGCTTCGAAGAAATCTTCATCGACTGTACGGTAGCGCGCCATCAGTTCATTGATTTCGTTCTGGAACTTCTCCCGGCTCTTTTCGAGGCCGGCCTTGAATTTATAGCCGATCTGTTCCTGTTCCCACTCCTCGAACTCCTCTATACTGATCAGGCCGTCATCGAGGGCCTCACTCTGGGACTCGAGGGATTCCTGTTCTTCAGTCTGCGGCTGGTCGGTTTTCGGCTGGAATTTATCTTTCAGTCGTTTTAAAAAGCTCACACTGTCTCTTCCTCTCTGATATTATCTTCATATTCCTTGAGATCCACGCTGATCAGCTGGCTTACGCCGCGTTCCTGCATGGTCACGCCAAACAGCCGGTCGCTCTCCTCCATCGTGCCCTTGCGGTGGGTGATGACGATGAATTGTGTGTCCGTCGCCAGCTGCCTCAAATATCGGGCATAACGGATGACATTCGCTTCATCAAGTGCGGCCTCCACTTCATCCAGTATGATGAATGGGCTCGCGCGTACCTTGAGCAGGCTGAAGAGCAGGCTGATCGCGGTCAGGGCCCGCTCGCCTCCGGAAAGGAGGGAGAGGGTGGAGAGCTTCTTGCCGGGCGGCTGTGCATAGATTTCGACGCCTGCCCCAAGATAGTCGCCGGGTTCGGTCAGCCTGAGTTCCGCCTGTCCACCGCCGAACATCGTCTTGAACACTTCACCGAATTGCGCGTTGATCTGTTCGAATGATGACTGGAAACGGATGACCACGGCCTCGTCCATCTCCTCGATGACTTCGAGCAGCGTGCCCCTAGCCTCGAGCAGATCGCTCTCCTGGGCCTTCAGGAACTGGTAGCGTTCGTTGACGCGGTCGAATTCTTCTATGGACCCGAGGTTTACCGGGCCGAGCTCTTCGATGCTCTTCCGGTTCAGGGATATCTTCATACGCTTCTGGTCGATGTTTGAAAAGTCCTGATATTCCTCTTTGGCCCTGTCATATGTCGTTTTATACGTTTCCGACAGATAGCCGATCTTCTGCTCGATCTGTACATCCAGCTTTTCCTTCCTGCCGGTGTGCTGGCGCAGTCCTTCCTGCAGTGCATCCAGCTGCTCGAGTTGGGCAGCCTTCGTCTCCTGCAGCATATTATACTCCTTTTTCATCTCATGCTGAAGTGTCGCCGCCTCCTCAGTTGCTTCATGGAGGTGTGTGACGCGGGCTGATAGTTCATCCTTTTCCAGCTCCAGTGCATCCACATCGATGCTGTCGAGATCCTGCGCAATCAGCTGCTGCTGACTCGTGATGTCCGCCACCATGTCCTCGGCCTCCTGAAGTTCGGCCGACAGGCGTTCCATCTCGTCTTCAGCATGGGAAAGGCGCTCCCTGACCGTTGCATATTCCCTTTCCATGGCACGGCTTTCATCCGTCAGCTGGTCGAGGGTCTCCTTCTTGTCCTTCTCGGAGGCGCTCATTCTGCGTATGCGTGCATCGAGGGATTCGAGTGTCTCCTCCGCCTTTCTGATGCGTGCTGCATAATCCGCTTCGCCTGTAGAAACATCCTGGCTTTCGAGCTCCGTCTCCAGCAGTGAGATGTTCTCCTGCCTCGCCTCAAGCTGATAGTCGAGGCGTCTCCGTTCATCCTCTGCCGCGTCAAGCTGCTGTGACAATTCCCTGCCGGCGGATTCGAGCTTTTCGGATTCCGCCATCTGGTCTGAGAGCTGTTCGCCGAGCACCTTGACGGAGTTTTCAATTTCAGCTGTCCGTTTCCGGTAGCTTTCAAGCTTCTGCTTCGTTTCAGCGTGTTCGCGCTGGCTTTCGATGATGGAGCTTTTGGCGTTCTTGGAGCCCCCGGACATGGCGCCGCCGGGCATGATCGTCTCACCATCCAGTGTGACGATGCGCAGCTTATGGCGGATTTCCCTGGCCAGCACCGCCGCTTCATCGATCGTCGCCGTGACAAGCGTGGTGCCGAGCAGATGGGAGACGATGTTGTCTATATCCGCTTCATATCCGACGACTTCCGACATCACTTCCGCCTCGATCGTCGAACGGCTGATGATTTCCCGGATATCGGAATGGATATTCCTCGGCCGGATGACATCAGCAGGCAGGAAGGTCGCGAATCCCGCCTTGGCATCCTTCAGGCGTCCTATGGCCCGCTTGGCGCTGTCTTCATCCTGCATGACGATGTTCTGCGACTGTGCGCCCAGCGCCGTATCCAGCGCCTTGACATACCGGTTTTCTGCAGACAGCAGTTCACCGACGGCGCCGATGATGCCATCCGCCTCCCTGCGGTTCTTCAGGATGAAGCGGGCGCCCGGGTAGTAGCCGCGGTATTCATTCTGCATCGCAGTCAGCATCTCGAGCTTCGAGGACTGCTGTTCTATATACCGCCTCGCAGTATCCAGGTTCTTCTTCTCCTTGTCGTACTGCGCTTCGAGCCCTTCCATGCGTGCCCTGGCTTCCTTGTATGCCGCCCGCGCCGAAGAGAGCTCCCCTTCGATCTTGGCGTGCTTCTCCTGGAGCTGCTTCGAGGCCTCCGCCTCCTCTGTCTGGACCTTCTTCAGCGATTGGAGGCGGTCGGATTTCTGACGGACACTCTCATCGAGCCGTTCCTTCTCGCTCTCGGCACGGCGATGTTCGTTCTCGAGCGTCGTCTTCTCGACCATCAGGTCGTAATACTCGTCCTTCAGCTGCTCGATCTCTTCACTCTGGTCCTCGACCAGTTCACTGCGTTCCTTCTCGGTCTCCTTCAGAGCCTGTCCGAGGCGTTCTGCCGTGCGTTTCAGCTCGGAGCGGTGTGCTTCCGCTTCCGCCTGTCTGGTGCGCACTCCATCGCGGCGCTGCTCTGCAGACGCCAAACGCTGTGAGAGGTCCGCGTTCGCCTGGCCCCTGTTGTTCTTGCGTTCATTATACAGGGCGATGCGGCCGTTGGTCTGCTCCAGCTTTTTGGACACTTCCACAAGCTCCCGGTTCAATTCCCGGTTCCTGCGGTCGTGGGCATCCCTCTTTTCCGCCACATCGTTCATGCGGGATTCCGTCTCCGCAAGCTTCCGGCGGTCATTTTCAATATGCGCCTCCGTTTCCAGCAGCGCCTTCTCCTCGGCTTCAAGCAGACGCATCAATGCATTCAGGTCGTAGACCGTCACTTCGATGTCGCTCTGCCGCATCTCCTCTTTCAAGGCAAGGTATTCCTTGGCGTTGGCGCTTTCCTTCTCGAGCCTGCCGACCCTGGATTCGAGTTCATGGATGATGTCGTGGACGCGGCTGAGGTTTGCCGCCGTGTCTTCGAGACGCTTCTCCGATTCCTTCTTGCGCAGCTTGTACTTCATTACTCCTGCTGCCTCTTCGATGAGCCCGCGCCGCTGCTCGGGCTTCGCCTTCAGCACTTCATCCACTTCCCCCTGGGAAATGATGTTGTAGGCGTTCCGGCCGAGGCCGGAATCGAGGAAGAGTTCATTGATCTCCTTGAGCCGGCTCTTCTCATCATTGATGTAGTATTCACTATCGCCGCTGCGGTAGAGCTTCCGTGTGATATGCACTTCATCCGCTTCAATCTGGAGTGTCTTCGCACGGTTGTCGAGCACCAGTTTGACGAACGCAAAGTTCATCGGCTTCCTGTCGGATGTGCCGTTGAATATGACATCCTCCATCTTGACCCCGCGGATGGAGCGCGCGGACTGTTCGCCGAGCACCCAGCGTATCGCATCGGTGATGTTGCTTTTCCCGCTGCCGTTCGGCCCCACCACGGCGGTGACGCCGGCGTCGAATTTAATGTTCACCTTGTCCGCAAATGATTTGAAACCATGTGCTTCTATTGCCTTCAAATATACCATCAGCGCTTCTCCCTATTCTCCATTTCACTCAATGCATCCTCTGCCGCCTTCTGTTCCGATTCCTTCTTGGAGCGGCCGGTGCCCCTGCCGATCATTTCGCCATCTGCAAAGACACCCGTGACGAATGTCTTGTCATGGCTCGGTCCCGTGGCTTCGAGCAGCTGATATTCCACGCTCTTCCGCTCGGTCTTGTGCATCTTCTCCTGAAGTCCCGTCTTGTAGTCGATGACCGCATTATAGTCACTGTCCCGCACTTCCGGGAACACATGACGTTCAAGGAACTCCCGTGCTGCGTCCGTGCCCTGATCGAGGTAGAGTGCCCCGAGGAAGGCCTCAAATGTGTCGGAGACGATCGACGGCCGTTCCCTGCCGCCCGTCTTCTCTTCGCCCCTGCCAAGCAGGATCAGCGGCTGCATTTCAAGTTTGGACGCGAATACTACAAGTGAGGGTTCACATACTATATTTGCCCTGAGCTTGGTCAAGTCGCCTTCCGGCAGGCTCTGGAAGCGGTTGTATATATAATCTGAAACCATCAATTCTAGTACAGCATCCCCGAGGAACTCCAGCCGTTCGTTGTTGTATATCTTGTCCATCTGAAGATCGTTTATATACGAACTGTGCATGAAGGCCTGGACATACAGCCCCTCGTCATTGATTGCTATCCCTGTCCTTTGGGCAAACGACTGGAACGCCCCGCGGAATTTCTCGAGCCCGCGCTGTGCATGCCTGTCTTTTCTGATCCGTTGTTCGATTTCTTTGAATGTCATCATTTCCGCCTCCCATTCCATTTATTTTATATGATTCCGGGCATGAATAAAAGTTTTGACACAAAAATAAAATCCACTCCGAAAAGTGGATTTTATCATTACTTCGCTTCCAGTTTGTCGATGTAGTCCAGAGCGTCGCCGACAGTGTTGATCTTCTCGGCTTCCTCATCCGGAATCTCCATTTCGAACTCATCTTCAAGTTCCATGACAAGCTCAGCGATATCTAAGGAGTCAGCACCAAGGTCATCCTTGAAAGATGCTTCTCTCGTCACTTTTTCTTCATCGATTCCAAGTTTGTCCACGATGATGTCTTTTACTTTGTCAAAGTTATTTGCCATTATTCTTCACCTCCCTCCAATGGTACCATAGGGTCTACCCCATGTACATACCACCATTTACATGAATCGTCTGGCCGGTGATGTAGCGTGCTGACCCCGATGCAAGGAATGCCACCGTCTCTGCAATATCATCGGTATTGCCGAAATGGTTCAGTGGAATCTGTGCAAGCATCTGGGATTTCACATCGTCGGACAGCACATCCGTCATGTCACTTTCAATGAATCCCGGAGCCACTGCATTCACTGTGATCCCTTTCGGTGCAAGTTCCCTGGCTACGGATTTCGTCATGCCGTCGATCCCCGCCTTGGAGGCGACATAGTTCGTCTGGCCCGCATTGCCGAGGGAACCGACGATGCTTGAGATGTTGATGATCCTGCCGCCCTTCTGGCGGATCATCGGACGGGCGACGTTCTGGATGACATTGAACGTCCCCTTGAGGTTGACGTCGACCACCTGATCCCATTCCGCCTCCTTCATGCGCATCAGCAGGTTGTCCTTCGTGACACCCGCATTGTTGACGACGAGGTCGATGGAACCGTGCGTGTCCGTGATCTGCTTGACCATCGCCTTCACTTCATCGAAGTTCTGGACCTGGCACTGCACTGCTTCTGCGCTGCCGCCCGCCTCCTCGATCTCAGAAACGACCGCTTCGGCCCTCTCCTTCGAGCCGGAGTAGTTCACGATGACCGTATATCCTTCTTTGCCGAGTTTCAGTGCGATACTTCTGCCGATGCCGCGTGAGGCACCTGTGACCAATGCGATGCTACCCATTTGTAAACTCCTTTACCTGCTCCATCGTATCTATATTGGAAGTCTTGATGGAGCGGTCTATTTTTCTCACCAGACCGTTCAATACTTTCTTCGGGCCGACTTCGACCGCCTCTTCGACGCCTGCTGCAGCAGCCGCTTCGATGCATTCGACGAAGCGGACCGGGCTTGTCAGCTGATCGATCAGCTGGGCTTTGATCGTTTCCGGATCCGTCTCCGCCTTCGCGGAAACATTCTGGATGACCGGAATGACCGGTGCATTGAACGGAATGTCTTCGATGAACTTCCTGAATTCGACTTTCGCAGGTTCCATCAGATGGGAATGGAAGGCACCGGAAACGTTCAGCGGCATGACCCGCCTTGCCCCCTGGGCCTTCGCCTCAGCGGCGAATTCATCAACCAGTGTACGGTCGCCGGAAACGACGATCTGATCCGGTGCATTGATGTTCGCAGGCTGTATCTTCCGCTCTGCATCTGACATGGATTCGCACAGTTCCGACAGTGCACCATATTCCATGCCGATGACGGCAGCCATGCCTCCGCCGGTGCTCTCTGACATCAGTTCCCCGCGTTTAGCAACGATGCTGACGCCGTCCTTGACGCTGATGACGCCCGCATGTACGAGTGCCGGAAGCTCGCCGAGGCTGTGCCCGAGGACGATGTCGCCCTTCAGTCCGGTGGCGGCAAGTACCGCCAGGCTGTGGGCGAACAGCGCCGGTTGTGTATATTCCGTCTGGTTCAGCCGTTCATCCTCTTCGAACATGATCGACTTGAGGTCGAAGTCCACATTCATGAATACTTCATCGAGGAGCGTGCGGCCTTCCGGTGAGTTTTCATATATATCTTTTGCCATACCGGCATATTGGGCACCCTGCCCGGGAAATAGGATCAGTTTCTTCATGCTTCCCCCACTCTTTCTTTAATCTTTGTGATTGCATCGGATTCTGCCATGCGCTTTGCCTGTTTCAGTGCGGACACGATCGCCACACTGTCGCTCGACCCATGGGCCTTGAGTACATGACCGTTGAGGCCGAGCAGTGGCGCCCCGCCGTAATGGCGGTAATCCAGAAGATCCCTGATGGACTGTACATCCTTCTTCAGGACCAGTGCCGCCAGCTTGTTCTTTGCATTCTTCAGGAAGGCGTTCTTCACTTCGCCCATCAGTGACATCGCCGTCCCCTCGATCGTCTTGAGGATGACATTGCCGGTGAATCCGTCCGTCACCGCAATGTCGATCTTGCCGGACAGTATTTCCCGCGTCTCGAAGTTGCCGGTGAAGTTCAATCCGCTGTCCTCCAGCAGCTTGTATGTCTCCTTCGTCAATTCGCTTCCCTTGTTCGCTTCACTGCCGTTGTTGACCAGGCCGATGGTCGGATTGCTCCGTCCTTCGTTCTCCCTCATGTAGAGGTCTGCCATGACTGCGAATTGGTAGAGGTGCTGCGGCTTGTTCTCGGCATTCGCCCCCATATCAAGCAGCATCATACCCTTTTTCCCGGTGGTCGGCAGCAGGGTCGCGATCGCCGGCCGTTCGACGCCTTTGATGCGCCCGACGACGAACAGGCCTGCACTCATCAGTGCACCGGTGTTCCCAGCGGATACGCAGGCGTCCGCCTCACCGTCCTTCACTGCCCGGCACGCCCGGACGAGCGAACTGTCCTTCTTCCTTCTGACGGAACGGACGGGGTCATCCTCCGATTCGATCTTTTCAGTGACTTCTATGAACTCCACCCGTGGATGGTCGCCGGAATATGCGCCCTTCAGACCAAATAATAGTACTTCAAGGTCTTCGTCCGCTTCGACTGCCTGAAGTACACCCTTTTCGATTTCTTCCGGTGCATTGTCCCCGCCCATCAGATCGACTGCAATTTTAACCATTCTCTTCACCTTCACCTGTATAATACATTTCAAAACGCCCCTTGAATACGAGGCGCTGTTCTATTTTCGATTCGACCGTAATGACGGCAATCCTGCCGTCCATCTCTTCGACGACCGCCTTCGAAATCACCTTGTCCCCGAGCCTGGCCGGCCTGATGAACTCTATCTGCGCCGACTTCGTCAGTGCAAGCGGTTCATCGATGACAGCCACACACAGGGAATTCGCCTGGGCGAACAGGTAGTGTCCGCGGGCGATCCTGTTCTTCTGGAATACGTGGCCCTCTTCAACGATGAAGAGGGAAAGTGCATGGTGGTTGAGCTCCAGGTCGATGATTTCACCAATCACTTCCTGCAGGGAGAGGCTCCTGATCTTATCCGTCTCCTCTCGCGCCACATGTTTGATGCGCTCCCTCAGTTCAGGGATGTTCAGCTCCAGGCGGTCCAGCCGGATCGTCTGTATGCTGACATCAAACATTTCGGCCAATCGTTCATCTGTCAGGAAAGGATCTGTCGACACTTTCTCGAGCAGAAGTTCCTGGCGTTCACTTTTTTTATATTTCGCCATATGTCATCCTCATTTAGTAGTTGGTACTAACATCAGTATATATAACTGCATTGGTGATTTCAAACACTTTGTCGCATATCATGGCAAAAAAATGGCGCAGCACCCGGAGGGTCATGCGCCGTCATGCTATTCGATTATCGTCGCCTTCACGATCAGACGCTTTTCAAAAAGCAGTGTCTCTGGATTGTATTCCTCGCATGTGATCAGGGTCAGCTGCTTTGGATGGTCCGCCTTCTGGTCCATCACTTCGACCTGTGAAGGGTCCACTTCGAACATGTCGGTGATTTCATAACTGCGCACTCCATCCATGGTTTCGAACTCCACGACATCTCCAACTTCAGCCCGGTCAAGATGGTTGAAGCGGATGCCCGCCCCTTCGACCCGGTGGCCCGCAATCGGGATGTTCTGCATATCCACGTGGTCGGTGCCGTCGACGAACGACAGTCCGCTCTTCAGCTTCTGTTCAGTCACCGGTCCCGAAAACACCGGCTCCTCTATGTCGGCGGAGGCGATCCTGAGGATCCCTGCCAAACCTTCCATGTCATATGATGCACTCTGGTCCACCCCTGTGATGAAGGATTCCAGCCTGTTCACCTCGACTGGCCTGCTGTCATCATGGTAGGCGCTGATCACCCGGTCATTCATCCGGTCGATGAAGGTTTCCCGGATGTCCTGCCAGAAGAACAGCAGGATTCCTGCTGCAATCAGCAGGCCTCCGGAGATCCTCAGGACATGTCTCATCCGTCACCCTCCATTTTTGCACTGTATTCTATCGCACTCATCCTGGCATGCTCAAGCACCCGGTAGTCTTCGGCCAGATCCGCCACCTTGAATTGCGGAAGCCCGCTCTGACGGACGCCGAAGTAGTCCCCGGGACCACGCATCTCAAGATCCCGTTCGCTCAGTTCGAAGCCGTCCGTCGTACTCGTCATGATGTCCATACGGAGTTTTGCATTCTCGGTCTTCGGGTCGCTGATCAGGACGCAGTAGCTCTGCTTGTCGCTCCGACCGACCCGCCCCCTCAGCTGATGGAGTGTGGAGAGGCCGAAGCGCTCGGCATTGAATATGACCATGAATGTGGCATTCGGCACATTGATGCCCACTTCTATGACCGTCGTCGATACGAGCACGGGCTTCTCATGCGATTCGAACCGGCGCATGCCGGCTTCCTTCTCATCGGGCTTCATGCGCCCATGTACCAGTTCGACATTCTCCTCCCCAAAGCGGTCGGTGAACATCTGGAAAATCTCCTGGACATTCTTCAGGTCGAGCGTCTCCGATTCCTCTATCAACGGTGCCACGATGTACGCATTGTGCCCTTTCTTCATTTCGGCCTCCAGTGCATCGAGCACTTCATCCGTCTCCTCGAAGCGGCGCCAGTATGTCTCCACCGGTTTACGCCCCTTCGGCATCTCCTTGATGATGGAAATGTCCATGTCCCCGAATGTGGTGATGGAAAGGGTCCGGGGGATCGGCGTCGCGGTCATGTAGAGTACATTCTTCCTGTACGCCCGCTCGTTCAGGCGCTTCCGCTGGTTGACGCCGAAGCGGTGCTGCTCGTCCGTGATGATGAGGGAAAGCCGGTTGAAGGCGACATCGTCCTCGATCAGCGCATGGGTTCCGATGACCAGGTCGATCTCCCCCGATCGGAGCGCTGCAAGTATGCCAGCCTTCTCCTTCTTCGATGTGTTGCCGGTCAATTTGGCGATGTTCAGAAGGCCGTCGAAGATTTCCAGGAAAGATTGGAAGTGCTGGTTGGCCAACACCTCAGTCGGCACCATGAGTGCCGTCTGCTCACCTATCGTCTTCACCGCATAGCTTGCGATTCCGGCGACGATCGTCTTCCCGCTGCCGACATCCCCCTGCAGGAGACGATGCATGGAGACATTCTGCTTGAGGTCCCGGCATATCTCATTCACACTCCGCTTCTGATCATCCGTCAGTTCAAACGGCAGCGTGTCGATGAAAGTGCGGAGTGCACCGACATCATAGTCCACGATATACCGTTCATTCCTTACACGCTCGCGCCTGCGCTTCTCCATCAGCTGGAGCTGGAAGATGAAAAGCTCATAGAACTTGATCGTCCGGCGCGCCTCATTGATGTCATGGGGATTCCCTGGAAAATGGAGTCTCCAGAGTGCCTCGCGTATCGACAGCAGGCGGTATTTCCCCTTCAGATCCTCCGGCAGGTCATAATTGAAGATGGCGTTTTCGAACACCTGGGCCACAAGCTTGCTGAACGTCTTGGAATGCATCACGCCGCCCAGGGCATATTTCACACGGTAGCCGCCCGAATCGTCATAGATGAGTCGCTGGGCGTTGATCTCGAGCTTATGCCGCTGAAACTTCCCGGAAATCTTGGCCGTCTCCCCCACCTTCAGTTTATCCTTCAAGTAGGGCTGGTTGAAGAAGACGACCTTGACGTACATGCCATTGATTTCCATGAAGACCGTCAGGCGGTTCTTCCCGCCCCTGAAGTAGGCGAGTGCCGGTTCCGTCTGGATGGTGCCGGCCACTGTGACCTTATCATTGTGGGCAGCCTCCCTGAGATCCATGACGGTCAGGTTCTCATGACCGCTGGGAAGAGTGAAGACGACATCATTCACATCCTTGATGTCCAGTTCAAGGAGCTTATTACGCAGCTTCGGCCCGACCCCCTTCAAATCTTCGATGGGGGTCGGCGGTGTGATCACCTGATACATGACGGGCATTACTGTTCACCGAACAGCTCGGCCTTGATGCGCTCCCCTGTCGGTGTGCCGGCAAGTCCGCCGCGTCCGGTCTCCCTGAGTGCAGAAGGCATCGTCAGACCGATCTTGTACATCGCCTCGACCACTTCGTCTGCTGGAATCCTGGATTCAATGCCGGCCAGTGCCATGTCTGCCGCCGTCAGCGCATTGCTCGCACCGGCCGCATTTCTTTTTACGCAAGGCACTTCCACAAGTCCCGCCACAGGGTCACAGACGAGCCCGAGCATATTCTTGAGGGCGATCGCGAAGCCGTGGGCACTCATTTCCGGCGTCCCTCCAGCCATTTCCACCAGGGCTGCAGCCGCCATCGCACTTGCGCTTCCGACTTCTGCCTGACATCCACCTGCTGCACCGGAGATGCTCGCATTATTCGCCACGACAAAGCCGAACGCGCCTGAAGTGAAGAGGAACTTCACCATCTCTTCACGGGAGATGTCATGCTTTTCGCGCATAGCGAACAGAACGCCGGGTACGACGCCTGCCGATCCCGCGGTCGGTGTTGCACATATTTTGCCCATGGCCGCGTTGACTTCGTTCGTACTGACTGCATGGGCGATTGCGTACAAGGTCAGTTCGCCGCTCAGTCCTTTGCCGCTGTCGATGTACTTCTTCATCTTGACGGCATCCATGCCGGTCAGCCCGGTGGTGCTCTCCACTCCGCCGATGCCTTCTTCGACCGCGGATTCCATAACTTCGAGGTTCCGCTCCATATCCTTGTAGATATCGAGGTAGGACCTGCCTGTAACCGCCACTTCCTGTTCGATCATCACATCTGAAATCGCCTTGTCCTCTGCCGCCGCCTTCTCTATCAGCTCCTGAATACTCTTAAACATGTTTGACCCCCTAGCTTTCCTTCATTTCGATTACTCTGTCCACACCATCTGCCGCGCGCACTTCTTCTATCACTGCCTCGTCGATTGCCTCATCGAGCTCTATCGTCATCAGGGCAATATCGCCCTTCTCCTTGCGGGCCACATTCATCTGACTGACGTTGATCTCGTTATTTCCGAGTATGGTCGTCACCCTGGCGATCGTCCCGAATGTATCCTTGTGGAATACAAGAAGCGCAGGATAGTTTCCGGACAGGGCGATTGGATAGTCGTTGATGCTGACCACTTCGATCTTGCCGCCGCCGATTGAAATCCCTTCGACCGTCAGCTGTTCGCTGCCCTTCACCAGGTGCAGGAGTGCGGTGTTCGGATGGGAGCGCTCCTCTTCCATTTCTATGAAGTGGTACTGCATGGAAGCCTCCTTCGCAAGCGCTTCTGCAGTGATGATCCTGTCGTCGTCCGTGTCGAATCCGAGCAGTCCTCCAATCAGCGCAACATCTGTACCGTGCCCTTTGTATGTATCTTTGAAGGATCCATATAAGTATATATCCACATGGTCCGGCCGTCCGCCGAACAGGCTGCGTGCAAGCAGTCCGATCCTTGCCGCCCCTGCCGTATGTGAAGAGGAAGGGCCAACCATTACCGGTCCAATGATATCGAATACACTTTTATACTTCATACAATCGCCTCCAATTTTAGAAAGACCCCACCGGCACATTCGGCCGATGAGGTCCCTATGACTATTCTACAGATAGTAGATAACTATACACCGGCTGCTGCCCGTCATGAACTTCAAATTCAACTTCGTCATATTCCGGTTCGATCGATGAGATGATGCGATCCACTTCCTCAGCGTCGCCTTCTTCACCTATCAATACCGTGACAATTTCAGATTCCTCATCCAGCATTGATTCCATCAGCTGTTTCAATGTTGCTTCGCGGGAATCGTCCGCTCCAGTTATTTTACCATCTTTGATGCCCATATGCTGGTTTTTCTTTATTTCGATGCCGTCTATCTTCGTATCCCGCACCGCATATGTGACCTGGCCGGTCCTTACATGCTCGAGGGAGGCTTCCATCGCCTCCTTGACCTGCTCGAGCGCTTCATCCGGGGAATATACGAGCAGGCTCGACAATCCTTCCGGTATGGAACGCGTCGGAATGACCACAGCCGGAATTTCAAGCATATCCCTGGCCTGCTCGGCCGCCATGATGATGTTCTTGTTGTTCGGCAGGATGATCACCTGCTTCACATCTTCCCCTTCAATGGTGCGGAGTATGTCCTCCGTCGACGGATTCATCGTCTGCCCCCCATTGATGATGTGCGTTGCACCGATGCTCCTGAAGAGTTCATTGATGCCTGCACCGGATGAGACGGTTATGATGGCGGTGTCATAGGATTGCTTTTCCTGCTTCCCGCCTGCAGACGCATCCTTCTTCTCCTTTATTTCCCTGAACTGTTCACGCATGTTCTCGATCTTCATCTTGATTAGTTCACCGTAGGTCGAACCGTATGTCATCGCTTCCCCCGGGGTCTCCGTATGCACATGCACTTTGGCGATCTCATCGTCCGAGATGACCAGGAGGGAGTCCCCGAATTCACTCATGTCCTGACGGAAGGCATCTTCGTCGAATTCACGCTTGTCCCCTTCGAGACGTACCATGAATTCTGTACAGAAGCCGTACTCGATATCTTCTGCCGACATGAATTCATCGAATTCGTGGGCATCATTGACGAAGGTGTCCATTCCGGCCGGCTTGGCTGCAGTTTCGACTGCTTCACCCTTCAGTGCGGAAAGGAATCCCTTATACACATAGACGAGGCCCTGTCCGCCTGAATCGACCACACCGACTTCCTTCAGCACAGGAAGCAGGTCCGGCGTCCGCTCAAGCGAGGCTTCCGCCTCTTCGATGACCGCTTCCATGATGGAGATGATGGAAGTTTCATTCCCTGCAGCTTCCCGAGCCCGCTCTGCAGAATCTTTGGCGACTGTGAGTATCGTCCCTTCTACGGGTTTCATCACTGCCTTGTAGGCCGTCTTCACTCCGGCATCGAATGCGGCGGAGAAATCTTCAACATCGATATCCTCCCGCTCTTCGATCGCTTTGGAGAAGCCCCTGAAAAGCTGGGAGAGTATGACGCCCGAATTGCCGCGCGCCCCCATCAGCAGGCCTTTTGAGAAATGCCTGCCCACCGTACCGATGTGTGCATCCTCCCTGCCTTCGACTTCATTTGCGCCTGAAGTCATCGAAAGGTTCATGTTCGTACCCGTATCACCATCAGGGACGGGGAAGACGTTCAATGAATCCACATATTCAGCATGCTGCCGAAGGTTTTCGGCCCCGCTTAAAATCATATTCCTAAACATTTTTCCATCTATCTTATCCATCGCTTAGTAAATCCTCCCTGATCAGTCCTCGGTATTGATGATTCTGACCCCTTGGACATGTATGTTTACAGATTTTATGTTGAGTCCAAGTGTCTTTTCCAGCTTGTATTTCACAGTTGATTGCAGATTCGTCGCCACTTCTGATATCTTTATTCCATAGCCGACGATGATATAAAGGTCGATATCGATATCGCCTTCATTGTTTTCGACGATGACGCCACGTGCGTAGTTCTCCTTGCCGAGCAGTTCGGCAAAGCCGTCCCGGACCTGGTGCTTTGAGGCCATGCCGACCACACCGTAGCTTTCCACCACAGCGCCACCAGCGATGTTTGCGATGACATCCATCGCGATATCTATGCTTCCCAATTCATTTTTAATTTCAAGAGCCATTATTTTTCCCCCTGACACATCATTTTATTATAAGCAGAAACTACATATAAATACAAGTGTATTCAGTCAGTCATAATGCAGTTCACGTCGAAAACCGCTTGTAAATTTTTTTCTTATCATGTATTATATTATAGTATGCAATTAAACCTACAATCAATGTTTATGGTAATATTTATAAAAGGGAGATGACAACATGGCTAAAGAATGCTTTTTCACTGGTCGCAAAGCGGCTTCAGGCAACAACCGTTCACACGCGATGAATGCTAACAAAAGAAAATTCGGTGCGAACCTCCAGAAAGTAAGAGTAATGGTTGACGGCAAACCGCAAAAGGTTTGGGTTTCAGCACGTGCCCTCAAATCCGGCAAAGTTGAACGCGTCTAATCAGCATCAACCAAAAAAACCATCCGACCCTGTCGGATGGTTTTTTTAGAATATATTGATCAGGTACACCATGATCATTGCTGTGAAGATGGCAGGGATCATGTTCCCTACACGCATTTTGGTCACATTCAGCATGTTCAATCCGATGGCCAGCAGGATGACCCCGCCGGTGCTCGTCACCTGATCGATCATCTCATCGAGTATGAATTCCGGAATGACACGTGCAATCTGCTGTGCAGAAAGGATGATGCCTGATTCATACAGGAATGTCGGCACACCCGAAATGATGACACCAAGACCATATGTAGTGGTCATCACGATCGCAATGAAGAAATCCATGATCGCTTTGGTGAACAGTACCTCGTTCGACCCCCTCAGTCCGGCATCGAGTCCACCGACAATCGCCATGGCGCCCACGATGAAGACGAGCGTCCCTGAAACGAAACCTTGGGAGAGGTTACCGGCATGCTTGTCACCAAGCTTGAATTCCATCCAGTGTCCGAACCGGTTGAGTGCCTCCTCAAGCCGTATCGTCTCTCCGATGACGACCCCGACGATCAGGCTGAGGAGGGTGATGATGATATCCTCCGTCTGCACCACCATCTGGATGCCGAGCGTCACGATGATGAGCCCCTGTATCTTCATGATCGAGTCCTTGATCGCATCCGGGATGAAGGTGAACACCAGACCCAGCAGGCCGCCGATGATGATCGCCATGCCGTTGACAAATGCCCCTGTTAATATCATTCGACCCCCCCTTTCCTATTCATCTCTGGATTGTATCATAATTATCGGTTCATCTGTATGCACAATTGCAGTTGCACCGAGAAATTCATTGCTGATGGTCAGCGTCGCCCCGAGTTTCAGACGCTCCTTTTCAAGATTATACTCAAACCCTTCAAGCGTCAATGAAGTGCCTTCCACAAAGGGAATGAATGATACATACCGCATCGTTTCCACCTTTTCGACCTCATGTGTACCGGCATCAAGACGCCGCATGACATTCTGCGCATCGATGAGCGTAATGTCGATGCCGTCGAAAGCACCGTGCATCAGCAGGAAGATATTGCCGAGGGTATGATCCAGCCGCCCCCCGATTGCACCATAGACATCTATCGACTGACAGCCCCGCTCGACAAGGTCCTTCAGGCACATCTCAAGATCCGTATCATCTTTCCGCGAAGGGACGGGTGCCACTTCCATATGCCGGTTTATGAATGCCCATTCCGACGCGTCCACCGAGTCGAAGTCCCCATACGTGAAATCGGGGACGATGCCTTCCTTGAGCAGCAGGTAGACGCCGCGGTCCACCCCGGCCCAGCTTTCATCCCGCCTTTCGTCCGGAAAGCCCGTGCCGTCCTCCCGGATCAGGACATTGATGTGCTTCACTGCTTCATCTTCCTGACCGCTTCCTGCCAGTCCGGTGATTTGAACAGGTGGGACCCGCTGACGAGAAGGTCCGCTCCCGCTTCCCTGCAGCGTTCTGCCGTCTCCTGGTTGATGCCGCCGTCCACTTCGATTTCATACCCGTATCCATTTTCACGCCGCACCGCATCCAGTTCCCCGACCTTGTCCAGACAAGTATCGATGAACTTCTGGCCCCCGAACCCCGGATTGACCGTCATGATCAGTATGAAGTCGATTTCAGACAGCAGATGCCGTATATGTTCGATCGGGGTGTGGGGATTCAGTGCAATCCCCGCCTTCATGCCGCTCTGCTGGATGCGCTGCATCAGCCTGTGCGGATGGTTGGTCGCTTCTATATGGAAGGATACCATGTCGATTCCGAGCCCGCTGAATTCATCGATGAACTGTTCGGGATCGAGCGTCATGAGGTGCACGTCGAGCGGGATGGAAGCGGTCCGGCTGATCGCTTCGACGACCGGCAAGCCGTAGGAAATGTTCGGCACGAACTGTCCGTCCATGATGTCCAGATGGAAGATGTCCGCTCCTGCCGCCTCCATTTCTTCAATTTCATGCCCAAGTTTAGTGAAATCACTCGCAAGCAGTGAAGGAAGTACTTTTGTCATATCAATATCTCGCCTTTCTGTTTTCGATTTCCTGATAGATGGCCAGGTAGCTGTCATAGCGGCTGGCTGCAAGTTCCCCTTCAGCCACCGCCTGCTTCACCCCGCATTTTGGTTCGTTGATGTGCTGGCACTCCCTGAATTTGCATGCTTCGCTGAAACTGTTGAAGTCCGGGAAGCAGAACTTCAGGTTGTATTTATCGAGTTCAGTGAACTCTATTGTACTGAACCCCGGTGTGTCTGCAATCAGCCCCCCGCCGATCTCCACAAGCTCGACGTGCCTAGTCGTATGCTTGCCCCGGTTCAGTGCATTCGATATTTCTGCAGTGTTCAGTTCAAGATCCGGGACGAGTGTGTTCAGCAGCGTCGATTTCCCGACACCGGACTGGCCAGCCAGGACGCTGATTTTGTCCCTGAATATTTCCTGCAGATCTTCGTTGATCTGGTCCCGGTCGGTAAAATGGATGTCGTATATGGGCTTGTAGACCGACGCGATCTCATCCAGGGAAGCGTCGTCCTCCAGCAGGTCCGTCTTCGTGATGACGATGACCGGCTCGATGTCATGCGCTTCGGCATAGGCAAGGAAACGGTCCAGAAGATAGTAGCTGAATTCCGGGGACTTCATGCTCATCGCAATCAGCACCTGGTCGATATTGGCGATCGGCGGACGCATGAGTGCATTTTTACGTTCATGTATCTCCCCGATGTATCCCTCATCCTCATTTTCAACCTGGAAGGTGACGATGTCCCCGACCAATGGTGATTCCTTCGTTTTCCTGAAGAGCCCGCGGGCCCGTGTTTCATAAATTGCACCTTCGGCCTCCACATAGTAGAAGCCGCTGAGCGCTTTTGTAATCCTACCTTTTAGCATACCTCACCCCGAAATAGTTTTTCTCCATTATAACAGTTACCCTCTTTATGATAAAATATGACTATCACTTTCACTAAGGAGGAATCATTATGGCAGAATCAATTGATGCAAATGATGTACAAAACGTTCCGCAGGATGAAAACAATGTGCTCATCGATGTAAGGGAACGTGATGAACTGGAGGAGACGGGCTTCGTACCCGGCGCCGAGCATTATCCGATGTCCAGCATCGACAGTGCCCTTCCAAGCCTTGATAAGGACAAGAAGTACTATGTGATGTGCCGCTCCGGCAAGAGGAGTGCACAGGTGCAGAACTATCTCCTCGACAACGGCTACGATGCAGTGAACGTGGAAGGCGGCATACTGGGCTATGACGGTCCGGTCAACCACCTGTAGCATTCAAAAAGGCACCCCTGGGGTGCCTTTTTTTAATGATTTTCCATATGATCCATGATGATTTCCTTCAGTACCGGATCGAAATTGACGGACGGCGTAAAGGTCATGGCCGACTCCGGTAGCACTTCAAGGAGCGCCTCCTTCATTCTTCCGGTCAGGAAACCGTCTTCCAGGGCGATCGGGACGATGATGAAGTCACCGGATCTGTCCAGCTGCTCCAGCAAGCCGTCTACGGCCAACGCACCATAGAGCGCAGCCGGATAGGCCGGCAGCCCGATATCAAGCTGTGAAACCAGCCTTTCCAGTTCATCATCCGCTTCCGGATGGTCGGCATTGCCATGCGCCATCACTATGACCGTCCCGCTGCTGTGTGGCGCCTCGGCCACACGCCGCTCTACAAGACGGGCCACATGGGGATGTGTTCCCATTGGAGGCGCAACCGTCCAGCTCATGTCTTCATATTTTTCTTCAATATGCCGAAATGCTTCCGGTATGTCCCTGGAATAGTGCGAGGCGGAGAAGAAGAGGACCGGTACGATGTTGAAGTTGCGCGCCCCTTCTTCCGCCAGCCCGTCCACCACCTGGCAGACGCTCCGTTCCGTACTTTCTATGAACGCCACGCTGTACTGACCGTGTGGTGCCATCAGAGCATCCAGGCGTTCTTCCAGCACTGAATTGCGCGCCTCCCTCTTTGATCCATGCATGACGATGATGTCGTGTGCCATTCAATCCCTCCTCAACTGAATTATAGCAGTTATCCTTTCATTTTCCATGCTGCAATTCCTTACATAGAGGGTATGTGGACAGGGAGGTGATGCCGAGTGACAATTTCGAACCCCCTGCTCATATTCTTTCTGGGCATGCTTGCGTACCTTGGTGCCAAGCTGATCGACTTCTTCATCGCAAAAGTATACGAGTACATGTGGAATGCCCACGTCAAGGACTGGTTCGTCCGTGGACTCAACAGCGGCAGCCGGGTGATCGCATGGATCGAGGCTTCCCCGCTCTTCAATTCCATCTTCCGTTCCATATTCATGAAGGATATAGAATACGGGGAATATGAAGGGGAGGAACGCTACTTCAGTGTGAGGGACAAGGTGATCACAGAACTTGCGACGATGATGGAACCTGGGCGCTACTACACCTTCAGTGAACTGTTCGCCCTTCTGAAGCCGGTGATTCCCGAGCTGTTCGACGAATCGGACAAGAAGGACCGCACTGCCGTCCTGGAAGGTGCCATCAAACAGCTGGAGCTCGATCCCAAAACACATTTCAGCCAGACCATCATCGAGAATAAACGGTATTTCCATATTCCCGGCAGCCAGGAAGACGGCAGTCTGCAGCCGATTGTCGAAAAGGTGAGGCGGCATATTCCAGAAGTGATGAAGCCGGGAGAGGAATACACCTTCTCAGCGCTGCTCGCTGCACTGGCTGAGGCCGTCCCCGAGCTGCATGACCCGGATCAGGACCGCCTCCGTGTCGGCGTCCTTCAGAGTGTCATCAACCGCCTGGACCAGACGCCCGTCCCCGGCTTTGAAGTGGCCGTGTCCTCAGACAGCACCAAACGCTTCAAATACACCGATCCCGGATCATGATCACGCCTAAAAAGCCCTTCCACAGCCTTGCTGTGGGAGGGCTTCGTCCTGATATCCTATTTGCGGTCGACCTTCTCCGCGACATTCTCGATGATGAATCCGCTCTTGATGTATCCCGGAATGCTGTTGAGGTCCACTGTAAGATCCTGTTCTGGCACATCGTATGTGATTTTGCCGGCGAAGTATTTCATCGTCTCTTCCATGATGATGATGGTCATCCACTCTCCTGCACAGCGGTGGTTCGTGTAATAGTCCCCGCCACCCTGCGGAATGAGGTCGAATGGACTGCCATCCCAGTCCAGGAAGCGTTCCGGATAGAATTCGTCTGCATTCTCGAATACATCGTCCTGGTGCATCGTGCCGTAGATGTCCAGCACCAGCATCGTGTCCTTCTCGATGTCATGACCCTCAAACTGGATATCCGTTTTGGCCTTTCCAGGGAGGAATGGAACGAACGGATAGAAACGTCTGACTTCCTGGGAGAACATGTAGGCGTAATCCGGGTCATTATTGATCTTTTCTTTTGAAATTGGATATTCGTGCATGGCAAGCAGTCCGAATGATACAAAACGGTTGATTGCAATCAGTGGACGGAATGTGTTCATGAGGTCGATTGCACAGAGTCTGGAATCCATAGGATTACCCTTGTAGTCTTCCCAATGGGCAAACTCGTATAGTGCCGTACCCTCTGGAGGGAATATCTTCCCTTTGCGCGTCTGGATGATCTGATCTTCGAGCCAGTCCTCGACACGGCGGCGGGCAGCTACGGATTCTTTATAGCCTTTGAACGCAGTACCCAGTCCTTTGAAGGAGTCGATCATGATGTCCATATCTGTAGCGATCTCTTCAATCTTCTCTTCCGGCGCCTGGACACCTGCCCATTTCGTACCGACTTTGGTCAGCAGTATGATGGATTCCCTGTAGATGTTGATCTGGTCCATCTGCTCCATCCTGTGAGTGTTCATGTACCAGTGGTTGCGCGTCAGTTCCCTGAGATGCTTCAGATTGCCTTCCGTCATCAAAGACATGAAGAGCGCCTTCCTGTCGATGTGCTTCTTCCCTGTTGTCGTGTGGATGGCGCCTTTACCGAACAGCGTGTTCACGAGACGTTTCGGAAGCGTCCCTGAACGTTCCGTCTTATCGTTGTCGTAGAAGAGCTCGGCAGCCTTCTTGCCGCTGATGACTAAGACGCGTTTACCGCCTAGTGCCCGCGTCTCGAAGATGTTTTCCGCTCCGAGGCGTCTTCTCTGGTTCGTTGTATAGAGGTAGCCCTCTTTCATGACTTTCAGAGTGTTATCGAGACCCTTGTGCTTCTTGATTGTGCTCATAAATTTTCCTCCAATTTCAGTATTCCTATCTCATTATATATAAATCATTGCATATATGCCAATAATTACTCATATGGAATCTCTTCTTCACGCACGGTTTCTCCGTCACGTTCAATGCGGTAGGCGGCCGTTTCTCCCTCCTGGATGATGAGGTTGAGTGTATATTCGGTATCCTCTGTAATCTCCAGCGTTTGGAACATCTCATCGATCGAATGTTCCTTGTCTTCTATGAAGATTTCGACGGTCTTCGCCTCAGGGGAATCCTCTTCGCCGTCTTCACCCTCCGGCGCCTCACCGCTCCCCTCCTTCGCCGGTGCCTCTTCAGCATCCGGCTCCGATTCATAGGGGATCGTGACCTCTTTGGCAAACTGCTTTTCATCCCGCGGCTCTTCGCCGAGCGAGACGATGAAGCGGATGGTGGATCCGGGGACGAAGTTGCCGTAGCTTGGATCCTGGCTGATTACATGTCCGCTCTCCACATCAGTGCTGTAGGCTTCCTGTATCATTTCGACGTTGAACCCCTGGCTGGTGAGTTCCCTTTCCGCCGTTTCATAAGGCTGCCCCATATAATCCTGTATTTCGACAGTCTCCAGCCCCTGCGAGATCACGAGCC